>DASXFF010000127.1:0-18086 GCA_036489735.1 Occallatibacter sp. | reverse complement strand
CAGCTCGCCGTGTCCAACCCCCCACAAAAATGGGGTGCCCCATGTCCTGTTTTTGGGACATGGGATAGCACCGACGGAAGGAGCAGCAGCCTTCAGGCTGCTGAATTCCCCTCGCATCTCAATAGCCTTTAGGCACGGGCCGCTTTTGTCCCAGTCCGCCGCGTTGTGATCCCCCCACCACGAACCTCCACTCAACTCGGTCATCCTGAGCGAGTCACGCAAGCGTGATGAGTCGAAGGACCTGCATTTAAATCACGCGTGTCATCCTGAGCGCAGCGAAGGATATGCGGTTGCTTTTTACCCGCCACAAAAATGGGTGCCCCGTCCAAGCTCTCTGCTTGGGCGGGATAGCACCGACCCCAATTTCCTTTTCACCCAGCGCTCTTGCTCGATCATCGGCCAGGGCTCGCATCTCGACGACCGATCAAGTGAGTCGCTGAAACCGGGCAACGCGCATGGGCGAGCTACAGGCGCACGAAGGCCGCTCAGTCGTCTGAAAAAATCCGCCGGTCTCTACCCGATGAGGTGGAGCTGGAGCAGGATATCGCGGACGTAATACGCAATAACCACGGCCGTCATACCCACCACGAGCCAGCGGGCGACGCGCACCATCGGCTCAATCCTGGCGACTTTTGAAGTGATGACTGCTTGCTCCGCCTGCTCGTGCGAAAACGAGTCGTCCAGGAAGATTTGGTCTTCCTCGTTCTTGGTCAGGCTGGAGCGGTAGATGTACACGGCGGCCATGAATACAACGAATGCCGACCAGACGGTCCACATTACGGGGACAAAAGTCATAGTCCACCTCCGAACGAATTCCGGTCCCAGAAACTGCGGGGTCGTAGGGAATTGCGGTCTCGCGGCCAGAGGGGCCCTTACGGTCTGTCATCATAGCCCCCTTTGTATGAAAAAGTGAACCACGAATGTGCCGCCTGGTTCGAAATATTTCGGGTTGGCCTTTATCCTGGCTGGCACCGCCGCGCCGCCTCGTCCCAAAAGCTGAAAGGTTGACGGCTGAGAGCCGAAAATCTGCTTTGTCAAGCTCAATCTCTCCTAAACCACTGCATCTGCGCCACTTATTTTTGCCGATAATTACATCTCAAAAGCGCACAATCGAATCATGCAGCCAAGAACCGCGACATCCCGCCACATCGCAGTCCCGCCCATCGTTCCCCCGGTCCGTTGGTCTCTGCCGTTATGTTTACTCAATTGCCAACATTGCGCCCCGGAGTACACGAAATGAAATTTCTTTTTCCGATAGGGGAGTGTACATTTGATAAACACATAAGTCTTTTAGATTGCGACATCAGTGCACCAAATTCGGTGCAAGATTACCAGAAAATTACTGTTATTTTTCCAGTAAACTTTATCCCTCTTTCTACCCTCCGAGAGGTCAGGTTGGTTGTCCTCGCCGCGGGGGCTCGTACCCTCAACTCCTGCGTCCGTGCAGATACGGGTGCATCAAATGGGATAGGTACCCCATGCGGGGCTTGTGTCAGGAGTCGCAGTTGGGTACAGTACGAAAAGGGCAGCAAACCTAAGTAACGGAGGAGATTTTGATGGCCACCACAACCGTAGCTCCAGCCGAGGAAACCGTTAAGAAGGCGCCGCTCATGTTGACGCCACAGGCGATCACAAAGGTGCGCGAGATCATGGCCACACAGGATCCGTTGCCGGCCGGGCTGCGCATTGGCGTGGTCGGCGGAGGCTGCTCGGGCTTCCAGTATTCGATGGCCTTTGAGAATCAGCCTGGAATGATGGACAAGGTCTTCGGTTTTGAAGATCTGAAGGTTTTCGTGGACGCGACATCGCTCATGTATCTGAACGGCTGCACCGTCGATTACGTGGAGACGCTGGAAGCTGCCGGGTTCAAGTTCGACAATCCCGCGGTGAAGTCGACCTGCGGTTGCGGCTCGTCGTTCCAGGTGTAAAAAAAGGGACCGGCAGAACGAGGGACCAAATATCAAAGGCTCGCCGGAAACGGCGGGCCTTTTGCGTTCATGGCGATTGCAGCAGCAGACCTATTGCGGCGCTTGGCTGTCAGGCGGAAAGATCGGAGTTGGATTCGAGTTTCCGAAGCTGCCTGAGCCGGCGCTCCCACCGGTTGTCCCCGTGCCGTTGGTTCCCGCGCCGTTCGTTCCTATGCCGCTCGTGCCCGTTCCGTTAGTACCGGCGCCGCCCAAGCCGGTGTTGCCACCGCCTATTGTCTTCATGTCGGAGAGTGGGTCATAGGTAAACTCCCACTCGTTGTAGTGCTGCTTCTTTTTGTAAATCAGAATCGACTGCTTGGGGCTGGCGGGCTCGAACCCAATGATGCCTGCGCCGCCGAATGTTGGGCCGCCAGAACCTGAAGTAGATCCGGAGCTTGAACCGGTCGATGAGACGCCGCCGGTGGATGTGCCGCCGCCGGCGGCGTTTCCTGAGGTGTCGGTCGTATCGCCAGGGCTGCTCGTTGAGCCGTTTGTCGAGGATTGATCGCTCGTGTCGGACAAGCCGGGAGTCAGGCTGCCGCTGCTGAATCCTCCACCTGCGGGGTTTCCGCCGAACGCGCTGCCGCTCGGATTTGCTGTGTTGCCGCCACTCGGTCCAATACCAGCGAGTGTGGCCGCGTTGCCGGATAGCGGCTGGCCAAAGAAGCCCATAGCTGTGGGAGTTTTGTTTTGGCCGAACGTGATCGGCTTCCAGTCGGCCTGTCCTGTCATGGGATCGATGTATTTCTTGCGCAGGAAGCGGATATCGTTGGTATTGACGAGGGCTTCGACATTGGGCGGATAGGCATGGAACTTGCGGTAATAAAGCTGGATGGCGCGACGATATTGCATTCCGCGATGAAAGGTTTCCACATCGCGGTCCCGCTGAATGGAGCGGGCCATCTTAGGCGCAGCCACCGCCAGCGAGATGACCAGCAGCGCAATCAGGAAGATGGCGATGAGCATGACATAGCCCTGCTCACTGGCAGGAATCGGCTCAGGCGCTCCAATTTCGCGGTCATCCTGAGCGACTGGAGTCCGCATTGGCGGACGGAAGAAGTCGAAGGACCTGCATTTCGGACTTCTTGACGGGGCCGGAGAGGCGTCCAGGCCGTAGCTGCGATTTGGAGAGGCAGGAATCATTGGGACGAAATGCCGATGGTTTGTGTGTTGTTGTAGGCCAGGTCGGTCACCTCAACATTCAGCGGGCGGATGACCCCGATCTTGAAACGATGGTCGACGATGTCGCCGGTCCTGGCCATAAAGATGTCGTCGCCGTGCATGAAGAAGGCCTGGAGCTGCTTATGCTCATCCTGCGAGTAGCCGAAGTAGCGAAGATCGATGGCCGGCGGCTTTGGCGGCGCGGGCGGCGGAGGCGGAGTGTTGGTCTGTGCGGTATTCCGCGCGCTTTTGATTGGCACAGGAATCGCAACAGGAACGGACTCAGCGGAGAAGATGTTGCGGCCCGACCCTGAGTATTCGACGTCTTCGCTCTGGGCCAGCTTATCGAAATGCAGCGACGGATCGATTCCTGCATTGGACAAACGCTGCGCCTCATTTCCGGATGCGGCCGGTGAGCCGCCCCCTCGGGCTTCCGGAGGATTGTTGAGCGCAGGCGCCGCGGGCGCCGGACCAGCGCCGGTGGGCGAAGAAGATCCAAAAAACATGTTGTAGACCACAAAGGCGCAGATGATCAGGACGACGCCAAGTATGCTGGCCAGAATGACCTGTCGCTTGTTTTCGATGCCGAGAGCGAGAGCCATCGTTATTCGCCCTCCTTGCCGGGAACCGAATCGGCCGAATTCTCGCCGCTGTGGGCTGGAGCCATGGGCAGGCCGCTGGCCTCAGCATCGGCGGGCCGCAGCCAGGTGGAGACGCGAAGGCGAAGATTCACCAGGCCGCCCTGCTGGCCTGTGAGCGACATGGCGCGAATGATGAAGAAGATCTGGTCGCGCTCCAGCGAGTTAATGAAACGCATGATGGCGGGATAGTCGCCGCTGATGCCCGCGTCCATCGAAATTTCAGTGAGTTCGGCTCCCGGTTTCTCCTGCGCATATCCCACGCGCGTCAGGCGCACGCCGGATGTCACCGCCAGTTGGCCAATGCGGGTCGAAATGGCGGAGTAATCGAAGGGGATGCGCTTTTTGTAGAAAACGTCGATCTGCTCGCGCGTTTTGTCGACCCGTTGGTCGAGTCCGTGCAGCGGGGCAGTCTGGATTTCGAGGGCCTTTAACTGAAGCTGCTTGCTCGCCAGGACTTCGTTGGCGCGGCTGTTCATCGCAACCCAATCGAATCCCAGGCGAACTGCGAGGAAGATAGCGAGCACAAGCAGCACCGCGAAGCCTGCGAAGTGCCAGGTGAGCGGAGACGCCAGCCGCTCCCGAAACGTCGTGGAGTTTTCGTTGGCGCTCATTGCGGGCCTCCACGTGGGGGATTGTGAGTCGGCGCGCCGGGGCCGGATGGGGCAGGTCCGATGTAAGGCGGCCGCCCGTTGGCCTGCGGGATCGCAGGATTTAAGTGCTTGTGTTTTGGATTCTCGATGCCGAGAGGAATCTTCGGCTGGGGCTCGTGCCGCGGCTTCGCGGCAGCGCGCGCTTCTTCGAGAGTCGGGGGATTGTACTCTGCGAGCAAATCGAAGTCGAAACGGTTGGAGATACTGATCGGCTCCTGGCGCTGCAACGGATTGTTGCTGGACTCGGCGTTTTCGCCAGTGATGCGCGGCTGAAGGAATCGGCGGGAGCGCTCGAGGTTGGCTACCAGATCGTCGGCTCGATCGCGAGGACCGACAACCCGAACGTGGACTGTGATGTGACCGTCGGGTGCGCGGATCGGCTCGATGGAGGTGACCTGTACGCCGGCCGGAAGAACGGTTTCCATCGCTTCCATGGCCAGGGTCCATGAAAATGCCTTTTCGTCGAAGAGCTGATTGAGAGCTTCGGCCTGGATAAGCACGCGGGCGTTTTCAGGGCGGCGCATCATGACGACGGCCGCGGAGCGTTCCGCCTGGACGTGTGCGATCCGGCCGTCAAGCGAATGCTCGAGGGCGCGAGACGCTTCGGCCTGGCGGTCGATGAGGTGAAGACCAAGAAAGAAGAGCAGACAGAGCACTGCCAGCGCAGCCATCCCGATCCGCAGGCGCTTGAGCGCGGGACCGATATTGGCGTAAGGGCGAGAGGCGAGATTGACGGTAATGCGCATCTGCTAGCTCTTTACCTCTGTCTCCCGCTTCTCCAATACGCTGTCATCCTGAGCGACGGGAGTCCGCTGGAGCGGACGAAGGGAGTCGAAGGATCTGCGGTTGTTCCTCGCGCTTTTCCTCATTCGATCAACTCGCTCCGGCCAGCGCACCCACGACGCCGGCAAAACAGGTTTGAGGAAGCGTCGTCATGACGCCCTCGCTGGGACGTGCAGCCCATTCGACAACCGTGAGCTCGGTGTCGCCGATCGAGGCAGCGAATTCGGCAATGTCCTCGACTCCGGCGTAGTGGAGAGTGCGGGGCCGCGAGCCGAGCTTATCTTCAAAATAGGCTGAGGCGACAGCAATGCTCCGCTGAATTTCAGCCACACGCTGCGCGGAATTCTGGGGTAAATCGAGGGTGCGATAGAGAAGAAGCTCCTGGCCATTGGCGATGGTGGTGGTGATGGCTTCGGCGCTGAGGTTGGCGGCCATGATGGCCTCCATGGATTCAAAGGCCTCGAGTGCGGCCAGCGACGAGGAGAGAACAGCGCCCGGCTCGTAACCGGCGGCGCGAACTGCAGCCTCGTATTCAGAGAGGACAGGACCGGGTACGACTGCCGCGAGAACCTTCCATTCCGATTCGTTCTCCGACAGCACCTGGTAGCTGACCCCGGCGTGCTCCACGTCAAAGGGAACCATCTTACGCAAGCGGAAGCGGACGACCGGGATGGCTTCAGCGGGTTTGGCGGGAAGGGAATCGAAGTCGAGGACGAAAACGCGGACCAGCGTATCGGGAAGGACGACGGTGACAGCGCGCGTGCGAGGGGAAATTTCGTCGAGCGCTTTGCGGATGGCGGCAGTTACGGCATCGGGCGCGCGCAGAGTGGCCTCTTCAATGCCGGGAATAATGGCGCCGGGATAAAGTGGAACGTACGCGTAGACGTTGCCCTCGGCCGGCTCCGATGCGTTGCGGGTGCGCGAAACCGGGCGCGAAGCGGCAAGCACGCCTTCGGGCGCAATCTCAATGGCGACCGGCGGGCGCCCCGCGGTTTGGGCCGTAATCGGGTTCTTGCTGAATATCGCGGTCATTCGTGGCTAAAAAGCTGCCTTCAGGGGTTCAAGCCCATAGCTGTTATTGATCAATGTTTTCGGCCCGGCTAAAGCCGTGCCCTTCTTACAAAGCTCGTTTCGAAAAGGTCCCCCTCTACTCCCTACTCCCTGTCTTCTCGCTCCCTTGTTCCCTCGTCCCAGGTCTTATCGCGACGCCTCAATAAATGTAACCTTGTTGATCTCCTTGAGTGTAGTCACGCCGCGGCGGACACGCTCAATGGCGGATTCGCGGAGGAAGTTCATGCCCTCTTTTTGCGCTTGCCTGCGGATCTCGGAGGTGGGCTTCTTGGCGAGAATAATTTCGCGGATGGTGTCGGTGAGGTCGAGCAATTCGTGAATGGCGGTGCGGCCTCGGTAGCCGGTGCCGCCGCACTCCATGCACCCGGAGCCTTCGCGGAAATCGAAGCCGCGCCACTCGGCCGGGTCCATGCCGCTGGCGATGAGAGTCTCGTCGTCGAAATGGACCGTATGACAGCAATACTCGCAGACGGTACGCACCAGGCGCTGGGCCAGGATGCAGTTTAGCGCGGATACGAAGTTGTAGGCCTCGACGCCCATGTTGAGAAAGCGGCCGAGTACGTCGACCACGTTGTTGGCGTGCACGGTAGTGAAAACCAGGTGGCCCGTGAGCGCGGAGTTGATGGCGATCTGCGCTGTTTCCTGGTCGCGGATTTCGCCGACGAGGATTTTGTCGGGGTCATGGCGGAGGATGGAGCGCAGGCCACGAGCGAAGGTGAGGCCCTTTTTTTCATTGACCGGAATCTGCGTGATGCCGCGAATCTGATATTCAACCGGATCTTCAATGGTGATGATCTTGTCTTCGTCACTCTTGATTTCATTGAGCGCGGCGTACAGAGTGGTGGTTTTGCCAGAACCTGTAGGACCAGTGACAAGCACCATGCCGTAAGGCTCGCGGATGTAGCGGCGGAAGCGGCGGAGGTCTTCTTCGGCGAAGCCGACGACATCGAGCGTTAGATTCTTGAACTTCTCGCTCATCGACTCTTTGTCGAGAACACGGAGTACGGCATTCTCGCCGTAAATGGTCGGCATGATGGAGACGCGGAAGTCGATGAGGCGGTTCTTATAGCGCACGCGGAAGCGGCCATCCTGGGGCACGCGCTTTTCCGCGATGTCGAGCTCGCTCATGATCTTGATGCGGCCGAGGATGGTGCCGTGGTGCTCGCGCGCGATCGGCGCCATGGCCTCCTGAAGCACGCCGTCGATGCGGTACTTCACGTGAACGGAATCGTCATAGCTCTCGATGTGAATGTCAGAGGCACGGCGCTCGAGTGCGGTGAAGATCGTGGTATCGACCAGCCGGATGATGGGGCTGATATCTTCCGTGTCGCTGGTCAGCTTCTCGATCGAGATGTTTTCGTCGGAGTTTTCGTCGCCGGTCAGAACGTCGAAGGTGAGGCCTTCACTGGCTTCGTCGAGAACGCGCTGCGACTGCTCGGTTTTTTTCAGAAGGTCGGTGATTTGCGAAAGAGTGGCCACGCGCGCAGTGATTCGTGCACCAAGTAGGCCGGCGATCTCATCCAGGACCATGAGGCGCGAAGGGTCGCTGACGGCGATGACCAGCGAGTCCGGCGTCTGCTCAATGGGGACAAAGTTGTATCGGAACATAAGCTCGACGGGAACGGTGCGCAGGAGCTCATGCTGAATTTTGAAGTTCTTGAGGTCGACGAACTCGGCGTGATAGCGGCGGGCGAGGGCTTCGGCGTTGGCGCGCTCGTCGGCCCGCAGGTCGCCGGGAACGGGCAGCGTGACAACGTTGTTTTCGGCCATTGTGATTACCCTCCTAAAGATCCCGGCAGCTACATTCCGGTCGACTGCCCGAGCGAGAAAATGGGCAAGTAGAGCGAGATGAGAATAAAGACGACCACGCAGCCCATGAGGATGAGAATGGCAGGCTCAATCAGTGCCAGCGCGGCAGCCAAAGCGGTGGCCACATCATCCTCGAAGAATTCGGAAACTGAATTGAGCATTTGGGGCAGCGCCCCAGTCTGCTCGCCGACGGCGATCATCTCCGAAGCGAGGCTGGGGAAGACGCCGGTTTTGATGAGCGAGTCCGCGAGGCTTTTGCCTTCGCTCACCGAGGTGATGGACGATTCGACCGCCTTGGAGACGCGCCGAGAGGAGATGGAGCGCGAAGCAGTTTCAAGCGACGGGACCAGCGGCAAACCGCCGGTGAGCAGCGTCGAAAGGGTACGCGCGAACAAAGCGACCTGATACTTGAGCCAGATTTTGCCGAAAACCGGCATTTTGACGCGGACACCGTCGACAAAGTCGCGGCCGCCTTCGGTGACGGCGAAGCGGTAGAAGCCGAACGCGGCAACCATCACGCCCAGCGCGAGCCAGATGAAGTTGTGCTGCATCCATTGGCCAAAGCGGAGCAGATCGACGGTCAGCGCCGGGAGCTTGCTGCCGAGCTGGTCATAGAGTTTTGCGAACTGCGGAATGACGACGGTGAACATGAAGATGAGCAGGCTGAAGACGAGAACGAGCAGCACACTGGGATAAATGAGGGCGCCGACAAGCTTTTTGCGCAGCGCCAGAGCGACCTTTTGGAAGCTGACGTAGCGATCGAGGACTTCAGGGAGGTTGCCGGAGCGCTCGCCGGCGAGGAGCGTCGTGGTGTACATCACGGGGATGCCGCTCTGCGCTTCGAAGGCTGCCGAAAGCGCCTCACCGCGCTTAACGCGGCTGGCCACATCATCCAACTGGCTGGAGAATGCGGCCTGCTTCTGAATTTTGCCGAGCATTTGAATGGAGCCGAGGATGGGCAGACCGGCGCGGATGAGCGTGAGAAATTGCTGGTTAAAGATGAGGAAAGGTTCAAGCTTGACTTTGCGTCGGCCAAGGGCGATGCTGCCGCGCGCGCGAACCGAAAAGACGTGGTAGCCGGCGTGAGAAAAGCGTGCGCGCAACTCCTCGGCCGTGGCCGCGGATTGAACCTGCTCCTGCACGTGGCCACGCTCATCGGCCAACTTGATCACGAACTCTGCCATGGTTGCGTTTGTCCGGCCGCTAGCTTCAAGCGCTGCCGGAAATCCTCAAGAAAATGCTCCAGATCAAGGGTAACAGTCTTTGCATCAAGATAGACGAGAGGAAAGGCCCGCACGCTCATGGGGATAGGCCGGGCGGGCATGCCCCAGGCATCGGACACTTAGCAGCACGGCCCGGTCTCGCTTTAAAGCGATGCAACTCTACCTCGCTCCGGGCGCATCGAATCGGCGCGGGGCTGCTGAAGCCGATGTCAGGGAATGTCAGTTCATCAAGGGGCGTGAATGCGATGGAAGAGGAATGGGGTTTCGTCAGGCTTGCGCAGCGGTTCATGATTCCGCTCGCTCAAAACCATCGTTGGATAAGGTTCTGCGAGATTGGCGCCAGCAAGGGTGAAACTGCCGATGAAATGCTGAAGCTGCCAAACATCTCCTACACGATCATTGATCCCTGCTTCGACGCCGATCTTGCTCTGAAGTACGTTGACGACAAAAGAGTAACGGTGCTCAAGGGCAACAGTCTCGATGTCCTTCCCAAGCTCGAAGGCGTTTTCGATTGCATTCTTATCGATGGAGATCACAACTGGTACACGGTCCTGAATGAATTGCGCCTCATCCGGCAGAGCAGCATGATCCGTCGCGGAGGAATGATCTTCTTCCATGACGTCGGTTGGCCGTATGGACGGCGCGATTTGTATTACCAGCCGGAAACCATACCGCCTCAGTACCGGCAGCAATGCGAGCGCAAGGGAATCATGCGGGGGCGCAGCCAGCTAGTGGACTCAGGAGGCACAAACGAGAGTCTATGGAATTGCGTCTGCGAAGGCGGACCTAAGAATGGAGTCCTGACGGCAATCGAGGATTTCATTCAAGAGAATCCTTCCGATTACAACTTCTGTCGCGTCAGATTTGAGTTCGGCTTAGGAATGTTGCAATACCGGAGCAATCGACTCTCGGAAGAATTGTCTTTCAAGCTTCTGCAGACGAAGGCAGCCCTGTGGAGCCTCTATGGCTTTTTGCCCGCTCGGTTGGTCGGCCGCTTCAAAAAGACGCCATTGGGGCGCGCAGTGAAACAGAAGTTTCACGCCATTCGCGCCTGAACCAAGCCGGCACCCACCGGGCCGAGACTTTTCCCGCACTCTTGCCAGAGCTCTCACCAACTCACGACTGTAACCGCAAATGCTTTCAGCCGTATTGCTCCGTTCAAAGGTTTGACGGCACGCGCGGGACCCTCGCCGCTTTCTGCATCTACGGTCAGCGCGCTGGCATTCTCTGCGTCCGGCACGGCAACGTCAATCTCGCGATTGCGCCGGTTCACCAGCAGCAGCTTGCGGCCCGTTGAGGTCATGAATCCCTGGGCGGCCACGTCCGTGTCCCACGCTTGAATCGTGGATTCAACCAGTTTATCGCCGGGATGGAACGAATCTTTGATCAGCTTCAGAACCCAGAACCGCGCATTCGGCTGGTTCGTTGTCCAGTCCATCATGCTCACGCTGGGGAACTGGGTGGGATAACCGATCAGCTGCGATTCCCCGATTACGTCGATCTGAAGCTTTGAAAGCTCAATAAACAAATCGCCGAAAAGCGCACCGGCCAGATTCCAGTATGCGGCTGGCGGAGGTGCGTCGTGCCCTGTGTTGTTGTCCCCCGGTAAAACAACGCCAAGCTCATCGAGGTCGGTCATGGTTTGCGGTGAGAGCCGCTTGCGGATCGATTCAACATAACGAACCGTGTTCAAGAACCCCGCTTCCTGATCGAAGAACGTGTACTGCCAGTCGTCTACCGTCTCTCCGGTCACCGGCGCGGCATAAAAGTGATAGGAAATCATGTCTAGTGGCGTGCCGGCCCGATGGTTCTTGCGATCGAGGAAGTACTCAAAAAACTCCGGTTGTTGTCCGGGATAGGCCAGCGCCAGACCCACAAACTTTGTCTCGGGTGAAACCACGCGGATAGCGTTCACGATGGCGTCGTAGCGCGCGGTGTACTGATTCGCCGTCATGTGGTGCTCCGCATCCACCTCGTTCAGCACTTCCCACCACGGCAACTTATAGTGATGGCCCGATTTGTGCCGCGCTCCATTCTCATCGGTGAATCCACCGTTTACGTACCAGCTAACGAGTCGCGCGTAATAATCACCGAGCTGCTTGCCAGTGGGATCGACTAATTCCGTGCCTTGGGTGTAGTTCCAATTCACTTGGTTTGGGTCTGCTGGATACATTACCGGCTGATCCGTCTTGAATAGCCACGCAGGAATCGTGCTGAAGTTAACAATCCGCTCATGCCCTTCAGTCGCATCGAAAAAATCCTTCGTCATCGGATCGATCAGGCTGAAGTCCCACGACGTCTTTTGCGCAGTCGGTGGCTCCAGCTCTGCCACGGCAAGCTTCGGATAGGGCAACCAAACCGCATAGCGCACGTATTCCGCACCGAGGTCCCTAACTGCCTTGTATGCTGCCGCGCCCAGCGCCTCGCCGGGTCTCAGCGGCGGATTGACCACCACCTGCAGTGTCGGTGTGGACTTCGAAACGACGACGACATGATCCCAGTGAATTGTGAGGCTGACCGGCTTTTGCCCTGCGAGCACCGTGCCCGACAAAAGGCATGCCCAACCCATAGTCCGGGTGCAAACGGCAGAACAGCTCTTCGCCATAAAGACAAGCTTCTCATGAACCCGAGTTCTGGCGCGCAACTCGTGAAAGCGCGATGCTATCGATCGGGCCGACTGGTTGTATTTTTGATCCACGGCCCCGGCGGCGCGCTCACGAATCTCATGCGCTTGATCGATAACCCTGTATCCTGATGGCACTCAGGGAGGCGATTGGCGCCCGGCTGGCAGGATCGGCGCAGGGAGCCAAGGCAGGTTATGGATTCGGTTCGAGGCCAATGCGGGCTTGGAGGAGACATCGCTGTGGGCGCGCGGGCGGGGTTCGCTGCAACTGGAATTGAGTTTGCGCGCCAGGTTTTCGCAGGCATTGCAGCGATCGGGGATAGCTTCCGCAGCCTCTGGCGCTGGTTGGTAGCTGCGAGCGCGCTTGCGGTGCTGGGTGTATCGCTCATTCCGGCATTCCACGCTCGGCAACACGCCGCGACGGTTGTCCCGCCCTACCCGCACGATCTTGCGCAAATCACCTTTGCGGTGGCCGGCGACGTGATTCCACATGAAGCAGTGAAGCAGGCCGCAGCCGCGGCTGGCGATGGCGAGCAGGGCTGGGCTGCTGAGTTCAGCGACGTGTCGGATGTCTTTCAGGGCGCAGACTTCGGGTTTGTAAACTTGGAAACGCCCGTCGCGCCGCAAAACTCGCACGGAACGAAGGCGTTTCTGTTTGACGCGCCCATTGCGCTGCCGCAGGCCCTGAAAGCCAGCGGCATCAAAATCGTTTCCTTCGCCAATAATCATGTGATGGACCAGGGCTGGTCGGGCTTCACAGAGAGCCGCGAGCACCTGAAAGAAACGGGCCTGCTGTTCGCAGGCACGTCGGACAATGCGGCGACTGCCTGGCAGCCGGTGATCACCGAAGCGAACGGCATCAAAGTTGGCTGGCTGGGGATGACGCGCTGGCTCAATGGCAACCGCAATCCCGACAAGGACGATCAGCCGCATGTGAATTTTTATCCCTATCAGGGCGAGGCGAACGGTGCGGCGGGTGCGGATGAGGCGACGGTGCTGGCGGCTGTGAAGGCGGCGAGAGGCGAATGCGATCTGCTCGTCATCAGCATGCACTGGGGCATTGAGTACGCAACAGCGCCGCGGCCGGAAGATGTGGATCTGGCTCACAAGATGCTCGACGCCGGCGCCAGCGTTGTCGTCGGCGGGCATCCGCACGTGCTGCAGCCCATTGAGACCTACCGGACGCGGGACGGACGCGACACGGTGATCTTTTATTCAATGGGCAATTTTCTGTCGAATCAGTCGCGGAGTTATGTGGAGGGCCTCAATCCGGATTCGGATGGCGAGCCGAGAGACGAGATGATCGGGTTGTTCTCGGCCGTGAAGCGAGACTACGGGCCTGCGGGAGTGCGCGTGGAAGTGGGGCACGTGGGCATTCTGCCGGTGTGGGAAGACAATAACCGTAACGAGCTGGCAGCGGGACGAGATAAGAAGCCGGTGATTCGCCCGGTCCTGATTGACCGCGAGATTCCGGCGCTGCAGGCAGGGCTCGACGCACTGAATAAGGCGGCGGGACTGGCGACAACGAACCCCGTCGCGCCCGTGGGTTCGCCAAATGCGGAATCTGGGTCTGGCCCGAATCCGGGAGCGCCAAGCAATGCGGACGCGGCTCTGACAGCGGACCAGAAGCAGGAATTCATCGAACTGACGAAGCGGCTGAAACTGTTGACCGACGAGCGGGCGCAGATTCTGGCGCGCGTGGGCGACGACTATGTGGTTGCGCCGCCAAAGCTTCGCACAAAACCGTAACAGGCGGCGACAATGCAGATGCCGGAAACGGAAAACCTGAGGCAGCAGAAGCAAGGAACCGGTGTCATCGCGTGGTTGCTCGGACTGCTGATGCTTCCCTTTCTGTTCCTCGGTGCATGCTTCGCGGCACCCTATCTGCTCGTTTTGCGATGGCGTCAGCAAAGGCGCGAGGATGCGCTCAAGAAGCTGATGAAGTCGAAGGGAAGATTCATGGCGTGGGCGGAGTTCGCGCGAGCCATGCGCGAAACCGGTGGCACCTGCATCGAGGAACGGTTTTCGGCAAAAGGCCCGGTCCGATTCTGGTGGACGCCGGAGAATGTCCGTGTCGAATCACCGCACGAGATCATTGACTGGTTCACGATGCGCAAAGGTAAGCGGTGTGTGCCGTTTGTTCTGTGGTGCCGCGAGCGATACACCGCAGCAGACGGCGGCAGCGCGATTCTGGTGGAGACGTGGGGCGTACCCAAGAAAGAGATTTATGCACTGTGGGCGGAATGCCGTCCGGAGTCCAACAAAGCGCGATGGGTTGAGGTGGCTCCGCCGGAGATTCTGCCCAAAAAGCAGGCCGCTTCAGAAAAGGCGACCGCCTGAATCACCGTCCCCGCTTCTTCACCGTTCTTATCCGACTTCCTGTTCCCCAATCCCTGGTCCCTGTCCCTAGTAGCCGTTCGCGACCAACCACTCCGCGGTCAGCACGAACTCTCGGGCCCCTTGTTCCCTTGGTCCCTTGGTCCCTGCTTCTTTCATTTGCATGGCGGCGAGCTTCACCAGCACATCGGCCTCGATGTTCAGCGGAGCGCCGACAGCCAACGTGTGCAGGTTCGTCCTCCAATAGGTCAGCGGCAGAATCGCAATTGAAATCTCATCGGCCTCGGCGCCGGCGATGGTGAGGCTGATGCCCTCGATCGCGACCGAGCCTTTGTGGACCATCCATTGGCGAACCGTTTCGGGGACGCGGACCTTTAGCGTCCAATCGGTTGTCTCGCGGCTAAAACTCGGATCGGTTTCGGGAATGACGGGGTCGAGTGCGGTCATCACGCCCGTGCCGTCCACGTGCCCCTGCACGATGTGGCCGCCCAGCGGGCTTCCCGCAGCCGTCGGCAGTTCAAGGTTCACGCTCGCACCCGGCGCGAGCGAGCCGAGCGATGTGCGGTCGACCGTTTCCTGAGCAAGGTCGGCGTGGAAATAGATGGGGTCGGGATCGAGGGCTGTCAGGCAAACACCAGAGACTCCCAGCGAATCGCCTTCGCGCAACCGAGATGCGATGCCGGGCGCTTCAACAGTGACGCGGCGAACGCCACCGCGATCCGTGACGCTGACGAGGGTGCCGGTCCGCTCGATAATGCCGGTGAACATTTTCCCATTCTAGGGATCAAGGGGCCGAGGGAACAAGGAAACGACAAGGCAGACAGCGAGGGAGAGTAAGGCAGCAAATTATCCGCGTGGCTCACTCTCCTCTGCATCCTCCCACTGTGCGCCGCATACCTCGCAATGCCAAACCGCCGTTCGCGGCGGCACTGGAATTGCGGCTATGGCCAGCCCCACAAATGACCGACCCCGTTCTGTCCCGTCGCCACGTACAACCTCAGCCGACCCACACTTCTGGCAGATTGGTTGCACATAGGCTTCCTTCCCGCCATATTCGATTATCGGCGGGACCCGTTCCTCCAGAATCTCCTGGGCATCCGCTTCGTCGCCTTCGTCGACCTGCAATCGCATACCGCCCGCCATATTGGAGAGGAACCAATCCATCCGCACCAGATTCTCGTCCGCAATCCAGGACGGAATCCCCGCAGATTCCAGCAGAGAGCGCGCCACCAATGCCTCGGTCAGATCGCGATAACGCCGCACCGTCGCTAAGCGGCGTAGCTCCGGTTTCTTCGGTCCTTCTATGACCGGCGGCTCAAGCCCGCGCCGCGCGAACTCCGCTCGCAACGCCGCCTGTGCTGTTTCCACGAGGCCATCGTAGGATTGAGCCAGTTCCATAAGCTCTGTTTCGCTCATCTGCGCGTATTGTGCCGCCGGATCTTCGGGACTCGGGGTCATGCACTGAAAGCCTAATACTCCAGCGCCCTCCCCGCAAAACCAAGCTTCCGGAGGGAGCGCAGGAAGTTAGCCCCGGGTGGACATCCAAGCCCGCTTTAGCGGACGAAAGACCTCTGTGGGATCGCACTTCCGCGCATCGCCGCACTGCGCAAGCTCCCGGAGGGAGCGCAGGAAAATAGCCCAGGGTGAAGCACAGTGGAACCCTGGGAACGCGAGCCCAAAGAATGACCAAGCCCCGCAGGGGTAGCGGAACCGCACAACCATCGGAGCGCACCGCACTCACATCTTCATCGTCACGCCTTTTTCGCACATATCTCCAAAGAGCGAAAGAAGATTTGTAATCCCCAGGAGCTCGCGCACCTGTTTGCCGAGATTGATGAGTTCGATGCAGGAACCACCGGATTTGGCTGAGACATAGAGACGTACGAGAGTGCCGAGTCCCATGCTGTCGACTCTTGTCAGATCGGTCAGGTCGAGCACGATCTTCTTGTGCGCCGGAATCAACTTTCGGATATGAGCCGCAAACTCGCTGCCCACGCCGGCTACGAGCTGCCCGCGGCAGTGCACGAGAGCCGTCTCACCCTTATGTTCCACGCTGAAAGTCAGGGATTTCGTTGTCTGTGCGCTCGGCATCGTGTCCTCTTTTTCCGCTCGCGAAGGGAAGTCCTGGGGTGAAATGGGATCGGGGAATCAGGATCGTTTGATTCTCTCACAGGGGTTCCTCGCCCAGCCCGGTGCAATAGCGGGTTCCCCGGGGTTGACAAAGTAGTACAAATGTTTACTGAATCGACAGCAGGGTATTTACTGACTAAACACTAGCTAAGTTATTGAAGCGACTCAGAGAGGCTGCAAAAATAACCAAAACTGCACTGCAATTGGTGCGATTTCTTAATTTTTTGTGACGGACGTTTGGACGGGCACACAGGCATGGGAACTTCGGCCACTCGGAGGATCTCATGCTCGTTTTGATTGAGGGACCCCACGGGAACGACATGAATAGGCCACGCAACCTGTCAGATGAAGATCGATGCTGAGACCATCATGCGCCAAAATGGGGAAATGATCTGCAAACTTTGCAAAATTTATATTTCCTGTGAAATGAGGGAGATGCGGGCAAAATCATGAAGCTCGAGGCTTGACTTGCAAAAAAGCTGCGACAAAAGGCCTACTCGACCGCTTCTTCGACGGGAGTTCCGGGGGCGACAGGCGGTTCTGCCGTCAGCGTGCGCCAAGCGAGAAGCAGCTTCAACCGCCAGCGCACGATCATGCCGAACGCCAGCAGGTAGAAGAAGGCGCCGGTTTGCTCAAGCGACATGAAGCGGTCGAAGTAGCCGCGCGCAAGATAGCGCACTACGGCCAGCACGACGATGACGGCGAAGAAGGCGCTGGAGCGCTTCATCATGATGACGCCGTCCTTGAGATGCAGGTCTGAGGTGAGGAGCAATGGGTACGCGAAGATGATGGCCCCGATGAAAAAGGCGCCAAGGCCCCAGGCCCATGGAACGCGGAAGGCCGGGACGAAGAACATGCAGAAGCCGGTGGCCATGCCGAGTGGCGGCATCACGATCTTCTTAAGGGTCACGGCGCTGCGGCCCTCGCGAATGCGCCACGCGAGCACGCCGGCGAGGCCGACAATCGAGACGACGGCGGTAATAAGAGGGGAAGAGGCCATAACTTCTGAGTCCGGCTCCGTGATCGCAAAGGGATTCGGAGCCAAACCACACACTCACCATTTTATAAGAGGCGCAAAAAGGCCGTTTGGCGGCGATAAAGACTTTTTATTAGGCAGATCAAAAGACAACCGCAGTCGTACATGGCGCATAGCGTCACCCAGGGCCATGAAAAAGCAACCGCGGATCCCTCCTTCGTCGGGATGACACTTCAGTGGGTGGTGTAGGTGCCGTGGATTGCCCGGTATTTCCAGGGCAGACCCTTCGACTGCGCCGCTGGCAAAGAACGCAGCGGCTTCGCTCAGGAGGACAGCTTCGAAATATAGCTGCCGGCTATTGATGAACGGGAGGCCAGGGGTCGCGGAGGAGCGATGAAAGGCCGAGATCGTTGCCGTAGCGTTCAAGCTCGACGTCGGCCATATGGACGAAGTTGGGGAGGCCTTTGAAGGCGGGCACGGCGTCGGAGCCCATGATTTGAGGTGAGATAAAGAGATGAAGGCGATCGACGAGGCCTGCGGCGAGGAACGCTGTGTTGAGGAGCGTTCCAGTCTCGGTGAGAAGTGTAAGCATGCCTTCGTCGCCGAGTTTCGAGAGAACTTTGTCGAGCGGGACGCGGCCGGCTTCCCACCCCGGCGGCGTGGGCCTGCCGCCGGGGGCCCCGGCCTCAGCCGGCAACACTTCAACGCGGACACC
>DASXFF010000099.1:0-5395 GCA_036489735.1 Occallatibacter sp. | reverse complement strand
GAAAAGAATCGAATCTTTGGCTGACGCGGTGGTGGCCTGAAAGTTAAGTTCGATCGTACCGGCGTCATTCGCTCCGATCGCCACCTGCCTGATTTGCCCGGCGAGATCGCGCGATTGAGGAAACGCACGCAAGACCGGCATCAATCTCTCGACGGCCTGCTGGGCATCTTCCGAGCCAAGCACACCCCAGAAAATGCCGCCGTTCACGCGGCCGATATCGTCGATCATGGCTTCATTTTCCGAAAGGCTGTCCTCATTCCCATCGCGAACGTTAAGCAATTTCTTGAGCGCGTCGATTGAGCCAAACGCAATCGTATTCTGATCCAAGAAAGTGAAAAAAACGGCGCCTGGGCCGATTCCATTCTCCGCTGAGTAGGCAATCGTGTCGTCGAGTTGCACAGCGGGAACTCTTTGCAGCTTCAGAAATGACTTGATCGCGTCGACTTGAAATTTTCCAGTCGCGACGCCGGCCAGCAAGATCGCCGCGCTTCCCGTCGCCGAATCTTCATCTAACGGGGAGAAGCGAGCCCAAACTACTTGGTCGATAGAGGACGTCGACTGCATCTGTGCGGCCGAAAGGAATTGATCGAAGCCATACAGCGACACCGGAACGACCTGTGCGGCAAACTGCGGAAACCAGGGCAGGCTGCGGGCCTCGTCCAAGTCCGCATATCCGATTTCAGTTACATTCTTTGGAAATAGCTCCATCACGGATGGGTCCAGCGCGGCAGCCCGGCCGGTTGACGCGAGAAGCAACAAGAGCGTCAGCAACGGTCCGCAAAACCGCAGACCTTTCCTGGACGCTCTTAGTGTGCGTGCCGCCGCTCGATTGTTATTCACAGGGCTTCTCGCCTTGGCTGTGATTCGTCAGAAACGAATCGTTGGACCGATCGAGACGCGCAAGTTGTTGTGTGCCCCGTTGTGAAAAAACATTTCGTCGCCGACATCCACGCGAACGCCGATTGGGCCCCAAAAGGCTTCCGCGCCTCCGCCAGGGTAAAACACGCCAAACGTATTCACTCCATTTAGATTCTGAAACGTACTCTGCACAGTCTGGAGCGTTACCGCAGGCGAATTACTCAGATTAAAATTTATGAATCCGCCTTTCACAGTGGCGAAGATGCGCACCGGTCCCTTGTTCGAATATATTTTCGGCCCGAAGAGTCCATCGAGGGTGCGCACTTGCGAGCGGCTAACCACGAGTGTTCCGGTAGCGTCGCTAAAGCCCTGCGAAAAGTCCTCGTCGAAGTTGTAGGAGGATTCCGCTTCGAGCTGGACTTTGGGCATGACGTTAACGGAAAGCCGTGCGCCGAGTCCGCCCAGATCGATTTGACTATCGCTGACGCGAAAGAAATTGCCGTAAACGCCTGCGTTAATGTGATCGCTTCCCCAGTCCTGCGCAAGTAAAGCCGGTGCGGCGGCCAGTATAACCAGCAACAGATAAACGGTACGCTTCATCACTTTTCTCCGATCTGAGTAACTCAAATTGCCGATGCGCATCAGCCGCCGGGAGCTCAGCGGGTGGTATGTAGGGGTGGACGGGGCAGTGCGCCGCCGGCCGAGCTCCCGAGGCTTTCGTTGCGGCTGGGCCGCTAGACCGTGTTGATGTTGCCGTTCACTCCGCCCGGAAAGAAGCCACCGCTTTTCGTGCCCGGCGTGCTGCTGGCATAAACGATGGAGAGGACTTGCGACGTGGTGCGCTTGATGGCGAGGGCGTTGGAATCCGTTGGAAAAAAGTGCTGTTCGGTCGGCGGAACGTCCTGCGAATCCAAAGATGGGACTGTGATGGAATCTTCGATGACGTAGAGCCGGATATTTCCGGCGTGATATGCCTCGGTGGCCAGAATCTGGGCTGCTGCTTGCAGATTGTTTCCGCTCAAGAGCGTGGCGGCTCCTGCGTATGCGCTGACGCCTGTGTCCTCGAATGCGCGAGCGAGAGTCAGGAATTGCGCCTGGGTGGCAAATCCGATGCCCAATGCTGCGAGATTGATTTTGGGTTCGGCTACTGCCGATGCTCCGAGAGCGGTACGGAGATACTTTACATGATCGATTTCGTCGGCGCTGATTTCAGCGGCGATGTCGCCTACTCTGGAATCCGTAAAGGTTACCTTTGATCCGCCGCTGGCGTTGCTCGTGGCGCCCGTGACGGACGAGCTGAGGGTGGCTCCGGTGACGGCCATGCTATAAAATTCCGCTTCTAGATATTCGAGATTGAGCGCGAAATTCAGAACGTCCGTCTGGGGGATTGCTTGTGCCTGCGACGTGAAACCATTTGAGCAACCGTCGATGGCCGCGCCGAGCGCGATGCCCGCACCCGCAAGGCTGACATTTTTTAGAAAATTACGTCGCGCGAACGCCCTTCTGTAACGCAAGAGATTCATTTCCTGTTCTGCCGTGACCGGATCGATAATGCCCCCTACTTTGCCCGTCATACGTCCTCCTCAATGGTTGAACTCACTTATGCGAGGAGTACGAGGTTCGTCGAGGTTACGGATGTGAAGTGCATCGTGTATTCGCGTGAATAGAACCACCTAGCAAGGATGATCCCGGTTTAAAAGTGCGTCACGGGATCAAAGAGTCTCTAGACAGTGATCTCGGTGCGATCGGGGGACTTTACGAGGGGCAGAGTAAATTGTATGAACTCGGTGAGGCTAGTCATGATGCGCGCGTCTTCGGAATCGAAGGGTACGCCTTCGTCGTGGGAAACTATCCAAACTGTGCCGTTGGTGCGCTCGTTGGCATGGAAAGGGATGACCAAGCCCTCGACGATCGGGACCTTCACTTCATTGAAGTAATTGAAATAGCGCGCGGGACGGCGAAAGAGCTGAGGCGAATCGCAGTCCAGAGTAACGCCGCAGGGACTGAAATTCCTGGGCGTTGTGCCTCCCACATATTGTTCGAGGCGGCCTGCAAGGTGCGTCCAGCGGAACGCGCCCTTCCCGTCGTCGCCTTCTTCGAGGAAACTCACACCGGCAGTACCCGCCCTGCAAAGATCGAGGCCCATCTGAAGGAAGCACTCGATCAGCTTTCCCGGCGTGTTTCTTGCGACCTCCGAGAGAGTCCTGAGAGATGCGCTTTCGAGGCTCGATCCGCGCGACCTGCAGATGCGCGTCAAAAGCTGCGTGGTGATCAGCACATCTTCCAATTCGGTGCTTTCGCTGCGCGGCCGTTCCGTCGTGGCGGACTTCGGTTGTGACAAGTCGTGTTTCATCGTTCTCAAGGCCGAGCGCAGCCGGCTCTTGATGGTGCCTTCTGGAGACTTTGTGCGGACAGCTATTTCCTTGCAGGTGAGGCCTTCGAAGTAAGCCAGCGCGATCGCTTGGCGCTGCGGCTGCGGTAATCCATCGAGCGCCGCGACGATCAACTGGCGAGCAATTTCCTGCTCCAAATTGCTCGATCCAATGCTGTGCGCGAGCGCGGCGGCTTCCGTGGCGTGGGACGTAGCGCGGTCGTCTCTTTTGCGCAGGCGAGAAAGAGCGCGGTTGCGGGTCATGGCGAGAAGCCAGCCAATCAGCGAACCGCGAGCCGAATCAAAGAGCGAGGCGCTCTGCCAAAGCTGGAAGAAGGTGTCCTGAAGGATTTCTTCCGCGGTTCCGGAATCGTCCGTGATTCTTCGAGCGACGGAATATAGGAGATTGCCGTAACGCTTGTAGACGCTTTCGAGCGCGGCCGCATCGCGGTCGACAATCTTGCCTACCAACAGTTCATCATTGCCGTCATCCGCGACGTGGGACGCCATATGTTTTCCTGTGTGTCCGCTTAGGTGTGCAAAAGCTTCGTTACAGTAGCGGGCGGCGCAGAGGAACTGAATAGGGCAGAGGCTGTAGCCTCCGTATTAATTCACTGCACACCTGTCCCGCGCTTACGGGGCTCCATAGCAGCCGAGAAATCTGCGCTCAGGGGCTGAAGCTGCGATCTATAAGGATTCTGGATTTGCGCCGCCGACTCTTACGCGTTGATTAAATTGTGCCGCGCTTACGGCGATGTTTTTTTTGACAGAGCTCGGGGCGATTCGAGAAATATTTGGCGGACGGCAAAGCAAAGAAAAA
Organism: Occallatibacter sp.; assembly: GCA_036489735.1. GTDB lineage: Bacteria > Acidobacteriota > Terriglobia > Terriglobales > Acidobacteriaceae > Telmatobacter. Next base: position 1,346 of record DASXFF010000099.1, on the reverse strand, counting down.
GTTCAAGAGCAAAAGTCAAAGTCAAAAGCGCCCGCCCAAAAGGCGGCCGCTTGTATGTTGATTTTGGGAGAGACTTGCTGGGAGGCAAGTTGCTCTGGCGGAGAGGCCGAGCGGCCGCAAGGCCTGGAGTGCGAATTCCATGAGCCTGCTTTGTAGATCGGCCCCCCGCCCTAATTTCCTAAAACTGAAGAGAATCACAGGCCCTAGAGCCTGCATTTACAAGCTCAGTTTGGAAGTTTGCACAGGGTCAGGGAGCCGGAGCCACAGCCTACTCCGAGGAGGCGAGATGGACAAGAGGCAAGAGTGCGGTGTGGAGGTGAGTGCGCAGGAGTTGGTGGCGGTGTGGACGGGAAAGAAGGGGGAGGCGGTGCTGCGGCGTTTTGCCAACACGGAAGCGGGGCATCAACAACTACTGCACGCGCTCACCCGCGATGTCGAGCGGGTGAGCGTGTGCATGGAGGCGACCGGGGTCTACGGGCTGGACCTGGCGCTGTTTCTCAGCGAGCAGGAGCAGGTCGAGGTGATGGTGGCGAATCCGCGTGCGGTGCGGCATTTCGCGCAGGCTCTGATGCAGAGGAGCAAGAGCGATACGCTCGACGCGGTGGTCTTGTGGGAGTTCGTGCGGCGCATGCCGTTTAAGCGCTGGGCGCGTCCGAACCAGAACACGCTGGACCTGTGGCAGGTGGCACGACGCATGGAGGCGCTGACCCAGCAGCGCGCGGCGGAGAAAAATCGCCGTCATGCGGCGGGCGTTTCGGAAACGACGCCGGCCTGCGTGCGCAAGAGCGTGGCGCGGGTGCTGCGCGTGATCGAGGAAGAGATCAAGGCGCTGCGCGCCGAGGCGTTGCGATGCATCGCGGCCGAGCCGCGTGCCGAGCGGCGTTATCGGCTGCTGCGTTCGGTGCCGGGAATTGGCGAGGTGAGCGCGATTCAGGTGCTGGCCGAACTGATGCTGTTGCCCGACGATCGCGACGTGCGGCAGTGGGTGGCTTTTGCCGGACTGGATCCGCGCGAGTGCAGCTCGGGTACCTCGCTGCGCCGAGCCAAGCACATCAGCAAGGCCGGTAATCGCCACTTGCGGCACGCCTTATTCATGCCGGCGCTGGTTGCCAGCCGTCGTGAACCGCATCTGTGCGGCTATTACCAGCACCTCTTGGCCCGAGGGGTCAAGAAAAAGCCCGCGCTAATCGCCGTCGAACGCAAACTGCTGCACGCCATCTACGGCATGTTTCGCAACGATACGCTCTACAACGGCGCGCGCGTCTATCGCTTGCCATCGGCCGCGCAACCCAACGTTGCCGCACATCAAGCTCAGAAAGTCGCTTGAATTTTAAGTGAGAATCTAC
>DASXFF010000136.1:0-4452 GCA_036489735.1 Occallatibacter sp. | reverse complement strand
CCGCAGTGGAGCGCCTTGAGCGTGCACTCGACGGCGGCCTTCCCAGCAGCATTGCGGCGGTCTGGGCCAACGAGCATGGCGAGCTGGAGCAGGCAAGCCTGGTGCAGCCCGCGCTCTATGCCTACGGTTGGGCGCTCAGTGAGTTCTGGCGAAGCTGTGGAGTCGAACCCGAGGTGGTTCTGGGCCATAGCCTCGGAGAATACGTCGCCGCTACGGTGGCGGGAGTCATGACTCCGGAAGAGGGCATTCGCCTCGTGGCGGCTCGCGGCCGTCTCACCCAGGATTTGGGGTTAGCAGGCGGCATGATCGCCATCGTTGCGGGGGAGGAAGAGGTTCGCAGGATGTTGGCCACTTCGGGCCTTCATCTCGATCTCAGCGTTGCGGCCGTCAATGGACCGCGGAGCGTCGTCGTGAGCGGCGGTCGCGAGGCGATTCAGAGCTTTGAGCAGAGCCTGCGCGAAAACGGAGTACGTCACAAACGTTTGCGCACTACGCACGGCTTTCACTCCGCCGCGCTAGATGCCATGCTTGATGCTTTTGAGGCTGAAGCTGCTGCGGTTCCGTTTCGCCTTCCCGATATTCGTTGGATCTCGAATCTGACCGGCCAGGCGGTCGAACGCAAGCGGGCCATTGATGCCCGGTATTGGCGGCAGCATCTGCGCCAGACGGTCGAATTTCAACGCGGGCTGTCGGCTGCCAATCTCTCCGGTGCAGGTCTGTTTCTCGAAGTTGGCCCAGAGCCGCAATTGCTCGCGTTGGCAGAAGCCAACAGCATCGCCCCGGATCGATGCGTCGCTTCCATAAGCAAGCGCGGTGCAGACGGCGAATGGCCAAAGTTGCTGTCTGCCGTTGCGCAGATCTATCGGCAGGGTGTCGATATCGATTGGAAGGGCTTCACCGGCGGCCGCCGCTTCCGCCGGGTTCCCCTGCCCACCTATCCCTTCCAACGCCAGCGATTCTGGTTCACACAGCGCGGCCGGGAAACCATTTCGGCGCCAGTTTCTGGCAAGCCGGTCGGTCATTTTCCTGCGCAACATCCGCTGCTTGGTGCGCGCCTGCGCACTCGCTCAGACGCTGTGACTTTTCAGGGGGAACTGACAGCTCTCTACCCAACTCATCTCGGCGATCACGTTGTCCTCGGGCGACGTGTGCTTCCCGGCGCAGCGTATCTTGAGATGGCGCTCGCTGCTGCGCGCGAGGTCAACGGACAGCTCCACTGGAAAGCGGTAGACGTGGAATTCCGCGAGCCCTGTTTTTTCGATGAGCCGCGTCTGCTCGAAACCGTGGTCTCTGTGGTAGATGCTGCGAATGGCAGACGGCAATTCGAGATCGCCAGCACCGCGCTGCAGGTTCAGGAAAGTCAACCTGGGGAGGCTGCCACCTGGACTGTTCACGCTGTCGGGCTACTGGAGCAGACTTCTTCTTCCTCGCCCGCTGGTTTGCCTGTGGATCTCGTGGCTATTCAAAGTCGAGCCAAAAGTGTTCTCGATAAGGATGCGTTCTACAAGCGATTCAAGGCCGCCGGCCTCAACTTTGGCCCGGCCTTTCAGGCAATAGGGCAAGCCTGGGGCAACAGCGATGAGGGTCTGGTTGCACTTGATCTCGCGCCAGAGGTGATTGCCGAGAGCGCGGGTTACGGAGTTCATCCGATTGCGCTCGACGCGTGCCTTCAGGCCGCCGCCGTATCGATTGACGGCGATGCATCTGCCTCCCCGGCTTTGCCGGCTGCGCTGGATAGTTTTCATTGTCCCGGCGAACCCGGTCTGCTTCGATTCGCACACGTGAAGGTTCGCAAACGCGAGGGGCGCCGCCTTTCTGTGGACATTGCGGGACTGGACGCGGAGGGCAAGTGTTTGCTTTTGGCCGAAGGCCTGAGGCTGATGCCTTCTTCGGGGCAGCAATACCGCGGCTGGCTGCACCAGGTGGAGTGGGAGCCGATCGCCGTCAGCGAAGAACGCAGCGGCGAACAATCGGAGTCTTTGCCGCTGGAGTCGGTATCTCTTGATCCCGACTCGCTTCAGAAGGTGTTGGAAGCTGTTGCGGAACAGACCGGCTTGGCCGAGTTTGAAGGTTGGATGCGAGACTTCGATTCGCTCTGCTCGGCATGGATTGCAGACAGCTTTGAGCAGGGTGGCTTCAACCTTGCACCGGGCCGGGAGTTCAGCTCGCACGATCTGCTAGGACAGCTCTCCGTCGCCCCGCAACATCATCGTCTGGCGCTTCGTTTTCTCGCCATACTTTGCGAGTCAGGCTGTCTCGAGAGCCTGGGTCAGGACCGTTTCCGTGTATTGAACCCACCCGCGCTCGATATCGCGTCCAGCGCTGCGCGCCTGCTTGCCGCCAATCATCCCGAGATGGACTGGACTGAGCAGACAGTGGCTCAACTGCTTCCGCTGCTGCGCGGCGAAGTCAATCCTCTGAGTGTGCTCTTCTCCGAGCCTGGCAAACAGATTGCGACGCGGCTTTACCGGGAATCTGTCGTGGCGCGCACACTCAATCCGGTTCTCGCGACCGCAGCCGTGCAAGCCGCTGTCCAACTCAATCGCAAGGTTCGCGTGCTGGAGATCGGCGGCGGCACAGCAGCCACCACCACCTATCTACTCCCGGCCCTGCGCGGGCGGATTCAGGAATATGTATGGACAGACCTTGGCACGGCGTTCGTCAACGCGGCTCGCCGGGAATTCGCCTCCGTCGAAGGCATGCGCTTTCAAACGCTTGATGTTGAGCGCAATCCCGAAGAGCAGGGACTGGCCGGCGAACTGTTCGATATCGTGATTGCCTCGAACGTAATTCACGCAACTGCCGACCTGAAGCAAACGCTCGGCCACGTTCGCTCGCTGTTGAGTCCGGGTGGTGTCTTACTCATCGCGGAAACCACAGACAAACAGCCTTGGATCGACCTCACAGTCGGATTTACCGAGGGCTGGTGGCGCTTCTCCGATCGGGACCTTCGTCCCGACTATGCTTTGATCGGGAAGCGGGCCTGGGCATCATTAATAAGCGAATCTGGCTTCGGCGATGTGCTGCTCACTCCTGATCAGGAAGAAGGTGGGCCCAATCAGAAGGACGGTGTGCTGAGCGGGCAATGCGCGATCGCCGCAGTGAATGGAGCACAAGAAGGCCATCCCGTGGCAGGCAATCTTCCGCGGACCGCAGGAGTTCCTGTTCTCATCATCACGGCTGGAAGCGTTGAAGAACCGGGGCCTCTGGCCAGTTCGCTTGCGCAAGAGGCGAAGAGCACTGGGGCCGCGGTCACCCTGATCTCTGTAACCGAAATTGAGCAGGCTTCGATTGACGCGTGGTTTGTCGCGCCGCCGAGCAGTCGCGCCGTCTCCGGTTCTCCCCGGCACATCTTCTACCTGCCTGCCGCCGAGCTTGCGACTCCTTCGTCTGAAAGCATCGCGCCTGAAAGCACCGGGTCCGAAAGCAGGGGGACGGATGTTTTGAATTGGCAGAAGCAGGTCCTCGGCGGAGCGCTTGCCTGCACGCAGGCGTTGTTGTCCGGCGATCACCTCACCGGCTGCCGGTTCTGGTTCGTGAGTCGCGGCGCATTTGGACCAGGGATCTCCTCGCCGGATGGCGCGACTCTGGCGGCCTTCGCCCGCAGTCTGCGTGGCGAATATCCTGAGGTCCGAGTCACGGCGGTCGACCTCTCCGCTAACGAAGACTCCGCTCAGGAACTTTGGCGTTTGGCTCATGAAGTTTCTGACACATCTGTGCAGGTAGCCCTTCGCGGTGACCGGCTCTGGGTGCCACGCCTGACGCCCTACATATTGCCGCAGAATGGATCTGAAAAGACGAGTAGCGGCTCAACTTTCGAACAATCGGAAACACGCCGCCTGCGCTTTGCGCCCTCGGGGCTGCTTGAGGATTTAGAGCCTGCGACGGAGGACCGCCGCGCTCCTGCAAGCGATGAGCTTGAAATCGCAATCGGCGCCGCCGCCATCAACTTCCATGAAGTATTGAGCGCGCTTGAGCCAGGTTCCGCGCACGGCGTACCGCCCGGCGGCGAATGCGCTGGTGTCGTCGTTCGCGTCGGTGACCGCGTTTCCGGCCTGCAAGCCGGTGACCGAGTTGTGGCCATCGGGTCGGGTCTTATGGCTGACTTTGCTGCTCTGCCGTGCGATCGAGTGTGGAAGATGCCCGACGGCATAACCGAAGGGGACGCAGCCACGCTGTTGATCCCGTTTCTCACTGCTCGCTGGTGTCTTGATCGCGTGGCCAGACTGCAGCCGGGCGAGCGTGTGCTCATCCATGCCGGTGCAGGCGGTGTCGGGCTGGCCGCCATCCAGGAGGCGAAGCGGGTGGGCACCTTGGTCTTCGCAACGGCGGGCAGCGATGCCAAGCGGGAATATCTGCGCAGCCTTGGTGTGGAAGGAGTCTTCGATTCTCGATCCACCAGTTTCGAAGCCGACGTGTTCGCGGAGACCGGCTTTCGCGGTGTTGATGTCG
>DASXFF010000052.1:0-14888 GCA_036489735.1 Occallatibacter sp. | reverse complement strand
GCAAGATCGCACGCGGAGAGCCACTTCCCGTGAGAGGACGAGCCCAGACCTGGAGCCCCGGCGTTTCCTGCGCAATCAATGTACCGGGCTTGCCCAGCTTGTCCTGATCGACGGCGATCACATCGCGATTAACAAGAATGTTCTGCGTTTGCGGAGACATGGTAGCCAGGTTATTCCCTGCCCAGAGTGGGGCGGCGGAGATAGCCCATAGGCTGAAGAGGGCCTGTTCCTCGATTGGACTGATGCCGGGAACACCAACTTCGAGCATATCCGGATCGCTCCAGCCGCCGATGTCAGCGCTGGAAGAGTGGACTGCATTCAAGTCGAAGTTCGATAGGATGCGCGTCCATTCAGCTCGGCCGGGATCGCCCACGTCACCCGTGCTCCGCCACACATCTCCAATGCGCGGCGCCCAGGTCCAGGCGGATTCAGCACCCCAGTTGCAAATATAGAAAAGCATGGGACGGCCCGTATGAGCGATCGCATTCCTCATCCTGGTGTAGAGCTGTGCTCCAGTGAACCCTTCAGGCTTATGGCAGAAGTCTTCCTCGATGAGATCGATGCCCCACGATGCGAAGGTGCGCGCATCCTGCTCTTCGTGATTGAAGCTGCCCTCATATCCCGCGCAGGTCCGCGGGCCGGCATCGGTGTAGATGCCCGCTTTGAGGCCCTTTTCATGAATGTAGGCGACGAGCGCGGGGATTCCGTGAGGGAACTTCCCTGAATCCGGAATGAGAGTGCCGTCCTGAGCGCGATGGCCCACGTGCACTATGCATTCCTGGATGATGAGGTAACTGTAGCCGGCTTCTTTCATTCCAGAGGAGACCATGAAATCTGCCATGGTGCGAATCGTACCTTCGTCATAGTTGCAGCCCATGCTGTTCCGGTTAGCCCAGCCCATTGGCGGTGTTGGAGCAAGCGTGGGGCGTCCGGTTTGAGCGACGGCCGCAGATGAACAGAGGCCGAAGGCCAGCAAAAGCATCCGATGGCTCAGCACCCTTTGGCTCAGCTTACGGGCGCGGTACCTATCTGCAATTTGCTTCGACATTGGTCACCTATCAGCGCTTCTGTATCAGCCGGTAAAAGACAAGCTCGGAGCTCGGCGCGTCAGCCAATTGAACCTGCAGATGAGCCAGACTGTTACCCGTCATCTTCACAGCCGGAGCTTTGTCATAGCAGGTTCGAATCTCCACATGGTATGTGGCCTTGAGATCCAGATGTTGCAGGTCAAGTTGCTTGCTTGCGGATGAGCTCGCTGGCCGGCGCAACACTATAACTAGACCGTCTTTAGACTTTGGCCGATCCCACTGCCACGCGGTCCACACATCGTCACTCAGACTATAGGGTTGCAGAGCATAAAAGTCACCGTAGATATAAGGCTGCACTTCGCGATATTCCGCTATAGCCTGCTTAATCCACTTGACCCACTCCTCATTGTCAACGCCGGCGGCGCCAGGAGTTGTACCGTATCCAGCATCGTAGCCGAGACGCATGAGATAGAGATTCCGCGGCGTCGAGTAAGGGCCTGGCTTGGTCCACGGCTTCGATTGCGTTAGGCTCTCGAATCCCATCGTATCCGGAACCCAGGGGGCGAGCGCCTGCGTCTGCGCCTGTTCAGCCAGAGTATTGGTGAATCCCAGATCGGTTCGCCAAACCACAAAGCTGCGCGACATCATTTCGATATCGATACGCCGGCCGCCGCTGGCGCAATTGTCGATGCGCAGCCCTGGATGCCGCTTCAGCAAATCATCGAGCATCCGATAGAGACCCTCAATGTAGCCGATCTCGGTCATTCCGATGCGGTCCGGCGTGTCCGCGGCCGCCCAGTATCGATATGGCCGGACATTGAAATCCTGGCGGTACCAGGTCATTCCGAAATTGCTGATGAAGCCTGAAACCATGTCGGTGACACCCTGGCGCGCCACAGGACTACCGAGGTTGACGAGAGATTCGCCTTTATCCAGCGATGGATCGATATGGAGAAACCAGTCAGGGTGCTCTTTGATGATCTTCTTGCCCTGCATGGTCGTTTCCGTCTCTATCCAAAGTGAAAATCCAAAGCCGTCTGCCTTGAGCGCGTCGCCGAGCGGCTTGATTCCGTGCGGATAATAGAGCGGACTAGGAAACCAATCGCCGCGGTTCTTCCACCATGGGTTGGTGGTATCCATCTCCGCACCTACCGAAGCGCCATACCAGCCCGCATCCACGGCGTACACTTCAACAGGAATCCGGTGATCGTGAACCCAACGGATGTAAGCGAGCTTATCGTCGATCGGCTCAGAGCCCCAACTCCCAAACAGAATCGGGCCCGGCTTATGTGTGCCGTTTTCCTGCGGCGTATAGTGCGCGAGCAGAAGCTGCCGCCATTTGTTTTGAGCGTCCAGCCACTCATGGCCCGTCCAGCTCATAAGCACGATACGCGGCGTACGAATTTCCTCGCCGGAATGAAGCAGGAGATGAGTCTTCTTCATTCCGGCCGTAATTGCGATGGCTTTCCCGTCGGCCAAGTAGGTGAAATCCGCTTTCCAATCTCCGGTCCATCCAATGGCACCTATGACGCCGCCTCCGCCATTCTGCAAGTTGAAAAACGGCATGGTATCGTGGTTGGATGAGTCTCCTTGATAGGATTCGAGATGCAGTTTTCCGCCTCGATCAAGATGCTCATCCAATGGTGTGAAGTCGCCGACCTGCGACTGGCTACCTCGATCATGATGGACGATACTCTCACCGGATGGAGCCGGAATTGCAAGATTCAATGGAAGAATGTCTTCGATGATCGGCGTATCCGCGGTTCCATCGTTGCGAAATTTCAGGACCCAGTCGATTGCTCCCGGGAACTCGGGATAGAGGCGAACCTCGGCGGTAACTCTAAGTTGTGTCTGAGGGTCGACATAAGAGTAGACATGTATCTGTCCTCGCGCGCTACTCCGCGCGCTGCTCTCTGTGGTTTCTGATTCATTCCACTGGCTCAGAATCTCTGCCGACTCCTTGCCGCCGTACTTGAATGAGAAAGGAAGAGACTGCTTGCTGTCCCACATACGCGAAGAGGTCAAGTCCTTTTGAGGGGCTTGGCTCAGAATGCTGCCGGCCCCGCAAGACATGAGCAGAATTCCGGTCAGGAACTTCGCGAGGCTTGCGTATCCGCGCAGCTCAACCGCTGAAGAATCTTTCTCACCTATCATTTTGCACCCCATCAAATCTGCCGCACCGGCGGCGACTACTCCGTCACAATTGTTGTTTCTGAAGGATTAGCCGACGGAGGACTGATCAAGAAAAACAAACAAACTGTGGCAACAATGGGCATCAGTCCCGCAGCCACGAAGGCCGGAGTGTAGGAGAAACGATCGACCAGGTAGCCCACCGCCAAAGTGAAAACCGTGCTGACCGCTCCCGCTGCAAATCCGCTGAGGCCGGTTACGGTGGCGACAACATCCTGCGGAAACAGGTCGGAAGGAAGAGTGAGTCCCATCGTGGACCAACTTGCATAACCCCAGAGAGCAACACATATCAGCGCCAACGCAGCATAGGTGTTATGCACCCGAGCCGCCGGAATACCGGCGAGAATGGGAAGGCAACTGATGGCGCACACCCACATGCGCGCGCGAATTACCGGGACTCCACGCCGAATGCAAGAACGGGAGATCAATCCGCCAGTGAAGTTACCAAGATCGGCGGCGACAAACGGCAGCCACGCAAACATGGCTATGCGCTGCAGGCTGAACCCACGCGCGTCACTCAGATATTGCGGCAGCCAGAAGACGTAGAACCACCAGATCGGATCGGTAAGTGCGCGTCCGAGAACGATGCCCCAGACGTTCCGGCTCTTTGCCAATGAAAGCCATTTCGCTACTCCATGTCCGTCAGAGCGGTGAAAAGTCTCCTGGCCTGCGCGTATGAGTGCAACTTCCGCGGCGGTAACCCGGGGATGCTTATCGACCGGGTGATACATATACAGCCACATTGCCAGCCAGACGAATCCGAGCATGCCCGAAAAAACAAAGGACCATCGCCATCCGAACTCAATAGCGACCCAGGGAATGATCATGGCCGCCAGCGCGCCGCCTACGCTGGAGCCGCTGTCGAAGATGGCAACCGCGATACCGCGCTCATCGTTGGGGAACCATTCGGCTACAGTCTTGCTGGCGCCAGGCCAATTGAAGCCTTCTCCCACGCCAAGGAAGAATCGAGAAGCGGCGAACCCGAAGGTGGAGTCGGCAAAGCCCGTAATTATGTTGACTAAGGACCAGAAACTTACCGCCAGAGCCAGGCCGAGCCGGGTTCCGAAAGCATCCAGAAAGATGCCTCCCAGCAGCCATGTAACCGCGTACGACATTTGAAACGCGCCAAGGATTTTGGCGATATCTGTATGACTGAGGTGAAATTGAACGGCAAGCATCGGCGAAAGCACGGAGAATGTCTGTCTGCTGATGTAATTGGTGACCGTGGAAAAAAACAGCGTCCAGACAATCCACCAACGCACTCGCCCGGCTCCCCGAAGCGGTCGAGGCAGGCTATCTATTTCCTGCTTCGCTCCGTTCAGAGAGTCCATTCCATCGCACGCTCAGTTGAATTTTTGGGTCAAAACGGTCCTGCCCAATCCGGCTGAGGACTGGTGATGCAGATGAAGAATTACTTCCGAAGGAGCGTGCCCTGGCTATAACTATCCGACCCCAGATTGGCGATCGACAGGCAGGCCAAATCGGTATTCGCCTACACGGCCGCAGCCCGTGGTTTTGCATCGCTCGACGTTTTGTCACGCGCCGCGCTCATGGGGCCGCACGAATCTCTCTTGATGAATTCGGTGGGAACCGTAACGCGTTGAGGATCCTGATCCGGCTTTGCGAGACGATTGAAAACAAACTCGACGAGCTGCTTGCCTAACTGCTCAGGAAATTCACGGGTGGATGTCAAAGCCGGATAGAGCCATGTGCCAACAGTGTCGTCACAGCCGACGACGCTGACGTCATCGGGAATCTTCAAACCCCTGTCCCGGAGCGCCTTATAGACGCCGTGCGCGGTTGGATCGTTGCCGGCAAGAATCGCCGTGACCGACTTATCGCGGGCCAGCAGCGACTTGGTCCCCAGATATCCGCTCTCAGTATCATTCTCCGAGTCGGTGCAGCTTTCGCGGGGCGTCAGGCCGGCCTCTTCCATTACATGGCGATACCCCTCATAACAGCGCCGGAACCATGGCAGACGAGTGTTGCCGACAAACCAGATATGACGGTGTCCCAGCTCGATCAGGTACCGGACCGCGTCTTTGCTGCCTTGAATGTCATCGGCATAAACCACATCGTAATCTTTCAGCTCTTGCGGTTCACCAATCAAATTATTGCCAAAAGCGACGAACGGGATGCCTTTATGCGCCAGGAGCTTGGTGAGATTCGTTGAATTTGTGCCGGCCAGAATAACCGCTCGAACCATATCCTGACGCTGAATTACGCCCGGCAGGTGTAACTCCGTCCAGGGAACATTGGGTAGATAGTTGAAGGACAAAAACACCATGTTCCATCCGTATGCGGCACAGTGCGCTTCTGCTCCACTAAGAATGCGCGAATGGAAAGCGTGCGGCATGGCCCGGTTGCTGAGGAGAAAAATCAGGTTCTTTGCCTTGTTCCTCTGCGACGACTCGACCCCAAGTTTCTTGGCTTCCTGCAAAACAATCTTCTGAATATCAGGATCGACGCGGTTGTTTCCGTTCAGCACTCGCGAAACCGTGGCAATGCTTACATTTGCCGCAGACGCGATTTCTCGAAGTCCGATCTTGCTCTTTTGCGTATCCATCACCTTCATACTCTACCTTTACATTCGGGTTACGGAACCGATATTTCGTCGGAGTTCGATGGTGTCTTTAAAGTCAAGAGCAGACGAGAGTTTGAAATTCGCTGTGCAAACGATGAGTGTAGAGAAAGCCTTCACAAATATCAAGAAATTTTATCTGCGGTGTCAAGTAATTGGGCTTGACCCTCAATTTTCGTTCAACGTAAATTGCGAAATATCCAAGATAATAAGGCAGATATGCGGAGTGATTGATTTTCTCTTGACAGGGATAATTTTCTTGAATTAAAGTGCTTCAGAAAGCCGACAGATCTAAATGAGGGGGCGCTGCTGGACGCGGGCGTCGGAGATAGATGCCGGATTTCACCGCGATGCGGGCGGAGTAAGCCGCGACGGTGGTCGCAACGGGCCAATCTATCTCGCGGAGAACCGGGCGCAGTCCGGGAGCGGAACCAGGAAATCATGAGTGAGGGGCTGATGCGGCGCTGTTTTGGGTGGGCAATTGTTCTGGGTGCGCTTTCAATGTCACTTCCGTCCCTGGCTCAGCCTCACCAGCCTAAGCTGATTGATGTTCACGTGCACTTCAACGGCGAGCCTGGATTTCTGAATAAGCTGCTCGGAAAGTTGGATGCGAACGATGGATTGGCATTTTTGCTGACAACGCCAAAGGGCTTTCCGGAGGCAAATGCGTTCATCCACCAACATCCTGACCGGCTAATAGGGTTTGGGGATATCCAGCTGGATGACCCGAACGTTCTGAGCGAGATTGACCACTTCCACGACGCCGGATTTCGAGGGCTGGGAGAGATTACTTCAACTCTGAAGAACTACGACGATCCCGCCTATTGGCCGATATACGACCGAGCCAGCAAGTATCACATGATTCTTCTGTTTCACACCGGGATCGTGAATCGATTGCACCCCGAGCAGCCGGCCAACATCAGTTTCGACCGCAGCCGGGTTTCGCGTCTTGATCTAATCGCGCGGCATTGGCCGGGGCTCACCATCATCGGCGCTCATCTGGGGAATCCGGATTACCAGGAGGCGGCTGAAATTGGAAGGTGGAACCCGAATCTTTATTTCGACGTTTCCGGCACCACTCTCATTAAGAAGAAGGATGACTACCGCTTCTTCCGCTCTATCTTCTGGTGGACGGGAATTGTAAGTCCACACACGCCGTCCGGTAAATCCAGCGCATTCGAGAAGCTAGTGTTCGGCTCTGACGTTTTTGGGGGAGATCTCGATGAATTCGCTGCAGCTCTCGGGCGCTACCACGCGATGCTGAATGCCTGCGAAGTGCCACCTGAAGCACAGGCAAGGATATTCTCGGGAACGCTGTGGCGCATATTGCAAGCACAGTGACGCCATCTCGGCCTGAGTAGAAACCAGCTATGCCAAATGAACAGGGCACATGCCGCTGCGGCTTTCGATTGGCCGCTATCTGCTCGCAGCACGCCGAGGGAAAGATGAACACGAATCAGTTGAGACAGCGACTCAGCCCACGAATTGAGAGATCGCGTTTCGTCCTCCGATCAGCAAAGATGGCTGTGAGCTCATGCGTCTTGGTAATCGCCGCCCTGACCGCACACGCAGCCACGCCCCAAAGCACTGTAACTGTAGATTTCCGCTTCTTTCCTGGCCTGGGCATGATGGATGGCAACTGGGCTGCATTGAAAGCGGCGAGCGATGGAAAGGTGTATGTAGGCCTGGCATGCCACGGCTGCGACGGGCATCTTGTCTACTACGATTCAGGCAATGACAAAATGGTCGACGTTGGCGGCCTGAATGAACTTACCGGTGAAGCCGGCCTTGGGCTTGGTCCGCAGTCGAAGATTCACGCCAAGTTTGGAGAAGGAACAGACGGCCGCATCTATTACGCGACGCACGGCGGATGGTGGTTTGACTATGCCCGCTTCGCGACGCCGGAAGGCTACCCGGGCTCGCACTACATGGCCTACGACCCGAAGAGCGGAAAGGTAGTTGACTTTGGAATAGGCCCCCGGTTTGAAGGGATGAATACCGGCGCATACGACCCAAAGTTCAACCGTATTTATGGGCTGACGCATCCTCGCGGACATTTTGTCTATTACGATGTCACCACCGGCGCCAAGGTTGACAAGGGCAGGATCAACAACTGGGATTCCATTTGCCGCACGCTGGGCATCGACGGTCAGGGAAACGTCTACGGAAGCTTCGGGGCCGGAAGAATATTTCGCTACGATCCACGTACCGACAACATTACTGAGCTGTCCGCGCGGATTCCGATCCGGCAAAAGGGTATCTCTCTCGGCCGCGATTACGACAAGTCAGAAACCGGCTGGCGCGTCGTGGTCTGGGATCAGGAGACGAAAAAGTTCTATGGCGTGGAAGAGAGTGCAAGCACTCTATTCTCGTTTGATCCATCAGCGCCTCTCGATAGCCAGGTGAAAACGTTGGGATCGATGTGCATTCCCAAATTCGGGTCAAGCCGGAATGTGCCCTACGCGACGTTGAGTTTGACGCTCGGCCGTGACCGGAAGCTCTACTATGCGGCTGCCGGAGCGGAGTTTGATTACGGCGGCGGTGCGGATGTAGCTGCCTCGCATCTGATCACCTACAATCTGCGCACCGGTAAAATCGATGACCTTGGCGAGATGCGTCTACCCGATGGACGGCCGGTCGTCGGCACTAATTCCGCCGATACGGGGCCGGACGGCACCATTTATTTTGTTGGCGCAGTCAGCCCCGACGACGTGAAAAGCAGCGCCGACTATGGTGGAAAGATCAACGGTGTGCCCTTCCGCCTGGCGTTGTTTATCTTCCATCCGAAGAAAGATTAGGCACTCTCATGCGGCTCAAATTGTTTCTGCTTATTGCTGTCGTTCTCTCTTGCAGCATCGCCGCGATTGGCCAGCGGAATCGCGACTACGATGCGGTGGTCGTCAAGCAGACCCGCATCGACGCCCGGGATCTTGGCTATCCGCCAATCGACGTGATTCCGGATGGAGAATCCGGCATCACATCGCTTGCAGTCGCACCGAACGGTGCTCTCTACGGAGCCACAAGCGGAGCTCATGCTCACCTTTTTGCGATGAATCCTCGCCAAGGATATGTTCGCCCTCTCGGCGTGATTCCAAATGCCACGCTGGTGGTCAACGCCCTGGCTATTTCCGCCTCGGGAGACATCTATATAGGCGCGTCGCCCAGCGGACACATTCTGAAGTATTCGCCCGCTGGCGAACAAGACAAGCAAACAGAAATCGCAACGCTTTTGCCTGTTAAGGACATGGGCCAGCCCATCGCGGGAGAGACGATCTCAACCCTGATCTGCGATCCCAGCGCGAACATGATTTATGGCTTGTCAGCTCCCAATGCTCATTTTTTCTCCTACTCAATTGACAGCGGAAAATTCACAGACCTCGGAATTATTGCGCAATCGATTCCCGCGGGCGAGAGGTTTGAGCGGGACAAGACGGTGTCGAGGATGCTGGTGGTCGATCAACATGGAGACATATTTGCATCCGGCGAAAATGGATCGTTCTTCAGGTTCGACCCCAGGACCCAGAAGATGGATAAGCTTGCCATCCAGGCACCCGCAGTTCCGGGGCGGGAGCCATGGACGTGCGTTGACGCGTTCCTGCTCGATCCCTCGGGCATGATTTATGGCGGTACCTCCGATGGCTATCTCTTTCGCCTCGACCCGGTGAAGCTCACGGTCACCAACCTGGGAAAGCCGCTCAATCAATATGGAATTAATGGACTGGTAAGAGCGCCGAGCGGCAGGCTCTACGGTATGGGCGGCGACAAAGACGAGATGGCTCGACTCTTCAGCTACGATCCCGCAACCGGTGCCTATGATGTGTTGGGATTCGTGGATGTTAATCGTCGGCCGTACTATACGTGGCAAGCCGACGTGATCGGCGCAATGGTGTCGGACAGCGATGGAACAATTTATATCGGCGAAAATGAACGCATTTCCAAGCTCTACCTCTTCTATCCGGCGCAGTGAAGCGGAGCGTTTCAGCCTTCAACCGCAGCTCTTCTACGGCCGCACTGTCACCATCACAACGCCGTGCCCCGGCACCTGCGCCGCATAACTTCCTGTGCTCTTCCCTTCGTTCTTCTTCGCCCAAATATCACGGACCGACGCGGGCAATGTGGAGGGATAACCCAAGGCCTGCCATGAAACCGATATGGTTGCTGAGGCCGTGCCGCGATTCAATAAAGCAACCGCGCGGCTACCGTCCGCCAACTGTTTCGACCAGACCTCGACAGAACCTTGCTTGCTCACACGTCTGGCTGCGCTACCGAGACTGTCCTGATCGATCGCGATAACTTCCTTGTTCAAGAGGATCTCTCGCGTGTCGGCTGACATGTTAGTGATGTCGTTCCCCGCCATCAAAGGCGCGGAGAGCATGGACCACATGCTGAAGTGGACGCGGTCTTCTTCCTTCGTCATTCCTCCATTGCCGACTTCAAGAATGTCCAAATCGTTCCAGTGTCCCGGGCCCGCATAGCTCCCCAGCTCGCTCACCTGGTCCAGGATCAGGGTCATTCCCATTCCACCCCAACTCACTTTGCAGTCCCAGCAATCCTGAATGTCGCCTGTGGCGCGCCACAAATTGCCGATTGGCTGCGCCCAAAGCCATGGCTCCGTCGAACCCCATTCGCAGATGCTGAACACGATGGGCCGGCCAGTTGCGGCCAGGGCATTGCGCATCAGGGCATACGATGCTTTGCTGTTCTGACCCGGCAGCGTGTTACACCAGTCCTCCTTCAGATAATCGACACCCCAGTCCGCGTACTGCTGCGCATCCTGGTATTCGTGCCCGAGACTGCCCGCGCGCCCGGCGCAAGTCTGCGTGCCAGCATCCGTGTATATGCCAAACTTCAAGCCTTTGCTGTGAACATAGTCCGCGAGCGCCTTGATGCCGGTGGGGAATTTGTCGCGATCGGCAGTGATGGCTCCGGAGTTGTTGCGGGGGCCCTGCCAGCAGTCGTCGATCACAACATACTGATAGCCGGCGTCCTTCATGCCGTTCGAGGCCATCTCGTCGGCAATCCCGCGCACGACCTTTTCATTCACGACTGCACACCCAAACTTATTCCAGCTATTCCATCCCATCGGAGGAGTTCTGGCCTGACCGTTGTCGAGCGCGCTGCCCGAGATCGAAGCAAGCATTGCGAAGGCGGCAAGGATCAAGACTAAATACAAAATGCGGCTGGCTCGCATGGTTTTCCCTTTCTAGGCGGATTTGGCGCGGTACGTTGAGTAGTCGTTGATTGCGTTTACCACTGGTTTTCGTCCCTGTACGCCTCGGTAGGAGGTGATGCAAGTCATCAGGAAGAGCCTGCGAAGCGCAGAACTCCAAATGAGGCGGGTTGGTGGAAAGTGCCGCCTGGCTTGCGCTCGGGCAGTCGTCCCCAGCTCATCATTCGCCTCGCGCTATCATCTCCGGGACCATCGCAGCGGTAGAAGTTGACTCTCCAATCCACGCCCTCGCGGATCGTCCCCAACGCGCGAATCGGTATCCGCATCTCGGCCGTCCATACACGCTTCGAAGCATCGATTCGTGTCGCGTGCTCAAATCCAGAATCCCAGTGCTCATCATTGAACGGCCGGCGAGTGAGATCGATATCGAGATCCAGCCATTGGTTGTTGGGCGCAACTTCAAACTCATAATAGTGCGAGGTAGACTTTGGTTCAGGACAGATAAAAGCCTCAACAACATCGCGTTCCCATAGGCGGTCGCGCTCGACAGTCGCATCTTCACCCTGATATACCGTGAGGGTTTCGTAGGGACACCAAAACGCAAGGTATAAGAACTGCGCGTTCCAGCAACTCGCGACTCTGGTTCTGAAGTCTGGATAGTGTGCTTCAGAAAATGCCGCCTGATTGAACCACACTGATTTTGCCCTGGACCACATTCGCTTTCTCAGGTCGCCATCGGGCTTGGTGTCACTCGCAACAAATGTTGAAACGATGACCAACGGGGAAGCATTCGAATCTGCCATACAGAGTCCTCTCGTTGAACCACCTATCGCAGCTCCGATCGCGCTCTGCAGAAATTGGCGACGTGTTCGACCCTTCATATCCACTTCCCTGCTCTGGCGCGGCCGGTTTCTCGCTGCACACGCGCGCCATCATGAGCTGAGCCGAGACCGATCAAAGGAGCTGCTATTCAGTTGCAATGAGGGCAATGCGCGCCCGCCAATAAAGCGGATCAACAGCAAGAGCGCGATGGAAATCTTCGCGCGCTTGAGTGGCATCTCCGCTATACTGCTCCGCCAAACCTGCATTGAACAACGTGCCTGCCGAAGGTTTCGACTGCTTCCCGTTTCGTACGCATTGCTCGAACATCTCGCGAGCAGTTTTCTGGTCCCCACTTTTTTGGACGGCTAGCGCTGGAAAAATTCGGCAGGACCCGCCATAGTTCTTTCCTCGATTCGCCGCGCTCCTCCAAGCCTCTTCAGCCTGCCCGTGCTTGCCCTCGGCATCCAATGCGTTTCCCAGCCAATAGAGTTGCTGCGACGCATCTGGACTGCTTGGCTGTCCTGTGCCAAGATTTTCCGGATACAGCATCGCATTGCGGAAATACTTCTCTGCTTCAATAGGCCGGCTATCTGTCAATTCCTGCCGGCCGCTCTCGATGTTTGCAGTCACATACAGGTTGTAAAACGACACGCCGCCTTCCCAGGGTTTGAAGTTGTGACCTGCAAGCTCCGTCAATGCCTGTTTGTACTGTTTGTTTTCCATGAGAAATATGACGTGTCGCGCGCGGACACTGTCATGATCGAGCACTCGCTGCGGGGCTTTGTCAAAAAGCTCGCTCCGCGCATTCATGTTGCCCTCTTCCTCGTAAATCTCATCCAGATCCGCATAAAGCCTGTAGTCGACGGGCTGACTCGAAACTGCGTGGGCATAGTCTTCGGCGGCCTTCGGCAAGTCATGAGTGACACGCCATTCAAATTCCCCCATGTTCCGAAACACAACGGGATCGTCGAACCCTTCACCGATTGCTTTGCTCCATAAGCTTGAGGCTTCCGTGTATCGATCGTGGGCAAAGAGAAAATTGCCGAGTTCATACTTTGCTTGCGGGTCAGCGGGATTTGATTCGAGCGCCTCTCGCAGGACCTCATAGTCTTCCAGTCGATTCGGAAAAATCGATGCTGTTTTCGACGCGGCCGAATACTTCAAATATGCCGCGGCCTCCTGCGCGTCGTTCTCATGCCGGGCATCTGAGGCCAGATAATACTTCGCCATCGGCGAGATAGAGGCTGCGGCGGGGTCTGCCTGCGCAGCTTTCAGAATCCGATCGGCCGATTGCCACGCGCCAAGACCGTGGTACCAGGCCGCAATCGCCAAGTAGTTCTCTGCGTCTGAGCCAATAGTCTTCCTCCACGCGCCGTCGTCATCGGGTGCAGCCGCCTTCGCCGCAACGAATCGCTGGTCTTCAGACCGTTCGGCAAGGGCGTAGGGCAGCAATGGCATCTCTGTACTCGCTTTTTCAGCGCAAGCGAGAGCTGCTCTCGCATCTCCGGAAAGCCGCTCGGCAACGGACAAGTCGGCGAGTGCAAAAGCGTCGTCGGGATCGAACTTGACTGCCTGCTTCAATAGCTCTGCTGCCTTGGAATAATTTGCCTGGCGAATTTCAATCTCGCCTAACTCAACCAGGGCACGATCGGTTGCCCCGCCATAGTGAATTGATTCCCAGAAGGCATCTAAAGCGAGGCTGAGCCGGCCCTGAGCGCGATAGATCACACCGGCAGCGTATTGCGCCTCGTAATTAGTCTCATCGCGATGAACGGCCCGAGAGATGAGATGTTCAGCCTGATCGAAGTCGCCTGCCTGGTAGTGATACCAACCCTCGCGCAACAGCGCCGGAATATTATCGGGGTCGCGCTTGAGCACTTCGTCATAAACTCTTAGCGCGCCTTGAAGGTCGCCGCTCTTTTGCAGAAAGACTCCTCGCAGATATAACGCCTGTGTGGGCGTCTGCGCAGAGTCGGGAATCTCCGTCTCCATCTGTGTCCCTGCATGAGACTCAAAGTCAGGATTTCCATCAATGGGATCGCTTGCCGACCAATGCAACAAGGGCTCCCCTGTCACCGCTGTGATCTCGACATCCAAGCTTCGTTTCGCCGCTCCTACATCTTCGACGGGCACCGTATAGGACTCACTGTGCAGCGGTAGCAGTTGGATGTGATGAATGGTCTTCAAGACCTTATCGCTCTGCTTGATTGTGAGCGTTGCGCCGGTTATCTCCACGACCGGGCTCATCATGAGCGTTACGGTCGGCTTTGTCTCAGAGGCTGCGGAATACTTTACGTTAATAGCCATCTGGCTGGTGGCGTCGACAAATCCATCTTTGAGCCCGCTGACTGGATACCAATACTCCGTCCACTTTTCGATCCGCCGCGGTTCCATAAACTCGCGGAATCCCTGTGTTGCGAAGCGTCCACTTTGAATCTCGTTATACGGTCCATCGTCATCGCTGAGAAGCTTATCCCAGATTCTGCCGCTGCGAGCTGTCCCCCATGTCCAGATCTTTTTCCCTGGATCCTGTCTAAAGTCCGCAGCGTGGATCACCCCGTTGTCGGCCTCGTGATAGTAGACTCCGAAGAAGTCGCGATGCACCGCGCGGCCAAAGATCGCCATTGCATCTAGATCGTTCTTGTACCAGCTCTTATCAACCCCGTTCGATACGGGCCATGTGCCCACGATTGCAAAGGGATCGTCATCAATGGTTTCACGCATCGGGTAGACGTATTGCAGGTCGTTCGTAGCTTTGACAGCCGCATTTGTCCAAAACAGATAGAGGTTCGTCTGTGGTGTGGTATTAAACAGCGTAACGTCTTCCTGAAGCCGGGCCGTATCGGGACGTAAGGTCAACGCGATCTCTGAATACATATTCGAGACCCAATCGATCGCTCCAACAATGACTGACGCGCTTCCATCGGGATTCCGCCGGATCATCGACTCCACAGGCGAAACCGTGTTCATCGAGTGTGCATACGGAAAGCTGAATTCCATTCCGCCGGCAATCCACGCGCCACGCGGGCCCACCAAGCCGTATTTGACTACTTGATTGCGATAAAGAACTTCTCGATGATGAACTTTGTCATAGAGC
>DASXFF010000034.1:0-61628 GCA_036489735.1 Occallatibacter sp. | reverse complement strand
TAGCGCTTGGTGACTTCAACCAGCTCGGTGGCGATGATTTTGCCTTCGAGGTCTTCGGCCTTTTCATAGCCGCTTGATTCGGGCACCGCAAGCACCCAGCGCACTTTGCGCCGGCTTTGCTTGGCATAGGTCAGCGTGGTCACGCTGGACACATCCAAGCCGCTTTCGACCACCCAATCGATGCCCGTCAAACCGGCGTCGAGTACGCCGTGATCGACATAGCGAGCCATCTCCTGCGCGCGAATGAGCATGCATTCGATGTCGGCGTCGTCGATGGAAGGAAAATAGGAACGGCCATCGGCGTAAATGTTCCACCCGGCGCGCTTGAACAGCGCAATGGTCGCGTCCTGCAGGCTGCCTTTGGGAATTCCGAGACGAAGTTTGCTACCCACGGGACACCTCCGCACATGTCGCGGCGGCGCCGGTCGCGGTTCGCCGGGATGGGATTGCAATGGGCCGCGTGAAGCAGCTCACCGTGCCCTCATGGCAAACCAGGCCGTCGCCTTCCACTTCCACGCGAAACAACAGCGTGTCGTTGTCGCAGTCTGTTGAAGCCGAAACCACACGCAAACGGTTGCCGCTGGTCTCGCCCTTCATCCAAAGCTTCTGGCGGGTGCGGCTCCAGAAGGTCACAAAGCCGGACTCCTGCGTTTTTGCGTAGCTCGTGGGATTCAAAAATCCCAGCATGAGCACTTCGCCGGTGCGCGCATCCTGCACGATTCCCGGTACGAGGCCATCCATTTTGTCGAAATCAATCTGCTGTTCCACAGTTTCATCCTTTGGTTTAGATTCTCTGGGTGCAAACATGAAAAAGCCCGCTGGCTTTGGTCGCCGGCGGGCTCGGGTGTTTCTTTTCGATCTCTCTGGCCTTATTAGCTCAGGCCATGGCAGTCCGCCGGCATGGTTGTCCCATGATGATGGTGGTGGCCGTGATGGCGGGCGCTCTGCATCTGTCTTCAAAGGTACGAGGAAAGGCTGGGGACTGTCAAATGCTTTCCTTGGCGCGGGTTTGGCGCGCTGCGCGCGTGGCTTGATAGTGGTCTGGGAGCAGGTGGAGAATGAATGCGTGCACTCTCTGACTCGATCCGCCGTCGCGCCCGTTGTAGTTCTGGCTGTCTTGCTGGCATTGGCAGCGCCGGGTTCGCATTTGGCGTGGGCGCAAGCGGGATCGGCGAAATCTAATCCGGCGCAGACAGGAGTCAAACCAAAGTCCGCTCCACCTCCTGAGGCGCGCGTCGACATCAACCACGCCACACTGGCTGAACTGCTCAAGGTTCCCGGCATGACGCCGAGCTGGGCGGGCCGCATCGTGCGCTTCCGCCCCTACCGGAGTAAAGCGGACCTGGTCGAAAAGGGCGTACTTCCCAGCGATGTTTACGATCGCATCAAGGACCAGGTCATTGCGCATCACGGAGAGCCGTAATCGTTTGCCCGGCCAAATCCGGGCCTCGAATCGGGCCGCGCCCAATCCACAAACATTCGGTTGAAACATTGTCCTGGGCGATGCGTCGCGGCCATTACACTGGTCACTAACAGGGAGGGTTTTCCTCATGCAAACCAGAGTTCTGGGCACCACCATGCCGGTGCTTGAAGTGTTGCTCGACCCCAACGAGAGCGTATTTTCAGAGAGCGGCGAGCTCTCGTGGATGACCGCGTCAGTGCAGATGACCACGCACACCCAGGCAGGCGGGGGAGGCGGGTTTTTCGGCGTCATCAAGCGCGTGGCAGGCGGCGGCAGCATCTTTATGACCGAGTATCGCGCCATTCAGTACCAGGGCTCCATCTCATTTGCTACAAGGGTGCCGGGCCATATCGTGCCTGTGCAGCTTGGACAGGGCCCCGAGTATTTTGTGCATCGGCACGGATTCCTGTGCGCGACCCCGCAGGTGACGATCAGCGTGGGATTTCAGCAATCGCTTGGCGCAGGCATCTTTGGCGGCAGCGGGTTCCTGCTGCAGAAGATCGGCGGCGTGGGCACGGCGTGGATCGAGTTGTCGGGCGAGCTGATCCAGAAGGACCTGGCTCCGGGCGAGATCCTATTTGTGCATCCGGGACATGTGGGCGCGTTCCAATCGTCAGTCGGGTTCCAGATCACCACGGTTCCAGGGATCAAGAACATGATCTTCGGCGGCGACGGAATCTTTCTGGCGCGGATGGTGGGTCCGGGCACGATCTGGCTGCAGACGCTGCCCATCTCGCGCCTGGCGATGCAGATCTATGAGTATTTGCCGCATCCAGAAGTGGCGCAGACTTCGGGAGCAGGCGTGCTGGGCGGAATCGTTGGCGGGCTGATTAGCGGACAGTGAAAAGAACAGGGGTCAGGGGTCAGGGATCAGAGAACAGAGAAAAGAGAAAAGAGAAAAGAGAACGGAGAAAAGAGAACAACGGGCGGGATCGCGCATCTTAGAACCGACGGCCGTGATTGAGAGCGGTGGAATGACACCAGCGGCAGGCAAGGAAAGCCTCGAATGAGTCAAAGCACGCAGGCGAATCAGGCTGAGCGGACGGAGCAAAGCGTTCGCGGGCACATCTTATTCTTCTTCGGTGTGGCGCTGGCGCTCTATGTGGCGTGGCTGATGCGCGGCATGCTGGCGCTGCTGTATGTATCCGCGCTTTTTGCAGTGGTGCTTTCTCCAGTGGTGCGGGCGACGTCGCGGATTCGTATCGGCCGATGGAAGCCATTCCACGGATCGATGGCCATTCTCATACTGCTGCTGGCGGTGGCGGGCGCACTTACAGCGTTCGGATTTTTTGCATTGCCGCCGGTCATCAACGATCTTCAGTCCCTGACCGGAGAATTGCCAGGACGGTTGCCGGGAATTCTGGACAAGCTCCAGCAGGTTCCGTTCGCCGATCGCCTTGACGCCGGCGACGTGATCGCATGGCTTCAGCGCGGACTGAGCAGCGGGGCGGCGTACCTGCTGGTTTCGTTCAAGACATGGGCGGGAGCGCTGGTGGAAGTGATCGCGGGCTTCGTGCTCACGCTTTACTTCATTCTCGAGGGCGACAGCGCATATCGCTGGTTCCTTTCGTTTTTCCCGGAGCAACGGCGGATCCGGCTTGACCATACGCTCGGCCGCGCAGCATCGCGCATGGAGAAATGGCTGGTGGGTCAGCTGACGCTGATGCTGATTCTGGGCACGGTGAGCACTATCGTCTACCTCTCGCTTGGCGTGCGCTACGCATACGTATTGGGCGTGGTCACCGGCCTGCTCAACGTGATTCCGGTGCTGGGCATCGCGGTTTCACTGGTGCTGGCCGTTCTGGTTGCGGCCATCGACAGCTGGGGACGCGTGCTCGGCGTCGTCATTTTCTTTGGACTTTATGTGCAAGTTGAAAACTCGTGGCTGGTGCCGCGCATCATGCGCAGCCGCGTGAATCTTCCGGCGCTGGGGATCTTCGTCGCGTTGCTGTTCGGCTCGGCGCTGGGGGGCATTGCCGGCGCCATGGTGGCAATCCCAACGGCGGTGCTGGTGAGCGTGCTGCTGGATGAGTACCTGGTGCAAAAAGATAGGGAGCAGGCAGTAGGGAATAGGGAATAGGAACCAGAGACTTAAGGCACAAGGAGGACGTCAACTCGCTTTACAGCAGCCCCACAGAGTCCGCAGGTTCTCTGGCTCTGGATGGTCGCTGCCTTTTCGGACCGGAGATGGTGCTCTTGTAAAGACGGCAAGTACGATGAGCGCGCTGAGAATGCAGCCGAACAGAACCGGGGTCTGCATCCCCATCCTCCACTCGTAGAAGCACCAGCAGGAAATGCCGACGAAGCCGGCAAACACCCACCCGAAGGCCCAGATCGCGCCGCCGATTTCCGGCAGGACCGTGGCCAGCCAGAATATGGCCGCGATATAGAAAACGTCGTAGCCCACGAACGCTGCCCAGCCACGTTCCAGAAAAAAGCGCGAGACCGCGTTGGCCTCGTGCACGGTGTGAGGATGCAGCCAATAGCGATGGGGCTGACCGGCAAGCGTGATCACAAAGTCGGCGCTCATTGTGAGGACCGCGATCCAGCGCAAGCGCAGGCGGGCTGCATGGGCGGCGTGTGGCGTGAGGAGAGCGGCGGAGACGATGGCCGCGCCCAAAATTGCGCCGTAGATGGTCACTCCCAAATATCCCTGATGCCACTCCACCACGATCCAGTTTGTGTTGCTGAAGGCATATCCAAAAAGGAAGGAGAACGCCGCCGTCAAAGCGGCAAGCCGTGGCAGGAGCGAGACCAGCGCGAAGACCAGCAGAATCCAGGCCAGACTGGCGGCGAGATAAGGCTGCCATCCGTGGCCGAGAAAAAACTGAAATGTGAAATTGGTGGGATTCGCGATCGACAGCCCGTCGCCGCGGATCGCGGTCTCAGGATGGCTCCAAAAGGTCCCCGGCTGACAGGCCAGCGTGATTGCAACGTTAAAAAGGATGTTGCCGGCGACAACCCAGCGAAGCCGCTTAACAACTGGATCGAGAGTGAACGTTTCGAGTGCCATGATTTCTCCAGGGAAAGCTCGGAGCCAGCGGTGGTGCTGCCGAAGGTGGCTCTGATTGGGCTTCAGTTGAGGGTAGCATCCGGATTCAGTGCGGGAGGGCGGGTTGGGTTTGTGGTACCCCAGGTCTCAAGATCGAGACCTGGGGCACCCCATTTCGTGGTGAATTGGAATCGCGAAAAGCAACCGCAGATCCTTCTCCCGCATGGACGGGATCAGGATGACAACCGCTGTTGGCTAGGCGGGGGAGCGCATGGCGTCGAGGGCGGCGGTGAGATCTTTGCCGAGGGAGAGTTGGGCATCGGGCGAGAGCTTTTGGCCGTGGCTGGTGAGGTAAAAGACGTCGATGGCGGTTTCGCCTTCGGTATCGATGAGCGCCACCTTGATGTTGCATTGGTGCGTGCCGAAGGTGAGAGCGATCTGGCGCAGAAGGCCGGGCATATCCTGCGCGACAACCTGCAAAAGAGTGGCGTGTGTCGAGGAATCGGAATCGAACTCTAATTTGGTGGGGACGTCGAGCTTGTAGTTGCCGCGGTGGAGATGGCTGCGCGCGGCGAGCAGTTGCTCAACGGAAACTTTTTGCGCCACGACGTCGTGGACGTTGGCGAGGAAGCGATCTCTTTCCGACGGATTCAACTCGATGGTGCGAAAAATATCAGTGAACTGAAAACTGTCGACAATGACGCCTGCGTCGTTGGAGTAGGCGCCGGCGCGAACGATGTTCATGCCCCACGTAGCCAGCACGCCAGCCATGTCGGCGAAGAGGCGGGTGCGATCGCGGGTGATGACGGTGAGGTCGTAGAGCTGGCGGCTGGGACGCAGATCGAGTTGAACGTTGTCTTCGTCGAGATCGAGCGCCATGAGGAAGTGATTGCGGATTTGCTCGGGCAGGCGGGTTTGCAGATAGCGCTGGGGAAGGCCCTCGAGAAACTGCTTGAGCGCGTCGTGCTGCGGCGGGGGAACCATGGAGCGGATGCGGTTGAGCAGCGTGGGATCGATAGCGGCGTGATAGCGCGCCTCATCGACTGAGCGGTCCATGAAGTTCGACGTGGACATGTAGAACTGCCAAAGGTTCTCGGCCTTCCACGGGGTGAGCGCGTCGGGGTTGACGGCCTTGATGTCGGCAAAGGTCATCAGCGTGAGCATCTTGAGCAACTGCGGGTTGCCGATCTTGTCGGCGAAGCCGCGCACGTTGTCGATGTCGAAGATGTCGCGGCGCATGGCTTGCGACATATCGAGATGCAGGCGGATGAGCTTGAGGACTGCGTCGCGCTCCTCGGCGTCGAAATCGAGGCGGGCGAGGAAGCTGTCGGCCAGCTCGACACTTTGCTGCGCGTGCTCGCCGGAGCGGCGGCCTTTGCCTGTGTCGTGAAGAAGCAGCGCGAGGAAGAAGAGGTCGAGGCGGTCGATTTCGGGGAGCAGTTGCGCGAGACGCTGCTCGTGCTCGTTGGAGGGAGTGCGCAAGGCGTGGACGTTGTCGATGACCAGGAAGGTGTGCTCATCGACGGTGTAGCGGTGGTAGCTGTCGCGGATGACGAGCGCGTCGATGCCGTGGAACTCGGGGATGAGCATTTCAAGAACGCCGAGCGCGTGCATAGTGCGGAGAGCGTGGGCGGCATGGGGACCGAGCAGGACTTCGCGCAGAGCGTTCCAGAGATAAGGACCTTCGGGGATGGAGATGGCGAGGACGGGAAGCGCGTCGGTGATGCGGTCTTCAGCGGCCTGCGAAAGCGTGTAGCCGTGCGTGGCCATGAGTGAGAAGATGCGCAGGATCGCGGCGGTGTCGTTAAATTGCGCGCCGGGCTGAATGTCGATGCGGCCCTGGTCGAGGAGGAAGTCAGTGCCGGGGATGGGCGCGCGTCGGCGGCGAAACTGGCGGTAGAAGCTGACCGGAGCCGGTAGGTGCTCCATGAGCAGCGCTGCGCGGCGATAGACGACGCGGGCGTGCCGGTAGTAAGTGCGCATCCAATAGCTGGGATCGGCGGTGCCGCGAGTTTCAAGGCCGATAGAGCGGGCCGCGGCCTCGTCCTGCGACTGCCAGTCGAGCGTGTTGTCGTCGCGGCCATGACGGAAGTGAAGGAAACATCGAGCGGCGGCGAGAAAGTCGAAGGCCGCTTCTGCATCGCCGCGCGCGCTTTGGAAGACGCCGCCACGCTGGCGAGGCCACTCCTTCGTCGCCTTGAGATGGAACAAAACGGCGAACCAGACGGCGAGCGAGTAGTCGCGCAGGCCGCCGGGACAATCTTTGAGATTGGGTTCCAGATGGAAAATGGTGTTGCCGAATTTGGCGTGGCGCGCGCGGGCGATTTCGCCGAGCTTTTGCGCGATCGAGTTCCACTCACTGAGGACGAGGCCGGGAAAGACGACCTGGTGGAGCTGCTGGTAAAGCGGAAACTGGCCGGCGAGAAAGCGGCGATCGAGGGTGGCCAGGGTGAATTCGAGATTGTCAGGGTCGAAGCGGTTGGATTCCTTGACGGTGCGCGAGTTGGGGCTGGCGCGAAGGCCGATGTCCCACATGCCCTGAATGATGGCGCGAACGGCTTCGCGCGATTGCTCTTCGGTTTTTTCGTCGGCGAAGGCAAAGAGCACGTCTATGTCGGAGTAAGGGAAGAGATCTTTGCGGCCATAACCGCCGAGCGCCAGCAAGGCGGTGTTTTGCTGAGGCAGACCGGCGAAGGCACGGCGCCACATTTCAATGAGGATACGGTCGACGACGGCGGATCGGCGGCGGATGGCGGCGGTGCCGTCTCCGGTGCGCTCGCAGGTCTGGCGCACAAGCGCCATCTCCTTTAGATACTGCTCCCGAAGATCGTCAACCGCCAAAACGACTGGGTTCATAGGAATTGTTGTGTGGCCTGCCGAAGCAAGAAAGGAATTGTTACAAGAATAAGCGATAAATGCCGGAAGGTGGGAGATTTGGTGGCGGGATGGGACATGGCGGTCTTGCATCGCAGCTACGGGGCTGGAGATTTTTTCCGCGCGTGGTATCCCAGGTCTCAAGATCGAGACCTGGGGCACCCGAGTTTCGCGGTGGATCGAGAGCGGGAAGAGCAACCGCAGATCCTCCGACTGCGTTTGGCGCACTGCGCGCCAGACTTCGCTCAGGATGACGGGGGAGGGTGAGGATTCGTGCTATCCCACCCAAGCAAAGCTAGGATCCACCCCACTGACGAGGACCTGTCAGTGGGGACCACGGAGACGGGGCACCCCATTTTCGTGCAGGGTTCAGATCGATCGTTGAGGCGCGTGGTATCCCAGGTCTCAAAATCGAGACCTGGGGCACCCAGACGTTGTGCTTTCCGAACTCCAAAGGTGGAACCGGGAGGAGTTGTAATCAAGGAGTTTGTGTCCGGGCCTGAAAGGCCACAGCTTTGATCGTGCTCGATTCAGTGGCCTAAAGGACACTGCTCCTTCCGATGCGTCGAAGAGGCTATTGCGGGAAGGGGACAAATTTTTCGGTGCAGGAAGCGGGGTTACCTTCGGAGGGAGTTCCAGTGACGGTCGAGTCGTTCTTCGCCAGGCCGGAGGCGGCGGGGAATTGCAGATTGGTTGCATCGGGGCCCAGGGTCAAGTCGGCATGATTCATTTCGTAGGTGTACTTGGCCTGGTCGGTGATCTGGACGCCGTCGAGCGTAGCTCCGATGCGGTGCGTGGGGTCGTAGCCGTTGAAGGTGAATTTGCCGCCGCCTGAGACGCGGACATTGTGGAGCGTGATGTCGCGCATGGTCGGCGGCGAGGTGCCCTGGAGTGGGCCGTTGGCGGAGTAAGCTGTGTCGAGCGTGATGGGATTGGGCGAATTGCGGATACAAACATCGTCGTAGATTACGTCCTGGGTGAGTCCGCCGCGCGAGCCGTTGGACTTGATGCGGATGCCGTTGTCAGGGCCATCGAGCGAAAGATCGAAGACGCGGATTTTGCTGACGCCGCCATTGGTTTCGCTGCCGATGGACATGCCGTGACCCCAGTAAAAGTGGTCGTGGCTGACGGTGATGTTGGTTGCGCCGCCCGGACCGCCCTTGACTGCAACATTGTCGTCGCCGGTGCGGATGAAGCTCTGCGTAATGGTGATATTTTTCGCGCCATTGCCGGGGTCGACGCCATCGGTGTTGCGTGCGAGCCGCTGCGGAGTATCGATTCTCAATCCCCAGACCGTGAAGCCGTCGCCGTGGTTGTAAACGACGTGGAAGTTCGGCGAGTTCTTGAGCGTGATGCGATAGAGCGTGAAGTTGTCGGAGTCGTTGGCGACGATGAGGCGCGGAACCTGCTGCCCCCCGCCCGCGCGCGCCTGTTCGGCCAGGTCCCACCAGGAGTATTGCGACCCCAGCATTTTTTCTCCGCCGCGGCCATCGATGACGCCGTCACCCATCACTCCAGAATTCGGTGCATTGTCCACGGAGATGAGAGGCTTGCAACCGCGAGGGCCTGGCGAATGGCTCACAATTCCGCAACTGCCGGGTGAAACGGCGAAGATAGCCGGATCGCGCGAAGCGAAGAGCGTGACGCCGAGGCCAACAATGAGGGTGACATCGGGCTTAAGCACCAATGGGCCGCTCAGGAACGCATTGTTGGATTCATCGACGTGAAGCATCACAGCCCGGCCGCGGCCGCATTTGTCGATGGCCTTCTGGATACGCGCGGTGTCGAGCTTCTGCTCGTCATCGGCGGCGAGCGAGTGGCCGTTTGTAGAGAGTTGCGCGCTCACGGTGGTGCAAAGTTGGGGAAACAAAGGCTCGATTACGGTACGCGTGTCCTGAGCGGCGAGGGCCGGCGCAATGCTCGAAAGTAACAGGATTGGCGAAAAGGCGAGCAGCAGGTGGACGAAAAGCGCGAAACGGCGATGCATCGGGCTTGCTCCTTCGGTGAGGACGAGAAGAGCTCGGACTGGTCCCACTCCTCAGCATAAACAATGACCGCGCAATTCGATTCGATGTGCACGCGGTGCTCCGGGAGTACGATGAGCCATGCGCATGTTGTTTCCCGCTGGGATGCTTCTCCTTTTTGTTTCGATCGGATCGGCCCAGAGCATTGCGCCCAGCACGGCTGATGATAGCGACCACGATGGCCTTAGCGACGTCCTGGAGAATGCATTACTTGTGCAATTCGCGCCCCGGTTCATGGTGAGCGGTGACGATTGCTCGGTTCGGCCGGCACTGTTCGTTCCGTTTCAGGCAAAGCCCACTGTTGAGATAGAAAACGGCACGATCTATGGCCAGGTCTTTCCGCGCGTCGGCCACGCCGATCAGGTTGAGGCGCACTACTATCACCTTTGGCGGACGGACTGCGGAGAGATGGGCCACAATCTCGATACGGAGCATGTATCGGTGCTTCTGGTCCGCGATGAGGCGTCGACGTGGAGAGCACGGTACTGGTATGCGGCGGCTCATGAAGACACAGTCTGCGATGCAGGTCAAATCACGCGTGCGGGCACCATTGACGCGGAGTTGCACGGTCCCGAGGTCTGGATTTCGCTCGGGAAACATGCTTCCTTCTTGAGCGAGGCAATCTGCGCAAAAGGCTGCGGCGGAGACAACTGCCATGACATGGTGCCTCTGGCGACCGCGAACGTCATCAACCTGGGAGAATTGCATGCTCCGATGAACGGATCCACCTGGATCGATTCACCGGAGTGGCCGCTGGCAGCGAAGATGAGCCGCAGCGATTTTACTGAGGCCCGCATGGCTCGCCTGGACCCACTTTCGGCGACCAGCATTGCGTGGGCAGAGCCTGAAAGGCGGCCGGGTGAGGCGGTAATCCGCAGCGGGCTGGCCACGCGGAACGGGCTCGCGGTGGGAGATCGTGAGACGGATATGGCTCTGGATCTGGCCAACGCGGATACGGGGAAGGCAATGGCTATCGCATCGAATCACACCGGGAATGGGCTTTCGCGCGCTTACCGGAATGTGAGGAAAGCACTAGGGAAAACAGCACGAAACGTGGGCGGGACGATTGCGGGGCCGAAAAACAGCTTCTAGCTGCTAGCTTCCAGCTCCGAATTCAACTCGGCGGGATTGGGTTCGTGCTGTCCCTCTAAACTTCTCGCTCTGGCGAGAAATTTAGGATAGGACACCCTGATTTGTGGTGGGTAGGGAGCGGGAAAAGCAACTGCAGATCGGTGACTCCGATCCGGGGCGAGGGCGACTCCGATCGCTTCGCGATCGTCGCTCAGGATGACATCGATATGCCTAGAGCGCGTTTTCGCCGCGCTCGTCGTTGCGGATGCGGATGGCTTCGTCGATGCGGGTGATGAAGATCTTTCCATCGCCAATGCGGCCGGTGCGGGCGGCGCTGTTGATGGCATTCACTGCCTTGTCTTTGAGATCGTCGTGAATCACCAACTCGATCTTCACCTTGGGCAGGAGATCGACCGTATACTCGCGGCCGCGATAAAACTCAGTGTGGCCCTTTTGGCGGCCGTGGCCGCGGGCTTCGAGAATGGTCATGCCTTCGATGCCCGCTTCAAGCAGCGCATCTTTCACGGCATCCAATTTTGAGGGTTGCAGAACAGCTTCAATCTTGAGCATACGAAAAACGCCTCGTTCGATAGCGTAACAGGAGGGACGGGTGTTTGGCCGTCCATCTCAGGTAAAAAGCTACTAGCTAGCGCCAACTCCGAAGTGCGGGAACAAAGCGATCCGCTCGAGCGCCGGAAAGGCCAGGAGTCCAGAAAACCAGCAGCTAGGTATTGAAATCGTACCCTTCTTCGCCGTGCTGGGAAAGATCGAGCCCAGCCATTTCGTGCTCTGGAGCGACGCGCAGGCCCAAAGCTTTGTCGACGACAAAGAGCAGAACCAGCGTCCCCACGACGGAGATGACCCAGGAGACGCCGACGGCGGCAAGCTGGTTGAGAATCTGGCTCCAATGGCCGTCGATGGCGCCGGTGGGCACGCCAGCGCCGTAGATGGGATTGATAACGCTTGCGGCAAAGATGCCGGTGAGGATGGCTCCGAGAGTACCTCCCGCGCCGTGAACGCCAAAGGCGTCGAGAGAATCATCGTAGCCGAATTTGGATTTGACCTGAAAGACCATGAAGGAGCAGAAGAAGCCTGCGGCGAGACCGATCAAGAGCGCCGACATCGGCTGAACGAATCCCGAAGCAGGGGTGATGGCGACCAGTCCCGCGACGGCGCCGGAGATTGCGCCGAGAGCCGTGGGCTTGCCGTTATGAAACCACTCAAAGATGGTCCAGCCAATCGCGGCCGTTGCGGTGGCGAAGTGAGTGTTGACAAAGGCGCTGGTGGCCAGCGGGCCGGCGCCCAGGGCACTGCCGGCATTGAAGCCGAACCAGCCCACCCACAGCAGGCAGGCGCCGATGAAGCTGAGCACGAGCGAGTGGGGCGGCATGGCGGTTTGCGGATAGCCAAGGCGCTTGCCAAGATAGAGGGCACAGACCAGGGCCGAGACACCGCTGGTGATGTGAACAACGGTTCCGCCGGCGAAGTCGAGCGAGGGAATATGGCCGCCGACGGCGTTGAGCAAGCCGCCGACGCCCCACACCATATGCGCCATGGGACAGTAGACCAACAGCGACCAGAGCGAGAGAAACAGGGCCATGCTGATGAATTTCATGCGCTCGGCAAAAGCGCCGGTAATCAAAGCCGGCGTGATGATGGCGAACATGAGCTGGTAGATCATGTAAGTCTGCTCGGGAATCGTCGCCGCATAGTCGGTATTCGGACTGAGAGAGACGCCGCGCAGGAAGAGGTGGTCGAACCCGCCGATGAAGACGTTGCCGTGACCAAAGGCCAGCGAATAGCCGACAACGGCCCACAAGACGGTGACCAGGCCCATCATGGCGAAGCTCTGCATCATGGTGCCGAGGATGTTTTTCCTGCGCACCAGACCGCCGTAAAAGAGCGCAAGTCCGGGCCCGGTCATCAGGAGCACGAGCGCCGCCGAGGTGAGCATCCATGCGTTGTCGCCTGCGGTTTGAGCGCTCTGAACAGCTTGCGTAAGGGCCGCGATCTGGGCTTGCGTAACGGGGGCCTGCGTTGCCGGGGCCTGGGCGGGGTTAGAAATGGCCGGGGCGACAGCCATTACGAGGTGAGCGGGGAGCAGGCACGGGAGCAGGAACAGCAGCTTCAAGCAACGAGAGGGCATGAGGTCTTCCGTTTCGAGTTTCCGAGTTTAGAGAAGGACTGTTGGTGCTGGCGATCGAGGGCCAAAGGGACGGTGCAGGATTCAGGCGTCCGGAAGCCAGCAAGAACCGCCGCCGAACAGAATCCTATCGAAGGCCACTTTGGACTTTCGTATCATTTTCGTAAAGACAGCCGAATAACGCAAGTTTCTTGCGATCCCTGATTGCATTTTGATGGGCCGGGTGATTTAACGAGGGCGCCGGAGACGATTACAGACGTGCCCGCGAGCCGGTGAACGCGAGACGATCGTCGAATTGTCGCGGCGTATACTGGGTTCATGGCGGCTTCAGTGGAGCGTGACCGTTACCTTTTTGGCACGCTTGAGAGCAGCGCAAAAAACCGGCTCAAAGTGAGAGAAGTGAACTACGGCTATGAAGAGCCGGAGGGCGTCTTTCTCACTTCGCTGGATTTTGCGGTGAACTGGGTCCGGAAGAATTCGGTGTGGCCGATGACCTTCGGCCTTGCCTGCTGCGCGATTGAAATGATGTCGATGGGCGCGGCGCGGTTCGATATCGCGCGGTTCGGCGCGGAGGTATTTCGACCCTCCCCAAGACAATCTGACCTGATGATTGTGGCCGGGCGCGTGGCGCAAAAGATGGCTCCGGTGCTACGGCGTCTTTACGATCAAATGCCTGAACCAAAATGGGTTATCTCGATGGGCGCGTGCGCCACCTCGGGCGGCGTATTCAATAACTACGCGCTGCTTCAGGGTGTGAATCAGGTGGTTCCGGTGGACGTGTATGTACCCGGATGCCCACCCCGGCCCGAGCAACTGATTTATGCCATCTCGCTTCTACAAGAAAAGATTCAGCGCGAACCCCGGAGTCTGCTGAAAACTCTCAATGCAGAATGAGCCCCGAAGATCAGAGGGCGGAATTCCTCGACGGAATTTATCGTGAGCCGCTCGCGGCCGCGATAAGCCGCGCGTTCTTGAGCGCGCAAACGACGATCCGCAGGCAGGTTGGCGGAAAGACATTATGTGCTCAAAAGCGGTTCTATGTGCTAGGTTTATAAGGCCTAAACAAACGTGAAAAGCTGCGCGTTCTGCGGAGCCGAAAGGGGTGAACCGTGAATTCCTTTTTCAAAACGTTTAGTCAACAACCACGCAACAACGGAATTGTGGAGCGAAAAAACATGTATTCACGAGCTTTGAAGTCTGTTTTGCCGGTTCTCGCTGTGGCGATTTTTGCCCTTTTGCCGATGGGGTGCAAGAAGGCACCGCCGATTACGTTATCGTGCAACGCCAGCGCGCCGACGGTTTATCCGGGCGATCCGCTGACTGTTACCGCAACCGCCGGTTCGGTAGACACCAACAAAAAGAACAACGTCTTATATAACTGGAGCGGAGACGGCGTAACCGGCAATGGCACTTCAGCCAGTGTGAATACGGCTTCCCTGGCTCCGGGTTCCTACACCGCGAAGGCTGCAGTGAAGGAAGGCAAGAAAGGCAAGGAAGGCCTGAAGCCCGGCCAGAGCGCTGAATGCTCTGCCGATTACACGGTGAAACAATTCGAGCCGCCGACGGTAAGCTGCTCGGCAAGCCCGACGACGATCAAGCCGGGTGACTCGGCAACGGTGACGGCAGTGGGAGTGAGCCCGCAAAACCGTCCTCTGACCTATAACTACACGGCCACGGCGGGCACAGTGACGGGCACAGGGACGACGGCTGAGTACTCCTCGGCCGGTGCGCCGACGGGCGCGGTAGGGATCACGTGCGGCGTCTCGGACGACAAGAACCAGATGGCGTCGGCGAGCACCACGGTGACCATTCTGGCTCCGCCTCCGCCACCTCCAGCGCCCAAGGCGCAGGCACTTTGCTCGATCAGCTTCTCGAACGATGCCAGGCGTCCGCTGCGCGTGGACAACGAAGCCAAGGCCTGCCTGGACCAGGTGGCGCTGGATCTGAAGCAGCAGACTGACGCTAAGGCGGTTGTAGTTGGCGAGTCCGATGCCAAGGAGAAGGCGAAGACTGACAAGGAACAGGCTTATGCGGCCAAGCACAAGCACGCCATGGTCGAAGATGCCGCCGCACAGCGCGCCGTGAATGCCAAGGACTATCTGGTGACGGAGCAGGGAATCGATGCTTCGCGCATCAGCGTGGCGACTGGCTCGACGGATGGGCAGACCGCGGAAGACTACCTTGTACCGGCGGGTGCGACGTTCAGCACCGACGTACCAGGCACGACTCCGGTAGACGAAACGGCCGTGAAGCCGCAGGCACGCAAGCCTCTGGCGGAGCGCCACGTGCACAAGGCCGCGGCGCAGTAAGGCCGCGATTGACAATGCTCGATTTGCGAGCCGTGCTCAGGAAGCGTGGCTCGCCACAACTTGAAGCAATTTCTGTCGGAAAGTAATGAGGCTGGCCAGCGCACAAACTGGTCAG
The DNA here is from genome assembly GCA_036489735.1 of Occallatibacter sp. Classification (GTDB taxonomy): domain Bacteria; phylum Acidobacteriota; class Terriglobia; order Terriglobales; family Acidobacteriaceae; genus Telmatobacter. The sequence continues at coordinate 46,638 of DASXFF010000034.1, read as the reverse complement.
CCTCTTTGTTTTGAGTATCGAAAAGGCTGATCGTACGCACGGTTTCACGGCGGTGGTACACGAAACCGCACTTCCCTCGTCCAAAAATGGTGGCCTGAGAGCCAAATACCAGTCTCTACATTCAGCCCGCTCGATTCCATGAACACGAGGGAAGACAGCCATGCGATCAATGATCGGGTCAATCGTATTCGCGATTCTTGTGGCAATGACAGGTACGGTGACCCAAGCGCAGACTTCAGTCGCGCTGAGCGTTTACGGAGCGTTCAACGGGACAACTTCAGGGAACAACACGACACAAAGGCCTGCCAATGCGGCGGGCGGTATGGTTGAACTGCGGCAGATCAGAAGTCCATTGGTCGGCTACGAAGCCAGCTACGCATACAACCGCAGCGATCAGGGATATGCGAATTCCAGCTACGCATGTGCGGTTAGCGCCACGCAGTGCACGACGTCGCACTCGGCAGATATTCCAGCCAATGCGCACGAGATCACGGGTGACTGGCTCATTTCGCTGAAGGCGGCGAACCTGAGACCCTTCGCACTCGCCGGTGGTGGACTCTTGCTCGACGTGCCGAGCGGCGGAACCGTCACCACGGCGAGCTGCGGAACCCTGGACCCGCTCTGCATGGTGAGCACGACGCCTGCCGTGACCAGCACATCGATCAAAAGCGTGTTTGTCTACGGGGCAGGCCTGGATTGGGAACTTTTGCCGCACCTCGGTCTTCGCCTGCAATACCGCGGCAATGTTTACAAGGCGCCCGACATTGCCAACGCCTTTTCATCCACCAATGCGTTTACGCACACGGCCGAGCCGGTGATCGGGATTTATTTCCGGCTATGAGTGGATGGTTCTGAAGCGCGATATTCTGGAGTAGGGTGCTTCAAGTCTGCATGAACCGTTCGCAGTGTGTTCGAAATCAATGGAGCCGGATCGGGGTTCCGGCGCAAATTCTTTTTCTCAGTGCATTCCTGGCCGGCGGGGCGAGCCTGCGGGCGCAAGACGCCTGGACTGTCGTCGGCCCCGCGGGCGGCGATGCGCGGGCTCTTACATCGTTTCCGGGGCAGCCCAAGCACTTGCTGTTAGGCACGACGAATAGCTGGCTCTACGAATCCGTGGATGAAGGCGCAAGCTGGCATCGGTTGGCAAAGCTGGGCAGCAACGACGGATTTGTGCTGGATAGCATTGTGGTGGATGCGGCGGACCCGACGACGATTTACGTCGGTACATGGAACAACTCCACAGACGGCGGATTATGGATCAGCCACGATGCCGGCCGTACCTGGAGCCAACCAGCCCAATTGAAAGGCCAGCCGGTACACGCTCTGGCGCAGGCGCCTTCCGACGCGAAGATTCTGTACGCCGGAACGTTGCAGGGAGTCTTCCGCTCGATTGATGGCGGAGCGACGTGGGACCAGATCAGCCCGGCAGACAGCCACGAGATTCATGAGATTGAATCGCTGGCTGTCGATCCGGAAAATGCCGACACGGTGTATGCCGGAACCTGGCACCTGCCATGGAAGACGGCCGACGGCGGCAAGACTTGGCACAACATCAAGCAGGGACTGATTGTCGACTCCGATGTGTTCTCGATCATCGTCGATCCGGAGCATCCCCACGTGGTTTATCTGAGCGCATGCAGCGGAATCTACAAAAGCGAAAACGCGGGAACGCTGTTTCGCAGAATTCAGGGCATTCCGTCTGAGGCCAGAAGAACGCGAAGCCTGATGCAGGATCCCCAGAAGCGCGAGGTGGTTTACGCGGGGACTACCGAGGGGCTTTATAAGACGGAGAACGCCGGCAAGACTTTCAAGCGGATGACGGACCCCGACGTGGTGGTAAACGCGGTTTACGTCGATCCCGGCGATTCGAATCACGTGCTTTTGGCGACGGATCGCGGCGGCGTGCTCGTGAGCGAGGATGGAGGCGCGACGTTCGCGCCGTCGAACCAGGGAATCTCCGAGCGCAAGGTGGCGGCGGTGCTCGTCGACCGCGATCATCCCGAGGTGCTGTACGCGGGCGTGGTGAACGATAAGAAATATGGCGGGGTGTTTCGCTCAAGCGACGGCGCCGCACACTGGGAGCAACTCGGCACAGGGCTAGCAGGCAACGACGTGTTCACGCTGGCGCAGACCAAGGATGGACAGGTGGTGGCTGGAACCTCGCACGGGATTTTTGTGCTTGGCGCTGGAGGAAGTTCGGCGGAGCCTGGCGATCCGGCGCTGGATGTGTCCGCGGCGGGCAACGATAGAGCGGACAAGAATAAACGCAGGCGTGCGAGCGCTGTGACGCTGGCGGCCGATGCGACCGCTGCCGGGGCGGGGGATCATTCGGGGAGTGAATCAGGATCTGGATCGGCCGCGGGGCTGGGAGATGGATCAGCGTCTGGGTCGGCGGCTCAGTCGGGCGCGCTTACATGGATTCCTCGCAACAGCATTGCGAATACCGTGACGAAGACCATTACGCAGACGCACATGCATACCAAGGTCAACATCGAGAAGCAGGTGCAGGCTCCGGCGATCGAGCTCGCAAGCCAGGTGAACGCGCTGGACGTTTCTAGCGACGTGTGGGTGGCTGCGACAGGCTACGGCCTGGTGACCAGCCGCGACCAGGGCGCGAGTTGGCAAGGCGGCCCGGTAATGGGTGAGGGCGATTATCTTTCGGTGACTGTGGACGGCAACAACATGGTTGCGGCTCGCGCCGACGGCGTGGTGATTTCAAAGGACGCGGGAAAAAGCTGGTGGCCGATGGGCCTGCCAACGATGCTCACGCGCATCCATCGCGTGGTCTTTTCCCCTGACGGCACGCTGTGGCTAGGCGCTCGCGAGGGAGTTTACCTGAGCCGTGACATGGGCCAGTCGTGGATGTGGCTTCATCGCCTTCCGTTCCGCGACGTGGACGATCTGAGTTATGACCGGGAGTCAAAACGAATTCTGGTCAGCTCGCGATCGAGCGACCAGGTGTATGCAATCGATCCCAAGACTATGACGTGGAATTGGTGGCGGACTGGATACGACATTGTTGCGATCCGCTCGGCAGGGGCCAGACTCGTTGCCGCGTCGCTCGACGATGGAGTGCTGGTGGGCCCGGAGCTTAGCGCCGCTGTGAGTCCTCCTGCTGCAGGCGCGAGCGCGGCGCCGTAACGAAATCTCTCCAAACGAAACTGAAACAGGTCATTGCACGTTGAACGATTTGTCGACGATCGCGTTGGGATCGCGGCCGGCGGGCAGCATCGTAAACAGCGATTGCGATGCAGTGCGCACGATGGCCACGTCGCCGGAGCGGCGATCGGCAACAAACAACAGGTGGCCGGCGGCTGAAAAGGCCATCGCCGACGGACTGTCACCAACGGAGATGGAGCCGATCCGCTTGCCGTCGTCGATTGAATACACCGTGAGCTCCTGCGAGTTCATGTTGGCCACGTAGAGCAGAGAGTTGTCGCGAGAAACGATGCCGCGGACAGGGTTGTTGCCGATCATGTACGTGTCGCCGACTTCGTCGGTGGTGTTGTAGATTTCGGAGACCGAATCGGAAAGTGAATTGGAGACAAAGATTTCGCCGCCGTCGGGCTTGAGCGCCAGATCGACTGGCGCGCGGCCCACGTCCATCAGCGTTTCAAGGCGATCGAGTTGAGCGGGATGGGCATTGGGCTGTGCCAAGGCGACGACTATTACCTGATGACCGGCGGAGCAAGGCGCGAAGGCCTTGGAAGAATCCGGAAGAATCACCACCTCTGACGCGCCCGGGCAGCTGGGGAATTGAGCGCGTATCTTGGCGGCGACCGGATCGATGATGGTCACTGCGTTTCCACTCTGATCGGCTGCGACCAGAGTTTTGCCGTCCGGCGCGAGGCGCGCCGCAACAGGCTGCTGGCCGGCGGGAATCTGAGCGAGTTCACGCCGTGCCGCGAGATCGATGACGGAGACTGAATTCGAGCCGGAGTTGGCGACGTAGGCAACAGCGCCATCGGCCTTCAGGTCAATGGATGCAGGCTGGCGGCCTACGGAAATCGTGGCGACGACGGCGTTGTGTTCCGCATCGATCACCGAGATTGAGCCGTTGGCGTTTGCGGCGCCCGAATTGACAACGTAGATTTCGTTGCGCCTGGGGCTGGCGGCAATGGCAACCGGATTGTGGCCTACGGTCAGCTCGCGGTCCACCCGAACGTTGACCACGTCGAACACGGTGACGGTATCGCTGCCGCCGTTGGTTACGTATACGTATTCGCGGTAGTTGGGCGGATACTGGGGAAAGTCGTGGGTGCGGCAGGCGGTGAGCGAAAGAAGGACCGCGGCGCAGAAGACCGGGGTCAGTGTCTTAAGGAGCGTCCTTTCCCCGGTCCCCGAATGCAAGGGACCGGGGGCACCCGGAAGGATGGTCGGCGTAAATGCGGGTTCTTCGACTCCCTCGCGCTTTGCCACCGCCCGGACAAAGGCCTGTCCGCAGGGACCCCGAGTCGCGCTCAATCGCTCACGATGACAACCCATAACAAGACGCTCAGGATGACAAATCATCTTGCTTGCTATTTCGCTTCCACGGCTGCGGGAACCGTGACGCTGCGCGTGAGATGGCGCCCGACGACAGCCGCGATTTTTTCGACTTCGCTCATCATGACCGCGAATTGCGCGGGATAGAGAGATTGCGGTCCGTCGGAAAGTGCGACTTCAGGATGATTGTGCACCTCTACCATGACGCCGTCGGCGCCCGCGGCTACTGCCGCTCTGGCCATAGGCAAAACGCTGTCGCGGCGGCCGGTTCCGTGGCTGGGGTCGACAAGGATGGGCAGATGGCTCACGTGATGCAGAGCGGGCACGATACTCAGGTCAAGCGTGTTGCGCGTGTGGTCAGTGAAAGTGCGCACGCCGCGCTCGCAGAGGATGACTTCGTAATTTCCCTCGCTCATCACATATTCGGCGGCCATCAGGAATTCTTCGAGCGTGGCGCTCATTCCGCGCTTGATCAATACAGGCTTGCGCAGTTTTCCGGCTTTACGGAGCAGGGAAAAATTCTGCATGTTGCGCGCGCCGATCTGGATGACGTCGGCCCATTCGGCGACGAGGTCGAGAGTTTCGGAGTCAAGCGCCTCGGTCACGATGCGCAGGCCAAATTTCTCTCTGATTTCGGACATGATCTTCAGCGCTTCAAGGCCGAGGCCCTGGAAAGCGTACGGTGAAGTGCGAGGCTTGTAAGCTCCGCCGCGGAAGAACTGCGCACCGGATGCGGCCACTTCAGCCGCGATGGCGAAGGCCTGATCGCGATTTTCAATCGAGCAGGGACCAGCGATGACGGCCAAATCGCGACCGCCGATGCTGGCGGTTGAACCGGGGAACCGCACGACGGTGTCTTCCTCTTTCACGTCGCGGCTGGCAAGTTTGTAAGCTTTGGAGACACGAATCACTTCCGCAACGCCGGAGAGGGATTCCAGATTGCCGCGGTTGACTTCGCCCTGATTTCCGGTAATGCCGATCGCGGTGCGCTGGGCTCCAGGCAGGGGGTGAGGACGGAACCCCAACTCGACAATGTGATCGCAGACGGCCTGAATCTCTTCCGGCGTAGCCTGCGCTTTCATGACGACTAACATGGATGCCCTCGTCGGATGATTCTACTGGCAGTTTAGCGGGTGGGAAGGGGAAGGGCAATGTTTGGAGCAGGGATTAGGGAGCAGCCAACAGAAAACAGCAGATAGCAGACAGTAAACAGGAGACCTTAGACACGCGGCCGATTGAGTGGAACCGAGAGCGCTTCGCTGCGGACAAAATTGAAACCTAAAAGAACAGACCCGGGAGAAGTTCCCAGAGCGCGGAAACGGGAAAGGATGTAACAACGCAGGTCGGAGAAAAGTTCTAACCGCTCAAAAGCGGTAGAAGGTACAACAACGCAGATCAGGGGTAAGAAACTCCCGGAGAAAGAGCGGAGAAAACTATTTAGATTTCGATTCGTCGGTCAGTTCGGTTGAGCAATTCGCGGCCACGATGGCAGGAGCAATGACCATACCGATAAAGGCGAGAGCAATCAAAAAGTCATGCATGATAGAGGTTCCCTTCGGCACTCAATATGCAGCCGATCTACCACTCGATCATCGACGGGATGAGAAGAATCTTGAAATACCACGAAAAGTTGGATGCAGGCGCGGAAGTGGTAGATGGCATGACGGTTTGGAGAGTAACGAAAGGCACATGCGGGCGCAGTGCTTCACGGAATTCACAAAGACTGGTGACGAGGAGCACAACGGGGTGTGACAAGCTGAGGCGGGTTGGAGGGGCTGGTGCAGCGAGGATGAGGATTCGTGGTTTCCCAAGTCTCAAAATCGAGACATGGGGCCCCCAAATTCTCAGCGCAGTCACTCAACCAAAGAGCCGCGCTACTACGAAGTTAGTTTTTGTTTTTGCGACTGCCACCTGACGCAGATCCATGCGGCATAGCCAACCTGGATGGCCCAGGTAACGGTGTAGGCCGCGCGCGTGTACAGGTGATTCAGCGTGGCCACGATGGCATCGTGGTCCGCCTGGGACATGCGCAGTCGCCAGTCGAACGGAGGCTCCGCCGGCGCGGTGAAGACAAGGAAACACGCCCAGCCGAAGAGCGCGGCAGCGGCGGCAACAATCAATGCTGTGCCAAGTTTTCTCATTGCAGAACTCAATTCTCCCGGCAGAGCCGCGGCGACATCATCCGTTCAACGCTTGTTCGGCCTCCGCGGCGGCGATTTTCTGCTGACGGCGCTCAACGGCATAGCGGAAGCCCAGAATCACCACGCCCCACAGAAACCAGGCGAGCATATTCCAAAGGAGCGCACCGACCATCGTCGGATCCATACCAGAATTCTGGTCGCCGCCAAAAACCGGCGCGGGATGCTGGGTGCGCCACCAGCGGTTGGCCATGTAGACGATCGGCACGTCGAGCGCGCCGAAGATTCCGAGTACGGCGGCAAGCGTCTGCATCTGGGTTCCAGCGGCGAAGCGGCGCAAGAGCAGGTAGCTGACGTAGATGAGCCAAAGAACCAGCGTGGTGGTGAGTCGCGCATCCCAAGTCCACCACATGCCCCAGGCACGGCGGGCCCAGAGCGGGCCGGTAACCAGTCCTACCGTGCAAAACACAACGCCTACTTCCGCACTCGCCACCGCCAAAGCGTCGGAGATCTGCGCGCGGTCGGGATGATGATGCCGGAATGCAAGGAAGCCGATGGAGCCGAGAAGACTCAGTGCAAAGAAGACAAAACAAACGGAAAACGACGGCACATGGTAATAAATGATGCGGAACATCTCGCCTTGGGCTGCGTCATTGGGGGCTACGTAAATGGCCTGATAGTAGGCCCAACCCAGGAGGGCGGCGGTGATGAGAAGATAGATCCCGATAGCGAGCTTTTTCATGGGGAATGCCTGACCAACCCAGTGTACGACGACCGGTATGGCCAGCGCAGTCATGGCGTGCTTTTCCCGGCGAGTTATCGGAGCGTGAGAATGGATGCAGCGACCACGATGCCTACAGCATCCAAAGCCCAGAAGGCGGCGTGAAGGTTGGAGGCAGCGACATGCTGCCTACCATTCCAAAGACTCCGCCCAGCGCAAGACAAGGGCAGGCTCGATCAAGCGAGTTTTTGACCGCGCGGAGCATTTCATCGGTCTGGGGCGGCGCACGTCGACATCGTCTCTGAGTGAGCCGAATCTCACTGCTACCATGAACGAAAGCATTTTCGATTCAACTGTTTTCTTCTTTGCCTCCGATGCGGATCGGAATCGAGACTGCAGCGGGACGCCCTGATGCGCGATCACCTTGCTACGCTGATCGACGATTTTCGCCGCCTTGATCGCGAGATCGCGGTGGTGCGCTACCAGGGGAATCGCCGGCGTGTGACGACGTATGGCGAGTTGGCGCGGCTGGCCGGCCGTTTTGCAGCGATGCTTGCAGCGCGCGGGATCGTCGAGGGCGACCGCGTCCTGATCTGGGGTGAGAACAGCGCGGAGTGGATTGCAACCTTTCACGGCTGCATGCTGCGTGGCGTGCTCGCGGTTCCGCTCGATGCATTCGGAACTCCTGAACTTGCGGCGCGCGTGGCTGCAGACGTGAATCCAAAGCTTGCCGTAGGCGATGCGGTGCTTCTGGCCAAACTTGCCGCGGCCCGTCACGGCGAGGACCTTCCGGCCCTGTCCTTCGAAGATTGGCAGAGCGAAGTGCCGGCCGAGGAGATGGGCGCGATCTCCGGTCTTTCAAATCAGACGCAACTGGAGATTCTGTTTACTTCCGGCACTACGGGCGACCCCAAAGGCATCGTTCTGACTCACGGCAACGTGCTGGCCAGCATGGTCCCAATCGAAAACGGCGCCAGACCGTATATGCGCTACGAGTGGATGGTTCATCCACTGCGCATTCTGCACACGCTGCCGCTGAGCCACGTGTTTGGCCAAGCCTTGGGCATTTGGGTTCCACCACTTCTCCGGGCCGAGGTGCATTTCGAGAGCAGGCTGGCGGCGCCACGGCTGATCGAGCAGATCCACGACGAGCGCATTTCTGTTGTGGCCGCGGTGCCGCGAGTGCTTGCGTTGTTGAAGGCGCATTTGGAAGCGACGCACGAGGGGTTGGTTGAGCGCGTAGCAGAGACGCTCGAAAAGCCGCCCGGGTGGCATCGCTGGTGGCGCTTCCGCAAGGTGCATCGCGAATTCGGCCTGAAGTTCCTGGTTTTTGTTTGCGGCGGCGGCGCGCTCCCGGGCCCGTTGGAACAGTTCTGGAACGCGCTCGGCTTCGTGCTTGTGCAGGGCTACGGCATGACGGAGACCACCGCCATGATTACGCTGAATCATCCTTTTCACGTGGCCGAGGGAACCCTCGGCAAGCCGGTGGAGGGAAGCGAGGTAAAGCTCGGGCCCGACGGCGAGGTGCTGGTGCGGGGTGCAGTCATCTCCGGAGCCACATGGGAAAACGGAGCCTTGAGACCGCGGAAGGACGAGTGGCTGGCGACGGGCGATATTGCGGAACGAACCGAGAGTGGCGAACTCCGATTCCTGGGCCGCAAGAGCGAGGTGATCGTGACGGCCGCCGGCGTCAACATCCACCCGGAAGATATTGAAGCGGCGATCGAGGAGCAGCCGGATGTTGCGGCGTGCGCAGTGGTGCCGATGGACACTCCGACCGGGCAGGAGCCTTGCGCGGTGCTTGCCTGCCGCGGGTCGGGCAATTGCGCGCTGACGGCGATCGAGCGTGCCAATGCCACGCTGCCGGAGTTTCAGCGCATCACGCGGTGGGTGCTGTGGCCGGAGCCAGACCTGCCGCGGACATCAACGGGAAAGGTAAGGCGCAAGCCGGTGGCGGCGTGGCTTGCGCGCATCCAGGCTGCGGCCACGGCGCCGAGCGCAGAAAAAGGGGCAACCAATGGCGACCATGCCTTTGGGCCGTCGGCGGACTGGCTGCTGGCAATGATCGCGCAGATCACGGGAGAGGCGCATCCGACGGTGGGCGACGAACTGCGGCTCACGGAAGATTTGCATCTTGATAGCCTGGGGCGCGTGCAGTTGGCGTCGGCGATTGAAGAGCGGTTAGGGATTGTGTCGGGCACAAGCCTGCTCGAAGAGGTGCAGACACTCGGTGAGTTGCGCAGGGCAGTGAACGAGGGGCCAGGGAACAGCGAACAGGCAACAGGCAACAGGGAACAGACAACAGAGATCGGAGATCAGAAAGACAGGGAACAAGGGAACGAGAGACCGAGGGACCGAGCCGCCGCGGAGCAAGGGAGCGACGGATCAAGGAGCAGAGATCGGAGAAACATAGATCCAGGGACCAACGGACCAAGGGAACAAGGAAACGAGCGACAGCAACCGGCGCCGCAGCCCACACCATGGCCGACGCAACCGGAGCCTCAGCGAAGGCGGTTCATCTATCCTGAGTGGCCGTGGTGGAAGCCATTCCAGTGGATTCGTGCTGCGTTTGTTGAAGCGGCGTTGCGACCGATGACCTGGCTGCTGGTTGCGCCCAAAGTGGTTGGACCCATAAAGCCGCTTCCCCAGGGACCATTGATCATCGTCGCCAATCATGTCACGTCCTACGACGGAGACCTGATTGTGCACGCGCTGCCCGGGCCTTATCGGCGGCGGATGGCCGCAGCAATGCTGGGTGAAATGCTCGATGATTTCCTGCATTGGCGCAATCCCTGGAAGCCCGGAGACAAAGCTTTCTACATCTTCGGGCCGCCCGCCTACTACCTGGTCACGGCGCTCTTCAATGTGTTTCCGTTGCCGCACCAGCGCGACTTCCAACGGAGCTTTGCCCACGCGGGCAAGGCCTTGGACCACGGTTACAACGTGTTGATCTTCCCTGAAGGAACGCTCTCGCCCGATGGACAGATGGCCAAGTTTCGATCGGGTATTGGATTGCTGGTGAAGCAGAGCTACGTGCCGGTGCTGCCGGTGGCCATGCGCGGGCTAGGCGAGCTAAAAACGCACAAGCGCCGCTGGTTCCGCTCTGGAATCCTCGAAATTCGCGTCGGCGAAGCGATTCAATTCGGTCCCGAAGAAACCGAAGCCGCGATCACCGCGCGCCTGCACGATGAGGTCGAGCGGCTGTTGGGAGAGAAAACAGCCGTCAGCCAGCAGCAGGTCGCTACCAATGCGGATGCAGGCGGGGTCTGAGCATCCCGAAATCGCCGCTTTTTCTCGCGTGGATACGGCAACGCTCGTAGAATTTAAAGCATCTGATATACCGTCGTATTCCCCGCCTTCACAAAGCAGAGACTTGCATTGATCCCGCCGCGGGAAGGTCCGCCGGTGATTACGCAACAGTGGACGCCGCTCGGCTGCGGAGATAGTGTTCTTCGGAGAAATGTTCGATGCAGCATGAGTTCGACCCAGGCGATCCCGTCAACGCAACCGGCGTTGAACCGGCAAACCCACAGGAGATGCCGGGGCTTGTCGAACGGTTCGACTGGTCCAAGACACCCTTGGGTCCGGACTCCACGTGGCCCGACAGCCTCAAGGCCGTGGTTCGCATCCTGCTCACATCGCGCTTCCCCATGTGGATGGCCTGGGGCTCCGATCTCACAGTTCTGTATAACGACGCCTACCGGCGCACCACTCTAGGCAAGAAACACCCATGGGCGCTGGGCAAGCCGGCGTCTCAGGTTTGGCACGAGATCTGGAAGGACATTGGCCCGCGTATTCAGCAAGTGATGGAGACCGGCGAGGCTTCGTGGGACGAGATGTTGATGCTGATCCTCGAACGGAGCGGGTATCCGGAGGAGACCTACCACACCTTTTCCTATAGCCCGCTGTCGGATTCGGACGGCCGGATCGTTGGCATGTTGTGCGTGGTCATGGAAGACACGGAGCGTGTGATTGGCGAGCGGCAGCTCACCGCGCTGGGCACGCTGGCCGAGGCGCTGTCAGGAGCGACCTCAAGGCAGGAGGTATTTGCCGCCATCGAGCGCGGACTGGCCAACCAGAAAGATATGCCCTGCACGCTCACCTACATGTTCGACGAGGACGGCGTCCGCCTGAATCTCGTCGCCAGAACAGGCATGGATCATAACCATCCCGCTGCTTCGCTGGTAATCGATCCGGACGAATCGCCTGCTGCATGGCCCATCAGCCAGATTCTAAGTACGAACCGCGGCTTCACTGTCGAGAATCTCGCCGAGCTTTTTCCCGATCTTCCGCCGGGATGCTGGGACAAGCCACCGACGCGGGCCCGCCTGGTCCCGATTGCCCGCCAGGGGCAGGACAAGCCGATCGGCATTTTTATTACGGCGATCAATCCGTATCGGCAGTTTGATGGATTTTATGAGGGATTTCTCGATCTCATAACCGGGCAAATTGCCGCCAGCATTAACAATGCAAGCGCCTACGAGCAGGAGAGAAAACGCGCTGAAGAACTCTCTGAGCTGGACCGCGCCAAGACGACATTCTTCTCAAACGTAAGCCACGAGTTGCGCACGCCACTGACGTTGATTCTGGGACCTATCGAAGATGCATTGACCAGCCAGGCTCCGCCCAGTCCACAGAATCTGGAGATGCTGCACCGCAACGCGTTGCGGCTGCTTAAGCTGGTCAACGGGCTGCTTGATTTTGTGCGCATTGAAGTGGGTAAGTTGCGCGCCACTTTTGAGCCAACGGACCTGTGCCGATTCACAGCCCAGCTTGCTAGTGTGTTCCGCTCCGCGGTGGAGCGCGCCGGACTAAAACTCGTCGTCGACTGCCCGCCGCTGCCGGAGCCGGTCTATTTGGACCGGGAGATGTGGGAGAAGATCATTCTGAACCTCATCTCCAACGCGCTCAAATCGACCTTTGAAGGAGAGATCCGGGTCACGGTGCGGGCCGCCGAACACGATGTGCTGGTTTCAGTCAGCGACACCGGCACCGGCATTTCGGAGAGCGATCTGCCCAATCTCTTCCAGCGTTTCTCACGCATCGATGGTGCGCGGCGGCGCAGCCACGAAGGCAGCGGCATTGGCCTGGCCCTGGTTCAGGAACTGGTGGAGATGCATGGCGGTTCAATTGAAGTGAAAAGCGCCGTCGATATCGGAACCGAGTTCACAATCACCCTTCATTTCGGGCAGGAGCACCTAACTCGCGGTCGCGTGGCCGGCAGCCGGGAGGCCCGATCTTCGCTGCAAGGTTCGGGCGTCGCTTACGTGCAGGAAGCGATGGGCTGGCTCAGCGATGGAGACAGTTTGAAAGACGAGATTGCTCCTGCGGTTGCCGGCGATGAGCCGCCGGAACCGGCCGCGAGCTCGAGCGGACGCAAGCCGGTCGTTCTACTGGCGGACGATAACGCCGATATGCGGGAATATGTGTCGGGCCTGTTGCGAGGCCGCTTTCAGCTTGTGGAGGCAGCCACCGGGAAGACCGCGCTTGCCCAAGCGAAGCAGGTGCTTCCGGATCTCGTCCTGACCGACATCATGATGCCGGAGATGGATGGATTCGAACTGCTCGCCGCCTTGCGCGAGAATCCCGCTACGCGAAGCGTCCCGGTGATCATGCTCTCGGCACGCGCGGGCGAAGAAGCGCGCGTCGACGGCGTTGACGCGGGCGCGGACGACTATTTGACCAAGCCGTTCAGCGCCAGGGAACTGGTGGCCCGCGTCGAGGCCCAGTTAAAGCTGGCCAGGCTGCGTAAAGAGGCCATGGAACAGCAGGCCGCGCTCAACCTTGAGATTTCCCGGACGAGGCGTTTTGCGTGGGAGGTGCTGGAACACATCCCGGACATCTTCTACACGTTCGATCGCGAGTTTCGCTTTTCCTACATGAATGCCGCCGGCTCCATGTTCGCCGAGCGGATGGGCAAGAATCTCCTTGGGCAGCGTGTCTGGGACGTGCTTCCAGAGCTTCGCGGAACGTTGGTGGAATCGAACTTTTGGCGGGTGATGGAGGAACGGCAAGCTTTGGAGTTTGAATATTACTACGAGCCGTTTGAAGGCTGGTTCCGGCTCCATGTCTATCCGCTGCCCGACGATGGCATCATCCTGTACGCGCGGGAGATTACCGAGGCGCGAAAAACCGAAGAAGCGCTTAGAAAATCGGAACAGCTGGCGGTCGCGGGCCGGCTGGCTGCAAGCATTGCCCATGAAATAAACAATCCCCTTGAGGCTGTCACCAATCTGCTCTATCTGGCCAGAATGGACAGCAGTGAGGCCGGCAATTCGCGGGCTTTGCTTGAAGAAGCCGACAAGGAGTTGCGGCGTCTTTCCCACATTGCCGCACGGAGCCTGAAATTCTATCGGCAACACACAGCGCCCACGTGGTGCTCGCTCGAAGAGCAGCTCGAATCGGTTCTTTTCTTTTACGAAACAGAAATCAAGATGCGCAACATTGTTCTGGAGCGCCGCCATCGCCCAGCTCCACTGGTGCTTTACCATGCCGGAGAATTCCGGCAGGTGATCACCAACTTGATCGGCAACGCGCTCGATGCGCTCCCACGCTTTGGGCATCTTGTGGTCAGCGTTCGGCCTGCCGAGGCTGCTGCCGGACGCCCCGGTGTGGCCGTCACTGTAGCCGACAACGGTTCGGGCATGGACCGCCAAATACTCGATCGCCTTTTTCACCCCTTCGCGACCACCAAAGGCGAGGCGGGAACAGGGCTTGGTTTATGGGTGTCGAAAGGCATTCTGGACAAGCATTCGAGCACGATTGCCGTTCGAAGCAAACGGAATTGCGGCACCGTGTTCCGGCTTTTCGTGCCGCTGGAGGAAGCAGCGAGCGAAGGCCAAGTTCCCGAGCTTGCGCGAGGTTAGAGCCGACTCCCTTCGCGCGAGCTCTCGCGTGTAAAACGGGGAACCTGAAAGAGGCCCTCTGCGTAGATTGAGCGTGGGGTCTTCGTGAAAAAACTATCAAGCGTGGCGCGGGGCAGCGGAGCCTTGTGGCCTGAAGACGAGCGCAGGTCCGTGTGGGCCAACACAGTCATGCTTCTTATTTGGCTGGCGGCAGCAGCGGTCGCATTTTTGCCCTTCGCATTCAACACATCGCCATGGGACGCAGTGACGTTCAGGGTTCCGGGCAACCAGGGCAATTGGTGGCATTTTCTTGCGGGCGCTCCAGCTTTTCTGGCTTTTCCAATGATCTGGTTGCGGCTGCGCGCGCTTTTCGGGGCGAAGCTTTCGACCGTTCCCGGCAGACGCGGGATCTGGATTTCCGTGGGTCTTTCGGTTTGCGGGACGACGCTGGTTGAGACGCCCTTCCTGCTGCATTTGGCCGGAACCAGCGACTGGCAGCGTTTCGCCGTGCTGGGCCTTGGCTTCGGCGTGATGATCGCATGCGGAGTTTTGCTTCTCGTACGGCGACGCCGAATCGCGCCCACTGAAGCCTGCATCCTCGGGATCGACACCGCCTATCTCGCCAACATGGCACTGGTTCTTGTTGTCTACGCTGGAGCAGCGGGACCACTATCTTCGCGAGTGGGCTGGTTTGTTGCGATGGTCATTGTTTGGCCGATGGCGTTGGAAGTGGTTTTTTTGTTCGCACAAAGTTTCAGAGTGAAGCCGAACCTTATCGCCAGGAGCTTTTGAGACGTTTCGTTGTTCAGCGGGTTTTAGCTGGGCCGGCGTGGGCGATAGTAGCTGGTGCCGCCGGCAAGAAGAGGTGTCCAGAGGGACATATCGACGGGCTGCTCGCTGGCGCCAAGGAAGAGAATGCCGTCGGTGGGGAGCAGGCGGTGAATGCGCGCGAGAAGATCGCGCCGCGTTTCAGCGCCGAAGTAGAGCATGACGTTGCGGAGGAAGATGACATCGAAGCGGTCAGTGGAGCGGGCGAAGGGAAAAATTGGGGCGCAGAGATTGGCCTGACGAAAATGGCAGAGCCGGCGAATCTCGGACTTGACGATCCATTCCTCGTCGATGTGATTGAAGTAGCGCACGACGCAGCGGGCGGGCAGGCCGCGGTTGATCTCAATGCGGGAAAACCGGCCGGCCTGAGCGCGCTCGACGACCTCACTGCTGAAGTCGGTGCCCTCAATGACCATTTCCCAACCGGCAAGTAAGGGAAAGTGTTCGAGCAACAGCATGGCCAGGCTGAAGGCTTCCTGACCGGTGGCGCAGGCGGCGCTCCAGAATCGGAGCGAGCGAGTGGGACGCCGCGCTTCAATCAGCGGCGGCAGAAGCTGGGTGCGGAGGAGCTCGAAAGGGCGGTTGTCGCGGAAGAAGCTGGTCTCGTTGATGGTCATGGCTTCAGCAACGGCCCATTCGAGACGAGGATTTTTTTCGGTGCGCAGCCTGTGCACCAACTCGTCGAGGCAGCTAAATCCCTGGTGGCGGACGAGGCGGGAGAGACGCGTCTCAAAGAGGTAATCGCGCGACGGGTCGAGCACGTTTTGGGAGATGCTGAAGACCAGGTCGCGGAGATAGCCGTAATCGGCGGCGGCGGTTTCCATCGTCAGATGACCATCCGGGTGAGCGTTCGGGAATCGAATGCGGCGGAACTGCGTGCAGCCATGCGGATGATTTCCGGAGCGATGGCTGCGAGCGGGAGCACTTTGTGCGCGAGACCGGCTTGAGCAATGGCGCCGGGCATTCCCCAAATGGTGCTGGTTGCCTGGTCCTGAACCAGGACTGAGCCGCCCTGCGCTCGAATGACGCGCGCGCCGGCGAGCCCGTCGTAGCCCATGCCGGTGAGAACCACAGCCAGCACGGCGCTGCCGTAGACTTTGGCCACGCTGCGAAAGAGCGCATCGACCGACGGGCGGCAGTGGTTCTCGGGTGGTTCCTGGTTGAGGTGCAGCGTGGGCGGTATGCCACTCCGAGCGGACGCGACCACCTCCATATGCCAGTTACCGCGGGCGATGTAGATGGTTCCCGGCGTCACCGGTGCGCTTTCTGAAGCCTCGCACGCGTGCAGCCGGCAACTCCGTGCGAGCCGATCGGCAAAGAGGCGCGTGAAGACTTCCGGCATGTGCTGCACAACGAGAATCGGCAGGGGGAAATCGGCGGGAAGGCCGGAGAGGAGGGCATCGAGCGCGGAGGGACCGCCTGTGGAAACGCCGATGGCGACGATGGCCGGGGGGGGCAGGGCCGGAGGGACGAATGGAAGATGCTGCGCGGCGGATAGGGCCGGATTCGATGGAGGTCCCACGGAAAAAGCTGGTGGATGCTGCGCCGATGCGGCGCCAGGAGTGCGCGTCAGGGCGTAGATTTTGGGGAGCAGATCCCGTGCCAACGTCCGGAGTGCTTCTCCGCGTCCAGCGAGGGAGGGTTCCTTGGCGACATAATCGCTGGCGCCTGAAGCGAGGGCCTCAATGGTGACGGCGGCGCCGCGCTGGGTGAGCGAACTGCACATGATGACCGGCATTTTGAAGTTTTGAGCGCGCAACTGGCGCAACGTAGCCAGGCCATCCAGCACGGGCATTTCGACGTCGAGGAGGACAATATCTGGGCGTTCGGTGGCGATGGCTGTGAGAGCGGCTGCGCCGTCGGCAGCGGTGCCTGCGACTTCAAGGCCGTCTCCAGACGCGACGACGGAGCGCAACAGGCTGCGCATCACGGCGGAGTCATCGACGATCAAAACCCGGGTGCGGCCGGCGGCGGACACGGTCACGCCTCTTCCGCGAGGCCGATGAGAGCCAGCTTTTCGCTCAGGGCCTCATCGTCAAATGGCTTCATGAGGTACTCGTCGGCGCCTGCGTCCAGAGCTTTGACGATGGATTCGGTCTCGACCTCGGTGGTGACCATCATGACTTTCATGTCGCTGAAGCCTTCTGCGCGCACCCGGCGCAGCATTTCGAGGCCATTCATGACGGGCATATTCCAGTCGACAAGAGCGAAATCGAATGGGGCGCTGGCGTGCAGTAGATCGAGAGCAGACTGGCCATCGCCGGCGTCGGCGCATGCGATGCCTTTTTTCTCCAGCATGGCGCGCAGGAAATTCCGCATAAAGCTCGAGTCGTCGACGATAAGTGCCCGCATGGCCGCCTCCTGCCAGAACCTCTAAGCCGCCTGAATTGCGCCCAGGCGCATGGGATCGAGCCGGTCTGGATCGAGCATGACCAGCAAACCGTCTTCAAGTTTGTAGGCCCCGGCCAGCAGGGCCCGTCGCCTCTCGTCGAGGATCGAGGGATTGGGCTCAAAGTTGGCCGAGGTAACGGTAAGCACCTTGCGGACCGAATCCACCAGAAGCCCGAAACAACCTTCGGGACTTTCAAAGACCAGAATGTCCTGCTTTCCTTCTTTGGGCGGAAGGCCGAGCAGATACCGGAGGCTGACAGTTGTAAGGACGTCGCCGCGGTAATGAACCAGACCGCCCACGTAACCTGGCGCCAGAGGAACAGGTTGGGGCCGCGCGCCACCCACAATTTCAAGGACGTGATTTATGGGGACGCCAAAAAGCGTGTTGCCGAGGTATACCGAGCAAACCTCGGTGAGGGTTTCGGAGTTTTGTTTGCGGCGAAGCGTTCCTGCGGCGGTACTCATTCCAGTCCCTCCGCGGCATGCGCAAATTCGGGCTGCGTGGCCGCCAATGCGGGCAACGGAGCCACTGCACCGAGACTGAGCACGCCGGTTACGCGATTCTGGAGCAGAGTGACGCCGCTGGTTTCCAGAGCGGACCCAGCTTCAAAGAGACTGCCGCCTGCGGCCACGTCAAGCACATGAGACACCGCTATTCCCACTTGACGGCCAGCATCCTTGCAAACCACAACGACGATGGTGGCTTCAGGGTTGCCGTCGCCGGCAGCGAGCACTCCGGCTGAATCTTCGAGCGGGAGCAAGCGGCCTTCGAAGTTCAGAACGGGGCGAGAGCCGACGTACTCGATGCGCGAAACGGGAAGCTGCTCGATACGCAGCACGTCAGCCAGTGGCACCGCGGCCTGCCGCCCTGCAGCCTCGACGAGCAGATACTCCATTTTGGCGGCATCGAATTCGTTTTCTTCCCCTGCAGTGCGCGCGGAATCCTCCTTGCTAACCAGGGTGACTCCAGCACGCTGAGCGATGGAGCCGGGATCGAGAATGAGCGCGAGTTCGGCATTGCCGAGTACGGTAGCGCCGGAAAAGAGGCCGATACTTTTCAGCACCGCGGAGAGCGGCTTGACGACGATCTCCTCGGGATCGGCGAGAGAGTCGACAACCAGACCGAAGCGGCGGCCGTCGGCATCGAGTACGGCGATAAAATTGTCGCGATCTGTGGCCAGCTTGCATTCGCGGTCGGGCATGAGCAGGCGATCGAGAAAAACCAGCGGCAGAAGCCGGCCGCGCAGGCGATAGAGGGGCGCATTATCGATCCATTCAATGGCCGCGGCAGCTTGCTCGGGCGGCACATGAACCAGTTCAGAGAGCGCACTTTGGGGAAGGGCGAAGCTCTGCTCGATGCTGCGCACGATGAGCGCAGGAATGATGGCAAGAGTGAGCGGGATGCGCAGACGCAGCGTGGTTCCCTTACCCATTTGCGAGTCGATCTCCACCTTGCCGCCGATTTTTTCCACGTTGGTGCGAACCACGTCCATGCCGACACCGCGGCCGCTTACGTTTGTGACCTGGGCGGCGGTGGAGAAGCCGGGGAGAAAGATCATCTGCAAGAGCTCTTGCCGTCCGAGTTGCCCGGCGCGTTCGGAAGTGATGAGGCCACGCTCGATGGCCTTGGCCCGAACCTTGTCGACGGAGATGCCGGCGCCATCGTCAACGACTTCGACGACCACATGGCTGCCTTCCTGTACCGCGCGCAACGCGAGCCGGCCTTCGGGGTCTTTTCCCGCGGCTATGCGGACCTCAGGCGGCTCGATGCCGTGATCGAGGGAATTGCGCACGGCGTGAGTAAGCGGATCCTTGATGGCCTCGAGCAGGCTTTTGTCCAGTTCCGTCTCCTGGCCTTCGAAGCTGAGGTTGACGCGGCGACCGAGGGACTGCGAAAGGTCGCGGACCATGCGCGGCATTTTGGAGAAGACATTGGAGACGGGCTGCATCCGAGCCTTCATTACGGCCTCGCGAAGGTCGGCGGTGACCATATCGAGGCGACGCGAGAGCAGCGTCATATTGGGTTCGGCGGCGGTGGCCTGCAGAATCTGGTTGCGCGTGAGCACCAGCTCACCGACGAGATTCATGATGCGGTTGAGCAGGGCCACGTCGACGCGGATCGTGCTTTCTGAGGCGCTGGTTGAGGATGCCGAAGGTGAGGATGGGGTTCGGGATGCCGCGGCCTCGACCGGGTCAGAAGCAGGAGCCAACAACGGAACGGGTTCGGCGGAGGCGGTCGAAGTTGCGGAGGGCACGGGTTTCATGGCGAGCGAATCGGGCGCGGCGACGGTGGCGGCTGCGGACTTTATGGCGACTGCTCTTGAGACGGCAACGGCTGTGGCGCAGCTGCTGGGCGGCGTCGTTGTTTCGAGACGGGGTTTGCGCGTACGAACTCTGGGTCGGACCTGCGCTGACTGAGGTTTGGTGATGGAACGGTCGGAATCGGCTGCGGACGGATTCGACGCAGATTGCATTTCGCCAGCCTGGCGCACAGGCGCCTGCAACTCTTCGAGGTGCGCGATCAGGTCCGTATCTTCGCCCGAGCCTTCGGTACCGTCGGCTTCGATGGTTTTAAGGATGACCCGCAATCCATCGAGAAGATGAAGAAGCGCAGTAATGATCGCAGGATCGGCGAGAAGTTTTTGATCGCGCAACAGGCCGAGCAGGTTTTCGCCGGCGTGGGCCAGTTTCTCAAGGCGCTTGAAGCCGAGAAAGCCCGTGGTTCCCTTGATGGTGTGGACGGAGCGGAAGATTTCGCCGAGTAGAGCCGTATCGTGGGGCCGCTCTTCGAGGTCGGTAAGGCACCGCTCCATGCGGTCCAGCCCTTCCTGGCTCTCAATCAGGAACTCTCGTGTCAGATCGTCCATGGCCCACACTTCCACGACCGTGTGAATTCGCATCATTCGCACGGCGAGTACATAGAGGTCTATCGGAAGAACAGGGCGCAACTTGAGGGTTGGCGATCCTCGGTCGGAGGCCAAAAGGGATTGGCGGGAAGTTTCGACGCCCTGAAGCGACCCATGAACTGCGAATAGCCGCTAGTTCTCTGAAGGCTTCTCGACGCGGTCAATGACCAAAACCTGAACCGGACCTTTTTGCGGTTCGAGTCTTAGGCCGAGCTGCTCCTGAATCGCGGTGAAGATGGATGGGCCGGAATCAGGCTCGGAGCTGCCAGTAGCGAGGTCGTCCGGCGACCAATTGAGCACGATTTTGTAGCGACCCTGAATGCCGGTCTGGTCCACCACGACGCGGCCCAGAGTCTGCGCCAGTTCTTCGGCGAGCACGGCAACGGTGTTCTGTCCGCCCTCAAGCTCAATGCGGTTGTTCCATCGGTCGAACTTGTTGCCATCGGCGTGAGTAGCCAGGAATTTCGGACCGCCTTTAGCAGCGACCAATGCGTAGATTGGAAGCTCGCGCGTCTCGGTGTGCGTCACCAGATGAAAGCGGTCGGCGAGGAGAGCCTGCACCATGCGCTGTTTTTCGAGCCGGGCTGCGGCAGGATCGTAGTTCTTCTGCATGTCAATTGAACTCTCGGACTTCGCCTCAATATCCCAGTCGTCGGATTCAAGCCAGGAGGGGCCGCCAACAATTCGGCTCTCAGGAAGGTCGAACGCCCACTGCAAAATCGCTTTCATCGTCACGTTGACGGTGGTAAAGCTGCCATTTGAGTCAACAATGTGGGAGCGCTCGTGCGGCATGGGCTGATGGAGATGGATGGCGGCGATGTCGAATTGCGGGGCGGGAGCGGATGGAATTGGCGGGGCGGCGGGAATCGGAGTCTGTGCGGCGGCTGAGAAAGGCAATGCCGAAAACCAGGCAAGAACAAACGCGCACAGGATCGTAGGGAGTGGCCGCATTGACGTCCTCGAAGTGAGTGTACAGCGGGGGTGGAAATCGATTAGCCTCAAATCCGCACTCTATTCGCGGATGCGAGGACATATTCACGATGACGAATCCAACTCAGCCGGCGCTCGAAAAATTATTGGAACTGGCGCGGAAAGCCGCAGAGAACTCCTATTCGCCGTACTCAAAGTTCCGCGTGGGGGCAGCGTTGCATCTCGACAACGGTGAGACCGTGACGGGAACCAACGTGGAGAATGTGAGCTACGGGCTGACGATTTGCGCGGAGCGAGCTGCACTGGTGCGGGCTATTTCCCAATTCGGACCCAAGATTCGTATTACGGCGGCAGCGATCGTAAATCTGAACGAGCAGGCCAGTCCGCCGTGCGGCGCGTGCCGTCAAGTGCTGGCGGAATTCATCGAGCCCGGCGCGCCGGTGGTGTTTCCGGTCGCCGACGGAACGCGGACGATGACGTTTAGCGAGCTGCTGCCGCTGGGGACCGAGATGAAACTGAAGTAGGAATCGAGCGGCTGTGCGAATGGATTGAAGAACCTCAACAGGTTTCTGGGCCTAGAGGGCGCATACATATACGTTGCATTCCCCCCCTTGCGGCCCTTGAGGATGACCAATATGAGCATGAAGACGTTATTCGGGTGCATGTTGGGTTTGGCCGTAACGGCTTGTCTTTCTTTCGCGCAGAACGCTGAGCTGACGGGATGGAAATCGTTCACAAGCAGTACTGGCTTTTCCGTCAAGTACCCCGGTAGTTGGGTTCGAAAGGGAAACTCCAAAGACCGTCTGATGGTTTTGAGTTCCAAGGGTGGAGCAGAAGCAATTGTGATCAAGAACGGGCAGGCGATGATCTCTGTCATCGAGGAGAAGAGCGATGTCAATTCGTCTCTCTCTCAACTGATAGATCGATACAACCAGGATGTCGACGTTTTGTCACGACGGAACATTCGCGGCGAAAATGCAGGAAGTCGAGGGTGTCGCGATCTAAACGAAACCATATCAAAGGAGCCGGCAGTACCTCCAGAAGATGTACCCGGCCCCGTTCCCTATCTAATTAACACGGAATATTTCTGCGAAGTGAAAGGGCACATTTATGCCATGGTCTTAAGGAATTTCGAGGGCGATCCTAAGCAGGCACTCTACCAACAGATTGCTTTGCAGGTAGCGAAGAGCCTCCGCGTGGACAATTAGGGAATTGAGGACCCGAATAGCACGCGGGATGAAGGTTTCTTAGGAACTTATACCAGTTCGATCGACACGCGCTTGCCAACCATAGCCGCTGCCCGTTGAAGACTAAGAAGCGTAATATCATTTTTCGGGTCCAGGAGGCGGTCGACCTGAGTGCGGCTTGTCTTGAGCATCGTGGCCATTCTGCTTTTGGAGATTTTCCGTTGTTTCATGGCTTCGGCGAGTTGCCACGAGACAACTTCCTTGATGGCTTGCGCCTGCGCCTCCTCAAAGATCCCTTCTTCCTTAAGAAAACTGTCGATGCTCGACCCCATGTGCTTTTTGCTCATCTCGCCAGCTCCTTCTGCCGTTTGCGTGCAATGTCCAAATCAGCCTTTGGTGTTGCGCGGGTCTTTTTAATGAACCCATGCAGGGCGACGAGATGCCCGCGAAACAGGCATATCAAGACGCGTGCTGTGCGTTCCGTCGGCAGCCTGGTCCGAACCTCCCATAAGCCCTCACCCAAAGGCCTGCACAGTGGCATTCCAATAGGCCATCGCCATTGCGCCCGCAGCAAATCTCTTCCGATGGCTTGGCACTCGACGGCCGGCAGTTCACGTAGCCAATTCCTAACCGGCTCGATTCCCGCAGTTGAGCGAAAGAAGATCAGCGGAATCTTGTGCGGCTGCGGGCCGTCTGCCATCCTGCACCTTACTTTGTGTAGTGTACTTTAAAAAGTACATGAGGCGCAACGCGGCGCGGCGGTTCCGTGTACCCGGTCGTGTTTCCTGTTGCAGACCGAATGCGGACCATGGCCTTCAGCGAGCTGCTGCCGCTGGGGTCGGAGATGAAGCTGAAATAGGCATCATCACGCTTGGCCCGCATATTTCACAGGCTCAATAAACCCGATGTGAAAAGCCCCGGATCGTCATCAAGCCGCCTGTCGCAATGGCGGTGTAGCCGAGCGAAAACAGCCATAGGCCGAAGCCGGCCACCGCCTGCACCTTGGAAACGAAGATCAACGCCATCAAGTTTGCGGGGCCGCAAAGTGCGCCGATGAATATCAGCCATCCGGCAATGGCCAGTTTTCGCGGAGGGGCGGCTTTGCTCGATAAGTAGCAGAGGGCGGCTGCGATGCCTGCGTTCAACAGGATGAGATAGACGGCTCCGATGGACTTGCCCAAGTCGACGCCGCTGAGACTGGTCTGCGTTGCCGCCGCCAGCCCCGGAACGGAGTAGGAAATCCAGGGCATGAAGAAGCCAATGATCGCAGCGATGGCGCCCACGCCGGAGATTTTCTCGCCGAGCGATAGTGAAGCGATTAGCGCCTCGCCCTGTTGCGCAAACTGCGCGCCTGAGACCGGCGCTGGCCCGGCGTGAGGTGGAAACGGCGCAACGGGTGGCGGAGGCGGGGCACCGACGCCCGGCGCGGCAGCAGGTTGAGCGCGCAGACTGGTTCCGCACTGCTCGCAGAACATGGCGCTGTCGGCGTTTGGCTTTCCACACGCGGTACAAATCATCGCTGGTCCCCTTTGGTTGATTCGGCTCTGAGTTGCTTTGGATTTGTTGAATCTCCGGCGGCATTCCGGAGTTGCAGACGAAGTTGCGAAATCTTAGGGAAACAGGGGAGGCAGTGTCAAGCGCGATAGTATCCAAAACCAACCCGTGATTGCAAACCGAGTCGAGGACGATGCGGTATCCTGATTGCCTTGCACGCCAAGGCCAAGGCCAATGTCATCTGACTCCGATTCACCTCTGCACATGATCGACATCATCCGCAAAAAGCGCGACGGCGGAGAGCTGGATGCGCGCGAAATCGCATTTGTCGCGGCGGGCGCGGCAAGTGGGTCGATTCCCGAGGCCGAGCTGGCCTCATGGCTGATGGCGTCGTGGATCAGAGGGTTATCACTTAGCGAGACACGGGCGCTGACGCTGGGCATGCGCGATTCAGGTGTTCGATTTTCGCCAACGGGGCTGGGTCGGCGTACTGTCGACAAACATTCGTCGGGAGGCGTGGGCGACAAAACAAGTTTCCTGGTGGCGCCACTGGCGGCGGCGTGCGGTGTGGCCGTGCCCATGATCAGCGGACGCGCGCTGGGGCACACCGGCGGGACGCTCGATAAGCTGGAAGCCATTCCCGGATACCGGACGGCGCTGACGCTGGACGAATTCGAGACCGTGATCAAGAAGTGCGGCGCGTCGATCATTGGACAGACCGACCAGCTCGCTCCCGCCGACCGCAAGCTTTATGCACTGCGCGACAGGACGGGGACGGTCGAGAATCCGGGGCTGATCTGCGCGTCGATATTGAGCAAGAAGCTAGCGGCGGGGCTGGACGGGCTGGTCCTGGACGTGAAAACCGGCTCGGGCGCATTTCTGCGCAAGGTGGAAGACGCGGAGTTTCTTGCGGCGCTGATGGTGGCGACTGCCGAGGCCGCGGGGACGCGGACGGCGGCGCTGATGACCGACATGAGCCAGCCGCTGGGGCGCGCGGCCGGCAACTGGATTGAGTTGGTGGAGTGCGTGGAGCTACTGCGCGGCGAGCGGCCTGAGTGGAGTGGAGATTTGCGCGAGCTTTCGTTGATCCTGGCCGGATGGATGATTTATTTAGGCGACAAAGCGGATTCGGCGAAGACGGGCTACACGCTTGCTGCAGCCGCGTTGGACGATGGTGCGGCGCTGGCGGAATTTATGAAGATGGTCGACGCGCAAGGCGGCGATGTGAGCGTCTTCGACGATAGGAAGGGATTCCACAAGCCCGGTGCGATGCAGGAAGTCGCGGCGTGGGAAAACGGGTTCGTAACGGAGATGGACACCACGGCGCTGGGATGGGCAGTGCAACGGACCGGTGCGGGACGCGAGAAGCCGGGCGAGCCCGTCGATCCGCACGCGGGAATTCTGTTTCACGCGCGACGCGGGGCGAAGGTGGAAAAAGGACAGCTGTTTGCGACGGTGTATGCCACGACACCGGAGTTGGTCGCTGAGCCGATGGCGATCATGAAACAGGCTGTACACTTCTCCGAAACTCCGCCCGAAGAAGTTCCTTTAGTCGGACAGGTCTTTACCGCGGCCAACGCTGAGGAACATCTGAGACGGGCGGGACGCTCGTAGCGCGGCGGGTGTCGAACGCCAAGAGTGGATGCCCAGGTCAGGCCGGAAAGGTCATCTCCTCAATCAGCGGTGGTCTCTGGTCGAAATCGCTGAAACGAATCCAGCGCGGACGCACGACGAAATAAGCGATTCCTGGCCAGCTCATGCGCGCCGGCCCGTCGGTCCAAACTGCGAAGTAAGCTTCCTGATAGCGGCGCAGCTCTTCGCCCTCCGGCTCCCTTGCGATCCCTTCGAACTGAACGGTCTGCTCTGAATCCCAGCCGCCGATCAGGAAAGAGCATGACGGCCGCTCGATGAGATTGGGATACTTGCGCGACGACTTGACGGTGTCAAACACGATCTCGAGCTCCGGGGTAGTGGCGATGCCGACCAGCGCCGACTGCGGGCTTCCGGCTCTCGACGTGCTCGAAAGAACTCCGTAGCGAAAACGAGCCATAAACGCGTGGAGTGCGGCATTGTCCATTCGAACTTCCCCCAATCGCCTGATCGAGTCGATTTTCGCATTCCTGCCGTCCGCAAGATGATTTAAGGTTATCCAAAGCCCTCCCGGATAGGATTTTTTGGTCGAGGAGATTCGCATTGGGTCGATTTACAGGTGTGCTCGGGATTTTGGCGGTGCTGCTAGCCGCATGGCTTTTCTCAACGGACCGCAGGCACATCCGCTGGCGCACGATTGCGTGGGGACTAGGGTTGCAAATCACGTTCGCGTTTCTGGTGCTGCGCTTCAGCATTGGACAGATCGTGATGAACTGGGCGGGCGGCGTGGTGACCAACATGCTGTCGGCCACGTTCGCGGGGACGCAGGTTCTGTTTGGCCAGCTTGGTCTTCCCAATTCCGGAGCATTCGGCGACATGCTGGGAGGGAATAAGGGCGCCATCTTTGCGTTTCAGGTGCTGCCGACGATCATCTTTATCTCGGCGTTCTTCGCGGTGCTCTATCACATCGGGTTGATGCAGATCATTATTCGCGGCATGGCGTGGATCATGCTGAAGACGATGCGCATCTCCGGCGCGGAGAGCATGAATGTGGCCGCGAGCATCTTCATGGGGCAGACGGAAGCGCCGCTGACTATCAGGCCGTTCTTGTCGAAGGCCACACGCAGTGAATTGATGACGATCATGACCAGCGGCATGGCGCACGTTTCCGGCGGGATCATGGCCATGTACATTTCGCAGGGAGTCGAGGCGCGGCACCTGCTGTCAGCGGTCATCATGACGTCACCGGGAACGATTCTGATGGCCAAGATGCTGGTGCCCGAGACGGAAGTGCCGGCGACAGAAGGCAAGGTCGTGATTCCCAAGGACGAATTGCATGCCGACGAGAATTTGATTGGCGCCATTGCGCGCGGGACGATCGACGGCGCCAAGCTGGCGCTGAATGTGGGCATCATGCTGGTCAGTTTTCTGGCGCTGGTTGCGCTGCTCGATATGCTGCTCGGCTGGTTTCATGGAATGCCCTACACGCACTGGGTTCCGTCGAGCCTGGAGCAGATTCTGGGCTTTGTCGGCGCGCCGGTGGCGTGGCTGATCGGAGTACCGTGGCGCGATTGCATGGCAATCGGCAACCTGCTGGGCACCCGCATGGCGCTGAATGAAGTGGTCGCGTATATAGGGCTGGGCGCGGAGAAGGCGATACTGCTGCCGCGCTCGTTTACCATCGCCACTTTCGCGCTGTGTGGTTTTGCCAACCTGGGATCGATCGGGATGCAGGTGGGAGGCATTGGCGCGTTGGTGCCTGAGCGGCGCAACGACCTGGCGCGGCTGGGCGTGCGGGCGATGCTGGCGGGGACAATGGCGAACCTAATCTCGGCGTCGATCGCGGGAATTTTTTTGGGGTGAGCAGTCCTGCTGAGTAGGTCGGCTTTAAAACTCAGTCAAGTGGACTTCCGGCTCTGCATACTGGTATCCGGCAATCAATCGCCTGGCGACCCAAACCGCGCTTCGCTGCGCAGCTTTGCTTTCGCCGCTTCCTCCTCGCGATTGCGCGCCGGCGCGGCGGTTTCAAGCTGGCCAAGTAATCGCATGGAAGCCGCTGCGATCTCGTCGACCGCGGCATTGAATGCGCCCTCATTCGCTTTCGACGGTTTGTTGAAGCCGCTCACTTTGCGGACATACTGCAGCGAAGACGCGCGGACTTCCTCATCCGTCACGGGAGGATCGAAGTTGAAAAGCATTTTGATGTTGCGGCACATGTGATGCTATCCGATGTTCGTTTATCCGGGGTAGGCGCCGGTGATGTAGCCTTCGAGCGCCTGAATGGCGTGCTCCTGGCCGGAGATGACCCACTTGACCAGGTCGCCGATGGAGACGATTCCGACGACCGTGTCGCCCTCCAGAACCGGCAAGTGACGGATGCGATGATCGGTCATCAGGGTCATGCATTCATCGACCGTGTGCAGCGGAGTCACGGAGTGGACTGGGGTACTCATGATCTCCTGCACCTGGGTTTCGCGAGAGTGGTGGCCACGAAGAATACCTTTTCGCGCATAGTCTCGTTCGGAGAGAATGCCAAGCAGGCGCGTGCCCGACATGACCATCAGCGCGCCGATGTCGTATTTCGACATCAGCGAGAGGGCTTCATGCACCGATTGCTCGGGGGCGATGGACAGAACCTTGACTGCACCTTTGTGTTTGAGGATCGCTGCAATGGTGTCGGTGATGCGCATCGGGACCTCCTTCCAACTGTCGGGCGGGCTAACGGATCCTAACTGTCGAGCAGCGAAAACTGCCTCAGCCCGCGACGGCGTGCTCGCCGGGGAAGAGCAGTATAACCCGACTCATACACAACTGTCGTTTCGTTCCTTCCACAGCACGCAATAGGTCGGAACTACCGGGCTTGGTTGTGAGATGGCGGATCAGGCGGGTGGGTTGGTGGTTGCAGGACCCATCGACGTGTACGGGCCACATTTTTGCAACCAAAATGCGGCCGTTCAGCCGGACTACGCCGATACAGCCAGGGCGCGCCGGCGGCGGAGCCGATAGACAATCGTGAGCAGCGTGACCGTTCCGCAGGTGAGAAAGCTGGCGCCGAGGCCAATGATGAGAGAGTTGTCGTGTTCGTAAAAGCCATGGACCACCCCGATGACCTGCAGTATGCAGAAGCCGCCGAAGGTGATCAGCGAAACGCCTTCATCCGATTTTTTGCGCCAAACTGCCAATGCCTGGGGAACGAAAAGAGCGGCGTTACCCAGGAGCGCCAGCCCAAAGATAAATGTAACGATTTCTCGCATTTCCGATCGACTCCCGCGCCGAAAATAACTGCCATTCGATGATCTCATTCGGGGGTAGGGAGGCCGGGGAGTCGGCAAGCCGGCAGGCCAGCGAGTCAGCGAGTTAGCGAGTCAGCAAGTTAGCGAGGCAGGGCGCCGGGTGAAGGGGCGCCGTTGCCACTCCAAGACTCGGCGTTTGCGAGGGATTTTCGGACGGAGAACACAATGAAAAGCTGAGCCTCCGAAGGCGGGACAACGGGTTGTGCTATCCCAGGTCCGAGAATCCGGACCTGGGGCACCCAAAATCGCGCGGGGCCTGGACCGCCGCTATCAAGGAACGATCAAAAGTGTAGTTTGACGCCAAACTGAATCTGGCGCGAGGTTGTGGAAGTGGCCGTGATCACGCCGGCCGTGGGTGATGTTGACGACGGAACGACGGTTTGTACGCCTCCAGAAGTCGTGACGGTGGGCGCCGATGAATACACCACCTCATTCGGTGTGAGGAAGTTGGTGTGGTTGAGAATGTTGAAGAACTCGGCGCGGAACTGCAGGTCGAGTTTCTCGGTGATGTGCGAGTCCTTAACTGCGGAGAAATCCAGCTCCGAAAGTCCGGGACCGGTAAGCGAATCGCGCCGCGCATTGCCGTAGGTGCCGTAGATGGTGTTTCCTCCGGTGCCGTTGGGAATGCTGACCGTCGGTTGGATGAAGGCGCTGGGGTTGAAATATTCGGTTTGCGTGCGCGGATAAAGCTTTCCCGTGAACGAAGGGTTCCAACTGGGCCGGATGGGGTTGCGCGAGTCGCCGTTGCTCGGAGGGTTGTAGCCGAGCTGGGGCGAGAATGGAAAGCCGGTCTGGATGGCGACGATCGCGCTCGCGGTCCAGCCGCCGGCGATGAAGCTCGACGGACCCGAGGCGCGATTCAGGAAGTGGCGGCCGGGACCAAAGGGCAGATCGTAACTGCCGTTGATTGAAGCCGCCTGGCGGACGTCGGTTGCTGCAAGGCCCCAATCGAGTTTAGGGTTCAGTGGGAATTCAACGAAGGCCGGCGTGTTGCCGCTTACGCTGGTGTTCCAGGCCGATCCGTCGTCGAGATTTTTTGACCACGTATAGTTGCCGCGCAGCTGAAAGCCGCTGGCATAGGTGTGATGCGCGTCGATCTCGAGCGCGTTATAAAGGCCCGTGCCCTCTGACGCCCAAGAAGTGGAGTTGGCAAGGCTGGGATTTACGTCGGTGGTCGACGGATAATATACCTGCCCGGTCGATGCGTAGACGGGCGACGGCTCGTTCATGTCTTCAGAAAGGATTTGGTGATACGCGTGCCACCCCACATAGCCGACGGTCAACGAAGTTTGTGGGGCAATTTGCTGCTCGATGCGGAAGCTCCACGAGATGACGGTGGGCGTTGAAAGGTTGGGCTGTACATTGCTCGGGGAAACTTTGGCGGTGGGCGGCGGAGGAACGCCGGGTGTGAAATTCAGACTCGATACGGCGATGGTCTTGAGGGACTCCGCGGTATTGAAAGGTGCGGTCTGGTCAAGCCGGTAATCGAGCGTGTCGAGCAGGCCGTGATAGAGCCCGACGCCGCCGCGCACAGCCGTTCTGCCGTTGCCCCAGAGATCCCAGGCAAAGCCAAGGCGCGGATTGGGCAGGAACTCAGCGCGATTGGTCCAGAGCGCCGAGTTGCCGACGTGGGGTGTGGTTTGCAGAACACCGTTAACGATGGAGTAATTCGAAGCCCGATTCTGCGATTCGTTCCATCCATCCGTCGACTCTGAGCGGAAACCTGCGCGCAATTCGAGCCGCGGCGTGATCTTGATGGTGTCTTCAAAGAAGGCTGCGGCTTCGAGCGATCGCCAGCCGAGCTCGGTGGGTGCGGGCACCAATGTGAATGTCGCGACTGTTCCCTGAAGGAACGTGGTCTCGGTGGAGAAAGATGCCTGGCCGTACTGATCCTGAGCCAGCAGATCGTTGGCCTGCACTCGCTGGAGCCATACGCCCGCCTCAATCTGATTGCGTCCCTTTGACCAATAAATGTGATCGTCCTCGGTAAGCAGATTGCGCGCCGTCGTGTTGTTGCTGCCCACGTTAGCTCCCGCACCGGTGATCGACGAAGCGCCGTTTGAAGCCGTGCTGCCGCTGATGACGATGGCGCCCACTGGATCTCCCGAGACCCAACCGTTGACTCCGCTCACCGGAACCAGGCCCATAAAGTAGTAGTTGGCACGCGAATATCCGAAGCGTGCGGTATTCAAGAGCGAGGGCGAGAATACATGCTGCTCCTGGACGCTCGCTACCTGCTCGCGCAGGCTCTCGTTGACGTAGCTCAGCGGGTTGGCGGAAGGCGTAGTCGCGGCGCTGGCGTCTACTGTATAGGCCGCAAACAGTAGATCCTTGTCGCTCAGGTTATCGTCGAAGCGCGTGGTTCCGAAATCCTCGTTGATGTGCTGCGGTGGATGGCTGAACGCTTCGGCGATGCCGCTGGGATTGCCGTTCGACAGGAGCTCAGGGCCGTTCTGAATAGGCCAGAGATTCAGCAGCGGGGCGACGGCAGCGTTGACGCCGACGTTTTGTTCTACGCCCGAAGCGTTCGGTATGAAGCCCTGCCGTGCTTCGTTATCGGGAACGAGGGTGACGTCGCTCAGGTCCCAGGCTTGCCGGAAGCCTTCATAGTTGCCGAAGAGAAGCAGCTTGTCCTTCTTGATGGGGCCGCCCAGGGTTCCGCCGAACTGGTTGCGCTGGAACTCTGGAATGGTTCCCTGGTCAAAGTAGTTGCGCGCATCGAGCGCGCTGTTGCGGATGAACTCGAATGCCGAGCCGTGCAGCGTATTGGTTCCGGAAGTGGTCACGATGCTGACCTGCGCGCCATCACGCTTGCCGTAGCTGGCGCCGTAGGTGTCGGTGACGACGTTGAACTCGCGCACCGCGTCGACGCCAAGCAACTGGCCACTTGTTCCACCGGGCGTGACATTGATGAGCGAAGCGCCGGTGTATTCAATGCCATTCAGCAGAAAAAGATTGTCCTGCGGACGACGGCCACCGACTGAAAACATGTTGCCTACGGAAGAGTTGGAGCTTCCGATGCCGCCCGAGCGTTGGGCCGTGTAGTTTACCGTCGCCGGATTGAGGGTGAGCAACTGGTCGAAGCTCCGCCCGTTGAGCGGCAACTGTTTTACCTGGCGCTCGTCGATCAAGCCGGAGACTTGCTGCGAACTGGTGTTCACAACCGGATCGCCTGCGCTGACAACGACTGTTTCGCGTACGCTGCTAACGCTCAGCGTAAAGTTCACCTGCACACTCTGCCCGATGGCCAGGACGATCCCGGTTTGCTCCTGGGGCTGAAATCCATCATGCGCGGCAGAGACCGAGTAGGGACCGACGGGAACCGACGGCGCAGCGAAGCGGCCGTCGGTTGACGTAACCAATGTGCGCGTGAATCCGGTGTCGGTTTGGCGCACGGTGACGGTTGCGCCGGGTACAGCTGCTCCGGTGGAGTCGTGAATCGTGCCGCCGATGGTGCCGCCGACAATCTGCGCGCTTGCCGGCGTCGAGCCGAACGCAACCGCAACGACGAACGCAACCGCAACGAGTAAGACAAAAAGAGTTTGAGAAAGCTTTTGCTGAAGATTCATCTGGGTCTCCTGAAATTGGCCGGGCATGCGCCTGGCATGCTCGGGGATTCAGCGCACCTGGAGAATTGCCCTGAAAGGGTCTGGGTGCGGGTGTTATGAAATTGGGAAGATAGTGTGGAGAGTGTTATCGCGTACAACAACAACGACAGCCGGCCCGCCGGGTGGCAGGGGATTGGTTCCGGTTTTGGAGAAGAAGATTCATCGTTGTGTCTGTGAAAAGCTCTGGTTGGGGTCCGATTGGGTTTGAATGTACCGCCAGAAACACGAAAGCCGCGTCAGCAACTCTGCTGTCACGCGGCCTTAGGCTGAACGGGCTGAGTCTTCAATTCGCTCGGCGATATTCGCTCAACAGGGCCGGTGTGACGTGGAACAACACGCCTGACACGACAACCTGGTGAGCGTCAAACTCATGGGCTTTAAGATACCGAATGCCCGGCGCGAGGTCAAGTCCGTAGAAATCCCTGTATTTTTGGCGCCTACTGCTCGATTCTGCGTGGGCGGCCGAGGAAACGCGCGCCGAGCGCGCCGCCGGCTACGGAAAAGCCCAGAACAATGAGCCCCAGAACCGCGGTATCCATCAGCATGGCGCCGGCATGACCTTCCGGCGAGACCATGATGGCGCGATTCATCGCAATCTGCTGCGCGTCGATCCCCCATGAGGCCAGCATCTGGGTCGAAAGATTGATTTGGGAACTCCAGGCATCATCGATGGCCGGGCCTTGATGGAGCCAGAAACGCATGGCAAAAAGCGAAATCGCGGTGGTCAAGGCCGCGGTCCAACTGCCGAGGATGCCTGTTACAAGGCCGATGCGCGCGCCGGCTCCGATGGTAATCCAGGCGGGCCGGCGGGGACGCATGTAGAGGGCAACAGCCCATGCGCCGGCCGCAGCCATCAAAGGCAATCCCAGAATTCCGGCCGGAGAATACATGGAGCAGATCGCACCGGCGGGAATTGCGAGCATGAGCGCCAGGCGCAGGGCAAGCTTCCAGTCAACGCTCCCGGCGTCGCGAATCGGCTCATCCGCACGCTCGGGTTGGCCTTGCACGGCCGATCCGTCTGCCGTGTAGACGAGCTGAGGCAGGCCGCAGAAAGGGCAAAAGCAATCCTCCGGTTGGACGGTCTGATGGCAGCGGCTGCAGGTCAACTCCATATAGCTAGAGCCTATCGTATCCGGCGTGATGCATGAATGCGCAGAGCAACACTATGAAGCCCGCGTCAGCTTCAGGGCGACGATGGCTTCTGCAGCGGCGAGCGCTTCCTGCAGCGACATGTCTGTTGAGTCGAGAATGACGGCGTCGGGAGCGGGTTTGAGCGGCGAATCCTTGCGATTGCGGTCGCGCTCATCGCGAGCACGCAGGTCGCGGAGAATCTCATCAGGTGGGGGCGCTGGCGCGGCTCCCTTTTGGCCGATCTGCTCATAGCGGCGCTGACCGCGCACCTCGGGCGCAGCGTCGAGAAAAATTTTGACTTCCGCGCGCGGGAAAACGACGGTGCCAATGTCGCGGCCTTCCATCACGACTCCGCCGCGCGCGCCCACCTGCTGTTGCAGGCCGACCATCCAGGCGCGAATTGCGGGAAAGACGCTGACGCGCGACGCGGCTTCAGTGACCAGGGGGTTGCGGATGAGGCCAGTGACATCTTCGCCATCGAGCAGCACGAGATTCTCCGCGTCGCCGGGCTCGAGACGAATCTCGGTTTCACGGGCCAGATCTCCCAGTGCCTTGGCGTCGTCCAAAGGGATGCCTGCACGCAGCGCCTTCAGGGCAAAGGCGCGATACATGGCGCCCGTTTCAAGATTGAGCAGGCCGAAATGACGCGCCAAGTGACGGGCGATGGTGCTTTTTCCGGCGCCTGCAGGCCCGTCGATGGCGACAATGATCTTCGGGGCGCTGTCGGGAACAGCGGTGCGCATCTCTTCTGAGCTCATCTAGCTTCGCTCGCCGAGTTTCGCTGTTCGCTCATCCAGATTCGCTCTTCGAAGTCCGTCTAACTGCGCTTCTTCGATCGCCGATTGGACGAAGCTGTAAAGCCGTACCGCGAGCGATTGCCTGTTTTCGTTGAGGCCGCCAGCGCTGGTTTGCGGTTGCCGCGGGCATCGGGACGCGCACTCTTGCGGGAAGCATCCGCGCGCCGGGCAGGCTTGGCCGCAGCTTTTCCGTTTGCGGAGCGGCCGTTGGAATGGAAACGGTTCCCGTTGGAAGAGCTTTTGGCGCCCTGGGTTGTGTGGCGCTTGCTGTGGCCGTTGCCATTTCCGTTTCCGTTTGTCGACGCGCTTTTTGTCCAACGCGATCCATGCGCATGACGCGCGCTGCCAGTGGCGCGCGGCGAAGAGCTCCGCGCATCGCGGCTTGGACGGCGTGTGATGCGGCCGGCGGCTGACTTCGGCGCGGGCTTACGGTCGCGGGCGGTCGCGGGCTGATGGCTGAATCGTGGCCGTGAAGCCGAGGCCGTCTCCCTGGGCTGCGACGGGCGGTCGATTTGAGGCTCGACAGGCTTGGCAGGCGGAACAGGCGCCGATGCAAACTGCGGAGCGGGCCTGGGTGCGACCGGCAGGCGAACCCCTTCCTCATGCTCGTACGAGCGAAGGAAGTGCGACGACGCCGGCATGGACGAGCTGGCGTACATCGTGGGCGGCGCGGAGAACTCGGGAAGAGTTCCGGCGACGTAAAAGTGCGGAGCGTGGCCGAGGGCGAGCGAATGCACTTGGCGAGTAGCAACCAGTCCACGCAGCACCTCGCGCACCTTGCTGCGTGCGGTTAACGGAGCCAGAAACATTTCCACTTCTTCCATGCTGGCGGCAATCACCGCCTGCAGGTAGATGGAGGCGAGCACCGAGATTGCTGTGACCTGCGAAGTGGACGCGCCTTCGGCGATGGCCTTTTGGTAGCGGGTGCGCAGAAGCTGCCATTGCGGCGTTTTGCCGGGAGCCGAGATGACCGGAATAATGCGCAGCTGCTGCCAAAGCTCAGTGATGGCGCGCAGGACGGCGGACTCGCTGACCTCGCGGCCCAGAGCATGCTTCAACTGGGGGATGGTGGCGTCGCCAGCCTCAAGAAGCTTGTAGGCCTGAACGGCCAGCTGCGAAACCTGGCGTGAACCCGTCAATTGCGGGCTGCGGCGCCAATCGCGATCACCGCGCAGAGCATAGACGTAGGGCAAAACCCAGGCCGCGACAACAAAATCGGGCTGTTCCCCGGGCTGGCCGAGAAGATTAAGGCGCACGGCCACACTCTCCGATTCGAGGCGAACCAGAAGATCTTCAGCAGTGGCAATCAGCTTAACTCCGGGAGACGGTGTGTGCTCTCCGGCTACGGCTTCAACGAAGGTAGGGGCAACGAACGAGGCGAACTGGCGTCGCGGCAAGAAGAGACACAATCCCGTCTCCTCCATCCATGTGCGGGCCTCATCAAGAGTCAACTGCCCGCGTCCGTTCAGGCGCATCCTTTCGGCGCGCGATGCTTCCAATTGTTCTGCTGTCAAAGACGAAACCTCGCTTCCAAATTCGGGTAACCAGGTTGGCGATCACGGCCAAAATCCCGCGCCCCTGAGAGCGCGTCCGGCCACCAACCAAGCGTCCGACGGGTCTCTATTGGACCCTATATTCGGTGGAAAGCCCGCTGGATTTCCTTCCAGGAGTACAGAAGAGCGATTGGACGTCCATGCGGGCAACTGGTTGGGTGACTGGTCTTTGCAAGCTCTAACAATAACCATTCTATACGTTTTGGATCAAGATGTGTATTGACCTTGATGGCAGAATGGCAGGCGATGGAGGCCGCGATGCGCGAGCGGAGCTTGCTAAGTGACTCATTTTGAGTAGGTTCACCGGAGTCTGCGGTCGACTGATCGATGACTTCGGCGAGCGTTTTCTCGAGCTCGATGCCTTCCAGTCCAACGGGCGCGGCTTTGACCGCAAGTGTTTGAGGACCAAAGGGTTCTACCTCAAACCCGTTTACTTCCAGCTCTTGGGCGATCCGAGCGAAGATGACCATCTGTTCGGGCTTTAATTCCACAAGCATCGGCATGAGTAAGCGCTGCCGCTGGACTCGCTCCACCTGGCGGTCGCGCAGGATCTTCTCAAACAGCACCCGTTCGTGTGCAACGTGCTGATCGATGATCCACAAGCCGTCGTCGCCCGCAGCCAGGATGAAGGAATCCCGCAGCTGCCCGAGCGGCTTGAGGGAGCCCAGATGGTTGAGCGAATTGGCCGCCTGCTCGGCCTCGACCAAGGCTGCGGCCGCAGCTGAATTGCTTCCGTAAGCTATTGCGCTATGGGCGACTGGGCTGCAATCGTCGGCAGTCCGAACGAGTTCCGGGCCCAAAAGCGTGGCGGCCGCCCCTCGCCAATCCGGAGGATCGAAAGTGCTTGCGAACTGGTCGTGGGAATCGAACGGCAGCGCGCCGGGGGTGGGCGATGGCACGCGCGGAGTCAGGCGGAATGCTTCAGCGTCCGTGGCGGCGTTGGGATCGGAGTCCGGAACGCCGGGCAGCGGCGACGCCGCCGGTGGCATCAGCGACGGGCTAGCCGTTGGTTGCGATCCGATCGCGGCCAGGAATTCTGCTGCGGGCCGCGCATTGATAAGCGCGGTGCGCAGGCTGTCGCGGACAAAATCATGGATGTGACTTTGCTGCCGAAAACGGACCTCGGTTTTGGCCGGGTGGACGTTGACATCCACTTCTTCGGGAGGCATTTCAAGAAATAAGAGGACCACCGGGAAGCTCGTGGGCGGAATCACGTTGCGATAGGCCTCGGTGATGGCGTGAAGAAGAAGCCGATCGCGAATCAGCCGCTTGTTGATGAAGATGTAAATGGAATTCCGATTCAGCTTTTGTAGCTCAGGTTTGGAGTAGAAGCCGGTGAGCCGGAGAGTGCCAGGTTGGCGCGGAGGGTCCTCTGGACTTTTTCGCCATGGAGGAGGTTCCGGTAAACCGACGCGCTCTAGGCGCGCTTCGGCGGTAACGGGAAGCAGTTGGCTGAGCGTCTCTTTGCCGAAGACTTGAAAGATGCGCTCGGCGGTGCGTGCAGCGGGAAGCGCGGAGAGAATGGTGTGGCTGGCGGAGAGCAGTTCGAATTGCTTTTCAGGATGGGCCAGCGCGTAGTGCGTGACCAGTGCGGTGACGTGCGCCAGCTCAGTGGATTCGGCGCGAAGGAATTTGCGGCGCGCGGGAGTGTTGAAGAAGAGGTCGGCGACGGCAATCGTCGTTCCTCGGGGCAGCGCGGCGTCCTCCACACGATGGATTCTTCCGCCTCCGATCTCGATGCGTGTGCCGGCAGTTTCTTCGCCGGTGCCTGTCTCAAGCGTCACGCGAGCCACCGAAGCGATGGACGGAAGTGCCTCGCCGCGAAAGCCTAGTGTAGCGATCGAAAGCAAATCGTCCGCAGTGCGGAGCTTTGAAGTCGCGTGGCGCTCGAAGGCCAGAAGCGCATCGTCGCGATTCATTCCGTGGCCGTCGTCGGAGACGCGGATCAGTTTGCGCCCGCCGCCTTCCACTTCCACGCGAATGCGGGTGGCTCCGGCGTCCAGCGCGTTCTCAAGGAGTTCCTTGACCACGGATGCGGGCCGGTCCACCACTTCGCCGGCGGCGATCTGATTAGCAACCTGATCGGGAAGGACGCGAATCTGGCCCATAAGAACTCAGGTTAACCCAAGCTGACGGACCAGATTCCAAGTGTGAATCGATGCGGATGTGACCGCTGTCGAAAACCCGAGCTTAATCCTTCTTCGCGTGAGAAGCAGCAGGCTTCTTCGCGTGGGCGGAGGCATCGGCGAGTGCGGGCGATTGCGATGGAGACGGCGCCGGACCTTCAAGCAGTGTGGCCTTGCGAATGACAGCTTCTGGCGAAGTCGCGGTAAAGCCCGGATTGTTAGTCAACTGGGCGTCATACCACTTCGGAGGCAAATACCACCGCGAGTCACCGGAGGCGCTCAGGTAGTCATAGATGAGCGGCATATCGGCCGGCAATCCACCATGATCGCGTTCCGAGAGGACGGTGTAGGCCTTCAGCTCGCTCGAAATCTGCTCGTGATTGGATGGGTCTTCCGCCTCCATCAGGGCTACCGCATATTCCAGATGAGCCGACGGGATTGCGCCGCGGTCGGCATCCAGGCGCAGCGCCGTGGTCAGATGATTAAGAGCGTCTTGCCGTTCCTCTGGAGTGCGCGCAGTGAGCCGTTCGAGCTTGGCTAGATAAAAACTGGCGTAAGGATCGTCAGGCCGCTCCGTCACCGCGCCCTGCAGGTTCCGCTTGGCCACGGCAAACAAATCGTAGTCCATGGCCAGAATCCCGTTGTCTCGCTTGATGGAAGAGATCGTCGGCCCAAAATCGGGTGAATTGGGACTGAATCCTTTCCCCTTAGTTCGCAGTTCGATCTCCGCCTTCAACTCTCCGCCGAGCAGCCCGTCCAGGTGAGCTTGGCGCTGCTTGATACGCGGAGCGCTGCCCATGAAACCGAGTCCCATGCGCGAATCAGCCGTGACAACCTGATTGAGCGAAGCGAAGAGCCGAGCGACTTCGCGCGGGTCGTAGCCCTGTTCGAGCATCAAATTCACCGCCATATCGTCGGCATCGTCCTCTTCTTTTGAGGCCCAGAGAACCGGCTCGATCTGCGGATGAATGAAGTAGTGGCCGACTTCCATTCCCGTGGCCAGGCCGGCGCTGCCGCCCAGCAAGCCGCCGAGGCGGAGCGGAATCATGGCGCCGCCCAATCCAGCTCCCATCACCATGGAGCCAACATCGGTGATCACCTTTTCCTTTTCAGCTTTTTCCTTCGCCAACTCCTCCGCAATATGCTTGTCGCGAATGCGCAGGAAAGCCTGCCTCAGCTCAACGTGGGCAATTTCGTGTGCCAGCACGTAGGCCATCTCCGATTCGCTATCGAGCATGGATACGAGGCCCGTGGAAAGGTAAATGGTTCCCGTAGAGAGGGTCAGAGCCTTGGGGATGGGATCATACAGGACGCGAAATGTATAGACGTTGGCAGAGTTTTTGGGCACCAGCTTTTGCCCGATGTGGTTCACGTAGCTTTGCACCACGGGATTGGCGTAGAGGCGCTGCCGATCGAACGAGTCGCCCGCTGAAGCATCCTGTGACAAACCCATGTGTTCCGTCAGGTTGATGCCGTAGGCGAGCTGCATGTCATTTCTTCTCAGCTGGTCCCATTCCTGCTGAATGGAGTCGGCAACCTCGGGCATGGCTTCGACCCGGGCAATCTTGTCCTTGTCCACGTTGCTGATGTCGTTGGGGTCAGCCTGCTGCTTCTTCTTCCCCGAAAGGGCATTACCGATTTCGCCGAGCTGGGCTGAGGATGTTGGCACCAAAACTCCGCAGAAAAGCAGAGCACCAATGGCGATTACGAGAAGTCTTTGCATAAGACTCTCCTTTATCAATATGGGCGTCAGGGGGACGCCGCTCACCGTTGATGGCTTGGGGGAAGGCCCGGTACCAACGAGTATAGGCCGGAGTTTAATGCCGAGTCAACGGGGGCCAGGAGCGCGAAACGCCGCCACAGGCGCGGAGATTCGCGAATCGGAAGGTAGCAAACAAGAAGCCGCGGGTAGACT
Organism: Occallatibacter sp.; assembly: GCA_036489735.1. GTDB lineage: Bacteria > Acidobacteriota > Terriglobia > Terriglobales > Acidobacteriaceae > Telmatobacter. The sequence continues at coordinate 6,700 of DASXFF010000034.1, read as the reverse complement.
TCGAGGGACGAGAGGGCTCACCGGGCTCGGGTACCACATGCAGAGATTGCGGTCCGAAGTGTGATCGAAGGCACACGCTCTTTGCGGAAGGCACGCGACAATATCTGAGGAAGGCCGCTAAATCGTGAGATCACCGGCCGGGAGAATTAATCTATGAGCGACCTTGCCACGTTGGCCGAAGCCGTTGCCGTCGACCCGCTTGTCGGCCATCCGCCGGATTATCACGTGTTCCACAAGTTCATTGACCGGTGCAAGAATTTTCCCGCGATCACGACGGCGGTGGTTTGGCCCATGAGCGATGTCGCGTTGCGCGGCGCCGTTGAAGCCGCTTCGGCCGGCCTCATCGAGCCAACGCTGATCGGGCCCGAAAAAGAAATGAAAGCGCTGGCAGCGAAGATCGGCACCGATATCGACGCTTACCCAATTGTGCCGGCAGAATCCGAGGCGCAGGCCGCCGAGAAAGCCGTGGCCATGTGTCGCGCTGGAAACGCGCTGGCGCTGATGAAAGGCAGCCTGCATACCGACGAGTTGCTAAAGCCGGCCATGCAGCGCGATACCGGGCTGCGCACGGCGCGGCGCATCTCGCATGTGTTCATCATGGACACGCCGGCTTACGCGCGGACACTGCTCATCACCGATGCGGCCATCAACATTACGCCGGAGCTCGAAGACAAAGTTCATATCGTCCAGAATGCGATCGACCTTGCGCATGCACTCGGCATTCCCGAGCCCAAGGTGGCGCTGCTCTCGGCGGTGGAGACGGTGAATCCGAAGATTCAGTCGACGCTCGATGCGGCAGCGCTGTGCAAGATGGCCGATCGCGGCCAGATCACAGGCGGCATTCTCGACGGGCCGCTGGCGTTCGATACGGCCGTGAGCGCGAAGGCGGCGCAGATCAAGAAGCTGGTTTCGCCCGTCACGGGCCAGGCCGACATTCTTGTTGTTCCCGATCTCGAAAGCGGCAACATGCTGGCCAAGCAGCTCGAATACCTGGGCGGAGCGCAGTTGGCCGGCATCGTTCTGGGCGCGCGCGTGCCGACGATTCTCACCAGCCGTGCAGACTCCGCGGAGACGCGGCTGACGAGCTGCGCCGTCGCCGTGCTGCTGCACTACGCCGCGCACCCGGCAGTGAAGGTGTAGAAACGTTCTTCCAATCGTCGATAGGGTGACCGGCGCCACGGAAACTTGGCGCCGTTTTGTTTCCGGTGGATTTCGCCACAGATTTTCACCTTTAGCCTTTCGTTTCGACAGCTCCCGGAACTCATTCCTGGCATCCAACTGCATACGAGATACGCAGTGGAACTGGTCCTTCCCATCCGGTCCCCGGCTGCGCTCGCAATGAGGAGGATGAATGTCTACGCACACAAGTCAAGGATCGAAAGCGGCGAAGATTGACAACCCAGACGGCTTTCCTCGGGAACAAATCAAGGACCTCTCCAGCGTGCTGAACTCGCTGCTGGCCGATGTGTTCGCGCTCTACCTTAAGACCAAGAATTTTCATTGGCACATGAGCGGCGCACATTTCCGCGATTATCATCTTCTGCTTGACGAGCACGCCGACCAGATTTTTGCCATTACCGATCCGATTGCGGAGCGGGTGCGGAAGGTCGGCGGCGAAACCATTCGATCCGTCGGCCACATCGCGCGCCTGCAGCGCATCAGCGACAATGACCAGCAGTTTGTGCCGGCTCGCGACATGCTTCTGGAACTCCATGCCGACAACCGTGCGCTGATTGAGAGCCTGCGTGCAGCACACGAGGTGACCTCAAAAGCCAACGATCACGCGACGACCAGTTTGATCGAAGTGTGGATCGACGAAGCGGAGCGGCGCGCCTGGTTCCTGTTCGAGTCGACGAGGTGAGTACCGGTTGCGAAGAATGGAGCCGGTCAAGTAAGGTTGGCGCATTGAGCTGGTCATCATTGGGAGGCCCTTGTGCCGATCTCCGCAACTGCATCTGCCATCGCTGCCGCCGCGGGCGGCAGCTTCCTGGTCGAATCGCGGACACCCGGTGAAATCTTCACTCCTGAAGACCTGAACGAGGAGCAGCGGCAAGTCGCGGCGACGGCGGAACGATTCGCGCGGGAGGAGATTCTGCCGCTCGTGGCGGCGATCGAGGCAAAAGAGCCGGGGGTAATGGCTGCGCTGTTGCGCAAGGCTGCCGAGTTGGGATTCACCGCGCTTGACGTTCCCGAAGAATATGGCGGCCTGGGAATGGACAAGGTGAGCTCGACGCTGGTCACCGATTCCATCTCCGTGCTGGCAAGTTTTTCCACGGCCTTTGGAGCACATGTTGGAATCGCGACTCTGCCTCTCGTCTGGTACGGGACTGAAGAGCAGAAACGGCGGTACCTGCCGAAACTCGCATCGTGCGAGTGGATCGGCGCGTACGGACTGTCCGAAGCCAGCTCGGGCTCAGACGCCATGAACATCCGCACCCGCGCCGTACTTTCGCCCGACGGAACCCAATATATTTTGAACGGCGAGAAGCAGTGGATCACCAATGGTGGCACTGCGGACCTGTACACAGTTTTCGCCAAAGTCTTCGATCGAGAGGCTGGGGGCGAGAAATTCTCGGCGTTCTTAGTCGAACGCGGGACACCGGGTCTGACGGTGGGCCCTGAAGAACACAAGCTGGGAATTCGTGGCTCGTCGACCTGCCCGCTGGTTCTGCAGGATTGCAAAATTCCAAAAGAGAATCTGCTGGGCGAGGCGGGCAAGGGCCACCACATTGCATTCAATGTGCTGAATGTTGGCCGCTTCAAATTGGGAGTGGCGTGCATTGGCGGCGCAAGACATGCGCTTACCACGATGATTCAATACGCCAAGGAGCGGAAGGCGTTCGGCAAAGCAATCGCAGAGTTCGGATTAATCCAGCAGAAGATTTCTTCAGCCGCGGCCCAGCTCTATGCGGCCGAGAGCATGGCTTATCGGATCGCTGGGCTGATCGATGCAAAGCTTGACGAGTCGGTCGCGCCGCAGACTGCGGCATCTCCGGCGAAAGCCATTGACGTTCCGCGCAAAATTGAAGAGTACGCGGTGGAGTGCTCCATCCTGAAGGTCTACGGCTCGGAGATGCTCACGCTGGTCGCCGATGAACTGATTGCTACCATGGGCGGATACGGATATGTCGAGGAGTATCCTGCCGAGCGCACATATCGCGACGCGCGCATTAATCGGATCTTCGAAGGAACGAATGAGATCAATCGGCTGATCATCACGGGCTGGATGATGAAACGTGCAACGAGCGGGAAGCTTCCGTTGCTCGGTGCAATCAAGCGCGTGATGGATGAGGTGATGGAGCCGCCCACTCTCGGTGGCGATAGCGAGGTCGACGAGGCTCTGGCACGCGAGACGGCGGTGCTGGCCGCGGTAAAGAAGATGACCCTGTTCGCCGCTGGAGTGGCCAGCCAGAGATTCTTGACGGCGCTTGAAGATCAGCAGGAAGTCATGGCCGATCTGGCCGACATGATCATCCAGATCTATGTTCTCGAATCGGCGCTTTTGCGCGCACAGAAAATGACGCGCGCGGCCAGCGGTTCGGCCGACGTCGCGGCAGCCATGACGGGATTGCTCGCAGAAGATGCAATCGCGCTTGTCGAGCGGGCGGCACGGCGGGTGCTTGCAGCCAGCAGCGAAGGCGACGCCTTGATAACCCAACTGGCGATTTTGCGACGTCTGGCTCGATCGACACCGGCCGATGTGGTGGCGTTGAGCCGCGCCGTTTCGCGCCATGCAATCGCCCTCGATCGCTATCCGCTCTAGGACGGATTCGTGCAGCCAACGCCTTTTGATCGCTCGAGTATTCACACCTTGATTAGCGATGCCGAATCTTTCCTTGCTGCGGGACCACACCCCGAGCGCGCGCGTCGCGACGCCGAGGCACTGCTGCTTCATGCGCTGCGAGAAACATCACCGGATGTGAATCTGGCGTGGCTGATCGCGCACGAATACGAATCGCTGCTCGAGCCTGTGTGCGCCGACTTTACTGCGCGCGTTGAGCGCCGTCGTGCCGGCGAGCCGATCCAGTACATTACGGGCGAGGCGGAATTCTATGGACTGAGTTTCAAGGTCAACCGCGATGTGCTGATTCCGCGGCCTGAAACCGAGCATCTGGTGGAAAACGCCATTGAGCTGGTGCGCGGCCTCGATCGTCCCCGCATCCTTGATGTGGGCACCGGATCGGGAGCGATTGCTGTGGCGCTGGCGAGTCATTTGCCAGCCGCACAAATCGTTGCGACAGATCAATCAGCCGCCGCCTTGAAAGTGGCGCAAGCGAACGCGGCGCGGAATGGAGTCGCGGAGAGAGTGTGCTTTTTCGAGGGCGATCTTCTGGCCGCGGTGGCGGGCAATCGGTTCGATTTGATTGTCTCCAATCCGCCTTACGTTGCGGAGCACGATTGCGATTCGCTTTCCGTGGAGGTGCGCGATTTCGAACCCGCGCAGGCGCTGTTTGCCGGCGCAGACGGACTCGAAATCTATCGCCGTTTGATTCCCGCGGCATTTGACGCGCTCCATCACGACCGTTATCTGGCGCTCGAGATCGGAGCGGGCCAGGAGGCGGCGGTCAAAGCACTGCTCGCCGGCACAGGGTTTTTGGGGATTGAATTCACGAACGATCTGCAGGGCATTCCGCGCGTAGCAATCGCCCGGCGGCCATGAAGGCGGAAGATCTCGCTTGCCGAATGGAATGCGGACTCTAGCCTGCGCGTCCGGTTCTCCGGAGTTCCTTATAGAAACCGAGATCTTTGCCGCTCAGGCTATTGGTGATGTACACAATCTGGCCATAATGCAGGCCGAAATGCTCGACGACTTGGTAGACAGCGTCGAGACCGCGCACGTGGTAACCCTGAATCTCGTAGGGAGCCAGTAGCTCATCGATCGTGAGGCGGTCGAGGACTTTTGCAGCTTCATCGAGAGTTGCGCCGAGCTGGTCGAGCAGGTCGGAAGCGGAAAGAGATCCAGCCGCGGCGAACTCAGCCGGACGATTGCGCTTGTCGTCACTGTTATTAAACGAAGCCACCAGCCACTGGCGCACGTTTCCATCGAGATGCAGCAGCAGATTCCCAAGGCTGTTCGAAGCTTTGTTAGGACGCCACCACACCTGCTCAGCGTTGAGTGAAGCCACGCACTCCTTGAGCCTCGGCCAGTACTGACCGAAAAGTTTTTTCCGCGAAAATTCCAGGAAGAGCGCGGCCAGTTCGTTATCGTTTGCGGCCATTGCCAAATTATTTTCGATGCTCAAGGCTGTTCTCCCTGCCAGAGCCTCGGTGTCAGCGTCGAGGCTAAATCAGCTCGTAGCCGGCAAACCAATAGCCGATCTCAAACGCAGCCGTCTCGGCCGCGTCGGAGCCGTGGATGGCGTTTTCTCCGAGAGAGCGGGCAAACTTCTTGCGGATGGTTCCTTCTTCGGCATTGGCGGGATTGGTGGCGCCCATCAATTTGCGCAAATCCGCAATTGCGCTCTCTTTCTCAAGGACCAAGAGGAAGAGCGGGCCTGAAGCCATGAAGTCCGTGAGGCTCGAGAAGAAGGGCTTATTGCTGTGAACGGCATAAAAGCCTTCGGCCTCCTTTTTTGTGATGAATTCCTTCTTGATGGCGACGATGCGGAAGCCGGCCTTTTGGATTTCCGCAAGGATGGCGCCCGCAAGTCCATCGGCTACCGCGTCCGGCTTGATGATGCTGAATGTTCTCTCGACCACTCCTGGGTGGCTCCTTCGCAGTAAATTCTCTCTGTATTCGATTGTAATGGAAGGCTTTCGACGCAGCACGTTGCGTTCGGATCAGCGAATCGGAGTAGCAGAATCTACAGGGACGAATTTAACGGACCTTCGTGTTGTCCGCTGGAGTGGAATTTATCCCCCAAAAGTGGTATGCCGAACCCCCTTTTTACCGGAGACAAACAATTTGGTTTCTGCTACAAGTAGTGGTGTACACAGAAATGTTCAGGGTTCGGACAGTAGAGAACAGGTGCCGATAACCTGAATTTGGGGATAGATTGATGGCTTGGCTTGTACTCCAAATTGCTGCCGTGGTTGCGATCGCTTTAGTTCTTGTGAAGTGGCGCAAGAGCGTGCAGCGCCGCAACGCGCAAACATGGGATGAGTTGCTATCCCGCCTGCGCCCCGAGTGGAGTGCGCGCGAGTTGAGCGATCACTTCCTGTGGCAGGAAGGTCTGAGCGCTACCCCTGAAGATGCCTGGCACCGCATGGAAGGCCCCAAGGGTCTCTGGGTGATCTACCAGAATGCGCGAGTCATGCAGGAGATGGCGGACTTCGCGGTGAAGAATTGCGATTCAGTCGATCGCCTTCTCATTGAGACATTGCACAGCGACGCGATGCAGATTCGCTTCTGCGTTCTGCTCGCCCTCGGTCAGTATGCATTCCGGCACGCCAGCGAAGGGGTTCGCGTGAATGCGTTCCGCGCTGCATCGATGTACACCGGTATGGCCGCCCGCACCACCCAGTTGCTGCAAGAGCACGCAGCTATCATGGTTCCGGACTTTGTAGCAGCCATGTAACGAATCAGTCTTGCAAAAGAAAACCCCGGCTACGGCCGGGGTCAGATTGCTGACAAAGTACCAAGAAAGGCTCTCGTTTTCCACGGGGGCCTTTTGTATTTTGGAAAGATGCTGAAGAAGCCGGAAGTGGAGCAGCAGGAACTGGAGCTTGTGTCGATCGAGGGGCTGGTTCCAGCGAGTCA
>DASXFF010000130.1:0-3848 GCA_036489735.1 Occallatibacter sp. | reverse complement strand
CACCGTGAAGAAGTCGGTGCCGGCCAGCACATCCATGTGCGCCGCGATAAAGTCCTTCCAGGAAGTGGTCTGGCTTCGTTTGGGAGCGGGCGCAATGCCGTGGCGGCGCAGGATGTTTCCGACCGTCTGGTCCGATATGCGATGGCCAAATTGGCCAGCGCTCCCACGATGCGGTCATATCCCCAACCCGCGTTCTCCCGCGCCAGGCGAACGACCAAAGCTTCCACCTCAGCGGAAACAGCCGGACGGCCAGGATACTTCCGCTGCTTGGAGCCGTCGAACTTCTTGGCGACGAGTCTTCTATACCAGCCCAGGATGGTGTCGGGTTTGGCGATGCAGGCGACTTCTCGGAGCGCTTTACGGCCGAGACGCTTTCCGATCTCAGCGAGGGTGGCGCGCTCGGGATCCCCCAGCCGAAGCCTTGAGGGAAGCTTTGCCCTGAGAATCCGATTCTCCGCAGCCAAATATTCATTCTGCAGGAGAAGCTCCTGGTTCACCCCGCCGGTCACGTATGCCAGCAATCGCACCCACTTTTTGTTCGTCATCTCCGCTGCCTATCTTACTCTGGACGCCCGCTTGGTTTAGTTTTTCCCGCAGGGTCGGAGGCTTGCTTAAATTCTATGACCGTGCCGCACGGGTTCTTTGACCCTACGGGTAGACAACGTCCGAATGTCTAGGGAAATCCTCACCACTGCCGGTCTAGAAACCCGCGCTATTTCTGACACAACTGCTGAGGCGCTCGCCCCAATGCTAAGGGATATACAGCTTGGGCGTGCGGCTTTGGCTTCGCTACTTTCCATCTCCCCTACCCTTAAGACGGGGCGGTGACGTATCCCCGTTTGCACGAGACATTTGCAACACGCCAGACCCTCTATTTCCGGGCCTTCGGCGAACTTTGCAAAACTTACCCGTTTCGAAGTGTTCCGCGAAACCAGCTCTGCAATACCCAACAGAAGGCGATGCCGATAACGAGCAGAACAGACGTTGACAGGTTTTCGGACATTACGCGTCGCCAGAATAGATCGAGAAGCTGGTGGGCAGCGGAGTGCAGGGACTCGGAGATCCGAAGGTGGGGGCCGCGAGTCGGAGCAACGCTAGAACTGGATCGTGAGAAACTGAGATTCTTGGGCGGCCATGAAAACGATCAGCGCTGACAAGACCTACATAGACTACTGGCAAGAATACGGAGCAGGGAGCAAGAGCCGCTTCGGGATTCGGATATGGGTAGACCGCTGCTCGGCCATCAGCAAGGTTGGGTCTGAAAACCCGATCTTGTTGGGCGTTCGGCTTGAGCTTCCGATCGATCTATCCCGTACCGTAGGACAGCACTCCCTGAACAATATACTCGGCGAGCACATGGGGCGCCATCCTGATTCTGATCTTATTGCCGTGCTTACCGGCGAGAAGGCCTTCAAAGACGCATTGGAGTAAGCATCGTCCTGCTGCACCCACCTGTTGTCCCGCCTACTATACGGCAACATTTACGTACATGATCGCCGACAAACCAATTGTTGTGCCACTGGGACTCCAACTCTTGAAATCTCGCCACCCACCCCGACGTCCCGACTCCTAGCGACTACTGGCGCTTTAGTTTCATTAGTTCGTCGACTCCCACGGAACCGATCGCAAGTTGCCCTTTCTGTGACTGCGAGGTGGGTTCCCACATGGGGTCGAGCAGAATGTAAAGATGATATGGCGCGTAGCCCGGCGCGATCTCACTGTTACACTCCAGCGAAAAGCGGTCAGTTCCGACTGTAAACCCCGCTGTGCCGCCCCGAACCTCGCCGGCCAGTTTGAAGTCGAGCTCCGGCCGTGGCACCAGCGACAAAATATATCTGCCGCGCTGGGGCACATATAGCCATACCAGATCTCCCGTAGTTCGCTGGGCGACCGATCCAATCGGCGGCTGGACGAGAGCGGCTGCATTCGCGATCCCGGGCATCGGCCGAGTCGCACCTTGGGCTTGTTGCAGGGCTCCATTGATCGTTATGCGTGGCGCCGTCAACGTCATTTCGGCGTCAGCAGCCGTGAAATCCCGTGCGGTGCCTCCGACGGTTGGGATGGTCGGAACTCGTGGTGCGGCGAGACCTCCCGGCCTCGACAGGCTGGCTGCATACGATCCGATGGTAATCTCGTCGACCACCCTCAGTCCGACTGCCGGATCGAGGGTCAGCTCGACGTTGATGCCGTCGCCCTCGTGAACGATTTTTGGTTCTGGCAGCGTTGTGTTGCGCAGTGCCCAGTCATGAATTGCGAGCCTACCCGCACTAGTACCTTCGATCGCGGCTTCCATCGGCGTTATGCCCGGCTCGCCGAATATCATCAGGTATTCGCCGGTCGAACGTTGCTCCAGGACGACCTCGTAGCCGAAAAACTGGTGCTCGTCGCGGTCGACAAAGATTCGCGTGAAGTAGGTATTCCCACCGCTGCTGAAGCCATGATAGGAAGGGCTGAAACGCCGCATTGCAGCGCACGACTGCGCATCTCCTCGGAGATTAGCTGACAACGCTCCAATAGCGGCGGGGCGGCCAGGGATTGTGCCAGAACCGCGAATCTGTGAAACCCCATTTCCGTTGCTCCCGCCTGCGCTCCCTCCACTAGCTCCACAGCCAACCGCACCCAGCGGACCTCCTCCGGAGACGCTTGCGTTTTGCGCCCGAGCAGCCCCGGAAAACCCAACCAGTATCGCGATCGTGACGATCACTTTCATGGACCCTCCTTACTCGAAACAGCTCGCCTCATTCCGACCTAACCAGAAGCCCGCCAGTCTCCACGGCACAATGATACCAGCCTGTATTTCAACGCGACGTAGAGGACGCCGCACGCGGTTGAATGTCGCTCAAACGGCTCGGTCCACGCAGATTCAAGACTCCTTCAGGACGTTGAATGCATGACATGCTTCCGGTGTGGTTGGTTGGCCGCGCGTCCCCCAACCTGCCTGTTCCATCAATGCGAGGCCTGACGCATCAAAGTACTGCGTGTACGACCGCCGTACCTTCGGACAACCACCGACAAAGCATGCAGGTTGGCAGCGATACCCACGCGAGTGAACCTTAATCTGTCCGAAGGGCATGTACGCCACGAAGACTGCGGGACCTGGCACGTTGGCAGAAAAGAACGGAATTGCGAGGACCATGTCCGGATGGATCTGATTTAATTCCCCTACATAACCATAGAGGTTTTGGTTTCCCTTCTCGTTGGTTGGGTACTTTCCTTTCACCTGAACAGGTCTAATGATCTCGTGACCTTCGGGGCCTGTTTTGGAGATGATGAAATCCAGGCCGCGATCCCGATGCGGAAAGTAAACGTTCCACCCAGCGTCGGCCATCAAACCGGCGACATAGAGTTCCGCAAAGTAGTCCCTCGATTTCGCCTTCATCGCCGCTGCAGTCTCCTCTTACCGCCTTTCAGTTTACTGGGAAACAAGTGGACCAAATCTATAAGCTGCAGCCGCATCGCACTATGGCGTTGGAGGGCTTTGACGATTACGGCGGATAATGCGCTCTGCTGCCGAGGAGTGCGCCACCAAGGATGAGAAGCACAGCACCGACACAGGAGGCCAAGCACATTCTGTATCTGCGGTTCCGCAATACCGGCGCGGTGTATCGCTACTTCGAGTTCCCGGCTGCCGCCTACCAGGACTTTCTCAGCGCTGAATCGAGGGGTCGCTTCTTCCGCTCTCACATCCGTGATCACTTCCGTTACGAGCGCATGGCGAAGCTTCGCGCCGCCTGATCATTCTACGACGATCCCCCCGGACACAATCCATTTTGTGGTGGAGACCTTTTGCACCCCTTCGCTGATTCTGAACGGCTTACCTGCTGCCGAATGCCCCAACTGCGAAAGAC
>DASXFF010000117.1:0-155427 GCA_036489735.1 Occallatibacter sp. | reverse complement strand
ATATGGCGCTTCAGAAGGGCTGCGGACGATTCTGCTTGATCGGCACGCGCCAGGCGGACAGGCGGGCACAAGCTCGCGTATCGAGAACTATTTGGGATTTCCGGCAGGAGTGAGCGGCAGCGAACTGACGCGGCGCGCCATCACTCAGGCGCAGCGGCTCGGCGCCGAGTTTTTGGTGCCTCTTGAAGTCACCGGGATGTCGATCGAAGACGGATATAAAAAACTCACGCTTACCGACGGGCGCCAGATTGTGACCAGGGCATTGTTGGCATGCACGGGAATGTTCTACAGGGAACACGCAGCGCCCGGTATCGCGGAACATGCGGCGGCCGGAGTGTATTACGGCGCTGCCACAACGGAAGCGGCAGCATTTCGCGACCGAAGAATTTTCGTTGTGGGGGGCGGAAATTCGGCGGGGCAGGCCGCGATCTACCTGGCGCGCTACGCGACGGAAGTTGAAATTGTGATTCGCCGTGACAGCTTGCGCGATACCATGTCGCATTATCTGATCGAGCAGATCGAAAAAACTGCCAACATTTGCATTCACTCTGGCACTGAAATTGAGCGTGTCGAGGGCGATGGGCACGTTGAACGAATCGTGCTTAGATCGGTCGCCGATGGATCCACCCGCACCGAGGAAGCCGGTGCACTCTTCATCTTCATCGGTACGCGCCCCCGAAACGAATGGCTTCCGGATGCAGTCTTGCGCGACAGCAAGGGGTTTGTGCTCACCGGGCGAGATGTAATGGCCGCCGAAGGTTTCGCGCGTGTCTGGAAAGAGCAGCGCGATCCCCTCATTCTAGAAACCAGCGTTCCTGGTGTCTTCGCGGCGGGAGATCTCCGCGCCGGCGCAATGAATCGCGTGGCGTCAGCGGTCGGTGAAGGGTCGATGGTGGTGCGGCTCGCCCATGAGTACCTGGCCCTCACTTGAGCTTCGGCGTTTTCGCGCAGCAAAGGACCGCTGTCTTCACAGGTTCGCGGGTCGGCACGCGAAGGCTGGATTGGTTATGAAAAGCTACAATGATATGCGTGGGCGAGTAGCTCAATCGGATAGAGCACCGGCCTTCTAAGCCGGGGGTTGTGGGTTCGATTCCCGCCTCGCCTACCAGCAAATCCTCACTTCCCAATTTCACGTACTCACCCTTCATTTCAATCGCTCATTTTGGTCGGTAATCGAACCGGAGTCGAATCATTCAGTATGGCTTTGTCGTTTGTTCTCCTTATCATTTTCGCGGCTACGTTGATTCGGTCGACATTTGGGTTCGGAGAGGCCCTCGTTGCTGTGCCCCTTCTCGCACTGTTTCTCCCCATCAGAATCGCCGCCCCACTCGTGACTCTTCTTTCTGTAACCATCGGAGCCATTGTTGTTGTTCAGGATTGGCGGAGCATTCATTTCCGGAGTGCAGCGTGGCTGACCGGAGCAACGGTCTTTGGCATCCCGATCGGCCTCCTCCTGCTCACCAGCAGTCATCCCACAGCAATCAAAATTCTCTTGTCGCTGATCATCATTGGCTTTTCTCTCTTTTCCCTGGTTGGATCGAGACGAATCGTTCTGCAACGGGACGATAAACGCCTGCTCCTTGTCTGCGGCTTCGCCGCCGGCATTCTTGGCGGAGCCTATGGCATGAACGGGCCACCGCTCGCGGTATACGGTGCGACGCGCCAGTGGACCGCCCAACACTTTCGCGCGACACTACAGGCATATTTCTTGCCGGCCAGCCTGATGGGGCTTGCGGGGTATTGGTTCTCCGGACTTTGGGTTCCAACTGTGTCGCACTACTACCTCTTATCGCTACCCGTAGCGGTTCCGTCCGTACTTCTCGGGCGGTTTTTCAATCGCCGAATCAGACGCGAAGGTTTTGTAAAGTACGTCTACTGGGGTCTCGTTGCTGTCGGCCTACTGCTTCTGCTTGAAACCATTCTCTAGAGGCGATGGCCGTTTCCTTTTTCGGCGCTTTCGCTTCTATTCCCCGTGCACAGCGGTCGTCTCTATGCCACGATTGAGTCGTCATCGCTCTGCGAAGCGTTGCCGACAGGCTCAATGCTGCACGTGATCGGGAGACACGTTCTTCAGCTGATTCCCCAAAGTCAGGAGAAATCGATTGATGAGCGCTACACTGCGGCGCAATTCCGGCTGGCGAAACTCACTCAGCAACGCAAAAAGTCCCGGCGGCTCGATGACCGGTGTGCGTTGGCTGCCTAACGTTTTGCTCGTGGCGATGGCGATGCATTCAAGCAGGTCAGGATTGATGGAACTGAGCATTTGCCCGAGGATCAACAGATTGCGCAGCGCGCGCGTGCCCTGCGGCGATTGGGCTGCGCCAGCGGCGCGCTCCAGGATCTCATCTCCCGCGCTCAGCGTGCCGCGCAGCAGCTGCAGAACTCCGGCCTGGCGCAATTGTTCCAGCAGGTCGTAGGCATCGAGCAGAGCTTCCGCATGTTCCTGCGGGGCGCGTTCGACGCGATCGAGAAGTTCCTTGCGCGGATCGCGCGGCGGCAATTCAAGAGGGATCGGTTGAGCCATCGGCGGTCCTTCCGTTTTTTTTCTGGATTTGGACGAGTCCATTGGGGATTCGGTAATCATCCCGTTTCCACTTGCGTTCGACTTCCACGCCTTGCTGCGGCGTCGGACGGCCGAAGCGCGAGTTTCCGCGCGGAAGCGGCACAGTGCCGTCAGCCTCAATCAGTTCCATGCGCACGCTTGCCTCTTTGTACGCAGGGGTACTTGTCACCTTGTCGGTGTTGCTGCTGGTGAGGCGATTGATGGGCTCTTCGGTTGAATTCATCGGCATGTAGAGCTCACTGCCTTTTACGCGGTCGGTAACCAGCGCATGAACACGCACGCTGCCGTAGCGCGAAGTCAATTCCACGCGACTTCCGCTTCGGATGCCGCGAGCCTCGGCCAGTTCCGGTGAAACCTCAACGAAAGTTGAAGGAACCTTTTCGCGAATTCCTTCCGTTCGATAGGTCATGTTGCCCTCGTGGAAGTGTTCCAGGAGTCTGCCGTTGTTGAGATGCAGATCGTAGAATCCGTCAGGCTGCTCACTCGGTTCTGTCCATGCGAGAGGGAAAAACTTAGCCTTGCCGCCGGGCATTTTGAATTGCTTGGTGTAAAGCAATGGCTCGTCAGAGCCGTCAGCGGCAACTGGCCACTGCAGCGACTTGTAGCCCCGAAGGCGATCATAGGTGACTCCGGCCATGATGGGCGTAAGTGAGGCGATTTCCGTGTAGATCTCTGACGGGTGAGCGTAATTCCAGTTTGCGCCGAGCCGGTTGGCGAGGTCACGAATGATCTGCCAGTCAGGCCGGCTATCGCCGAGAGGATCAAGAACCTTGTAGAGCCGCTGAATACGCCGCTCCGTGCTCGTGAACGTGCCTTCCTTCTCGAGGCTTGGGCTCGCCGGGAAGACCACATCGGCGAAGCGGCAGGTTTCGCTGAAAAAAATGTCCTGCACCACAAAAAAGTCGAGCTTTGCAAGTGCTTGGCCGACATAGTTCGCATTGGAATCCACAAGGCTCATTTCTTCGCCAAAGACGTACATCGCTTTCAGTCGCCCTTCGTGGATGGCGTCAATCATCTGGTGATTATTCAAGCCAGGTTGCGCGGGAAGCGCAGTACCCCAAGTGCGCTCAAACTTCTGGCGAATGGCAGCGTCGTCAACACGTTGATAACCCGGAAAGAAGTTGGGCATGGCGCCGTGGTCGCTGGCTCCTTGCACATTGTTGTGACCGCGCAAAGGATAAGCGCCGGTTCCAGGCCGCATGTAATTGCCCGTGGCCAACAATAAGTTAGAGATCGCCGTCGATGTATCGGAACCCGCGATGTGCTGCGTAACGCCCATCGCCCACAGGATGCAGACGCTGCCGGCTTCGGCCATCATGTGCGCAACTTTGATCAACGTTTCCTCGGGCAGTCCGCAGCGCTTGCTGGCCATTTCCAGCGTGAACGGTTCGAGGCTCTCCACGTAATTCTCCGCGCCGTCGACCCATTGCTCGATGAACGCAGTTTTTGCCAGGCCGTTGTCGAACAGATAGCGCGTGATGGCTGAGAGCCAGATGAGATCGGTGCCCGGCTTGGGGTGGAGAAATACATCGGCGCGGCGCGCCATTTCGTGCTCGCGCAAATCGGCAACGATCAGCTTTTGCCCGTGCAGCTTGTGCGCACGCTTTACGCGCGTCGCGAGCACTGGATGGCTTTCAGCGGTGTTGCTGCCGATGATCAGAACCAGGCTCGCCTGCTCAATGTCGCTGATCGATCCGGAGTCGCCGCCGTAACCGACCGTGCGGAAGAGGCCAGTCGTCGCCGGCGCCTGGCAGTACCGCGAGCAGTTATCCATATTGTTTGTGCCGATCACTGCGCGCGCCAACTTCTGCATCAGGTAACTTTCTTCGTTCGTGCACTTCGAGGAAGAAATAAAGGCGAGCGAATCGGGCCCCGTCGCAGCTTTGATTTCTGCGAAGCGCCGCGCCACGAGATCGAGCGCCTCATCCCAGCTGGCTTTACGGAATTTTCCGTTTTCGCGAATCAGCGGACTGGTAAGGCGATCCTCGCTGTTCATAAAACCCCAGCCAAACTTGCCTTTGACGCACGTTGATACGCCGTTGGCTGCTCCTTCCGCGGGCTCAACCTTGAGAATTCGACGGTCACGTGTCCAGATATCGAAGCTGCAACCGACGCCGCAATAGGTGCAGACAGTTTTGGTGCGCTTGATGCGCGACGCGCGCATCGTGGCTTCAATATCAGAGAGCGCCATAACTGAACCGTAGCCCGTTTCCGGTTCGAGCTCTTTCACAACTTCAATCATTCTTTCCAGCGCCAGCTGGGGCAGCGCCGTCAAGTAGCCCGCTTCGCCGAGCATGGAGTTTTCCATGAGCGCGTTGCAGGGACAAACCGTCACGCAGTGGCCGCAGGAAACGCAGCTTGATTCGCCGATGGGTGCGCCCCCATCCCAAAGCACGCGCGGGTGCTCGTCCTCCCAGCGAATACTCAGGGTCTCATTGACCTGCAGATTCTGGCATGCCTCCACGCAGCGGCCACAGAGAATGCACTGATCGGGGTCGTAACGATAGAAGGGGCTGGAGAAATCCTTGGGAAATGGTTTTGCCGCGAAGGGGGTTTCCTGGTGCTCGACCGCCAGCAGAGCGGTGGTGTTATGCACGGTGCAGTTGCCATTGTTGTTGTCGCAAACTGTGCAGTAGAGCAGGTGGTTGCCGAGGATGCGATCGAACGCTTGCCTCTGGGCGCTCGCGGCGAGCGGCGAAGAAGTGAGGACAGCCATTCCCTCGGAGGCGGCTGTGGCGCATGCTCGCACAAGATTGCCGTCGGCTTCAACCATGCAGGTGTCGCAGGTTTCAATAGGACCGAGCTGTGGATGATAGCAAACCTGGGGAATCTGCGCGCCGGCGCGATTGATGATGTCAATCAGGCGCTCGCCCGGTGCAAATTCATGCGCCTTATTGTCGATGGTGACCGTTGCCATGGTTTGCAATTCCTCGCGGGGAGTTGGGAATGCGATTCCAGGCTCGCAACAGGAGAAGCCGGGATGTGCCGGATTGATTATTGCACTTTCATTCGCCGATCGCGCGCCTGCGAATTTTGATGCGGGAACTAGGGCCTGTTCGTAATTTCTTCCGCGTGCGGCGATGCGTTGCTCTGCGTCAGGCAGCGTCCCTCGCCCGAATAAACAACAAAGCGCCGTCCGCGAAGAAAACCGATCAGCGTCAGGTTCAGCTCGCGGGCCAGCTCGACCGCAAGACTTGAGGGTGCGGAGACCGATGCCACAATCGGTACGCCCGCTGCAATCGCCTTCTGAATGATCTCAAAACCTCCTCGTCCGCTCACCAGGAGCACATGGTTTGAGAGTGGAATCATCCCTTCGAGCAGAGCCCATCCCACCACTTTGTCCACCGCGTTGTGGCGACCGATGTCTTCGCGAAGAACCTCGAATTCTCCCTCGGCGTTAAACAGGGCCGCGGCGTGCAATCCGCCCGTGCGCTCGAAGACAGGTTGCCGGGCGCGTAATTTGCCGGGGAGAGAGCAGAGGATCTCGGCATCCACGGTAAATCCCGATCCGAGTGCCCGCAGACCGCGTCTACGCACTGCTTCGATAGAAGCTTTCCCGCAGAGCCCGCAGCTTGAATTCGAGAAGAAATTGCGCTTCGGTTCTTCAGGCTTGGCGACGCCGCCGCTCAGCTTCACATCGATCGTGTTCGCGGCGCGCTCGCAAGCCGTCTCAGGCCCGCCGAAGGAAAGAATCTGGTCGCGGCTTTCGATCAGGCCTTCGGTCCACAAGAAACCGGCCGCCAGCTCAATGTCGTGGCCGGGAGTTCGCATGGTCACGACCAGGGGATCGCCGTTCGCTAGAATCTGAAGCGGCTCTTCCGCGGCGAGACCGTCGCTCGCCGAGCGGATTTGACCGTCTTCCCATTCCGTTACCTGAGTGAGCTCGACGCTTCGCGGCGGCGTTTCCACTGCAATGACCTCAGCGCGCGCTATGGGGAGAGAGCGCTACAACTAAGTATAGTGACTGCTTTATGATTGGCTGCAACGGGCCTGTAGCTCAACGGTTAGAGCAGGGGACTCATAATCCCTTGGTTGGGGGTTCAAATCCCTCCGGGCCCACCATTGTATAGGGGTAGTCGATCGCTTGCGTTCGCACTGCGTGGCAACCACGTTTGAAGCGAAACGCAACTACGCGAACGCCAGGTTCAGGTTTTCGATGGCCTCGTCGATTTCCTGGCGGCTCTTGAATCCTACCGTTACAGCGTCAACTCCGGCCTGGCGGAAGGCGAAGCGCATGGCATCCACTCGATCGCTGTGCTGCGTGAATGCGCCATTGCCTACGAGCTTCATGCTCAGGACGCCCATGCCATCTTTCTTGACTTGCTGAACGTGCTCGACGACCTCGGGAACGCATTGTGGATTGTTATTGTCTTCCCATGTTGGTCCGTCCATGCGCGTTCCCTTGTGATTCATGCGGATCATCGCCACCTGTAGCCATGGATTGCCGGGCATCTGGCGTAGGGCTGGTAGGCCGTGAACACTGGCGCCGCGCGAGAGGATGAGTTTCTTTGAGTGGAATTCATCAATGCCGTCCTGCCAGCGCTTGGTGGTTGCCACCCAGTCATCCGAATGCTGCCAGTGGAGAAGCATCACGTCGAAATACTCGGTATTCGAAGTGCGAAGCATGTCTTCGAAACGCCGCCGAGGATCGGCATCGCGGTCCGTGGTGACTTTATTCAGCAGAACGTAACTTTGGCGTGGGAATGGCTTGAGCGCCTCGCCGAGCATCGCCGGCGTCGTATAGGATTCCGAAGTTTCGAAGAACCGGATTCCCCGCTCATAGGCATACGCAACGAGTTTGCTGAATTCCTGTTGCCCAAGCGAAGACTGCACATAACCGTTATTGCTGCCGGTGCCAAAGGCCAGGCGTGTCGCTTTCACGCCCGACTTCCCGAGCGTCACAACTTCGGTTGCGGGGGATCTTTCGGCGAAAGACGGAAGGCTGCCGATGCTTGCGGCTGCGCTTGTGACTACAGTGGTTTTGATGAAATCGCGTCTCGAGATGCGCACCATGATCGACCTCCGCTGACCGGCCGAAACGGTTGGCCAGTTGGCCGAATGGTAGCACAATCCGAAATCGTCAGTGAAGGTGAGAGCAGGGGCTTTCATCCGTCGCCGGAGACCTATTATCGGGCACTTTTTTCGGCAACCGTGGGAGTTTTTGCGCGCATCCTGGTGATGGCGACTACGCTGGCCAATATAAACATGCCGCCCACCACGGCCCGGGCGCCGATCGGCTCGCCGCCCAGCCAATAGCCCAGCAGCACCGCCACCACCGGATTGACGTAAGCGTAGGTTCCGACTTTTGTTGGCGATTGGTGATGCAGCAGCCAGACATAGGCAGTGAATCCGGCGATGGAGCCGGCGAAGACGAGGTACAGCAGGGCAATCCAGGCTCCTCCTGAAACCTGCTGCGCGTGGAATCCGTGCCACTCGCCCCGTGCGGCTGCAACCGCTGCAAGCATGACTCCTCCGGCGAGCATTTGCGCGCCTGAGCTCATCACTTTCGATTCGGGAAGCGGCAGCTTACGCGACAACGCCGACGCAACAGACCAACAAACTGCCCCGCAGATCAGAGCGACGGTCCCGGCTGTGTCGATGGACGCGCCTGCCAGATTTCCGAAAATGAATGAGCGGCTCGTGAGGACGGCGACTCCCATGATCCCAGCGAGCAGCGCTGCGGCCAGCCGCAGTGTCAGGCGTTGCGTGCGAAGAATGAGAATCTCAGAAAGCGCCATGAACACCGGAATCGTGGCCATGATGACGGCGGCGATGCCCGAAGGCACGCGCTGCTCCGCCCAGAATAGAAGACCGTAGTCTCCGACAAAGATGAGCAGCGCCATCATGAGTACAGAGGACCATTGCCGGGCATTGGGCGAATGTTCTCCTTGCGCGGCGGCCCAACCGTAAACCAGTGCTCCAGCAGCCAGGAATCGCATCGCACACAAGAGGAATGGCGGAATCTCGCTGACGCCGACTCGAATGGCGAAAAAGGTCGATCCCCAAATAAAGTAAATAATCGCGAAGGCGAGCAGGGTCTTCCAGCGTGCGGGTTGTGGATCGGTGGTCATCGTTTCATAGGTTGGCCAATCGGCTCGCCGATCTGAACCTGATTTTTGTTCGTTTCCGACTACCAACTATGCAGCCACTCGGCATCGCGGCCAATGCGGACCGGCGCGCCGAAGAGCTCGCTGAGGCGATCTTCAGTGAGCAGCTCCTCGCGCGGCCCGTCGGCCACGATGCGGCCATCGCGCATGAGAATGATGCGCTCGATCTCCGGCAAAATGTCGCCGAGATGGTGCGTGACCATGACCAGTCCGGTACCCTCAAGAGCCAGCCCGCGCAGCGTTTCGCGCAATTCTCTTTGAGCCGCAAGGTCCAATGCATTCGATGGCTCGTCGAGAAGGAGTTGCTTTGGGCGGTGAACCAGCGCGCGGGCAATCAGAATGCGCCGCTTCTCTCCGGCCGACATGGCGCCCACAAGCTGCTCGGAGAGATGCGTCGCCTCCATCCGCGCTAAAGCTTCGCGTGCTCGCGCCCGCATTTCCGCGGTCACATGGAGATTGGGCCATAGCGTTGACGCCGAAAAAAAACCCGAGATCACTGCGTCCAGGCCGGATGTTACTGCGGTTCGCTCGCCTGGTAGTTCGGCGCCCATGGGTCCCGCGGTCACGATTCCGAAGTGGCGGCGCAACTCGGTTAAATCCCAGCGCTCGCGGCCGAAGATCTGGACCAGCATTCCTGGTTGAACAATGGGATAGAGCTGGCATGTCATCGCCAAAATTAGCGTCGATTTGCCACACCCGTTGGGTCCGAGGATGGCCACGTGCTCGCCTGCACGGATGCTTAGATTCACGTCGTGCAGGACCACCCGGTCTCCGCGAGCCACGTTGACCGCGCGCATCTCAAGAAATGATTGCGAATTGATTTCGTTCTTATCCATGTGCTGATGAAGATGCGCCCCCACCTGCTAGATTAAATGGGCCGGATTAAATTGGACTTGACCGCATGAGCGATTTATCGAGCAACGCAATTCCCAGAGGATTCCGATTTGGCGCCGTGAAAGCCGGCCTCAAGGCCAGCGGACGGCCTGACTTCGCGCTGATTGTGGCCGATGCGCCGGCCAGCGCAGCGGCCGCGTTCACTTCCAATCGCGTGATTGCCGCGCCCCTGATTGTGGACAAGGAGAACTTGAGCGCCACAGGGGGAAGAGTTCGTGCGGCGGCCATCAACGCAGGCAACGCCAACTGCGCAGCAGGCGAGGCCGGACTGCGCGCCGCGCGGGCCACGTGTGCGGCGGTTGCGGCGGAGCTCGGCTGCCAAGCGCGGGAGGTGTTTCCGTCGTCGACCGGGATTATCGGCGTGCCGCTGCCGGCGGAGAAACTCGTTGGCGCGCTGCCCGAGCTGGTCGCGATTCTTGGCTCAGAGGCCAGCCATTTTTCTGAAGCGGCACACGCAATTCTGACCACAGATCTGGTGGAAAAGATGTCCTTTGCGCGGCTCGAAGTGAAGGACGCGGATGGCGCTGCGCGTGAAGTTCGCATCGCGGCCTTCGGTAAAGGCTCGGGCATGATTTATCCGCAGCTTGTGCCTCATGCCACCATGCTGGTCTATGTGCTCACTGATGCGGCCATTGAGCCCGCCGATCTCGATGGTTATCTACGCGCCGCGGTCGAGGTCAGCTTCAACCGGATTTCTGTCGACGGCGATACATCGACCAACGACACGGTGTTGTTGCTCGCTTCAGGCGCGAGCGGCGCCAAGATCGGAACTGGCGACACCGCGTTTGCCTCCGCCCTGAACGAAGTATGTACTTCGCTCGCGCGGCAAATCGTCGCCGATGGCGAAGGTGCGACGCATGTGGTGGAGTTGCAGATTAATGGCGCAGCCAGCGACGCGGACGCTCTGCGCGTGGCAAAAGCGATTGCTCATTCGCCATTGGTAAAGACTGCATGGGCAGGGTGTGATCCAAACTGGGGCAGGCTCGCTGCGGCCATTGGCTACTCAGGCGCGCAAATCGATCCGGGGCGCATCGACATTCGCTTTGGCAATTTGCAGATCTGCCGTGACGGCGGCCGTGCGGCGGAATTTGACGAAGCCGCCGCCCACGAATACATCAGCCGGCGCGAGTTCTCAATCTCCATCGAACTGCACCAAGGCAACGGGTCCTGCGTGTTCTGGACGAC
This sequence comes from Occallatibacter sp., assembly GCA_036489735.1. Classification (GTDB taxonomy): domain Bacteria; phylum Acidobacteriota; class Terriglobia; order Terriglobales; family Acidobacteriaceae; genus Telmatobacter. The sequence goes on along the minus strand of DASXFF010000117.1, from coordinate 144,678 downwards.
CGATCTCACGGCACAGTACATCCATATCAACGCCGACTACTCGACTTAGCGCCCGTGTTTCAGGAACGGCGCGAGGCGAGGAAGGTGAAGAGGCTGCCGATGAGGAAGCCGACGCCTAGCAGCACGCCGGCTGCCTGAAGAGGATTCCGCTTGATTGCGATACGGGCGTCGTGGGCCATGTCTTCGGCCGTGTCACGCCCCTGTTTTGCGGCGCGGATCGCCGTTTTAACGCCTTCGTCGACAGCATCGGTCACGATGGCCTTGATGCGATTGACCTCGCGGTAAATGTCATCGACCGTAGGTTGATTCTCGAGCACAGAGTTTGCCATGGCTTTACCCCTTAGAGCGAGATTTACGGGTGCGAGATCTGCGAATTCTGGCGCAAACCACCGCGAAATCTACTTCTGTGTGATGTGATCCGGGCGGCTGCTGTTGCATGGAGAGCGCCAGGCGGCTTTCTGAAGCTTGGAAGCACATCCAAGGGGGCCGGCTACCGCGCGCGGGGATGAGTCCGGTCGTAGACTGCGGTCAGCTGCGCCGTGGTGAGCTGTGTGTAGCGCTGGGTGGTAGAAAGACGCTCGTGGCCGAGCAGTTCCTGAATGGCGCGGAGGTCGGCCCCTTCTTCAAGCAAATGGGTTCCGAAGGCATGGCGCAGTGTGTGCGGATGAACATCGGAAGGAAGGCCGCGCAGGATTGCGATGCGCTTGACGATGCGGCCGACGCTTCGCGTGGTGAGCCGAGCCTGGCCACCTTTTTTCAAGCCGCGCAGTTGCAGATTGAGAAACAGCGCGGGCGTATTCACCGGCTTTTTTGGATCGTCGGCTTGCAGGCGTTCCGACCGCTCGGCGATATAAGAGCGGAGCGCCTCGGCGGCCGAATCGCCCAACGGCACGTAGCGCTGTTTTTGTCCTTTGCCGCGCACCAGAATGGCCTCGTTGGCCCAGTGAATGTCGTCAAGATCGAGGGCGGTGAGCTCGGCATTGCGAATACCGCAGCCGTAAAGCATCTCCATGATGGCCTTGTCGCGAGCCGGCCAGCTTGCCGCATCGTCGCAAACGGAATCCACCGCACGATTCAATTGCTCGATCGATGGGACGCGCGGCAGGTGCTTGGGCAGCCGCGGTGTTGAGACCAGTGATGCGGCGTTTTGCTCGATGTGGTGGTTGCGAGCCAGCCATTTGAACCAACTGCGGATGGCGGCGAGGGCGCGGGCCGCTGAAGCCTTGGAAAGTCCGCGGTCGTAGAGCGTGCCGAGGTACGAACGGATGTGTGTGTGCTCGATCCGGCCAACGGTGAGGCGAGCATGATCACAGGCCAGCCATTCGGCAAACCCGTGCAGTTCACGCCGATATGCGCGCAGTGTGTGCGCCGAAGCTCCGCGCTCGGCGGACAGGACCCGCAAATATCCATCGACCAGAGCAGTAATTTTTGGGCCGGTCGGTCTCGAAGAGGGGAGTATGGTAGCTGGCGATGAGGAAGCGACGGACGGAGCGGTGATGGTGCTCATGACGTCTCCTCTCCTGAGTTGCGCGGCCCAACAAGCTGAGGCCCAATAGGCGAGCTGGAGCGCGGCGAGCCTTTGGCAGCCGAGTCGGCCAATCGCCGCGTCCCGCGCGGATGGTGCATACGATGGACGGCCTTCAAACGGCCCAGCGCAAGGTGCGTGTACACCTGTGTGGTTGAAATGTCTGCGTGGCCCAGCATCATTTGCACGCTGCGCAGGTCGGCGCCGTGCTCCACCATGTGCGTGGCGCAACTATGGCGCAGACCGTGAGGGCTGGTGCCGCGATTCGATTGCTTCACCAGGCTCCAGATCCATTGCCGCGTAAGCGGCATGCCGCGAAGAGAAAGGAATAATTTCGATCGATCCTGAGGCGTGGGCTTTTTCTTCCGCACCGAGCTGATCCGCTCCAGGTGCGGCCTGCCCTCGCGCAGGTACTGCTCCAAAGCCTGCACGGCGGAGCGGCCGAGCGGCACAATGCGCTCTTTGTCGCCCTTACCGCGAACCTGCACGCGTCCGGCGTCGAGGCCCAGATCGCTGACGGAAAGGGAAGTGGCCTCGGAGACGCGAAGGCCGCCGGCATAGAGAAGTTCGAGAATCGCACGGTCGCGGAGCGCGGTTGCTTGGGCCTGCGGATGCGAAGCGGCCATCGCAGCGCGTTCCAGCATCTCCGTCACCTCCGGCTCGGCGAGCGACTTGGGCAGCACTTTCCAGGCTTTCGGCGACTCGATGTTGACGGTCGGGTCATGATGAATGCGTCGATCGAGAAGCAGCCATTTATAAAATCCGCGCAAACAGCTCAACTTGCGCGCCGAGGAGCGGGAATCGATGCCGTGGGCGCGTAGGTGCTCCAAAAACGCGGACACATCGGCCTCAGTGGCGGAGATCAAGACTACGGTTCGTTCTTCAAGCAACTCGGCAAAAATGCGCAAGTCGCTCAGGTAAGCCTCGCACGTGAGTGGGCGAAGTCCTTTTTCCACTCGAAGATAGGCGGCGTAGTCATGTAAGAGGGCGGTATTGTTTCGGGCGTTCACACGTTCGATTATCGGCGCGTTCGGTGAGCGCCGGGGCCAGTGGAGGGATAGTCGAACCTTGTTTGTCACGTTACTGAGAGACGGTGGACGGTGGACGCTTCTCGGAAGTGATTGCATGCCTGTTTTCTGCCGATAGAAAGGATGTGCCGGAGCAGGCGGTGGGCGAGGCGAGCATGGCAAAAAAGACCTGGAAGCATAAGAAGCATGGCGACGGGCGAGGAGAGTTCAGCGCAAACGGATCGGCCAAAGCTAACCGAGCGTCCAATGCGAACAGCGCGATCGGCGAGAATGCCTGCCTGCCGCATCGTCGCGCTGGCCACACCCACCGAGCGCGAAAAGACGCAATGGTACTTCCAGAGATATGTCCCGCACCTTCCCGCAGCCGGCGAGATGGTGCTCTTTGACCGCAGTTGGTATAACCGCGCCGGCGTCGAGCACGTGATGGGCTTCTGCACCGACCGGGAGTATTTGGAGTTCATGCAAAGCTGCCCCGAGTTCGAGCGCATGTTGGTGCGGTCCGGAATGATTCTCATCAAATATTGGTTCAGCGTCAGCGACGAGGAGCAGGAGCGGCGCTTTCAGGACCGCATGGATAAACCCACCAAGCGCTGGAAGCTGAGCCCGATGGATCTCGAATCGCGCAAGCATTGGGCCGACTATTCGCGGGCCAAGGATGAGATGTTTGCGGTGACCGATACCAAACAGGCTCCATGGCACGTGGTAAATGCCGAGAACAAGAAGTCGGCGCGGCTCAATGTGATTCGCCACCTGTTGTCGATGATTCCCTATCGCGACCTGACGCCGGAGCCCCTCAAGCTGCCGCCCATCGTGAAGTCAAAGTACGTGCGCCCGCCCATCCAGGAACAGAACTTCGTGCCGGCGGTGTACGTGTAGGGCAGAGAAGAGAGAAATGAGAATCGCAGCTATGCACTCGTCCGCGGCTGCGCTTGAATTTAAGAACCCTCCGTAGCCAACGGCACAATTTCCGGCTTTAAAGTCCCGTCCGGCCTGACCTCCAGCATTCCCACCGTCACCGGCAGCTCAAACCGCCGCGGCCCGCACGATCCCGGATTGAAATAGAGCACGCCCTTCTTCGTATAGAAATTCGGCACGTGCGTGTGCCCATGCAACACCGCCGCAAACTTCCCCGCTGCGGGATCGAGGTGCAGCGTCTTCAAATCGTGAAGCATGTAAATGTAAAGGCTCGGGTGCGGCGGGTTCTCGATGAGGACGACTTCCGTTTCAGGTAGCTTGCCGCATCGGCCTTCGGTATCCACATTGCCGCGGATCGCAGTGACCGGCGCAACCTCCTCCAAAGCTTCCAGGATCGAAGCTCTTCCCACGTCTCCGCAATGCAGAATGCGATCGACTCCGCGGAGAGCGGGCAGGACCTCCGGCCGCAACAGGCCGTGGGTATCGGAGATGATTCCGAGCTTCACGTTTTCAGAATAAGCTGCGCCGGCGGAGGTAGGCTGAAAGAAGGTGCGCACGCATATTGAGATGAACGAACCCCTCCCAACCAAACAGGCTCACACCCGAACCAACTGGCGGCAAGCGGTGTCTACCTATACCGAGCCGCGCGTGCTGCAGGTGCTCGCGCTCGGCTTTTCAAGCGGCCTGCCGCTGCTGCTCACATATTCAACTCTCCAAGCGTGGATGGCGACAGCCGGCGTCAAGCGCTCAGCCGTCGGTGCAATCGCCCTCGTTGGCACTTCGTACGCATTCAAGTTTTTATGGGCTCCCTTGATGGATCGCGTGCCCCCTCCACTGCCTTTGGGACGGCGGCGCGGTTGGGGAATCACGATTCAACTTCTCCTCGTCGGCGCAATCCTTTGTCTGGGATCGTGCGATCCGAAACATAACTTGCCACGGATGGCCGCCTTCGCAGTGCTGGTCGCATTTCTATCGGCGAGCCAGGACATCGTGATCGATGCCTGGCGCGTAGAGAGCACGAGCGACAATCAGCAGGCCCCCGGAGCAGCCATGATCCAGGCAGGCTACCGCATCGGCATGTTGGTTTCCGGTGCGGGCTGTCTTTTGATCGCAGCCTACGCAGGGTGGTTCGCAGCCTATGCCACGATGGCGGCGCTCGTCGGTGCGGGACTCGTTGTGTTCTTGCTGGCTCCCGAACCGAATGTGCCGCCGCAAACTTCGCATGGGGCGGAAACGGGCTGGCATGCGGTTCGCAACGCGTTTTCGAGGGCGGTCATCAGTCCCTTTCGCGATTTTATGCAGCGTCCGCTTTGGCCCGTCATCCTCATCGCCATCTTCGGATACAAGCTGGGCGAGGCGATGGCAGGAGTGATGTCGACGCCGCTCTACATTGCGCTGGGGTTTTCTCTCCCTGAGATCGCTGCCGCATCGAAAGTGTTCGGATTCTTCTCCATTGTGGCCGGAGTTCTGCTGGGCGGAGTCGTGACCACGCGCTATGGAATCGTCCGCTCGCTGATCCTTTGCGGCGTTTTGCAATCCATCGGGAACCTCTTTTTTGTCTTGCAGGCTGTCGGAGGACATCGCATCGGCTATCTTGCCTTATGTGTCACCGCCGAAAACATCACGGGTGGAATGGCCGGGACGGCGCTGATCGCCTATATTTCGAGCCTGTGCTCGCCCGCTTTCACGGCGACGGCCACTCAGTACGCGCTGCTCTCCTCGATCACATTGCTCGGCCGCAACGTGGTGGCCTCCTCAGGAGGCTGGTTGTCATTGAAGATGGGTTGGGCATGGTTCTTCGTGCTGACGAGCGTCGTCGGGCTGCCGGCACTCCTTCTGTTCCCCTGGGTCGCACGGCGCAACAATTTCAGCCAGGGAATGTCCGCCCCCGGCGGCGCAGAGCTCAAGTCGGAAGATCCGGCTCCGTCTTAGAAGCAGCACACGCCTGCGCGTTTCCATGCGGGTTTTCGCCGCTATCGCGCCGCGCAGAAATCGCAAACGTGCTCAATGCGAGGTCTTCCGAGCAGCGTTCAGCGAAAGAATGGAGCGACATGCGCGCCCGCGCCGGGTCTAATTCAATATGAAGATCGTTTTGCGCACATTCCTTCTGGCCGCGCTTCCTGCGCTGGCCGCGGCACAAATCGCGGCCCAGGGTTCCAATCCCGGCTCGGGCAACCTTCAGGCGGAGGCGCGGCAGATCTTCGCGCTGACCAATCAGGCGCGCGCGCAGGCGGGAGTGGGGCCAGTCGAATGGGACCCGGCGCTGGCGGCTGCGGCGCTCGCGCATTGCCGGCGCATGGCGCGCGAGGGTCCCATTGCGCACCAGTACGGCGGTGAAGCAGATCTGACGGAGCGTGCGGCACAGGCCGGTGCGCGCTTCAGCGTAATTGAAGAGAACGTCGCCGTTGGGCCGTCGCCGGATGCGATTCAGGAGGGCTGGATGCAGTCGCCGGGACACCGCGCCAACCTGCTGAGCCCTGACGTGGATCGCGTGGGCGTGGCCGTGGTGGCGGCTCGCGGAGAGCTTTACGCCGTCACCGACTTTTCGCGCGGCGTTGAGCAGCTCAGCGCGACCGAAGTCGAGGCGCGGATTGCGGCGCTGGTGCGCGTCAGCGGCGTGATGATTTTGCGCGACCCGAGCCTGGCGCGGGCGGCGTGCGCCACCGGCGAAGGAATGCCGCGCGCTGCCGGCGATGCTGCGCCGCGCTTCGTAATGCGCTGGCAGGCTGCGGACCTTAACGAGCTGCCGCAGGCGCTCAAGGCCAGGCTGGCCTCGGGCAACTATCGGCAGGCAGCGGTAGGAAGCTGCCCCGCGCAGGTCTCCGGCGGGGCCTTCACGGCATATCGCGTGGCGGTGATTCTCTATTGAGGGCGGCGGAGGTCCGTAACTGCGGCAAACTGAGTTCGGCTTTAGCTGTCGAGGGATGCTTTCCTTTCCCTCCGCGACTTTTTTCCGCAGCCCTTCAGGCGCGGCCATTTTGGCGTCTGACCCCTCGCCCCTGTTGCCGTTTTTTCATGTCAAGCCCTTCCTCCGAAAATAATTCCGCCGCTCTCCCGTAAGTCCCTTCCCTCTTATCTCTTATTTCCGGAAGTATGTACTTTACGCAAAACGAGTCAAAGTGACCCTAAATCAGGTAGTGGGCTACTTTGAAGTCTTTTCCGTCGCAACAGCGATCCACACTAAAAGCCCGTACACGGCAGTTGAGAGAACAAACAACCACCACGGATGAAGCGCAAGAGGAAATAGGAACAGCAGGGCAATGAGCAGCCAGAAACGCCATCCCTGTGGCCAATTATCCATTTCCCACCCTCAGAAGTCATGCCCGCTGCACCCTCGATTTCAAAGTAGCCAACTACCCTAAATCGTAACTGTCCCAGCAGTGCCCATTTCCCCGTAAAATAAGCCCAACAAACGAAAAGCCCGGCGCAAGGCCGGGGCCATTCGATAGTGCGGCTGGTTACCCACATCGTAGCGCCCTCTTGCGCCCAAGCAAGGGTGCGTATGGGTAAAACAGAACAACCTGTCCTTTCATTGCAACAAGCCGTCGGCGTCGAAAGCGCTCGAAAGGACATCGACCAATTTTACTGGGGCCACCTTATCGGTCTTCAGGTAACAACCCCCTACGCGGCCTATGTCCGTAGACACGAGCGCGTATCGCGGCCTTCGGTGCCGCCCCCGGCTAAAGAACCCGCAAAGCTGCTGATGTTTTTAGTGGACTACTCGAAGAATTATTTCATTGTTGAGGCTAATCTCTTCCAGGCTGGCCCAAATCTCAGAGGATGGCTGGAAAGCGTTAGAGAGTCAACCATTGAACACGTTCTCGAAATGGTGAACAAACTCGAAGAAGAGGGGGAGCGCCGGGAGGTAAGCCTCAAGCATCACGGCGCTGATCCAGACGAGGCGCAATCCCTGATGCGCGAAGCTATCAATAATTTGATCGACAAGCGTCTAAATCATCCACCACCAGGATATTCTCCTCCTCCTCCTCCGCTGGAAATTCGACGTGAGATGCGTGCTGGTGTGGACCGGCCTTCAGCATCACCTATCCCGTCGAGTTCCAGCGTCGCCCAAGAGCCGGTTCCTGATGCTCCGTCCAACCTAAGCGCCAAGCGGAAAGCAGTCGTTGAGCCGCTCTTGGGGGAGAGGGGATGGTCTTCACTGGAGTGGGCGTCTCACTCCAGTGTTTCTTATCACACAGCCGCCGACTACTTGGCCGGGAAACGGAGCCAATATCGCTCCACACGGAAGAAACTCGCGGAAAGTCTTGGCCTTTCGGTTCAACAGCTTCCGAGGTGAAATTGCCACACTTTGCCACACTTTGCAGCCTCCGCGACATCATCTCTAAACCTTGCAAAACCTTTCAGTTGAGATTGGGCTGACTTCTCCACTCGTGCTGCGCGAAAGTAGGCACGAGAAGAGGTTACGGCCATGCACCGAATTCGGGGTCCACCAACGCCATTCCCGTAGACAGCAACGGGGGAGCATTTTAGGATGCTCCCCGCAAGGCCGGGACTTTCCATGTCTAAGAAGCCAAAGAAAATCGCCGGGGCTCTCCCACGAGGGCCGAAACCGCACATGTTGAAAATCGGCGGGGGATTGGAAAGAAGCCGTCAAGGTGTCCCTGACCAAGAAAAAACCTGTCGCTGGATGGCCTAAAGAGAAGTAGCATGGTGGCATGAAAATCGCCGCACTCTATGGGCTTTCTTTGCTTTGTCTGACAGGCTGCCGCGCCCCACACTATCAAAGGTTCGTTCCCACCACAATCGAGTATGAAGGATCTCAACAGTTCACGAAGCCGGGATTGGTCCCGCCGGTCGCGGTTTTAGCATTGGACAGCAAAACAGGCGATCTCTGCCTGCCACTGCCTGCGTCGTCAGACTCGCCGTGGACCGCATATCCCCTGTGCTCGGACCTGCGCAAGAAGTTCCCCGATTGATCTTTGCGTAAAGTACATACTTCCGCTTCTCTATTCTCTCTGTCCCCTAAGTTTGCCGATCATTACTTCCCCTCCGCGACTTTTTCAGCACCCTTCAGGCCCGGCCATTTTGGCGTCTGATCCCTGCCCCTGTTGCCGTCTTTTTGGACTGCACCCCAAAAGTGAGACAGATAAAATTTTGACAGTTTGCAGGGAAGGGGGAACTGCAGATGGGTCAGAAGTATGTGAAGTACAGCAGGGAGTTCCGGGAGACGGCGCTTCGCCGCTTGGGGCTGGCCGCCGAACGTGGCGCAGTTGTGCCGTGAACTGGGGATCTCGCGCCAGCTGTTGTATTCGTGGCGCGAGGGCCGGCAGCGGGAGCAGGACAAGCAGCAGGAGGGCGCCGAACAGCGGCTTCGCCGGGAGAACCTCGATCTGAAAAAAGCCCTGGCGAAGAAGACGCTGGAAGTGGATTTTTTGAAGGCTGCCTGCGCAAAGGTCGAGGCTCTGCGTCAGGCCAGTACCGGTTCTGGCGCAATGGCATCTGGGAAGCGATCCGGGAAGTGATGCCGACGCAAGGCAGCCTTGGAGTAGAGCCGATGTGCCGGCTGGCGCAGGTCAGCCGCGCCGGATACTACCGTTTTCTTCAACCCCGCTATCCCGGCGAGGAACAGATGGAAGTGCGCAACGCCATCCAGCAGATCGTGGTTGAGCATCGCCGCCGTTATGGCTACCGAAGAGTGGCGGTCGAACTGCGTCGCCGCGGCATGGCCGTCAACCATAAGCGTGTGCTGCGCCTGATGCGCGAGGATAACCTGCTGGGCATCGAGCCGAAGGCCTTCCTCGCCACCACCGAGTCGGATCACGATCGGCCGGTTTATCTGAACCTGGCCCGGCGCATGAAGCTGACCGCCATCAATCAGCTGTGGGTGGCCGACATCACCTACATCCGGCTGGCGTCCGAGTTCGTCTATCTGGCCGTGGTGCTGGATGGGTTCTCTCGCAAAGTCGTCGGGTGGGCGCTGGACCGCACCCTGACCACGCGCCTGCCGCTCTTGGCTCTGCAGCGCGCCATCGCCTTGCGGCAGCCCGCCGCCGGCCTGGTGCATCACTCCGATCGCGGCATCCAGTACGCTTCCCAGCCGTACACGGCGCTGCTGGACCTGCACGGCATCCTGCCCAGCATGAGCCGGCCCGGCAATCCTTACGACAACGCCTTCTGCGAGAGCTTCATCAAGACCCTCAAGCGCGAGCAGATCTCGGCCCACAAGTACCACTTCATCGATGAGCTGAACGCCCACCTGGAGCAGTTCATCGAACACTACTACAATCGGCTCCGGCTCCACTCCGCCCTGGGATACAAGACCCCCGAGGAGTTCGAAGCCGCTCAACCTTCGACAGCATTTTCGCCGGCAGCCAGTGTGAGTTTTTCAAGGCATGGGGAAATCTATCGATCCTGGAAACAGCGCAGAGGACGCCCACGGAAAACAACAGGGGAGCCAGTTCAACCCGGCTCCCCCGCTCATCGGATCGATGAGTCTCCAGTTGGCTATTCCTTGACAGGTTGGTCTCCACCAGAGCCCGTCTCCGCTTCACCAACCGATCACCACTCTGACGGAGATCGAACAAAATGAATATACTTTTTCAGCAAGCGGCACTCTGTCAAAAACAAAACTGTCTCACTCAAGGGGTGCACCTCATTTCATGTCAAGCCCTTTCCGCCAAAATAAATCCGCCCGCCTCACGTAACCCCTTTCCCTCTTATCCCTTATCTCTGACCTCTTTTCTCCCCAAGTTTGCCGATCATTACGCCCGTTTGGCGCACAATAGTTCCATGATCAACATCGCAGCCATCCCACAGGAGCCGGCAGTCTCCCTCTGTATCTTTGCCAGCACCGCGTGCCCCGCTGCATCCCGGCTACCTGTTCTTGGCAATCCGCTACCGGCTGTTGCTGGCTGTCCCTGTTCACTTAAAGGTCAACAAGCTTGCCGTGAAACGAAAATTGCATATATTTTTTTCGTATAGGGGAGTGTACATTTGATAAACAACTAACACCTTTAGAATCGCAGTGCACTGCATCAATTTCAGTGCAAGTTTACTGGAAAATTACTGTTATTTTTACGGTAAACATTTGCCGCCGTCTTCGGCCCCGCCAACTCGATGCAGTCGTTCCGCACCGTGTGAAGGCCGCGGGTTGAGGGGATTTTTCAGGACCTTGAAGGCTCCTGCTCCTTCCGTTATTTGGGTTGTCCTTTGCTTCGCTGTCGGCAATCTTCATCCGAAGTCGCGATGCTCGTTCCAGAGCTCGGCCCAGGGCAGGCGAGGCGGGCCGCAGACGAAGATGTCCGGGTGATATTGGCTCTCTTCGTTTTCCGCGCCCACGGAGTTGCCGTTGTGTGCAGCCCAGCGGCAACCGGTGAAGATGGCGTTGGCGTCGCGCGCGGTGAGGCCGATGACGATGAGCGTGGTCGGTTGCGGCGTTGGATAGCGGCGGTACCACTCGGAGTTGGTGGTGCCGATCGGCTCCGGCAGACCGTAGGCGCGGCCGAGCACGTCGATGGCGCCATATTCGCCGTAGTTGCCGGTGGTGATGCCGAGATGAGCCTGCTGGTCCGATGGCAGGGAGTCGCGAATTTGGGCGACGGTGCGGACCAGGTCGTCCCAGCCGTTTTCTTCGCGCAGGTCGTAGCTGCGCTTCAGGCCATAGTCGCGAAGCGGACCGGTGGCGGCGAGCGGCAAAAGCTGAGCGCAGATAAAGGCTGAAGTAACCGCGAACGAAATAAAGTAGGCTCGCGCGACGGTGATGCGGCCCCATCGCGGCAGGGTTTGCAACCAGCGCTCGGCCAGCACAGCGCCCATCGAAATCAACATTGGATAAGCCGCGGCCATGTAGTAGTGGCGGCCTTTGCCGATCCAAAACAGAGCCAGCGGGACGAGATACATGAAGGCCAGCATGCGATAACGGCGATCGCGCAGGAAGCCGTAAAGGCCGGCGACCCAGAGCGATGCGGCGATAACGTTGGCGCAGATAATGAACTGGCCGATGATGAAGCCCTTGGCGCGGCCTTCACCAACGTCGCGCGCGTGAATGGACTTGAGGAAGGTGTAGGAGATGAAGTCGTGGCGTGCGAGCCAAACGAGGTTGGGCAGGAAGATCAAAAGCGCGAGTGCGACACCGGCCCAGAACCAGCCGGTCTTGAGGTAGCGGCGTGCAGGAGTGAATACGAGTCCGGCGAGAATGCCGGCAATATAGAAAACGATGCCGTATTTGGTCTCGAGGCCGAGGCCGATGGCGGCGCCGATCGCGAGCCACCAACGCGGGTTGTCCGATTTGAGCAGGCGGACGACGAAGTATGCGATCAGTACCCACCAGAGCAGATCGAACGAGGTGTACTGGAATTCGTGGCCTTCGAAGAGCTCAACGGGCGAAAAACCGACGGAGAGGGCGGCGGTGAATTGCGCCAGGCGCGCGCCGCCAAGTTCCCTGGCCATCAGGCCGGCGAGAACGATGACCACAGCCTGCGCGAGTACTGCCGACATGCGCAGGGCAATGATGTTGACCCCAAAGATGGCGAGCAGTATGCGCTCGATGAAGGGCGTGAATGGCGGATACGAGACAAATCCCCAATCGAGATGGCGTGCATCGGACAGGAACTGCAGTTCGTCGCGATGAAATCCGTAGCGGCCGTTGGTGAAGAGATGAAGAAGCACGACGGCGGCCGCGACGGTGAGCACGATGAGGAGATCGGTGCGGCGAACGTTTGCGGTCGATGGCTCGTCGAGGACGTGGGAAGACAAAGCATTCTCCTGGGTATGGCCCAGAGAAGTTTACGCTGGCGACCAGTGCTCGGTTCCCTTGCGACGCTCTTTTGGTTGCGGAATGCGGACGGAGGCCATGCCGGCAGCGGTTGCGGCCTGAATGCCCATTTCGGTGTCTTCAAAGACCAGGCAGTCCTTGGGCGCGACGCCGAGGCGCTCGGCCGCGGTGAGGAATGCGTCGGGCGCAGGCTTGGACCGCGCGTAGTCTTCGGAGCCGACGAGCAGAGGGAAGCGGTCGAGTAGCCCGACGGCGGTGAGCGACTTGACGATCGACTCGCGCGTGCTGCCGGAGACGACGGCAAAAGGAATGCGGCCGTGCTGCGCGTCGATCTGTTCAAGCACTTCCGGAACGGGCTTGAGGTCGTGGAGAAGCGAGTAGTAGATGTTCTCCTTACGCTCGGCGACGGGTTCGACGGCCATGGCGAGACCGTGCATCTGGTTCAGGGAGGCGATGATTTCAACCGGCGGTTTTCCGCCCCAGGAATAAAAAAGATCTTCATCAAAGGCGCAATCGCACTCGCTCAGCGCCTGCTTCCAGGCGATGTAGTGGAGCGGCATGGAGTCGACGATGGTGCCGTCGCAGTCGAAGAGGTAGGCGCGGAAAGGGCCGGGAGGCAGTTGAAGAAGCATTAGGCTCCGTGACGATGATGAGTTCATGTCTGCCGTGCCTCACCCTAACGTCCCCAAGCGGCGGGATCTTTAGGATGGGTACCTAAATTGCGCGATTGACTCAATGCGCGGTGGCAATTTCGGCGTGCGCAGACTCGGATGCGGCGCCCTCGCCAGGCTTGGTCGGCTCCATCTGGAGTGCGTTATTGAAACGGTTGAAGTAGTTGAACAGGCCGATGGCGCAGAGCAACTCGACAATTTCGCCTTCGGAGTAGAAGCCGCGCAACTCGGCGAACTGTTCGTCGGAAACAGCGTTGGCGTTGCGGGTGACGGTTTCTGCCAGGCGCAGCGCGGCTTTTTCAGCAGCGGTAAAGTCGTCGCGCGTAGCCCAGTCGGCGAGGTGAGAAAGCTGGTCGTCGGTCCAGCCCAGGTTCCGCGCGAGGATCGTGTGGCTGGCGAGACAATATGGAGTTTCGTTCACCTGGCTGGTGCGGACAATGATGAGCTCTTTGAGTTTGGTCGAAACGGTGCCGGTGTTCAGCACGGCGGCGAAATGCGCCTGCATGGTCGCGTAGATTTCAGGCCGATGAGCCATCACGCGGAACATATTGGGGACGTTGCCGCGCAGAGCATAAGCCTTATCGTAGAGGGCTGCAATTTCAGGAGCTAGTTGGCTGCGATCGACACGGGAAATGCGGGGCATTCAAGCCTCCTTTAAGTCCTTTCCAATGGTACCGTTTCCGTCGCGCGTCAACGTGGGTTCCGGAATAGGTTTTTGTTCGGGCTGACGCGTGCGCGCGGCTTTTGACGCCCCTGAAAAGCTCTGCTAACTTAATGAATGGAACATCTTTGCCCGCCATACACTCCTCAGTAGCTCAATGGCAGAGCATTCGGCTGTTAACCGAAGGGTTGTAGGTTCGAGTCCTACCTGAGGAGCCAATTCTTTTCAGCAACTTGCGACTCCGATACACACTCCGATGACCCTCAAAATTGTCCGAATGTAGGGACTTTTGTAGGGACCCCCCATCAAAATGCTGCGTAACAACGGGTGATTCTGCATATTGCTGCGAGCCGTTTTCTTCGGTTGCTGTCTTGGTTCGCTTCTGCACCAGCGTCTCCAGCGCACTGCGCTTCGCTTCCATCCGAATGTGGCTATAGTGCTTGAGCATCTGCTTCGAGACGTGCCCGGCGATGTCCATGATGGTCTGGTCGCCGGCGCCGCTCTCGGCCAGCTCGGTGATGAGCGTGTGCCGGTTGTCGTGCCAGCGGCCCTTGACGCCCGCCTTGGCCCGGATACTCGTCCAGACCGTCTTCAACGTCGTCACATGGCGGCTAGGATCGGTCGGCTGCGGTGAGCCGAAGGGGAAGACGTACCACTCGGGCCGGATGGCTCCGAACTTGAGTTCGTACCACTGGACGTAGTCAGCGAAGACGGTGAATAGCTCGGAGTTCAGGGGTATGGTCCTGCCTTCGCCGCCCTCCGTTTTGGAGCGGCCAACCGCAAGGTAGCGCTTCTCAAAATGGATCTGCGCCCAGGAGAGGCTTTTGATCTCCTTATCGCGCATCCCTGCATTCAACGCGAGGGTCAGCGCAAGATAGATGTGCGGTGACCTAGCCTTGGCAGCCTCTTTCAACATGCGCTGCTTTTCGTCTTCGCTGTAAGCCTTGCCCAGCTGTTTGCGGACCTTGAGTTTGAGCATCTTCCTCTTGCGAAGACGCAAGCGAATGAGATCCCCCGGCTCGCCCAGAACACGCAAAAGGAACCCGACCTCTTCGTTGATGGTTTTTGGCGCAGCACCCTCTTGCAGGCGATCGTTCTGGTACTTGGTGACCACGGTCTCATTGAAGTCGACGACCATTTTCGTTCCGAGAAGACGCTTGAGATGGTCAATGGCGTATTCCGCGAAGGTTGCGGAATCGGGAAGGCGCAATTTGTAGCCGGTGAAGAATTCGTCCGCTAGGTCACCCAACGTGCGGATGCGTTCCCGCCGGGTGTCGGTGAAGTTGTTGAATCCTTGTTCCAGTTCTCTCCGGCGGTTTTGCTCTGCGATGCGCGCGATTGTCTTGGACGTGCTCTTGCTCGACTCCTGGACGTGTTGTCCAGCGAACCGGAACTCGTACCACCAGATGTCGCCGCGTCGATAGAGCGCCACGCTACTTCTCTCCCTTCGCCACCGGTTCCGGGCAGCCCATTGCTGTCTTCACCAACATCCCCAACTGGCAGATCTTCGTATGGGAAAGGGCTCTCTGTCCAGGGCGCGGTTCACGCAGACTGGTGCGAAGGACCACGGCAATGTTGTCCGCCTGTGCCGCGCAGTCCATTCCGAGCCCTGTCTCTCCGGCTGACAACAGCAGGTGGGCGGGCCCGAGTCTGTGAATCGATGTGGAGAGTGGAATCACCAGGACGGTGGTTGCTCTCTCATGACGGTTGCGCACGTCGGGCGAAACGATGATGACCGGCCGTCGTCCTTTGTCCGGAGGATCGGTGTGGAAGTTCGTCCACCAGATCTCGCCGCGTTGCGGAAATCGCTGCGCCGTCATCATTCCTATTGATCGCCCTTTTGAAGTTGCGATTCTGCAAACGATCCCCAGGCCCGCTGTTCGGCGACTTCGTCCTCTCCGAGAGCGTCGTAGTAGTCCGTGTAAGCAGCTTCGATGGCCTGCTGTTTCCGAATGGTCATCAATTCACTGAGCAGAACATCCAAGGTCTCCGACTCCGATGTGGATTTGCGTTCCTTGCAGGCCTTCCGAATGAAGGAGTCCGATGCCACGGAAATACTGAAGCTCTTTTTAATCTTTCGGCCCATCTTGGGCGACGTAGTAGGCATGTCTCACCAGAAGTAGTATAGATGGTAAGACCAAAAGAGTAAACAGCCGGCTATGGAATCATCCCGATCGCCTCAGTTGATTGAGAGGTCGTGCCGTAGAGGGGCCAATGCGGCCGACGCTGCCGCCACCGACCGGCTGCGCGTTTTCCCAGTTGACCAACTCATCCTCGGCATAGCGCACCAAGGATCCGAACTTCCGGTAGAGCGGACCGCGATTCTCGAGACGCCAGCGCCGCAGGGTGGCAAGACTGATCTGAGTGCGTTCAGCAACCTCGATTTCGGTCAGGAACTTTGTTCCCATATCGTCCTCACTGGGTGAAAGGCCGCATCGCAATGACGACCCTGAAAACTTGGGATCATCGTGCTCAACGTGTCATCTGCGAGTCCAATGAAAAGCGCGGAGAGCGTTATTCCTCTCGCTCATAACGGGCTTTTCCTTGCCCACCGATGGTGCAACCGGACGGACTTCGTAAGGCATCGAAGCGGTCATAAGTGTAAAGAAAGTAGTGTGCTGAACCCTTTGATTTGCCGATCTGCGCTCTGTCCCGCCCCGGGACTTTTTCCGTTGAGGTTGATCATGGTTCTTCCGGAAATCCGACTATTGCAGGCCGCGATCATTCTTGCCGAAGAACTGCACTTCTCCAGGGCAGCCGACCGCCTGCATGTCGATCAATCGACCCTGAGTAAGCGAATTCAGGAACTCGAAAGCCAGTTGGGTCTCAAACTTTTCGAGCGTACCCACCAGATGGTCGATCTGACCGAATCGGGAAGAATGTTCGTGGAAGAAGCTCGGAAAGCCGAATTGCATATTGAAAGGGCTGTCTCCGCTGCGAAGGCCGCCAATCGCGGAGCTGAGCAAGTCCTCAATTTCGGCAGATCTCAATACGTCGATCCCTATCTTGTTTCGATGGTCTCGTCGATTCGGCTCCCGCTATTTCCCACCTTGAGAATCAAAATCTGGAGCAACTACTCCCATGAACTTGCCAAACAGGTGATGGCCGGAACTCTTGACGTTGCTCTAACGACGGGGGTTCCAGAGAATCCAAAGCTAAGTTGTCTGAAGCTTGCAGAAAGTCCGTTCTACATCGCGATGTCGTCTGCTGACCCTCTGGCGTCGTTGCGGCAAGTTCGCTTCGGGGATATGCAGGATCGCAATTGGGTATTGTTTGCGCGCCATGTAAGCCCACACCTCCACGACAGCATTCAACAGCATGCATCCGCGGCCGGCGTGAAAGCGAGTGATATCCATCATGTTGCAAGTCCGGAGGAGGCAGTTCCTTTGATCCTCGGGGATCGAGGATTGGCCTTTCTCAATCGGACTGGCGCCTGGCGGATCGCGCAGCATGGCATCACCATGCGGCCTCTTGAGGAAGAAGGCCTGCGGCTCGTTACCAATCTCACCGTACGTTCCGATAGCAAGTCTCGTTTATTGGGAGAATTCGTCAAAGCAGTATCGCGAAAACTAGAGATCTCGCGAAAACCTGTGCAGCAGCGTCTTTCTCTAACCGCATGAAGGGGCAGTTGGAACACTCATCGATGCACTCCGTAACCTGATTCCTCCTCGCGCCCTCTGTGCAGCAACTCCCGCCCGGCCCGTCAGAAAATATGGACCCACTTCGGATGGGCGTCGGTTCGGCGTCGTAGTTGTCGTGCCAATTCCATAATTTGTAGGGTAGCGTCTGGCCCTAGCCGCCGGCGGGTGTCCCGTGTTTCCTGACAGTGTTGATACCGAGATAGCTCCAGTGGGAGGATCCCATCGATTCTGGTAGTGAGGGTAATAGGATAACGAGCTGGCTTGTTACCTATTTCTTAAACCTCCAACATATGAGGAATCATTTGTACAAGGCAATGAAGAATCAGCAGAGAGCGAGCCTTGACGCGAATCTGGAGGTCACCTGGGATCCCCGGGGAACTTGTTAGGTGCGGCTCCTCTCTCAATCGAAGAGCTGGAGCTGACGATCATTGGAAAACGACGAGGCTGGTAATTGCGACACGAGGTTAACGCATATTCACGCGTGCATTCACTGCGGGCACGTCCGTAGACGGGAAGAGGTCGAAGGAAGCGAGATCGGAATCGGGATACTGATCTGTCCAAAGTGCGGCTTAGATGGTCCTTTGAATGTCGAAATTCGGGAGTTGCCGCCTGATCGGTCCTGAGCACAGGAACGAGAATCGAGGTGTGAATCATAGCGAAACCTAATTTCACAATATCTTTGCGGTCGACGAGTCTCCCGAAGAGGTATTCGCTGCCATCAATAATGTTCCGCGTGGGTCAGGACAGATCCGAAGGGGAAACGGAGAGACTTGGCGCGCCGAATTCAGCTCGCGGCGCCGCGCTCGTTTGCCGCATCAGATAAGAGGCTTCGCAATCCGAAGTGGAGACCCCCGGCAGATGTCAAAAGGCGACGTAGTAGCCATACCTATAACTGGTCGCGAGTACAACGGCGACTCTCGAACTCCGGGCCAGGCTCTGGCCAAGTTCTACCGTGCCTTCAATTCTCAAGATCTAGTGCTTATGCAACAGACCTGGGAGGAATCGAATGAGGTTGTGATGGACAATCCGCTAGGTGGGATCAAGCGCACCTGGAAGGAGATCCGAGAGGTTTACGAACGCATCTTTGCCAGCAGGTCCCCTGTTCGCGTCGAATTCTACGACTACACGCTGCATGAATTCGCAGATGTGTTCTTCGCGGTCGGGAGGGAGCGGCCTTTGGTTGAGGGTGCCAATCTACCCATCGCGATTCGTACGACGCGGATATTTCACCGCCAACCGACCGGCGAGTGGAGGCTGATTCATCATCACGGCTCCTTCGATGATCCGGAGTCGCTGGCACAATATCAGGCGGCCATTGTCCCATCGGCTTCCTAAATTCTGTGCTGGCGCAAGCTCGATCTGCGGTACTCGCCTGCCACTTCGTCACCGCGCAACTGATTTGCGAACTGAACTCAACGCGGTCGCAGTTTGTTCATCTCGGGGCGTCAGGAAACTAGCCCACCAATGGGGGCGATTCGGCAGGGTGAACCTGACAGAGAGGTAGTTCAATGTCCCAAGTTCCGGTACATGGAATTTGAATGGGCATGGTGTGGTGTACGAACTGGGGCTGCGTCGGGCCCTCTCTAGCCAGAGATGTTCAAACTCAGGGCTCGCTTGAAGAAGGTCGCTAATAAGTGCCTCGAAATCGCGCCTGCCTTTGTGTTTGGCGTACGAGATCCTTAAGAAGCCCACGGCCTGTTCCGCCATTTCGAGCCATGACACGTAGAGTTGTTTGCGGTACGGGTCCGTGAAATTCCGCCAGATCATGTTCATGGACCGAGGCCCGGGATGGCTTTTGAACCGGTAGAGGACATCTGCAACATCATTGAACGCGATCACTTCATAGAGTTCGTTGCAAACGATGGCTGGCCCGGCAACGTAGCCATCCAAGACCGCCTGAACATCGTCGACTAGGGAACTGATCGCTTCGGTGATCTCCGGTGGCATATGGCCCGCCAGCGAGAAAAGATACGTGATGTCATTGGATGACAGCCGCAGGCTGCGCGAGAGGCGCTCTAGGAATTCCCGCGAAACACTGATGTCTCGTCCTTGCTCTAACCAGGTGTACCAAGTGGCGCCGACGCCGGCAATCAACGCCAGTTCTTCGCGACGAAGCCCTGGCGTTCGACGACGGCCTGTCGACTGCAATCCGACATCCTCTGGCTTCAGCGCATTGCGCCGCGCCTTGAGAAATTCACCCAACTCGCGTCGATGGCTCGGGCTCAATTCGGCAATTGAGTTTGTCGAAAACGGAAGCATAGTGGTCCTAATACTGGAATAAATACAATCAGGGCCACCGCACAGGTTTGGAATTGGCCCACTTTGTCGCGAATGGCGGATGGTACGGCGTGAAACCTCGATGTGCGACCAGCAAAAGTGTTTCGAGCTTGGCATGGCGGACGGCCAGCTGTTGGCGCTTACTGCCGCAACGATTAGGCCGGAGCCTTGGCGAATTGCCCGTCTAGGGATACCGATCCTACGTTCGCTACTGAACTCATTTGAGACAAATGAGGTGCCCTCTCATTTGACAAGCGCCTTTGAACCTCCGGCTTTACTTTTCCCAGGCTCTTTGCAGCAACCGCGTTGCCGGATCCACGATCTTTGCCTCCTCGTGAGCGACATTCGGCACGCTAACAAACTGCACTGCGGACGGTTTGCCAACGCTGTTTGCCAGCACAGTCATGGCGTTAACCCATGCGTGTGCACGCTGAAGCCGCGTTGAACCAACTTGTCCCGGCGCCCATGGGCGTTGTTCACGATCTCGGGTGCCGACCAGCACATATGTTCGAACAGCAGCAGCGACCATATGCCATCGAGACGATGGCGGTGCGACCGCGCAAATGCAATGAGCGCTTGTGTCTCGGTTCCAATGAGTGCCGCCTGTTCTACACGGGTCGCCTGGAGCTTCTCCAAATGGCCAGGAGACGTTGGGATTGGGAAATGCGTAGGTTGAAGGAGCGCTCAAGATGACAGCATCGAGCCGATCAGGATAGGCAAGAAGGTATCGTCCGGAGAACTGCGCACCTGCCGAATGCCCGACGAGACTGAAGTGCCCGTGCAGTTTGGAAACGGTCATGGAAGCCGGGCCGTCAATCAACTCATTCACAAAGACATCAGGAGACACGATGGAACCGCACAACCCACGGAATCTGGCGAAGTCGTTGTTTCCAAATTCTGGCGCAATGAGGAGCACGCTGTTCTGATTGGCGAACGCCACCCAGCGTCCGACAACAGTGCGGACATACTCGTCCAGTTCATTATCCGAGGCTGTTCCGTCAGGCCATGGATAACCTGACGCCAGCACAAGGACTCGCTGGGGATGCTCAGGAATGTAGTAAACGACTGGGGCATATGACGTGCGCAACTCGGCGATTCTTCCGTGGACAGCGAAGCGCCAGGAGTGAGATTGCGCCTGAATGGATAAGGCCGAAAAGGCTGCGGCGAAGGCGACTACGATCAAGTGTTTGAGCGAAATGGGCGTGAAATTCTGGGCACAAGCCGCTATCATGGTCCGCAGCTTCATCATTCGAGTTCCTCTGATCTACTCCGCATCCCAAGCCTCCCCCAAAGAGGACCGAGGCTTTGCGGTGAAAGGCGATAAGATTGTCCATGTGATTGATTAATGTTCCGAGAAGATCCACTTTCTGTCATTCAGTTACTGGCTGTTCACGGCTTCTAAAGGTTGTGCCAGAATCCATCGCAGCGCCGCATCCTGGCCTTCACTGAACAATCGCCAATCGGGATCGATTCGTTTGTCAGGGAACACGGTGTCAGTGTTTGCGTCGGGTTGGAATCTGTATTTGAGCATTGCACAGGAACCCCTCAGCTTCGAGAGCGGGAGGGTGAACAAATAGTTCTCCATGTATCCATTCGGGCGCGCTCCTGTGGGTTCGCCGACCAGGATCGCTTGCGTCTCTCTGCGGAAATCAGTGACGTTCGTCATGGCGGCTGAAAATGTGGCCCGGCCAGTTATTACATAGAGGTGTCCTGCGCGGTTTAGTTGTGGCATGTACATGATTTTCTCAATAAGGTATTGTCGTGCCTTGGTGAAGTTTCCACCTTCGTTCCAGCGCATGTCGACGATCAACCGATCCACCGGATTCCCTTTTATGCATGCAAAGAGTCGCTCCGACTGAGTCTTGAGGTCCTGATACGAGCGCCAATCGACATAAACTGTCTTTGATTCGGCCAGGTACTTAAACCAAAGCGGATCCTCCGGATGCTGCAATGGTAATGGCGCCGGGTTCTTATCGACCTCTTTTGCGTGGCTAGCTCCTGCAGCGACTGGCCGAATTTGAAGTGTAAATTGGTGACCAGTGTCGTCCTCGAAAGTGAATTTCGCTGGACCCAGATTCGGTAGGACACCTAACGCGGCTAATGGTTCGACCTCTATAAGTAGCTTTTGGCTGCTGTTGAGCACATACCATTGATTCTCTCCCTGCGGAATCAGTTGTTGTAGCCTGCTCTGAACTTCTTGTATTGGCAAAGAATCAATCGCGATGATCTTCGTGTTAAGTGCTTGCTGATATTCAGGAGACGCACGAATCACCCTTAGGTCGCTACCGAACCAGAAGACCTCCAGCGGAAATTTTCGATACAAGCTCCCCGTATCGATAAATGTGTGCCCATCACCAATGAGTGCCGCCAAGTGCTGTAATCCGACGACAACTTCGTAATTCTTCATTGACGGGATACGTTCGCGCAGTTCAGATACAGCTTGGTCGAATTGCGCCTTGCTTGTGAGGTGATAAGGATTGGCGTGCTTCGTTGTCACCTCTTTGACGAAATCACCAAGATCCTGCCGCCACTGCTCGGCAGTCAAAGTTGGAATTGAGGTTTGCCCGAAGGCGATGTTTGCAAGAAGGAGCGGGATCCAGAGCAGAATTTTCATCCAAACATTTTTCCTTATGGTGTTAGTAGCGTTCAAACCTGAACATGTCAGAGTTGCTCTCGTCGTAACCAGGCGAAGGCCGAGACACGGTTCCAACATTTTCAAAACATCCCCACGGCTCGCGCGATCAGGAACAATCCTCCGCTAACAGCCACGGTCCCGACGGTCCTGCGAACAGGTTCCCCTGCGGGCGCGAGACGTTCGGCCGTAATGGCTGCGGTGATAACGGTCATCGCGCGCAGGTCCATGAGACCGGTAACGAGGAGAATTGCCGTCAGATTGGCGCAACTCAAGCTGCAGTGGATTCCAAAGCGTATGCCTTGTTGCCAGGCTGTGGCGGCGTCGGCAGGCAGCGTGCAGTCTCGTCCTGGCGCCTCACGGCAGCAGGCAAGGTAATGTGTCTTCCAAGAAGTGAATTGGAGCGCGCCCGCGATGAGCACAACCGCAGCGACCGCAACTGGAACAGCGCGCGCCAACGCTGGCACATCCATCTCGAATGCAGTAGTCGCGACACCTAAAGGAAAGAGAACGAGCCCGATTAGTGTCCATACAAAAAGATAGCCAAGACCCACTAGCGCGGTGAGTGGCCCAAGGCGTGTCTCCTTAGTCCTAAAAACTGCAAGGCGATAGCGCCACAGGGTGGGCACAAACGATGGCAGCATCATCGCTACCATCATCACAACCCACATGCCGATGAAGGATGCGGCGGCATTGGACCAGGACTGTCCGGGCATCCGCATCCACACCATCGACATCTTCCAGCCTCCCGGCATCGCCATCCCATGCATCGTCGACATGGACGCGCACCAGACAATTGTCAGCGCTATGCTGACGGCGAAGAGCGAGCCGGCGATTCCGAAAAAGGCGCGATCGGAAGCACTATCAGTGTCCATGCTGCGGCAGGTATGGTATCCCAGATTGCTGGCGAGGGAGGTTGTGTGAGTCATGATGGCTGTCTCCGTTTCCAGCAGGCTCGCTTGCAGCGGCTTATAGTATTGGTTCGTCCGGAGTCCCCACTTGCATCCGGAATTCAAAGCCTTCCCGTCACGGACAGTTGGGCACAAGATTGAGGTATTCGTGTGCGCGGTTCAGCGCTTGCCGGTTCCCAAGTCGTCCGAACGACCGGCCGCCACGCGAGACCACTGGGCGATGGGCCGTCCGCCCGGCCACACTGGTTGCCAAGTGGGCGGGCCGGTGCTGGTCCGCGTGTAGGTGCACTGTTGCGGCCAGCCGGCCGGCGAGTTCTCCCACTTCTCCTGCCGGCCGTAGACGGTCAAGTCGAGCAACCGGTAGCTGTTGTCCATCGCCTCGACGCCGCGCAGCGTCGTCCAGTAAGTCTCAAACACCTTGGATCCTTGTCGCAGATAGCAGACAAGGTACATCATCTTCACTGGGCGTCCAACGAGGAGAGTGTCGAGCGAGTCCTGGGCCGAGTACCAGGGCACCTCCCAGCCCATGAAGTCGCGGTACCGGGCGCTCTCTTCGTACGGGCCTTTGCAAAACACGGCGAAGGTGACGTTGCGGGAATGAAGGTAGGACAACTCCGCGACCTGGGTGGTGACCCACGTGCAGCCTTCGCACTGCTCAGCCGCCGGGTGGCCAGCGTGCCACATGAAGTAGTAGGCGATGAGCTGTCGACGACCCTCGAACGTGTCCAGCAGCGCGAGCGGGCCGCGCGGTCCGACCAGCGTGGTCGCGGGATCTACCTCCACCATGGGGAGCCGCCGCCGGGCGGCCGCGATCGCGTCGCCTTCGTGTGTATGAGCCTTCTCTCGAACCCGCAACGCGTCCAGTTCCGCCTGGAAGGTGCTCCGGTCGACCGCTGTGGGAACTGCAAACTCACCTTTCAGGATGTCTGTCATAGCTCTTTCTCCCTGCCACTCTCGCTTATTTTTTCGCGTCAGCGTCGCGCTTTCGGAACGCGGCTTCTCCCACGCCGGACACTTGCACCCACTTCGGGTCAGGCGAGCGCTCGGCATCGTAGTTGTCGTGCCAGTTCCACCACTTGTATGTCGGAGTCTGGGGATACCCTTCTGGCGAATCCTCCCAAGTCTCCTGACGGCCGAGCGGCGTCAGGTCTAGGTAGCTCCAGGTGGTCCCCATCGCCTCGTCACCGCGGTTGTTGATGAAGTAGGTCCGAAACACCTTCTCGCCGTCACGGATGAACACGTTGTGCCCGTGCCATTCATCGACGCCGAAGTCCTTGTCGAAGCCGTTGGTGATGAAGGTATACCAAGGCATTTCCCAGCCCATTCGCTCCTTCAGGCGTGCGATGTCCGTCTGCGGTGCGGGTGAGACGTAAACAAGGGTGGTGTCGCGAGCGTTCAGGTGGGCCAAGTGAGCAACCTGATCGGCACCCAGGGAGCAGCCTCGGCAGGCATGCTCGGGCCAACCGAACACCCCGGGCTCGAAGAAGGCGCGATAGATGATCAACTGCCTGCGGCCCTCGAACAGGTCGAGCAAGCTCACCTTACCCTTGGGCCCGTCAAACTCGTACTTCTTCTCTACCGCAACCCAGGGCATCCGCCGGCGCTCGGCTGCCAACGCGTCACGGGAACGGGTGAAGACCTTTTCCTTCACCAGCATCTGTTGTCGCGCAGCCTCCCACTCCTGCTGCGACACGATCGGGGGTGTGTTCTTTGGAAGATGCCCCTGCTCGTGTTCCTTGTCTCCGTCTTTCCGGGTTAGCTTTTGTGTCGTCATTGTGTTTATCTCCCTTCGTTGCGGCCTTTGGGAGCGCGGTCGAGCCATGCGTACTTGCCCCAGATCGCGTCCACTCCGCGTGCATAGGTGGAATAAGTGTGGTAGATGACGCCATCTTCAAGCGCGAATGCGCTCATGCCCTCCCGCTCCCGCGTATACGTGCCCACGTCGGTCCCGGTTAAGGCCGCATGCTTAGCAGGCCCGGAAGTTGGCGTTCCGGCCCTCCCGGCGTTCATCACAGGGTCATCGCGGCGGAAGTTGTATTCGGGGCCTTCGCGCTGTTGGTCCCCCGTGAACGAGGCGTGGAAATCGAAGTTAAAGTCGCTGCCAAAGGAAGAGGCCCAAGGAAACGTCCAGCCATTCTGCTGCTTGTATGCTCGCAACTTCTCGAGCGGCGCTCTCGATATCGCCCAAAGCGTCACGTCGCGGTTGGCCAGGTCCCCGACGATGCCGTTAAAACCATTCGCGATCGACGTGCAGGACGGACAACCCGTTTTAAAGTCGGGGCCGAACATGAAGTGGTAGACGAGAAGTTGCGAACGTCCGCGAAAGAGATCTGCAAGCGATGCATTGCCCTCGTCAGTGTCGAAACGATAATCCTTGTCTAGGCGAACCCATGGCAGTTCCTGCCGCTGCCGAGCCACAGCATCGCTGTGCCGGGTAAGTTCCTTCTCGGCCTTGAGCAGTTCTAGCCGCGCCGCGAGCCATTCCTCGCGGTTACCGGTTTTGTGCATAGTCTTTGTCGGCATCATTTTTTCTCCCTTCGTGAGATGTTGGCTTTTCGTTGTGTGCTCGATCACGTTTCCGTGCGAAGGCTCTTTAAAGAGCCACACTCTCCGGGATGAAAACCGCGAGCTGGCGTTCGAGGCCCTTGGCTACGCCGTTGCGCCAACCCTCGGAAATGGATTGGGACATGGGATCCGGGAAAATTTCCTCATCGCCATTTTCCACGCCATCGAAGATGGCCACCGCGGCGGACTCAGTCGACGCCTTCGGTATGTCGAAGCCCCGGTTCATATCGGTGTCGACAGGTCCAGTCAAGATGGCATGGACTGTCACGCCTTGACCGGCCAGGAGCGCCCTCAGCGACTGCGTCATGCTCAGCGCGGCGGCCTTTGAAATGGAATAACCGGGTACGATCGGTATAGGCGCAAGCGCCGCCGTTGAAATGTTGTTTACTACGGCCCCTTTCGAGCGTTTCAACAGCGGCAAGAACGCGCGAGTCACATTGAGCGATCCGAAGAGGTTGACCGCCAGCTGCTGTTCGATCACTTCGGGTTTGCTCAGATCGTCGTAAATGGCGATGCCAGCGTTGTTGATGAGGACATCGAGAGTGTCGATTTCACTGGCTGCCCGCTGGATCTGCGCAGCATTGGTCACGTCCAGGACGACAGGAGTGACTCGCTGATCCGAGTGGGTGAAGGGTTGGCGGGTAGCTGCATAGACCCGCTTCGCACCGCGGTTTAAGGCTTCCTCGACCAGTGCTCGACCGATGCCGCGATTGGCGCCGGTGATCATGACGTTCTTCTTCGCAATGTTCATGATGATCTCCTTTTGAGTTGGGGAATTACCTTGCTAGCCCGATCTTGCCTGTCTACTGGGTAAAACCGGTGTAGTGAGCGAAACTCATCGGTGACCGACAAATCTTTTTACTAGGCCGGGAGGGTGACGTTCCGGAAGCGCTGGAGCATTGGAACCAAGGTTGAGAGCATCATCGTCAGCCACATCAGCTGGAACATCGCCGCCGATGCGGCAGAGGATTGTCCTGGCATCCGCGGACGCCGCCGCCTCAACAAACGTCGGCTATATGAGATTGTGGGATGGCACGGCTGAAGGTCTTGGATGTTCTTGCGCAGGCAAGTGTGAGCGCTTCATCGCTGCACACATCACCGAGGGCAGCTTCTAGTCTGCTGTTTCTCAAGTTTGTTTATACCCGTTGACCTTGCGGTGTGGCGTTGACGGCCGTGAAGGGCCTGAAGTGCGGTCTTAGGTCGGCCTAGCCATGGATGGCGCGGACAGGATCGTGTACCGCCGCGGAAGGTGCGGCACGGCCCGCGCCGCGAGGCATTTTCTCGTCTCGGATGCTTGTGCGATAGTTGTCCAGAAGCATGCGGGATGTCCAGCGCCGGATCGACTGACTGATCGATGCAAGTGGGAAATCGCATACGGATGCATAGAAAAGCGAACTAAGTGATCGATTGGCTCGTGTGCTAGTTGCAGGACTGTTGCGGACGGGCTGAGAACCCCGATCATGACACTACGGGCGAATGCACGGTTAGCAGGATTCACGTTTTTGCTGTACATAGCCGCTGGCATCACCATTATGGTGGTGAGCGGCACGGTGTTCACCGGCCACGGAGCCGCCGAAAAGTTGGCAAGCGCAGCGCGGGCCGCGGTCCCGATGCGGAGCATAGTCTTGATGGGACTCGTGACGGTCGCGTGCGCAGTGGTGCTGGCCGTGACGCTGTATAGGATCACGCGAGACGTCGATGAAGACCTGGCCAGGATGGCGATGGTTTGCCGCGTGATGGAGGGCGTTTTTGGCGCCCTCGGAGTGGTCGCGACAGTAGGCCTCATCTGGCTGGCGACCGCGGCGATGCCTAATAAGCCTGGTGGCCTGGATGGGTCAACTTCGTCGGGGCTCGCGCAGCTTTTTTTCGAGGTGCAGGGACTCAACCTCGCCGCGATCTTCTTCTCCGTGGGCAGTCTGTTATTTTCGTATCTGCTGCTGCGGGGACGGATGATTCCGGCGGCCCTAGCGTGGATCGGTGTGATTGCTTCGCTGCTGCTGGTAGTGGCTTTGCCGCTGCAGTTGGTGGGCGTGGTGCGCGACGCAATGGTGGGTTTTCTGTGGATGCCGATGCTGGCTTTTGAAGTGCCGTTGGGTTTCTGGCTGATGGTGAAAGGTGTGCGGATGCCTGAAGCTATGCGCGTTTGAGGGGTGCCCATCCAAGGCCTGAATCTTTGGCCGTCTCTGGCCGCATCTCCCGTTTCTGAAGTTGTTTATATCTATTAACCTTGCAAGATATTTCAGAAACAGAAGACTAGCTATCCTGGAAGTTCTTGCTCCCGGCCCCCAATCCCTTCAGGTGGGCACCTGGCGGGTAGCCAAAAACCTTTCGGAAATGGTTGGTAAAGTGACTCTGATCGAAGAAGCCAGCTTTCAGGGCCGCTTCTCCAATCGTGGCGCCTTTGGCGAGCAACGCCTTGGCATGATCCAACCGAAGGCGAGTCTGGTATGCATGAGGCGGAAGTCCGACTTCTTTCCGAAATACTCGGATTAGGTGAAACGGGCTCAAGTTTGCGATCCGTGCGAGTTCTTCCAAAATCACATTTTCCGCAGAGCGACTTTTAAGGTAATCCTTCACGCGTTTGACAGCCTGCCGCTCATTTCCAAGCCTTAGAGTCTTCGCTGGTCGGTTGCCATATCGAAGGATCATTTCGCCCACAAATTCTCGCAACAGGGACGAACTCTCGATCGCAGTTGGCTTAGAAACCATTGCAGCGTGAAATCTTAAGAAAGGTCGGCAGAGAGATTCATCACAGCTAAAGGGACTCTGAAAGAGTCGCCCTCCTGTAGAACGATCCTCAATTTCTTCGGCAATTGTCTCCAGCGCCTCGGGGGCGCAATGAAATTCTCGGTGTTGCGATTTGCCGTCAAAATCTTCGCACGAGGTAATGTCGCCGGACTGAACGACGAGCAGCGCGCCCTTACCCACTGAATAGCTGACGCCACAATGGCGCACGTTATAAGCACCCTGCTCAACGAAACAAAGGGCTAGGGATT
Organism: Occallatibacter sp.; assembly: GCA_036489735.1. GTDB lineage: Bacteria > Acidobacteriota > Terriglobia > Terriglobales > Acidobacteriaceae > Telmatobacter. The sequence goes on along the minus strand of DASXFF010000117.1, from coordinate 116,122 downwards.
GATGGAAGGCCTTGGTAGTTGGATGCGCAAAATTGGAAACCTGAAGAAACTCACCGGTTCCTTTCAAGCGCCAGACCTTGAGCTTAGGTTCGCTATCCATAATCCTCTGAGCTGCAACTAGAATTGTTTCACTGTCACTACTACACGAATCTCCGCTGCAAATTCTACCAGCTGTCCTTCTCCACTATCTCCACTTCATCCAAGATTGCGCGCACATTGGACTCCGCAGCCCCGGAGTCCCCAAGCCCTAAATATACTTGCTGGAGGTGGGCCGGGGAAAACTGTTTGAATTCCCAACCCCGACTGATCCGTGGCAAGCAAAGATTTTTCTCAGACTTCGATTTGGTGCCGCGAAATCCACGTGCGGGGCGTCGTTGATTCAGGCAGTTCCCATGAGAATCGACCCCCAGAAAACGATATCGTCTGTGCACAGATGAATTTTGGGATTATCGGCGGTTTTACCCAGTAGACAGGCAAGATTGACAGGAAAGAAACATCATGACGTGTCCCGCGTATCAGAGCGTGAGAACAAACATCAAGGCTGACGATGGAGGCCGGGACCGAAAGTGCCGGAAAGGACTAACGTGGATGGGCTCTCAGTTCGGAGAGACGTATGCCATCTACGTCCATCGAACTGCCGCCCTTGGTGCCTTATCTTTTCTGATCGCCGGATGCCTTCATCCAACGTCACGCACCTCCCCCGAGTCGGTTGGCGCTTCCTTGGCACGCTGAATGGATGCCCCGAAGTACTGCGCCACAGCCAGAACCGACAACGCCATCGAGCACCAACCGAACCAATCCCCCAGCAACAGAAACAAAGTCCGGCTGTGCCCAGCCGGCACAGTTGTCAGCAGTGTTGCAAAGGGAGCGGCGTTGCTCGGCGTCTCCGCGACGATCCTCCCGCGATCATCCGTGACCGTCAGCAATCCTCGCCTCGCGGGCCTGACCAGGCTGAACCCATCCTCTACCGCGCGCATCGCCGCGGCATGCCCGTGCCAGAAGCCATCCACGCGGAAATCCCACGCCGGCGTCAGCATCAGCCCCACCCGTGCCTGTCCATACGCGCGCGCAGGCTCACTGAAATCCAGGTCCTTGCAGATCGCCACACTCCACGTCTGCGCCGCAGCGCCTCCCGAAGCTTCGAAAAGCGTCCGCGTTGTGCCCGGCTTGTAGTTGCCGGTTTCGAAAGGTGGCAACAGATGCTCTTTGTTGTAACTTCGCACCGCTTCGCCCGGCACGTAGATTCGCGCTTGGTTGTAATGCGCCGTTGGCTCGATGTGCGTCATCCCCGCAACGATTGTGGCGCCCGTCCGGTCCGCGACCGCCTGAAAAATTGCATCTGTCCTCGCCATATCCGGATCAATGACCACTCCGACGTTCTCCGGCAGGACTACTACCTGCGCTCCGCGCGCGATCAGTTCCTGCGCGCTCTGCGAGTATTCCTCGAACAGCCGCTCGGTGGCTGCGCCGGAGTGGGCTATTCCCTCAACCGTGTCGGACGCCACCAAACCCACCTTCACCACTGGCCCAGGCTGCGGAATCGCCAGCCGCACCGCTCCAAAGATCAGGATCGCGCCCACCACACCTAGCGTCGCGCAGACAACCTGCATCGCCAGTGTTCGCGCCGAACCCCATAAATGAATCCCCAGCGCCAGACCCGCGGGAAACAATAGCAGCACGAATCCCATCCCCCACGGTCCGGCCAGCGACGCCAGCTGCAGAAACGGCAAAAAGTTCAGTTGCGAGTATGCGATGCACGCCGACGATCCGTACGGCCACAGCCACACGGCACGCACGAACTCGAACGTCACCCATACGGCGGGCAGCGTCAACCAGGCGATCCAGACCGCTCCGCGCCGCACCAGGGCGCGCATCAAAAGCACGGCCGCGACCAGCACTACAGCGCCCATGCCGAAATCCGCAAACCATGCGACCGGCGGCGCTCCCAGAGCACGGAGGTAGCCCCACAGAGCCAAGCCGCCCGCCATCCACCCGCCCGCAGTTACCAGAGCCGCCTGCCATGTGGGCCTCTGCAGCGCGAACAACAGCAGTGGCAGTGGCGCGAACCACATCAGAGGCCATTGCGGCGTCAGTCCGTTGCCGAAGTACAGGAGCGCCGCCGCCGCTGCGCAGGCGGCGATTCCGATCACCACTCCTCTAATCGCGCTGCCGAATTCCATAGAGATACCTCCGAAACGCTCGATGACACAGCGCCCGAAATTCCTCTTCCGATGTGCCCACGCGCCCGCCCAGATACAACATCACGAGCCCTTGCAGCATTGCCCCGGCTTCAAACGCAATCTCCCAGAAGTCATCTCTGCGAAACACGCCTTGCTTCATGCCGTTTTCCAGAACGGCCGCGGAAACCTTCGCGATCGCCGACCGGCCGGTGTGAAAGTCTTCGGGGAATTGCCGCGCTCCTCGCCGCCGCGCGAGAAACATCAATTCGAAAAGGCGAGGTTTCTCCAGAGCAAAATCCAGAAACACATCCAGGATTTTCATCAGCTGCTGCTCGACCCCGGCCGGCATCGCCACCTTCGACGCGCGCCTCGTCAACTCCGCAAATCCCGCATCCGCTAACACATTCAGCAGTCCGTCCCGGTCGGCGAAGTGCCGGTAGAGCGCCATCGGCGTAATGCCCACGGCGTTGGCCACCCGCCGCATCGTTACGGCCTCCGCACCCTCGCGGCCGAGCAGTTTCCCCGCTGCCGCCACGATCTTCTCCGCCGTCGACTTGCTCGCCATGTCTACGGTGTATACCACAGAGGACTATGCGCTGTATGCATCTGTCAATCACAGCTTTCCGCGCCAATCGGCGCGCTGCCCGTCGGGTGGGCGGGACCGATCGTCGCCATGCGCGACGGCACATTGAAGGGAGGGAAGACGGGCAAAAAGAAGAGCCTGCCGGGGCAGGCTCGCGAAGCGAAGGATAGAAAGCTATGCCGCTCTTGTTTTGTTGGCTGGCTTTGCTTTTGTCGACGGCCCTCTCTCTTTCGACGCAAACTCCTGTTTCACCTTGAGAGTGATGGCGTCGGTGTCCACCTTGTAGACGGTGGCTGCATCACGAAGTACCGCCGCCACGTTCGACCGGGAAGCGGCAAGCAGAATCACCGTCTGCACCAGTACCCGCGAGAGTGTGCCTTCATCAGAGCGCCGAATGAAGGCGGCTAGCGTCTTCGGTATCCCGCCGTCATCCCGCTTCAGCCGGATGCCGTGCTGCCGCGCCAGCATCACAAGGCGGTTCTCGTCCAAGAGGGTTGTCAGCTTCTCAAGGATGAAAAGGAGGTCGCGCTTCACCAGACGAACCGGTACGGCGGCGCTCACAGCGGCGAGGACACGGAGGCCGGTTGCACTGGCGATAGCCTGCTCCCTGCGCTGCTTCTCCTGCTCGGTCTTCCACTTCTCATCGTCGCGGCCGGTTTGCTGCTTCGGATGATGAACCGGGCAGGTTGGGTTCGCACAGACCTTGTGGAAAGTACCCACATCCGCGCCGTCGGTGATGATGGCCTCGGTGGTGAACTTGCACACTTTGAACTCAGGCCGCTTGGCATCGTCCTTGGATTTCGGCTTTTCGTCTCGAATGGCGGTGTACTTGTTCCGTGGCAAAACGCTGCTGCCCTCCTTCTGCACACCGTAGGCTGTGCTGATCTGTACGAGTTCCGGCCTGGCGGCGACTGTCTGCGCGACATGAGCGCTTACTTTGGCCTGATAGCAGCCGGGGTCGGTGCACCGGTCACCCTGTCGGCCCAGGTCATCGCCGAACAGCAGCTTATTGTGCCCCGTCCGTTTGGCGCAGTCAGCACAACTGCCCGCCGTGGGAACAAGCTGCGCATCTCGCTTGTTGAAAGGAGCATCTTTCAGGACCAACAGGATGTTCGATTCAATCCAGAATTGCAGGTTGCGAACGGGCAGCAGAATGCGAGTGGGCTTTGGACCGCCGTTGAATACCTCTTTGAAGCACGCCGAGAGCGCCTGTTCTTGCTGGTCGGCGGGCAGCTTTGCCAACAGCAGGGCATGGCCTACACCAATTTGATCGGCGTAGAAGGCATCGATGGAAGAAGGCGTAAGGTCAGCCAACTTCAATCGCGAGGCGACGAATGCAGGCGTCTTGCCCACTTTGGCGGCAATCTGTTCGATGCTGTACTTCGGTTCCTCCAAGTCGAGCAACGCGCGGAAGCCCTGCGCTTCCTCCATCGGGTGAATTTCCGCCCTGATGAGGTTCTCTACCAGCTGCGCTTCCAATGCTTCGGCGTCGGAAAGATTGACGATGCGGACAGGTACGGTTGGGACTTCGGCCATCTGCGCCGCGCGGTAGCGGCGTGCTCCGGCAACGATCTCGAAGCCGTTCTCCGTGAGAGGTCGCACCAGCAAGGGCGAAAGAACGCCCTGGGTGCGGATGCTCTCGGCGAGTTCCTTCATGGCCGCTTCGTCGAAAGTGCGGCGCGGGTTGGTCTTTGACTCATTCAAGAGAGCGAGGGAGACATTGCGGTATTCGGTGGCATTGGTGATCTGCGTTTCCATGATGCGGTGCTCCTTTCAGGCGGTTAGGTGTGAATGGGAACGGAGCGGAGACACGCTGGCTGTTCCGCTCCGAGGAGAGCGGACTAGCCACGAATGCACTTGTCGGTGAAGGCTTCCACAAATCGCTGTGCGTTCAGGTTCTTATCCCAGAGCGCGGCGAAGCGTTCATGCTCGCGGTGGAGCATCGTGTGAAAGGCGTACTGGCCCTCACGAATGAAGCGCGACCATTGCTCGATTCCGGCGTAATCGTTGCGGTAGTAGAACGCCGAAAGCGCGGCAGTGCAGAGCGGCGGGTTCGACAACTCAAAGCACATCTCCGGGTCGCGCATGGCATCGCCGTTGAGTTCGCCGTAATGGGCGACAGAGATGGCCGGAAGTCCGCAGGGGCCGGACTCGTCCATCGCCTCGATGACAAGCTCCATGTAGGGCCGGTTGTCGATCTTGAGGTAAAGGCCGGGGCGCCATCCGCCGGCCAGCCTGATGAGCTCCAGAACGGTTTTCATGCCGCCACCTCCGAAAGCTCGGTGGCGGCGGTCATGGCTTCCTCAACCGAAGGCTGCAAGGCCGCGAGGATGACGGCGGAGGTCTGCTGGATGACTTCAAGCGATTCGGCCAGCAGGGAAGCGTTGCCGTGATAAAGCTGGATATAGTCGGCTGACTTTGTGCCCGTCTCCAGCCCTACGGCCTTGCCAATGATGAACGCGATGGCCTCGGCCTCGGTCTCGCGTACTGTCTTAGTGGTTGCCGTGCGCCGCTCGGCCTTGTGCAACATCTCGTGCGCCAGTTCATGCACCAAGGTGCTGAACTCTTCGGCCTTCGACTGACCAGGCAGAATGGCGATTCTTCCGCCGTAGCTCATGCCCAGCGCGGGCGCGATGCGCTCGGAGAAAACAAGCTCGATGCCCTGACGCTCGATGAAAGCAATCAGTCGGTCGCGGTTCTCGCCTACATCGCCGCTGATCTCCCGCAGTTCGGGAAGCTCTGCGCCTTCGGTCTGCGACACGTCGAACACATACGTCGATCGGAAGCCAACCAATACCGCCGTGTTCTGCTTAGTGATGTCCTTCTCGGCTTCCTCGTCCTTCTTGCGGCGAACGCCGATGATGGGGGCAAGGATGCGGATGCCTTTCTCGCCCTTCTTGACGGAGCGGCCAAGCTCTTTCCATTTCCAGAACCCGGCGACTCTGGTTGCATCGGGCCGCTGCCGTGCGATTTCCAGAATGTTGCCGAGCGAGTAGTTATGAAACCGGCTCATCGCGTTGAGGTAGGCGGTGAGGGCTTCGGAGTGCCCGGCCTCAAGCTGCTCGATGAGGGCTTCAACGTTGGCGGCGATTACTTCTTTCGCCGTCTTAGGCTGGCTATTGTTGTTGCTGCTGGTTGCGCTGCTCATGGTGTTTCGCTCCTTTGCTGGTCGGCATTTGCTTTTGCACGTCCGCGTTGAAACGCGGCATGCACATGCCGAACGCCTCCTGGCGAAGGCGGGGGTAGCAAGGCGCAGGGGGAGGGGTCTCCCCATCCTTGGAGCGGAATGGAATGGAGCGGAAAGGACGGAGCGCAGCGGAGGTCTGCACAAGCGCAGCGCGGAAGATTGGGGAAGCCCCTTGCGCCGCGCGATCGGGGCAGAGCCCCTTAGCGAGGCTTGTCTTCCTTATTCGTGCGCATGAGCGCACATGACTTATTGGGGTGGGCGTTGCGGGCGGGAACGGCCCGCTGAGGTGGGTGGCGGAAGACGCACCGCGGCTGCAGCCAGGGAGGAGTGAAACTTCTCCCTCTGGCTAGGTCTGTTAGTGGTACTTCGCGTGGGATTGAAGTTCAGGTGGTGTGAGACCGGAAACTAAACAGCCACCTTATTAGCGCGTTATGCTTCCCTTTCAGGGAAAGTGCGCAGAGAGCGCAGGAGAACCAGCATGAGTCTTGAAAGCCAGTTCGATGAGGCAATGCACAACATTTATGTGACTGCCGTAAGAGAAGCGAAGTACAACACCTCATGAATTCCATCGCATGCTTCTGGAACGAGGAGGCATCGCTACGGCAAAAGACCTGATTAACCGTGCCAAGCCTTCGGACGGCTACACCAATCTCTATCTCCGAGGTTTCTTGCGTCTCACGGTTGAGGCCGTGATTTTCGACGATCCCCGTTGGCACTCACTCTTCACACCCGAAGAACTGGAGATCTGTCGAAGGAGGTTAGTGGACTATCAATACGAACCCGCACTGGTCCGTTAGAGATGCTGGACGGGAACTTCGTCCTGGCTCAGTACGATGGGTTCTCCGCCTTCGTCCCGCGTCAACCTGTATTCCAACGTGTGCTTTGTAGCGAGGCTGACCGTAAAATTCGTGCCGTCCTCGAAGTCGATAGAGACTTCGGGACACTCTGGTCCACCCCCGTAAAGGTGGATCGAACGGACCACGCGACCTGCAACGTCCTTGCACTCGAACATGACAACACTCCAAGCATTAGGGAGTGCCCAAAGCTTCGATTAAGTCCCTCTTTGGAATAGCCTTACGCGCTGTTCGCGAGGAGCGCGGCTATTCGCAGGAGGAATTGGCGGAACGGGCCGGTTTACACCGCAATTACGTGGGTAGCGTCGAGCGCGGCGAACGAAACGTCGCATTGGAAACCATTGTGCAGCTGGCCGGGGCGCTTTCCGTCCGCACGAAAGACCTGTTCGATTCACTTCCCTGAATAAGTCAGAAGAAAGCTGCGATCACGAGAACGAGGTGAACATCGCCAGGTGCAGGGATGGCCCGGCCACGCGAATGCCTCCACGACGCTCCTCTACGACCGGCGCAAGACGCGGCCGGGGGACAGTCCGAAGTCCACGTGAAGTATTGAAGAGTACATTAGATACCGTAACCTTTCATCCATTTGGAATTCTCTAGGAGTATTGAATGCAGACAGAGCTCCCTCGCATTCACGTGTGGCAAGACAACGAAACGGAAATAGATCTGTTGGGCTTTGACGTACATGCCAACTTGATCCGCTCAGTTATCACCGATCCCACCGTTTTACCGGTCACGGTCGGTGTATTTGGGGATTGGGGCGGCGGAAAGTCGAGCATCATGAAGATGCTCCAGAAGGAGCTATCCGACGAGAAAGCATATCCGGATGTTGTGTGTCTCTACTTCAATGGGTGGACGTTCGAGGGGTATGAGGACGCAAAATCCGCTCTCTTAAGTTCAATCTTGATCCAGCTAGGGGAGCACCGTAGATTCGGCGCGAAGGCGAAAGATTTCGTCGTGAAATTGCTCAAGCGGCTGAAATGGATGGAACTGGGGAAACTGGCCGTCAAGTACGTGGGTATCCCTGTAGCAATCGCAGCGGCGACGGGCGGAATTACCGCGGTGCCAGTGGCGGCTGCGGCTGTGGCCGGTGCTGTCGCGAGCAGCGCTGGCGGTAAAAAGGATGACGACGACTCGAACGACATCAATTGGTCTTCGCTCATCGAAGCCAGCCCGGAAAAGCCGGATTTGATGGGTGTACGGAAATTCCGCGAAGAGTTTGAAAAGATGCTGGCGAAGACCGGCATCTCGGTTCTGGTTGTTCTAATCGATGATCTTGATCGGTGTCTGCCGGAGCGGCTGATCGAAACGCTCGAAGCCATTAAGCTATTCGTCTCCGTCCCAAGAACGGCTTTCGTCATCGGCGCTGACCCGCGCATTGTTCGCCACGCCATATCGACGAGATATGTGAAACGCCAGCTTGAACACTCTGGAGATACTTCCGAGGCAAGAAAGGAAGAACAGGGGCTCGTACAGGATTACCTTGAAAAGCTGATTCAGGTGCCATACCAGCTACCGCGTCTTTCACCCAACGAGATTGAAACTTATGTGAATCTTTTAGCCTGCGAAAAATTGCTCGATCCGACTCTGGTTCCTGCCGTCTTGAGTGCATGGCGGGACACACGCGCGCTGAATATCTATGCCCCTTTCACGGCCGACGCGATCCAGAAAGCGCTTACGGGGGGGACCCAGCTTCCGCCCTTACTGCAGGAACAGCTGGACTGGAGTAAGGCCGTCGCTTCAGTGATCACAGAGGGTTTGAAAGGCAATCCGCGTCAGGTGAAGCGCATGCTCAATGCGCTGTCACTGCGCAAGCAGTTGGCCGCCATTGCCAAGATATCGATTCGCGAGGAAGTTCTCGCAAAATTGATGGTGCTCGAATATTCGAACCTGTCGCTATTTCAGGAACTCAATCAATGGCAGGCTGCGGAAAAAGGTATTCCATCGAAGCTGAAGGCGCTCGAAGAACTTGCCTTGAAGGAGGAAGACGACGATTCGGAATCAACGGTCCCGGAAGACGGTCTTGCAACGTGGCGAACGCCTTCGGTGCTTTCCTGGTTGCGGATGAGGCCGCCCTTATCAGGTTTGGATCTTCGTGACTATTTCTGGCTCGCACGTGATCGAACTGGTTCCACACTCGCTGGTGTCACGATGATTCCGCCAAATGTCCGGGAAGCCCTCCGCAAATTGCTTTCAGACAATGCGGGGGAAAACGCCATTGGGATGAAGCTCGCTCCTGCGCTCGCTCCGCAAGAGCTGCCGGTCCTCTTGGATCTTTTGAAGCAGGAAGCGGAGCACCATCCTGACCGAGTTGGGCCGGTCAGCGCGCTTCATAAGCTCGGCATTCAAAAGGTCGCCGGCGCCAGTGCCAAACTTTTGGAGGTCGCTCGCATAGTTCCGGCGGCTTCGCTTGCGGCATCCGTTCCTCAGAATATTGCGGAGCTTGCTCTGCATGATACGCAATTGCGGACCGTTTCTATTGAAGTATTGACGCAGATCGCAACTCGCGACCAAACGAAAGCCGGCAAGGCAGCCAGCAAAGCCTTGGAAACTCTGCGGAAGAAGGGATAGGAATGGGTACCTCTAGGGGCTACAAAATGCCGACGGGCGGTAACTGGACACCGCTGAAAAATGACGCGACGGATTTCGTCCAGGGTACGGGCAGCAAAGAAATAACCCCTAGCGATTTGGTTACGGATTTCATCCGTGCGGCTGGCGGATTGAAAGGCTTGATCCGCGGAAACGGTGGCATCGCTCCTCACATGGGCGGAGGATCTCCAGCGCAGGGGTCCACAACGCGAGGCGGCGGTGGCGGTGGGACTGGTGGCGGTGGGACATCGGCTGCTGTAGGAACGGCGCGTAATTTGGGCGGATTTCTTTCGAGAGTAGGCGAAGTCGGTTTACAAGGCGCACTTCAGGAGAGGGGCCTCGGCGATGTTGTCGGGAAATCGGCTTCCGACGTTGCCGACGTCATGTTGGATGAACTTGCCGGCCCCGCAAGCACACTGGACAATGCGCTTGCGAGAGAATCCCTAGCTGAAATCAGAGATGAGATTCTGAACGACGCAGAAACATTTGAAGATGTAGAGGAGCGGCTGAATACCGCAATGGATGAACTTGGGATATTTGGCATTCTCGCGAGCTTTTTCGGCCATTACGTCTTCAAGATGTTCTGTCGCAACTTCTACGAAGAGTGGGTCAAGAAAGTAGGAGATTCAAAGGCCTCGAATAGCCTCGCTCAAATCAAGGAATACATAACCTCTTCAGTCCGCACAAAGTTAGCCGGCCGCGAAGTTGCGACGGTTGATTGGAAAACGAATGAGGGAACTCAGGTTGCGGAGGATGTCCTTAAAGAAACGATCGAGGTTTTCGGAGTGATGGGATGACGATTTCCGTGGATTTTGACGGCAACAAAAGGCGGAGTGACGGTCTGGCGCTCATCACGCTCAGTGGACCGCAGATAAAACCGCTCGAAGTTGATTTGGCCTTTAGGGGGCTTTTTCGGTCACTGGGTTCACCAAGTCCAGAGGCCCTCGATCTTCTCGTCGTCGCTGGCGCCTGCTATGTGGTCGATAAAGCCACTGCGCGCAAATCCGCTTCAGATGTTTGGACAAGAGATTTGAGCGTGAGTTTCCCAGTATCGGACCCGGAACGCTGGGGAAAGATCGCTCCTCGCCTCGACACCGCACTCAGTTTCCTATCCGGTGATGTCTGGCGGACGTCGTTTCGGAAATCGCCGTGCGATCTGTTCGTCGCTCCGAAGACACGGCGAAAAAAGACGCTGAACCCGGACGAACCTGATGCGTTCGATGCCGTTACGTTATTTTCTGGTGGGCTGGACTCGCTCATCGGGTCTATCGATTATCTATGGGAGAACCCGGAGAGCCGCATTATGTTGATTGGGCATTATGACGCTCCAGGACCCAAGAGCCAGCAGGAAGAACTCTATCAACGGGTGAAAGCACGCTTTCCGGGGCGGACCAAGTTGGTTCAGGTGCGTGTCTCCCAGCGGCCGCCGAAGAACACCGAGTCCACACTGCGTTCGCGGTCGATTGTTTTTATCGGTCTGGGCATTTACGCGGCTTCCGAAATGGGATTCGACGTGTCCCTTCTCGCTCCTGAGAATGGAATGATTGCACTGAACCTTCCACTCACCCCCTCTCGGAGTGGATCGTGCAGCACCCGCACGATGCATCCGTTTTATCTGGATACGTTGCGTTCTGTCCTAAAGGGCCTTGGACTAGGTAACAATCTGGTGAACCCGTCTGCATTGAAGACGAAAGGTGAGTGTGTAACTCAGTGCCGCGACCTCGAACTTCTCAGCAGCCTGGTCGCCCTGACCGTCTCGTGTTCGCATGGCACCCGCCGGCAGGATTGGGTTAGGAAGAAGGCAACGAATTGCGGATATTGCGTCCCATGCCTATTTAGGCGTGCGTCGTTGCATGTCGCCAATCTGGATTCCGGGAAGGATTACGGCGTCGACGTGTGTGCGGATGAACTCACGGTTGATTCCGAAAAGGTGAGCGCCGACGATCTCAGAGCAGTCACGAGCGGCCTGCGCCATTTCGACACTGATGCAAGCATTCGAAAGGCAATTACAAGCGTCGCCCTGGCCCAACCGATCAATGATTATGTACACCTCGTGCGAAGAGGACTTAGTGAGGTACGACGGTGGATAGCGGAAAGGGGTTCCGCCAAGTTGCGTGAAGCGGCCGGCATCAGCGATGGTGAAGATGCTTGATACGCATTGTCACCTCGATCTATATTCAGATCCTTCCCGGATAGCGTCGAATGCGGAATCTGCAGGGGTTTTTGTTGTTTGCGTGACAAACCTGCCTTCAGCTTTCCTCGCGGCCCAACCTCATGTACAGCGATTCAAATCGGTGCGGCTGGCGCTGGGCCTGCACCCCTTAATTGCGGAACTGCATTCCGACGAGGAACTGAGCCAGTTCACTAAGCTCGTTTGTCAGACCTCATTTATCGGAGAGATCGGCCTTGACTTCTCTCGCGAGGGGCGGCTGACAAAGGAGCAACAATTGATCTCCTTCCGATTCGCGCTGCAAGCGCTTCAGAAACAACCTAAGTTCGTCACCATCCATTCTCGTCAGGCCGAACCAGCGGTTCTTCAGGTCCTGAGAGAGGAATACCCGCGCCCGATCGTGTTTCATTGGTATTCAGGAACGCTAAAGCATTTGGAGAATGCAATCGCCGATGGGCACTTCTTTTCTATCAATCCCGCGATGATTCGCAGTGAAAAGGGAAAGCAGATTATCGCCCGAATTCCGCGTGAGAGAATTCTCACGGAGTCGGACGGCCCATTCATCAACATGCGCAACCGACCCGTAGAACCTAGCGACGTACACACGGTCGAAGAAGCGCTGGGGAAGATATGGGACGCAGACGCACTGTCCGCTAGGAGTATTGTGCGGAAGAATTTTCAGACTCTGATAGAGCCGCTGAAGAAGTTCCCAGGGGTTCACGGCGCAGGATAATCGCAACGAAGGCGACAATCGTCCGAGGGGAGAAAGAGAGCGGCTGAAGCGAAGCGGTAGAAGCGCGCTTGGTTGTCATCGGATTTCCTGCCTTTCATGGAATGATCGCAAGCCAAGATACTGTGCTGCCAAAGCCAACGATTCAGGCGAGTCTGCTGGGGCGAACATCGACACACCTCCTTCCATGAGGCCGGTCGAAAAACAGAGCAGGTCGAGGAGTGTAATCAAGCGAAGAAAATTGATACCGATTGTGCGGAAAGTCAAAGTGCCGAGGAAGCACGGCGGGGGGCAGAGGGGGAGGTTGCGGATCTCAAGGGATTGCGTGACCGGGCGGCCATCGCCATCATGGCGTATACGTTCGCGCGCGTTAGTGCCGTGGTGGGTTTGAGGCTGGGTGACTATCGCCTTGAAGGAAAGCGGGCGCGCCTGCGCCTGCTGGAGAAAGGCAGCAAGGAGCAGCTCGTCTGGCTGCACCGTGAAGCCGAAGAGTTGCTCGACACCTATCTAAAAGAAGCGCGCATCGACGATCCCAGGGCTCCCTTCCTCCAGTCACTCGATAAGACGCACAGGCTCAGCGGCGAAGCTATCCTGCGGCGCGACATCTGGAAATGGTAAAGATCCGATGCAAGGCCGCGGGCTTGTCGGAGGAGTTCTGCAACCACACCTTCCGCGGGACGGGCATGACGGTGTTCCTGCAAAATGGTGGCTCGCTCGAGGCCGCGCAGGACTTGGCGAATCACGCGGACCCGCGCACGACGAAGCTTTATGATCGGCGTAAGGATTTGGCGACGCTCGGCGAGATCGAGAGACGCATTGCGTTCGAATAATAAAATCGTGGTAAGAGGCGAAGGTTACGACTGATGGAAAACGCGACCGTATTTCTCTCGATCAAGGAAGGTGGTAAGGGAATTCCTTACGGGGGCACGGGCGAGGACCGGCCCGATGGGTCCCGAAACCATGGATTCAAGCCGCTGAAATCGAACCCTGAAGAAATCGCGGCTATTCCGGAAGCTCAGGGGATCGCCGCTCTGACGCGAGCACTGGTCGTCTTAAATGGTGCGGACTCTCCTTTCCTGACAGTCGGATGCGAGAAAGCCGTCAACAAGAATGATTCGGGTCACTGGGTCAGCGGATATCTGGAGTTTGCCTTCAACTACGGCGAAATGATCGCGGATGCAGCGTTCTATTTCAAACTGTTTTTCTTGTTCAACCAGTGGTACGCGCAGCAGCAGAAGGCGACAGGCGTTCAATTTCACTTCGAGCTACAGGGTGCCATCTTCCTGAACGCCAACATGAGCGGATATACCGTCACCACGTGGATTCTGGGCGGAACGTGCCCGAGCAAGAAGGGCGCCATGGCAGCATGGGAGGGCGCGCTGGACATGCTGGTTACGTTTCTCAGTCAACATCCCAAGCCGCCGGACGGGCATTACACGAAAATCTACTGACGTCTGTGGAAACCATGGGAGCCGGCGAAAGCGTATATGAATAACCGCGACGAATTCACCGCGAAGACGAAAAGAGCTGTCGCCATGCGCGCGAGCTGGCACTGTTCCTTGACCGGATGCGCCAAGCCCACCGTTGGGCCGAGTGAAGAATCCTCGGAAGCGGTGACGATGATCGGCGAGGCAGCGCATATCTGCGGTGCAGCCCCTTGCAGCCGGCGCTATGACGCTTCCATGACACCGCAGGAGCGGGCGAGCATCGACAACGCAATCTGGCTCTGTGCGGATCATGCGGAAATGATTGACCGGAATGAGGTCACCTACCCGGTCGAGAGACTGCGCGCGATGAAACGCGAGCATGAGGCGTCCTGCGCCAAAGGGGTGGTGCTGGGAAAAAGCTACGATTTGGGTGCGGGCCTTCTGGCCATTGGTCCGGACATAATCTGTACCGGCGACATTCAAAACATCTCGGCGAACAGCTGGACGCTGCGCCTCAAGCATTTCGTGGCTGGCGATGTCCACGAACTGACTTCCTTCATCGACCGGTTCGCCATGGCTGCACAGGACGACAGGTACATACTCTCCAACGAGATGGGCGATGGGCGCGTGCTGTCGCAGGCACCGAGCCTAACCAAGGAAAATGACGGATACACCCTACTCTGCCCGGTTGCGGTGGGCGCTCCCCGTGTTGATGTGCGAAACCTCGGCAGCGACATGGCTATTCATCCGGAAACGAACGATCTCTACTTGGACAGCACGGGCGATATAGCGCGCGTGTCCGGCCTGGAGTACCTGCCACAAAAAGTGCAATCCTTGCTGTCGATGCAGCGGGGAGAGAATGTGTTCGCTCCTACTGCCGGAATTCGTTTTTTCGAGTATTTTGAAGCGTTCAGAGGATCGCCTTGGCTTGCGTTGCTTATGAAGCTCGACGTGATAAGGCAGGCTGCTATTCCTTACGGGAACAGCGTGATGAATATGGAAGACACGCCGCTGCGCTGCGTAACCCGTGTTCACGGATTTGAGCTGTTGTCGGAGATTCCGAAGGAGAATAGATTGTCCGTGCGCGTTGATCTGGAAGTCCAGGGCTTAGGGCGCTGGCAGCGGGATCTCTCAATCTACATGCCAACCAAGGAACAGATGGAGAAGCGAGCGCAGCTGCTCGCTGAAAGGTCATTCAGATAAAACGCGGTTGACCTAATAGGCTTGACTTGCGGACACGATCGCCGAGTCCTATCTCGCGGCTTTTTGCAACGATGTGATCGCGGTCCTCAGCAGAAAGCTCCGGCCCCAGCATGATGTGTTCAATGAGCGCGTCCAGATCCACCGAAACTTCAATGCCGTCTTCCGGGATGTCAGGAACAAACTCGGAAGCCATTTCCGGCGAGATCAGCAAGCGAAATTCCTTCTCCCAGGAGAATGCGCGATGTTTGGCAAAATATATCTTCTTGCCGAGAGGCCTCAGTCTCACCGCCATGAGGTCATGGTAGGCAACGGGACCTGCCCATAGGTCCTCGATTCCGTAGCTTGGCTGCAAACGGAAGGGTTGAATTGCCTTCTTCATGCGGTCGGCCGTTGTGCTGATGGCTACGCCCTTGCTCTGTTCGGCATATAGTTTCCACATCGCGTCGCTTTCATATTCTTCGCGGTGCCAGCAGCTGATTTTCATCAGTTTTCTGAGAGCAAAGAAGGCTCCCTCGGAACCCTCCATCTGTTGGAACCGGGGATCGACGGGAAAATCCGGTGGAAGAACGGCGGTGGCCCCTTCAAACCTGTCGGTAAACTGGGTCGAAGCCGCGAAATACAGCCGGGCGTTCTGCAACGTCCAGAGGAATCGTTCTACTTTGAAGTAGCGCCACAACGATTCCTGCCAATTAATCGATCCATCTGAAATCTCGCGCATGGTGCGTCGCTTCGGGCGCCTCCAAGGTCATGTTAATTATTCGGGAATATATCCGAGGTTCTTCAGGCGGTTCACCAGCGCCTGGGAGCTGACGCCATATTTCTTGGCAATTTCCGGCAAGAAATGATCTCCGAAAAGATCGATGTACTCCTCGTTCCGCAGGTCTTCTTCCAGAAAGTGTTTCGGCATTAATAGCGACGCCGCAAACATATTGGCTTCCCGTTCGTAGTCGTCAGTACCCTGGCTGGAGACATCGTCACGCAGACGAATACGGAAGTCACGATCGACATGCAATTGTTCCTGGTCGTGCAGCAATAGGTGTCCAAGTTCATGCGCGGTCGTGAAATGCTGGCGCACGGCTGCATGGTGAGTATTCACACCAATGACAGTTTGGGCTGCATCGCGGAAGAGGAAACCCGAAACATCATCCTCCAGGGACTGATAGAAGATCCTAGCGCCTTTAGCTTTTGCGATTCTTTCTACCGGTACGGGGGCTTCTCTAATCTGGTAGGCGGCCAGCAATTCTTCAACGAGCAACTCAATCTTTCGTCTTCGGATAGCCATTGGTCTCCTCCTTCTCCACAGGTTTGATGGCAGCTTCAACGAACTCCCGAACGCCCTTGGAGTACGAGGTCAGATCGGGCATTTGCACTGACTCGGCCTGCTGGCGCTCCGGCAGCAGGGCGTTCGCATTCGTGCCGAGTGTTTCGACGATGTCGCAGAACGTATGCAAAAGAATGTTTTGCCGCCCCTTCTCGATGTTGCTCATGGAGGGCCTCTTCAGCCCGACGGCCTTCGCCAAGCCTTCCTGCGACAGCCCGCGCTCCCGGCGCTTGGCTTTGATGTTTTCACCAATTTTTTTGTAGAACACGTCGAGATTGTTCATCGTCTAACCCGGATGTCACTGTAAGCGTATTCAGACGGCATGTCAACAATAATGACATGTTGGTATTGATGACGTGATAAGAAAGTTTGCGATGGGAACCTTTTGTGTTATATGTAGAGTGCGGAGTCCTCACCCGGACCTCGTTTTCAGGAGGTACAGATGGCCAACGGAAGCAAGCATCACCACATCGGTCTGGATAAAAGGACCCGCGATGACGACGGGGAAATCCGGCAGAAGCGCGGCGACACGCTCGTCCGAACGCTTCGGCAAACCTATGGACCCGACTTTGCGCCGGGCGTGCGCAGCGACATGCGGCTTGACACCCTGCGGGAGCGGTTCAGGGACGAGTCGCTTTCACAGATGCTGAAGGCGGGACGCCCGCACGGAGGCGATCGATGAGCCCGCTCGCGCAGCCTTTGGAAGGCCCGCTCGCTGCGGCCCAGATCACGCATGCCGATATTGCTTATTTTGCCGACGAGTCCGTGAACCTGAAGCGCGAAGATGCCGCGGATTTCCGCGAGCAGGTTCGGCGCCTGCGGGAGAAACTCGACAAGTACGCGGCGGACCATCCCGACTACGGCTTGATCAAGACGCTGTTGTCGGGAAGCCTGGCCAAGGGTACGGCGCTGAAGACGCTCAACGACATCGACGTCGCCTTCTACGTCAAGGCCGACAAGGTGCCGAAGAAGGAGCCGGACCTTTTGGAGTGGCTGGCGGCGCGCCTGCGCGAAGCCTATCCGCAGATGAAGCCGGATCAGATCAAGCCAAACCACCATTCCGTCTGCATCAAGTTCGCGGTCAGCGGCCTCAGCGTTGACGTCGTGCCGGTCGAGTACAAAGGCGACCCGGACGACCGCGGCTACTTGTTCGCAAACGACGGCGGCGATCCGGTCCTCACCAGCATTCCGCTGCATCTGGCGTTCATTCGCAGGCGAAAAGAGCAGCAGAAGCTGCACTTCGCCCAGGTGGTCCGGCTGGTGAAGTGGTGGGTGCGCCTGCAGAAGATCAAGGACGCCGACTTCAAGCTGAAGTCCTTCATGACCGAGCTGATCGTTGCACATCTGGCCGACGGCGGCCTCAGCATGGCTGACTACACCGTGGCTCTCGAAAAGGTCTTCACCTACATCGTCAAATCGAAGCTCAAGACGCGCATCGCCTTCACCGACTACTACCCGGCGTCGAAGCTGCCGGCGGCGACGGGCAAAGCGATCGATATCTTCGATCCGGTCAACGAGACGAACAATATCGCATCGGTCTATGACGACAGCCACCGGCAGAAGATCGTCGCGGCGGCGCAAGACGCGCTGGAAGCGATCGCGGAAGCGCGCTTCGCAACGACACGGGGCCGCGCGATCGAATGCTGGCAGGACGTTCTGGGGCCATCTTTCAGGGGGTAAAAACAATGAGCTTTAGTGTCACTCGGTCGGACTCGTTCACCATTATCAACGCGCGCAAGCTCGCGTCCAAGGTTGCCACCGACATGCACCTCTGCGCGCAGTATTACGGCTTGCCCAGCGAAACAAGTGTCCGTGAATATGCTGAAGAACTGGCGCAGTATCTCAACGCCGGTTATCTGTCGGAATACGAATTCGGCTACAAGAAGGACGGTAAGCGCATTGTTACGTGGCGCTATAAGGTAGATGCGAACGGACAGCTAACCACAGACGACAGGCCGGGCAAAATCGTACCGTATGTGGACATCGCGGGAGCTACGTTCTACAACTTCCTGACGCGGAATGCACGATTTGCACAGCTCTCCGCAGACGGACAGGATAGCTTCAAGGCAAGCTTGCCGGTGCATAGGCCCGACGGACAGCCGCCTTCTGACGGTGCCGGCTACTGGACGTCTGATCGCAATTATTATTCTGGCGGCTGCGGATTAAACCGCCTTACCTTTCAGCCAGTCGCATGACAGACAGCAACGTTGGCATTTTTGAAGAAGTGCGGGAATATCCAGATCCCGCCGCGGCGCGGCGCTTCGCATCCCTTGTCGGTCTCGACGAGATGAAGGACCGCCTGATGAAGGAAGGCCGGCTTCTTCTAGCACCTCAGAGCCTCACTGCTTGGAGCGAGAAGCATCATCCCCGCGGCAGCAGGATCATTGAACTTTTTCGTGACCGCCCTCCCCTTTTCATTTTTGCTGGTGACGTCGGGACCGGCAAAACGATCCTGGCTGAGACCTTTGGAGACGCCATCGCGCGCGACGCCGGCATCAGCGTGACTCTTTACGCGCTGAGTCTTAACGCGCGCGGCACGGGTGCCGTAGGTGAGATGACGACCCTGATTTCTGCAGCCTTCTCGGAAGTAAAGCAGGCGGCAAAGAGAGCAACGGGGCGTGGGGGTAAACACAATTCAGGCATTATCCTCTTGATCGACGAAGCGGATGCCCTGGCGCAGTCCCGCGAACTCGGGCAAATGCATCACGAGGACCGCGCCGGCGTGAACGCCCTGATTCGTGGCGTCGATGATCTTGCCACCGGGAACGTGCCCGCTATCGTGGTTATGTGCACGAATCGACTGGAATCGCTTGATCCTGCGGTAAGGCGGCGGGCGGCGGTGACCTTTACCTTCTCGCGGCCCAACGAGACGCAGCGGCTGGCTTTTTTGAAGCCGGTGTTGGAGGAGCTCGGATTTACGCCTCAGCAGATCCACGCGCTGGTGGCCGCGACCGGCGCTACGCACGGGCGCCCCTATGGCTACACCTATTCGGACCTTGCGCAGCGGCTGCTCCCTGGCCTTGTCTTGGCGGCCTTTCCATCCAATCCCATTACCTATGATCTTGCGAAGGAGGTCGTGGAACGCCATCCTGCGACACCACCCTTCAGGGAAACCGCCCAGTGACGAAAAAGCAGACCCAAAAAACGGCTGCCAAGTGGTCCCTCCCCAAAGTGTTGGCGGGCCTGCACGATGACATCGAGAAGCGGCTGGAAATCGCCCGGAAGACGATGGGGCACCCGGTTGCCAAAGGCGATGCGAGCGAGGAGGTTTGGCTGGAATTGCTCAAGACCTATTTGCCGCAGCGCTACCAAGCCACCAAAGCCTTCGTCGTGGACAGCAAAGGCGCGTTCAGTGAGCAGATCGACGTGCTGATCTTCGATCGCCAATACACACCTTTCATCTTCAAATATCAGGGCCAGACAATCGTGCCGGCGGAGGGTGTTTACGCGGCCTTTGAGGCCAAGCAGACCATCAACGCGAGCCTGGTTGGATATGCTCAGGCCAAGGTCGCCAGCGTGCGGCGACTCCACCGCACGAGCTTACCGATACCCCATGCCGGCGGAACGTATCCACCGAAACCGCTGCCTTACATCTTTGGCGGCCTGTTGAGCTTTGAGAGCAAGTGGAAACCCGGTCTCGGTGACCATCTTCTAAAAGCGCTTGCCAAAGGAGACGCGGAACAACGCCTCGATATCGGCTGCGTCGCTGCACATGGGATGTTCACGTGCGATGCTGACGGGTGCCATGTCATCAGTCCGCTGACGAAACCGGCAACGGCATTCCTGTTTGAGCTGATAGCGCTTCTACAAAGCAGCGCGACGGTGCCGATGATCGATGTGCGAGCCTACGCAAAATGGCTTGCGAAGTAGGGATGCCTAGGGATGAAGGGACCGGGACGCTCTGAGCTAAGAACCCCAACCTGCAAACACATTGAACCTGCCGAAAATGCCGTATACCATCGGCTGCCAGACCCGGTTGGAATAGCATGAATATCGAGAGCAAAAGTGGGACATAGCCAGCCTTCAATCCGTACCGCGCGTGCAGCTCAGCTGCCGCTGCTGACTCCATCGCCTGTCGGCAGTATTGGCGCGGTGGAACCCAAAGGCGTCGTCTATACCAAGCGCTGGGTGGTCGACCTGCTTCTTGACCTTGCGGAATATATGAGCAGCGAAAATCTGGTCGACGCCGTTGCCGTCGAGCCGTCGGCCGGCGAAGGGGCCTTCCTGGCGCCGATGATCGAACGATTGATGGAGTCCTGCCGGCGCCTCGGTCGGCCGATTTCAGACTGTCGGCATTCGCTTATCGCCTACGAGCTCGATGAGGGTAGCGCCGACCGGGCGCGGAAGCTGGCCGTCGAGGTGCTTTCAAAACATGGCGTCAATGCGGCCGCGGCCGAAGGCTTGGCCAAATCGTGGGTACGCACCGGCGACTATCTCTTCGACTCGATGGCCGTCGAGGCTGATTTCGTGATCGGCAACCCTCCCTACGTCCGCCTTGAAGAGATTCCCGAACAGACCGCCCTTCTCTACCGCGACGCCTACCCTACGATGTACGGCCGCGCGGATTTGTATGTCGCGTTTTTTGAAGCGGCGTTACGCCAGCTGAAGCCGAGGGGTGCCTGCGCGTTCATCTGCGCCGACCGCTGGATGCGCAATCAGTATGGCGCCGAGTTGCGGGAGCTGATCACCTCAGCCTTTGCGGTGGATGTCGTCATCGAGATGCACAATGCCGACGCCTTTCACAATGAAGTGGACGCCTACCCCGCCATCACCGTGATCCGGCGCCAGAAGCAGGGCCGCACGATTGTGGCAAGTGCCGGTCCGGAAGTTGAGCCCATCCCCTCCGGGATGCTGGCCGCGACGTTGCTGAAGAACACAAACGGCACGAAGGCAGTGATGCCAGCCGGATTACATGCCGCGAGCGTTGATAGCTGGTTCAAGGGCGGCGATCCGTGGCCCTGCCAGTCACCCGAGCAGCTGGCGCTCCTACGCCGGCTGGAGGACAAATTCGCACCGCTCGAAGCCAATGCAAAAGTCGGCATCGGCGTTGCCACTGGCAATGACAAGGTCTTTGTCACGAAAGACGCGCTTCTGGCCGAGCCGTCACGCATGCTTAAGCTGGCGATGGCGAAAGACATCGGTAGCGGCGCAATGCAATGGTCCGGGCACTATCTGGTGGACCCGTGGAACTGCGACGGTCTGGTCGCACTCGAAAAGTACCCTCGCCTCCGGGCGTATTTTGAGGAACACGGGGCGGCGCTGAAGAAACGTCACACGGCGATTAAGAGCGCGCACGCCTGGTACAAAACCATTGATCGCGTGACCCATGCGCTCACGGAAAAACCCAAGCTCTACATCGCCGACATCAAGAACATCCTCGATCCTGTTCTGGATAGCGGTGAAACCTATCCTCACCATAATCTCTATTTCATTCAGTCGGATATCTGGGATCTCGAGGTATTGGGCGGCTTGCTGATATCAGCGATCGGCCAGTTCTTCGTCGCGTCCTATGGCGTCCGCATGCGCGGCGGCTATTTTCGCTTTCAGGCACAGTATCTCCGTCGTATTCGCGTCCCTGATCCTAAAACCCTCTCCAAAACTCAATCAAAAGCATTGGTAAAAGCATTCCGTAACCGTGACAGGCCGCTTGCAACGCAGACAGCCCTTACAATTTACGGGATCGAAGAAAGTGAGATGGCGAGTGCCATTGGACCTTGATAAGCGCCTACAGGAGGCCGTACAGAGCTACTGGGACGCGCGAGCCAAGAACAAGGAAAAGCAGGTCGAAGGCGGCAAGATCGACGCCGGCACGCGCGGTGAAGTCACCGGCGGCACGCAAATGGGCGCGATGGAAGTCCTCGTTGCCGACATACTCGCCGAGGCAGGCCTTGAGAAGCTCCATGTCAAAACGCGCACGGCATTAGAGCTGCCCGGCTACTATCGTTCCGAGAAAAAGTGGGATCTGATTGTCGTTTCTAACGGCGAGCTGGTGACAGCGATGGAATTCAAGTCGCAGGTCGGCCCTTCCTTCGGCAACAACTTCAATAATCGGTCGGAAGAGGCCATCGGCAGCGCGACGGATATCTGGGTCGCCTACCGCGAAGGCAGATTCGGCAAGACCCCTGCCCCATTCCTTGGTTATTTCTTCCTGCTGGAAGACTGCGACAAGGTGAAGACACCAGTGCGCAACAAGGAACCGTATTTCAAGGTGGACCCGGTATTCGAGAAGGCGTCCTACAGCAAACGCTATGAGTTGCTATCCCGTCGCCTGGTACTGGAGCGCGTCTATAGCGCGGCATGCCTCATCATGGCGACGAATTCTCCGAATACTCAGATTACGCAGCCGGCAGAGGATTTAAGTTTTCAGCGCTTCGTCGCTGCATTGCGCGGGCACGTCGTGACGTTTCTAGGCAGCCAGAAGAAATAGAGAAGTCTAAACGTTGTCGTTCGGACAGTTCGTTAGGAGTATGGATCATCCTGCCACAACACGGGCCGTCAAAGCGATAGGCCCAGGCCAGCGGCTTTTCCTTTGAAGGCGTCGGCCTGATCGAATCCCTGAGTCAGAATCGGATTCTGGATTTTCCCGAAATCGATAGCGGACGCCTTATTTACCTCCTCACTGAGACTTTCGCCAAGCGTTGCGGCGTTGTTCGTATAAATTTGGGCATCGTGGGACGCCCGCGAGACGGAAACGTAGGCAAAGCGCACGTTAATGAGTTCGGGGTGAATGTCGGTGTCCATATTCACTAGGACTCGTTCTGCCGTTAGGCCCTGCGAGCTGTGCGAGGTTACGGCGTAACCGTGATCGAAGTGACGCATCTCCCTGGGATTGAACGTGATGGATCGGTCCTTGCTTCCATCCATGCGGATCGTGATTGTGCCATCGTCGCCGATCTGCTGAATGGTGCCGAGGTCACGGTTGGCTACATCCAATGCACGATTTGGGGCAGTCAGTTGGATTCGGTCACCCAAAGCAAACTCACGCTCAATTTCGCGGTACACGCTGATACCACGCAGCCGTGAAGGGTTATAGGTCACCCGCTCACCGTTCTCTTTTTGTACGGTGATAACGTTCTCTTTCGGATCAGCCGCAACGACTTGGGAATAGCTGCCAGCCTCTATCCCGAGCTCCTTGCTTCCACGAATGTAATGCAAAATATCGCTGGTCTTATAGCGGGCGGCCCATGCTCGATCTGCCCCGGTCATGTCAGAGCGTGGGGTCAGCACTCGCATGGAATGATCCTCTTTTTTTACGGTGCCGAGCATCTGGAGCTCTTGCCGCACGGCTTGGTTGATAGCTCGACGCGAGGCATTGTCGGGAGAGACAATGATGGTATTTTCAGGACGGGCGGCATAGCTCTTCGCAATCGCTTGGATGCGCTGGTCCGGATCTACAATTTCGGTAACTCGCCCCTGCTGCTGGAGCATTTCCACGCCGATCTTGATCTCGTTTTTGGACAGATGCTCAACTGCTTTCAGGAGACCAGGATCTTTCTGGCGAATGATCTGGTCCAGCTGAGCCGTTGGCATCCCGGCGTCGCGCAATTGCTCAAAGGGCTTTCC
The DNA here is from genome assembly GCA_036489735.1 of Occallatibacter sp. Lineage (GTDB taxonomy): Bacteria > Acidobacteriota > Terriglobia > Terriglobales > Acidobacteriaceae > Telmatobacter. Next base: position 92,315 of record DASXFF010000117.1, on the reverse strand, counting down.
TGCATCGACACCCTGATGCTGGCGGGTGTCACCAATGAGCAAGAGTTTGTCCTGCGGGCCTATCTTCGAGAGAAATTCCCGCATCTGTTTCGTCGATGTCAGCGATGATTCATCGACCATATAAAGGTGCCTGCCGGTTGCATCGGCAGGCTGTCGATTGCCGCGTGCAAGAAAGCCTTGCAGCGTATCGGCTGGTATGCCGGCATCGCGGAGCTGCTGTGCCGCTCGTGAAGTGGGAGCGAGACCCTCAACCGCATAGCCGTTCGATTCGGCACCCTCCCGCACCACGACCAGCGTTGTCGTTTTTCCGACCCCGGCCCGTCCGTGAAGCCCCTGTATCTGATCGCGGGACGTGAGGATATGTTCGACCGCATCTCGCTGAGCCCGATTGAGGTGGGGCCGGGATTCGGTTAGTGGGATGGCCTCCTGAATGGATATGATTTGCGGTGCGCGGTCTCGGCCATCCAGCACTTTCCGGACGATTTCTTTTTCCGCCGTAATGGTTTCAGCAGTGGTGAAACGGCGGCCCGTATCGTGTTTCTCTCCGGCGATAGTACGGAACTCGCCGGAGGCGACCCGAGCCTCGAAGTTGGCACGCACCTCCGCATAAGTCGTCTCACCCATTCCACGGCGCATAGCATCCACAAACAGCGCGCGCTCATCGCGGACGGCTTCACGTTCAAAGCCGCGGTCGCGAGCAAAGGTCATGGCAGCTTGAGCTCGTTGCCGACGCTTATCTGGAAGCCGGTCCTGCACAAGATCTTGATTACGGCCCTGGGCCTGGGCAACCACTCTATCGGCTTGGTTGCCAAACTCAGCGGCAATCTGCCGATGCGCCGCCATGACCTCGACGGCCGACAATATCTGCTTGCTGTCGCGGGTATTATGGGCAGCGATCTGAGCTGCTTCGGGACCGCTGAAGCCGCTACGGGCGACAGCCTCTACGATCTGCTGTCGCCGCGGACTGGAGGCGTCGAGGTAGTCCTGCGTGAAACCTTTGATCTCGGGAGCCCCGCTTTTGCCGGGCTCGATCTCATATCCAAGGCTGCGAAGCTGGTAGGTGAGATGGGACTGATAGATGGCGGTCGCGTAGCTCTGCGAGTCGAAGAAGCCACGCTCCTGCAAAGCGCGGACCCGCCCATTCTCGCGTTCCGTCATGTTGAAGACCACGGCGTGGGTGTGTAGTTGCGGCGCGGCATACCCATCGACCGGACGGGCGGTATCATGTTCAAATTTTGCGACGACGAACTGCCCTGTGGTTTCGGCGGGACGATTGCCGCCGATGCGGGCTTGGGTGTATCTCTCCAATTCGTTCAAGGCAACGGTCACTGCTTCGCGGTGCGCCTCCCGTACCCGGTCATCGCCGCCCACAAGCGCGGTGAGCGAAACGGATTTTGGAGCCGAGAACGTGGCATCCCACCCAGCCCGATGCTCCACCGGAGCAATGGTCTTACCCGTCTCGGACTCGTATTCCTGGACTTTGCGATGACGCACCAACTGTTCGCCTGTTTGGGGATGCTGTCCTTCGGACAGACGGGCAAATTCTTCTGCGCCGACTGCACCTTCAAGGCCGAACTTGTCGGCGAGCTTACCTTGCCACTCCCCCTGAATGGTGTCGCCCTGTTTCCAATAGTTCTGCTCGGCAGCAGTGAACTCCTTCGCGTGGTAGGTCTGCGCTTGACTGGCGGATAGTGGTTTCGAGATGGTCAGCATGGCAATTTCTCAACCCCGCAGAATGAGGTTCTGTGGCTCCAAAAGCTCGGTATCGGCTACGGTGTCTTGCTGCATCTGAGGTGTCCTCGGAGCCTCCTGACCTTGCGGCGAGGCGGCGGGTTCCGGCGTCTGTTTCAGCTCGGAAGACGGTAATTCCGTTTCCCCGCTGCGCGCTCTGTTGGGGTCATAGGGGAGCTTGTCATCGGGGCGATGGCGCAGTTCAAAACCCTTGGCAACTTCGGGCATGTCGAAGTACGGGAAGGAAAACCGAGTCACGTAGTTTTGATACTTCATATAGGCATGGAGATCGGCGAGCCCTGATATCTCCGACTCCATAACCAACGGCTCGATCTGCCGGTCGAGTGTGAAATTCCGCCCAGAGCGTGTGCCATCAAAGTGGGTCTCACGCAGGCGTTCGATCTCCACTTTGCCAATGAACTTGCTGACCCACTCCCCGGCATTCGGCTCTTTGGTCGTTAGCCAAACGCTCGTGGCCGGCTGGGACAACATGACCTCGGCCAGATGCCCGTATAGATATTCAAGCTGTGCTTTGCCTTGGAAACCGAGCACGACTGGATTCCTGCTCTTGCGGTTCTCGGTGATGGCGGTATGGAGCTGCGGCAATTTCTGCAGACTGGCCAGCTCGTCGATGACAAACCAGACACGCTTCTGGTCCACGGTCGGCTCATTCAACAGCCGCAGGACCAGCCAATCAATCCATAAGCTCTGTAAAGGTCGAAGTGCCTCGCGCTCCGCCGGGAGTGAGGTAAGGAAGACCCATCCCTGCCTTTTCTCAGCCCACTCGGTAGCCGTCCAGGCACCATCGGTTTCACTCCTTTTTGGAAGCAGGCGAAGGCTGTCTGCGACCAATCCGAGGGAGCCGAGAACACCGGCACGCTGCTGGTGTGCTTTGGGGTCAATCAGGTGAGCGTGTTCGGTTCCTTTGAGCCTCCGGTCGATCTCTTCAGGGTCGGACATCCACTTGACCAACTCATCAGGAGTCGGCCCATACGCCATGAGGAAGGCAAAGATTTTCTGCGGGGATTCGATGAAGAACTCACCCTTGCGATCCTGGGGAGGCTGGAACAGAGATACGGACAATGCCTTGGCTTCGGAACGGGTGCGGAGCTCTTCCGCTGGTCCCCAATAGGGGCATCGTTTGTCCAATGGATTGAGGATGACATCTCCTCGGCTGGGGTCGTAAAACCGCTTCACGTACTCCCGCGCGGGATCGTAGACGATGGCGGAGTCGCCACGGCTGCTGATCTGCCGCAGCACCTGGAATAGCAACGCCGACTTGCCCGCACCGGTGTCTCCGATGACTTGCATGTGCTGGGCCTCAGCCCTCGCGGGTATCCGAATCATCCTCCGCATCTCATCGGTTTTGAAGCCGATTCCATCGCCCTCTATCGTGCGGTTGAACTCGGCAGGCGTGAGCATCTCGGGGCCTTTCAGCCGTCGTCCATATTTGAGCTGTTTCTGGCGCTTCACGTCCTTGGTCACAGCGAACGGGAGGATGACCGCGAAGCTAAGCGCGCCGGCAAGCAGCGACGGTTTATAGAGCTCCAAGACACTCCCGCCGCCATACACGACATATTTCAGATAGGCACTTAGGCGGGAGTCCAGGTAACTACGAACCGGACCCCGGAACAGGAGTGCATAGCCCTGTTGCCGCGCGGACTCCGACAGTGTAAGCGGAAGGATCTGTCCGCCAAGCTCCGGCGTCTTCCCCGTTGTCACATCGGCGTCGATCGCGGGTCGCGGAGACATCCGCCCTCCAGCGATGAAGAGCATCCAGTATGTGCTCCGGTGCTCCGGACGAACTGAACCAATGAGCGTGGTACGCACGTATAAAGGAGCGTAGAAGCGCTGCAACGCCTCATGGGAAAAAGCGAAACGGTAGCATACGAAAAGCCCGGTGAGGACGACACAGAGGATGATTGTGCTGTAGGTATAGAGGGGCCGGTAGTAGGGCCAGATGATGCTTTCTTTGCGTCCCCACGTCGTCTTTGCCATCGCCTTATCTCCTTCTCTCGGACACGATCTTCGCGGCCAGTTCATGTTTTGCGCTGCTGATTTCATCGAGCAATTTGTCGAACGCTTCGGGCGTCAGTTTCTGTCCTACCGCCAATGGGCGAAGGGCGTTAACGAGGAACAGCCGCATACCAAGAACCTCGGTGAGCACGGGGTCGGTAGAAGCATTCGATTGGGTTCCGCGCCCCAATTCAGCAAGGATGAGTTGGCGGATGAGTTCGCCAGGCGTCACACCTCTATTCCGGCAGTGCCTTTCGAGCGCTGTGGTTTCTTCTTGATTCAGCTTGGTTCCGGCTGTCTTGAGCCGGAACCCTGCGCGCTTCGCTGCATCTTCGGCAAGCTGTTCGTCGCTGAGGAGAGGCATCGTTTTCCCTCAAAAGCCAGAGCGCTTCAGAGCGCTCGGGCTGCTGTAAGTCTTTTGTTTTCTGTCAAGATTCCAGAGCGCCGCTGAGCGCTCCTGCACGACCCTGTTAGGGATGGAGTGTCGAAATACACCCGGTGCGAAGCACCGTTCTGGCATAGCCAGCGATGTTGATGGAGGATCATGCTCTCGATCCCGCTGCAATTGTCGGTGGCTGCGAAGCTGAATGCGCGGCAGAAGCGGGTTTCTTCGTGGGCGGCTCCGCTCCTTCATTTGCAGCCGCTCTACGCACTCGCAACGTCGGCGCGACACGCTGAGCTTCCGGAGTACGAAGAAACTCCTGAAACTCGCGGTCTTTAGAGAAAACATAGGCGAGCGCCTGCTCCACAACATCGTCGGCAGAAGCATGGATAAAAGCGGCGTATTGATCGACCTGAGAAGCGGTTGCATCAGTCAACCGAATCGAGGCGCTGAGGTGACGGGTTTGGATGACTTCAAGCAGTGGCATTGCATTCTCCTTCGGGGTAGATCAGCAGAACTCTCGATGGGCAATCATGCGCTGCGCGGTTAGGGCAATCTCGCGTGCACGAACGGAGCAAAGCGTGGCGGGAAGCTCGAACCGGCGACGCGACTCGAGCATGGCGATTACGTCAGCGATGGTGCTTCCTTGAATGAGCGATAGGCGAGCGGAGGCAATGTCGACGGTTCGTTGCGCGTAGTAGAGCGGATTGGGCTTGTCGGAGCGGCGCGAGGCCAGCTCCTGCGTCAGCTTCACGGGATCCTCGCCGTGGGCGAGTTCGTGCGAAATCCAGGCCCAATCACTCTCCGAATTGCTGTGCTTCGACAGCGGCTTACGGGGTGTTGATGTCGCCCCGACTGCGCCTGCGTCAAGCTGGAAGTCGTCGAGAGTCCAGATCGAATCGTCCGGATATTCGACCGTGACTCTGTAAGGCGGATCGTACTTCCGATTCAGGAAACCGGGGATTCGCAATACGCGGTTGCAATCGGTGCAAGCGGGATCACCGCCGAAGGCCAAAGCGACCAGCTTGAGTGCTTGTTCCTGCTGCAGAACATCGAGGCCTTCGACCCTCCACAGCACCTGATACTTGCCCGGCGATGTGCTGAGGACTGAAGTGGGCGGAGGCACCAGATTCGATGTTCGTATCGTAGCGAGACGAGCATCTCCATCGATATCGATGTCGAGGTACAGGTGCCGGACGGAAGCGATACACTCTTTGGTCCGTTTCCGGCTTCCAGGGCAAATGGGGTTGGCAGCGACATAGATATTGTTGCGACCGTGTTGATTCTCGTAGGACAGCCAAGCCAGATATCGGGCCGCCAAGACCTGTTCCAATCGCAGGATTCGCTGCATGGGAGCTGCGGCGTCCTGCCGACGCAGCAAGACAGCTATTGTCTCTTCCGGTGCAAAACAACGTCTCAGAAACCTGGCTGCAATTTGACTCATAGCGGAACCTGTTGCGGGACCGTCATGCCGGCCCTTAGCAGTAGAGAAGCCCGGCTTTCACCGGGCTCTCTAGTGGTCGGAAACGGCCTATGCGGCTACGTCCTCATCGAGGTGTTCTTCGAGTTCTTCTTCTGCGGCGGCCCGCTCAACACGATCGAGCTTAAGGATGGAAGTCACCCGGATCGTGTCGGTCTTCACACCCTTGTACTCGGAATGCTGAATCGTGCCCTCGATCTGGATGTGAGCGCCTTTCTTGAGCTTGCCCGCGAACTCGGCCAGTTTGCCGAAGACGATAAGGTTGTGCCATTCGGTGCGCTCGTTATACTTGCCGGTCTCTTTGTCCTTGCGGGACTCTTTGGTGGCGAGAGAAAGCGTGGTGAACTGCTTGTCGTTTTTGCCGGTACGAACAACTGCATCGCCGCCGAGAAAGCCCATGAGGATTACTTTGTTCAGGTACATGATTGTGTCTCCGTTTTGAAATTCCCGATCTGCTCGGGTCACACAAGGCGAAGCCAAGCGAGTGGGCCCGACTCCCAAGGCCGAAGTTCTGCATTTACGGAGGGTCCGTCGCAGATGGAAACCGTAACCAAAGGCGGCGCAAGCCGAAGCAGAAGAACGAGCTGCCGCAGGGCGTCGGTGAGGCCCCGAAGCTGTGACCGTGCAGAAAAGTGGAATACGTACAGGAGACACCCGCCTGAACAATCTGCTTCACCCGCTTCCTGGCGATGCCAAATACCGGCAAATAGCGTTCACTCGTTCCCACCAAGCCTTCCGCTAAGAGATGGAAACCAGAGCCGAAATCGCACGTCTTCAGGCAACGCCCGCTACGCTCAAGTGCGCACCTTCCAGTTGTGCGATTCAGCTCCGTTTCGTGGGTGAGGAAGACCATTCGACTCCTGTTCCATTCATGTCTCATGCTGCTGCAGCCGCGGAAGGAGCGCGATAGATCTCTTCCGTCTCGAACGACTGCTCCGCATGGCTGTAACCCCTCACGCGAATCAACTCACGTACCCGGCGCTGGCCCGCATGATCGCGCTCGCAATACAGAACAAAGTCGATGGCCTCGGCCGTCTCCGAACGAATGAAAGAGTGGTTGAGATTGGGTCTCGCGCTCAACGCGAGATCCGATAGGCGATTCAATGCGTCCCACGCGCTCTTCGCATGGATGGTGGAGAGAGTGCCGCCATGACCTGTATTCATAGCTTGCAAGAGGTCATAACCGCACTCGTCGCGTATCTCGCCCATGATGATGCGGTCGGGGCGATGGCGCAGAGCTGCGGCGACCAGCTGGCTCGGAGTCACGGCAACTTGGCCGGGAATGGCTTCGACAGCCTCCCACCGGACGGCGTTCGGGTGTGCGATCTTTAGCTCGGCGGGTTGCTCGATCACGATGAGCCGCTCGTCAAGCGGAACATGGTCAAGCAAAGCCTTCATCAGAGTGGTCTTTCCGCTACCCGTTCCTCCGCTGATGATGCCGTTCTTCCGCTCTGCGATGAAGCCCACGACCGCATCCCGAATCTTCGCCGGCAGACTCCCCGATGCAGTCAGCTCATCCGACGTGAACCACCGATTGAATTTTCTGACGGTCAAGGTCGGACCGTTGATGGATGACGGAGAACCGACGACAGCGACGCGGGAGCCGTCCGGGAGGCGCGTATTGAGAATGGGATTCTGACTGGTCAAGTCCTGGCCGAGGATGCGGGCAACGCGTTCAATCGCGGCCTGTAACCGGTCGTTGGTGTATGGCGTGGAGAGCGCAATGTGCTCGATCACGCCGCCACGATCTGCATACACGCCTGTGGTGCCATTGATCATCAAATCGGAGATCGACGGGTCCAGCAACAGCACCCGCAGTTCTTCGGGGAAGAACGGCAATATCAGGTCGAAGCTCACCGCACCGCTCCATTTGTTGAGGCCGCCGGTGTACCGGGCGCAATCGGGTCTACTGAGACGCGATTCTCATGGAACTCGGTGATCGTCAAACCGAGTGGATTGATGAACTCATATTGCGGGTAAATTTTGGCCTGGTCGCTGACCTGCTTGGGGTTCAGGTAATAGGTGATACTGAGCATCCAATGCTCGGTCCTGGGCTCACGTGAATGGCTCGGGGAATACAGCTTGTCCAGGGCCAGGAGCGCTGTTCCGCGGGCCATCGCGGCGCCCTGTATAGTCTCCTGCGACATGGAAGTGATGGTGACATTCTTGACCTCAACATCGCTTTGCTCGACCTGGCCGCCGACTACTTGCGAGACAAGGTGATTCTGGTTGTCGTCGTTCATCAACTGCGAGGCGAGGGCCTGCGAGAGAAAGTAGTAGTTAAGGGGATACTTTTTGGCAATGGTGTCGCGGCTGATCGTATAGCGGTAGTTCGCCCAATCCGTAAGGTAGGTGCGAATCTCTCCCTCGCGTGGGCTGTAATTGAGATCGCTGTACTGGATGGCCTGAGCACGGCCCATCTCATCAATGCGGATGTAGCGATTCACCAGAGGCCGGCGGGCCAGTGAGAAATTGAGCCACATGGAGCCGCATAGCAGGATCGTTCCACAGGCGAGAATGAGGCGGTAGGCTTTCCGTTCTGCGTAGTGCGAGGCGTAGACCTCGTTTCCGATCTGGTCTGTGAGCAACGCATGCTCCGGCGTGATCTGTCGCTCATCGACTACCGTGTGCGTGGACATGGGGAGAATGACTCCTTTGATTTGCAGCATTGATCGTCACGATGGCGTAGATCAGCCCTGCGATGAGGACCCCCACGACCAACAGTTTCAGTGCGAGCTTGATGACCCTTCGTCCAAAGCGCGAGGCTCCGAACGCACCACCGAAGCCATAACCTGTCCAAAAATTCGACATGCTACCCTCCTCCGCCCACCATCGCGTATGTCCTAAGAGCATTGCCGACTAGCCCCGTTGCTGATCCAGTCAGTCCAGCCGCGCCGCCAAATATCGCCTGAGTCATGCTCGGTATAAAGAGCATGTTGATGATGAAGGCGATAAAAACCATGATGCAGGGAATGAGGTTGGCAAGCCACATTTCTATTGAGTAATTTCCGTTGAACGTCTGCTGGATAAAGGCGTTCATAAACCCACCCCAAACGAAAATGAACGCGGCGGCTACAGCGCGAATCATGGCGAAGCTGATAAGCACATCAAGAAAGTGGAAGAACTTCACACGGAAGGTCCTGGTCATGAGCAGCGGAACGAAAATGGGACCGAATAGAGCGGTCACACCATAGAGAATGAAGGCACTGCAATTGATGACAAACAGGATTGCCGACGCGATACCGAGCAGACCCTGTACCACGAAATAGCAAAGGATCTGGGTGGGTGCCATGAGCGATGGCATCGCAGTATTGTCGCCAGCAGTCTTCAAAAGCTGGAGAAGATTGTTGAGCGAGTTCTGATCGAACGCGGCGACCATCGCCTGAGCGATGTAGGAGAAGAAGTGATTGATGCCGAAGCTGGCGCCGGGGAATGGGTTCACCCAATAGCTCTCTAACAGACAGCAGATAATGAGTCGGACGAGGAAGTTCACCAAATCGCCGGCGTGGACCGGCTGCGCATGAAAGCGCAGCGTCATGGTCTGCGTATTCCAGTTCACAACCATGCTGATGAGAACGAAGAGGGAGATGCAGGCCAACTCTGTGAGCCCAAGCTGCGTAAGCGCGCCTCCGTTCTGCGTCGTCAGATTGGTGAGATTGTTCGTGAACTGATACAGCCAGTCGACGCCGGAGCTCGCCGCTGGAAGCGCCTGTGCTAATAGGGCCGCGGAAATCATGTTGCAACTCTCCCTTGATCGCTTTTAGGGAATGTACTTTTGCCAGGTCTTACCTTCGTTCGCGGCACTGGAGTTGTGTTTCTTCTTGTCCGCCTCCACCCGCCGGCGAAATGCCTCGTCTTCGGCTTTACGTTCCTCGGCCTCGTTCTGCTGTTGCTGGAGAATGGCCGCAGCTTTGCCGGCGGCAGAGGCGGCTTTCGCCGCCTCGTGCCGCTGGTAGGTGAGCGCGCCACCGATGGCGGTGAGAGCCGCAAGGATGGCGAGCAGGATCTTGGCGTTGATCGCTTTCAACATTGCCTTCTCCGATTAGGGGAGATACGTGCTCCAGGTGTTTCCTTCGTTGGCGGCGCTGGTGTCGTTCGCGGAGCGCTGTTGCTGGACGAAGACAACTGTGTTCAGGTCTTCGGCGGCTGCGTTCCTGCGCTCCATATTGGCAAGCGTCATCTGCGAGGCGAGACATGCTTGTAAAGTGCCCTGAGCCTGCATCTCGGACATCTTCTGCGCCTCTGCAGCGTTCAGGAGATTGAGTTGCTGGACTTCGCTGTTGGTTGAATCAGAGACATCAAACTGGGAGGACACAAGCGAGCTGTTTGCGGTGGCATTCGTGCTCCGATCGCTCCGGTACTGGCCCACAGCGGTAAGGCAGGCGGGTGATACCGCGTCCGAGGTCTCGATCAACGCGAGCTGTGACGTTCGGGCGCTGCCAAGGGACTGACCGACAAGGAAAGTGGGTGCGCTGCCGTTCATGATCACGGTGGCGGCCTTCCATGCCGTGCTGGACGCGGACGGCGAGTTGGTATTGAGCGCAATACTCATCCCGGCCGACTCGCCAAACATATTGGCAACGTTCACATTCTCCAGAGCGTGGAGCCCGGTCTTCCACTGCTGTTTGAGAGAGAAATGGGTGAGATTGTTTTTCACCATGTTGTACTGCATCTGCAACGTGGTGAGCTGTTGAACGAGCGAGGCATAGCTGGTCGGATCGAAGACAATATCGCCAATGCCGAACAAGGCGAAGCTGGGGGTCGCCGTGAGGAGCAACGCCGCGCCTGCTCCGATGAGCCACTTGCGACGGTTGGTCAGTGTGACTTTCATAAAGCCTCCTGCGATTGGGTTGAACTACATGCACTGCGGGCAGGTCGGGTCGAACCTGTCCAGGGGAAATGCGTGAGCGTGTACCGCGTATGCAATCGCGCCCGTGGACTGGAGGTACATCGATGCGAGCGCGTTCCTGCCGGTGTCTGTCCCAAAGAGCAGAAGGGCAAGCAAGATGGCGGCAATGATTCCGGGCCTAGCGTCGTGTGACTTGCGGAGAAAGTGTTCGTGGCGGTCATTCATTGCAATGCTCCTGCCTATAGCGTGGGATCAACGCGATGTTCCGCGTAGGCCGGAATCAGGAGATCGGTGCCGATATAAACGCGCGCGCGAGAACCTTCCTTGAGCGTGATGATGGGCAGCCGATTGAGGAAGTGATTTAGCACTTGCTCTCCCTCGACCGCGGACTGTTCGGAGATCCCGTTACGAATCTGTACCGATGGATTAAGAACACTCCCGTTGTTACCAATCTGTGCGAGTCCGCCCAAGCCGCCGATCGCCGCAGCTGCGGCGAATGCCTGTAAATAGCCGTGGTCTACCTTCGTGGCAAGACCGGTGGTGCCGATCTGGTCGAGTCCGATGTATTTGGCGAACTCCAGAGAAAATCCGTCCGGGCAGATAGCGCGATGGAAGGTCACGAACATCTTGCGCTGTTGGGCATTCCCGACACTCTGTACATCTCCAAGCAGCCGGGTCCCTTGCGGCAAGAGAAGCTGCTGATGGTCATGGGAGTAGAGGTCCGTGGTCAGCGAAACCATGATGGGGCCACTGAAACCGCCGTCGATGTGGTTGGTCACAACGCCTTCAAGTACCGTCCCCTCGAAGACGCGATACAAACGGCCAGCGTAAGCATCGAAGTCATACCCGGCCGTTGGATTGCTGCGATCTGCCTTTGCTTCCGTGGCAAGCGGCTTTGGCGGGGCATTTTCGCCGGCTGGTGTAGCAGCAGCCGTCACTTGCGGGGTTTCTGCCGTCGCCTGAGATGGGCCGGTGCGCTCAAAATCAATAGCCAGCGTGTCGCTGTTAACGGCGTCCTGCTGCTGCTTCTCTTTAGCGAGTTGCTTTTGCTTCGCCTCGGCCTGTGCTTCGGACATGTTAGAGGTGCGCTGTGGAGCGTTCGGACTGTCTCCATAGATCGCCGCCCGCTGCGCCGCTGTCATCGGTGGTGCGCTTCCAGCTTCCGGGCCGGGTGCACCCTCGGTCTGCTGGAGTTGCTGGAGCGCGGCGGCAAGCTCCTGCTCGTGCTGCCGCGCCTCGGCATCGCGTTGCGCCTGCAACTGCTGTTGCGACTCAAAGCTGTTCACCTCCTGTGCGTTCGGGGCCGCAGGACGTATGGGCATGGCGCTGGCCGGAGCGCTCTTCTTGTTGCCGCTCAAGAGACTGGAGAGGTTGGCAATGCCGATAAGCCCAATGATGACAACCAGCGCGATCACCACCGGCATACTCTTCCGCAGGGGAGGCTTCGACTCCGGTTGCTCTGGCACAGTCGACGGGACGTTCTGGCTTGGCTCCGGCATGGCTACCTCACCTCTTCGGTGCGGTGAAAGTCCACCTTCTGCTTGCCGATGGCGAGATACCCGTTGTCCAGCTCCTTTGGAACCGTGTAGAGACCGTTCGAGAAATCGAAGTTGATGAGGGACGGTTTCTTGTCCTTCACTTCGTAAAGCGCGGGGGTCTCCTGAAATTGGCCGCGCAGGTACGTGAACTTGTCGTCGCGCCATATTTCCTGCAGGCCGACCTCTTTGCCCTTCGATTTGTCCCAGGTGTAGTCAAAGTGCAGCGAGGCGGGATACTGGCTGCGGTAGGACTCTTCCCGTGTCTTTTCCGCTTTCAGCGTCGCGGCCTGGGCCGCCTGCGCTGCTGCCGCCTCCTGTTTCACCTTGTCCAACTCAGCGGCGGGCACGAAGACAGGCAGCTCGGCCAGCCTGTCTTTTGCGTCCTTGTCGCCCGGAGCGATGAATATTTTGGAGTCGAAGTGTGGATCGTCGTCACCGGAGACTTCGCGCAACTGCAGGGTGTATTCGTTGCCATGGTCGGAAACGATATGCACATCCGTAGTGCTAGCGGCAACTTTAGGCTTGATGCTGATAAAGCGACTGGCGACGTGCCCGCCGTCGAACACCCAGTCCACGGTGTCACCGGCAAAAACATTGGCAACTTTCTCCTCAGCCGGAAGAAGAATCAAGGTCGATTGCAGGAGGCCGGCGCGAATCACAGGCGGCGTGTCCGCCTCGGACACGGTGATGGTACGCGGCGCGCTCGGCTGAAGGTGTTTCGCTTCGAGAGTAGTAGCGGGGCCGGACGCAGAGGCAACGGAAGCGGTGAAGGCAAGACCACAGGCGACGACAATAAGGATGGGTGGGTTCATTTCTCTGGTCCTTTCGGCTATGCAGACTCACCCTGGGCGAACCGCGTAATGCCCTCGTTGAGTCCGTACTTGGCGATCAGCCTTGACCGGCGCACCCGGTCTTTGGGTTTGGTGGAGAAGGTCGCGTAGCTGCGGCTATCAAGATTGAGCCGCACAACTTTGGTCACCCCGTCGCGGCGCATGTACAACGCCTCACGGTCCTGCAAGCTCTCGAAGAGAGCGATCTGTTGTTCGTTCATCTTGAACAGCTCGGCATACCGATTCCGATTGAACGTCGCGTCTTTCAAGAACAGAAACGACGTGCAGGAATTCACAATGCTATCGGCGTTCTCGCCCAGGTCCTCCGCCGACTGACCAATCATCGTGACGCCGCCGAGGTTTTTGCGGACGGTCTTAATTGATACGAGCGCGCCCTCGAGCAATTGGCGGTTCTTCATCGAAGAAAAAATCTCTTCGATCAAAATGTGCTTGGGCACTCCGAGATTGGTGGGGTCATACAGCACGTCATCAATGCGCCGTAGTAGCCACACCATCAGAGGTTCAATCAAGTCCGTGTACTGCGCGTTATTAACACCCTGGAAGTCGAAGCATTGGACGCGAGACAGAGAGAGGCTGTCTTCCACGTTGTCGAATATGGCGCTGTAGACGCCTCGCTCAACCCATTTCGACAGGTAGCGGTCGAGCTTCTTGGGGAGAAAGAGATTCGAGAGACGGCGGTTTTCAGGGTCAAGCAGGTAGATGTCCTGCACGGCTTTGTGGATCACATCGTCGTCTTCCGGCTCCAGCTCCGCGCCGCCGTTGGTCAACAGCAGCTTGATGAAGCTGTATAGGAACTTGATGTTGCTCTCGGTCGGCTCCAGAGCGAACAAGGCAACGCGAGGACCGTCTTTGCCGATACGGTCGACTCGTCCGCCGTACAGCTCGACAACGCTTTCGTAGCTGCCACCGATGTCGAAGATGTAGGTGAAGCCGCCGTACTTCTGCTCCAGCGCAACGGTCGCATTACCGATCACGCTTTTGCCTGACCCTGTAGGCCCAATGATTAGCATGACGCGCACGCCGTCCACGTATGCGTCCTGAAAGAATGGCGTTCGTGTCCGGGTTTCAAACACATTCAGGTACTCAGAATCCAGGTCTTCGGAGTATGGGTGGCCAAGGTGCGGGGCGAATACAGAGCACAGGCGCGCATGGTGTTCCTCACTGAGCCACATCGGAAAGACATTGAACTTGCCATTGCCAGGAAACATGGCATAGAACGCACAGAGGTTGCCGAGCGTCTCCTCAATCGCCTGGGCCTGTGCATCGACGAAGATCCGATGCACAGTCGGCGTTGTGTCTCGTAGCTGCTCCATGCTTTTTGCTGCGAGCAGGAAGCGTAGCGAGTATTCGCCTTGCGCCTTCTTGTCCAGCTCTCGGATGACAAGGCTCAGATCATCGACGCCGCTATTGGCGGCCTTCGCACCGGCTCCTGTTTCGAGCGATGCTGTATCGCGGCCGCTCATCACGCGGGTCAAGACACCGACTTTGAAAAACGAGATGAACTTCTCCTGCGCGTCGATTTCATGCCGCGCCGCCGTGGTGGATTTCGGCCGCCACGTCGAGCAAAGGACGCTATCGCAATCAAGCGTGAACAGGTCCGAGAAGAGGCAAGGTCGCGATGATTCCGGCGTCGTCTTCAACGAAAACATCTGCACGTAGCGTTTGCCGACGCGGAGATGATCGCTATGCCACGCAACCGGATTGCTGACCATCTGTCGGTCTACTCCGGTATCGTCGCGGAGATGCGCCTGGGCGGCCCACTCCTCAAGGTTGAAGAGATAGGAAAAAAACTGAAATGTACCTTGCTTTTCGAGCAGGCGCAGTCCCAACAAACTGCCGAGATGAGCTTCCAGAATCGTAGCCGTCTTCTGAAGCTTTGCGAGCATCCGCGACGTTTCGGCGTTATGCGACTGCGGCTTACGCTCGAACGCCTTCAGATTGGGCGGCTCCAACGTGAGGCACCAATGCAGGTCCACGCGCCGGAAGCCGGCCGTCCTTTCAAGAAAGGCCAAGCGGTCCTCAACGAATACCTGCGTAACGGGATTGTTATAGGACTTCTGGCGGGGCAGTTCACAGCCTGACATGACGCGGGTGTATTGGTAGAGGCACGCGCCTTCGGGAAGGCCGCGCAGTGCGCCTTCAATCGACCGCACACGGACGTCTAGTTCCTGGTCAGTTAGCCCTTCCTCGTCAATCCCGACGAGCGCAAACAGGCATCCATAGCCGCCGCCCTTGAGAGCGAACATGTATTCGTTCACAAAACGCGTGATTGGGACGATGCTGCAGGCGGCGCCTGCCTTCGCGAACCACGGAACGAATTTTGTCTGCTCAGTATTTGCGTGGGTCATAGTAGGACTTCTGGCTGAGGCTCAGGCCCCAGAGCTGGAACATCTTTGGGTGTTTGCGAACGATGAGCCATGCGCCGATAGCAAGCGTGGGGAAAGCCATCATCGCCAGGAGGCGAAACCCAACGAGGAAAACCGTTACGCAGACGAAGACAATCGCCATCCACGCGCTGAGGTCGAGGCCAAATTTGGCCCGAGGCCGGTTGAGCGCCTGATTGATCGGTAACGGTTCTCCCCGCCTGGTCATGGGCCTACCTCACATGGACTGGCCGGTAAGAGACCCGATCCAGCCCGCGCCCCAGCCGAGGACTCCGGCGCCAAATAGCGCACCGAACAACCCCGGAATAGCGTCCTGAAATCGCCCGCTCATCATGCGGATTCCCGCGAAAATGAGACCGCCGAGGCAGATGACAGCGCCGGCATACATGGCAAACGTCTTGAACGTCCCCATTAGGGTTTGCGCCCCAGAGAAATCCATCGTTCCTTGGGCGTGGGCCACACCGCTGCTGACGCCTGCGAATAGGAGAGCCGTCAACGCCGGACCCATCACATGGGCGGCACGGAGAAGACGTTCCTTGGAGAGGAGTTTTCTCAGCCTTTGGCCAGGCTGAATGGGCAGCCGAATCGGGTTCTTATCCAATCGGCGGAGACGGCGGAATTGATTCACTTTGCACCTCCGCTGACCTCTGTGCGTCAGCATGGCGCAAAAGTAAGATTGAATCTCGATCAACGTCCAATGAAATCCGAGTCGAGCATTATGCGGTTTGGGAATAATGACCGGTCGTGAAGCAGGCTTATACCTCGTACTCGCGAATCGTTTCCGGGATGCCTGCACCTGCCTTGTATAGCGAGGCTTTCAATGCAGGTACATTCGAAATGGGAACACGTGAACCGAGTCCCATCGCTCAGTTGGATCTCGATATCGGCTCCTTCGCCGACAGATCTGTGGATTCGCAGGGCCTGAATTGTCTTTCCAGAAAGCTCAGCACATTCAATGTAGTCATCTTCCATTAATCGAGATCCTCAAAGGTCTATCGAATCGCTCAGCTCAACGATCCGGGCATAAACGCGGTAGGCTGCGGTCAGCTCAAAAATCGCTCCCCGCACGGGCATCGGGTTGTCGATCCGGACTCGAAGGTACAGTATCACACTCATCGTGTGTAGACTCATAGTGGTCACCGTTCAAGCATGGAAAGGTGGCTCCTCGTTCCGTTAAGTCTCGATTTGGCTTGGCATTGCGGAGACTCCGCGAGGAACGGAGATTGTCTCAGGAGGAACTCGCCGAACGTGCCGGCCTGCATCGGAACTATGTTGGAGGCGTGGAGCGGGGTGAACGGAACGTCGGTCTCGAGAATATCGTGAAGTTGGCCGGCGCCCTTTCCGTTTCTCCCAGGGAGCTCTTCGCGGATTTCACTTAGTACCCCTTAGCGCAGCCGTATTGCGGCCTGATATCAGGCTTGCTCCGGGCAGAGCATCAATATTCTCATGAGAGCACCCTGCGAAACTCTTACCGGGTCAGCCGAATCAGAAGCTCCCTGCCGTGAGCAAGCCAGGCCGCAGCGAGGCAAGGTCGGGTGACTATAGTGCTGCTCTCAAACAAAGACAGCGGCAGCGGCGGCCTGTTCCTTCCATCGTTGTTCGTTCACGCCGAACACTAGGAGCCACACAATCAGCGCAATTGCCACAATCAAGCCAAAAGGTGCGAGGTATAGGAACAGACGAATTCCAAGCGGCGGGTATAGGAACGTCAGCCAACCCGCTCCCGCAATTATCCCCAACAGGCCGAGGACCCGAGGCAGGAAGGCGGACCTGAAAATGAGATAGCCCGTTAAGAGCGAGTGGAATCCGAAAAATGCCATGGCCATAGCCGCGCCGTGGTCATTCACGTTGAGCAAGACGAGCGCCAGCGCCTGCAACTGCTCCCGGCTGAATTTGCTCAAATAGGGAGTGCCATGCAGGATAAACAGCGGGGCGAGATAAAAGACGCGGCTGAAAGTCTTGATCGTGCAACCGGTGAGGCCGAGAACGGCCGCAACCAGGGAGATGCTCTTGCTCACCGGCTTAAGCAGTTCATAAAGGAGAACTGTGAAAATGATCTGGCAGGTCATTTCGATCATGTAGACCGTGAAACCCGACCGAAACAGGCTCTCGTGGGTCAGTATGTTAGTCGCGGTGGCGGCGGCGGCGCTGGAAACAACCAGACGCATGCTCACGAAGCCCTGGGCGAATATCCCCGCCAGTATGGTGAGCGGTAAAGCACACCCGCAATCCTGCCTTTGCGACGTGGGGACGCTTGTTCAATCTGTTTCATCATTCCGACGTGTTCTCACTCCTTGGCCCAGATCAGAGCGTGATCGGTGGTCGAGTTGCAAAGCCATCGATTGTACAAGGGCGGAGTCGCTCAAGCCCTCGATGAATGCCTTGCCCTGTTGGCAAAAACTGACAGTTCATGTTGAGAAAAATCTCTTCATGCTGGGCCAACGCATTACCGAACATGTATTGGGCGGTTGGCTGGTAAGGTTGACCTCACAAAGGAGTTTTTGTGATGGCAATTTCTCGCGACGACGAACGGTTGAAAGCTCTGGAGAATAAAACGGCGCGGCTTAGTATTGTTTGCTGGCTGCAGCTGGCTGTCATGTGCGGCTTGTGTTTTGCGCTAATACAGCAGCGAAGGGTGGAGGCGGCGAGCGATTCGCGCGTGCTGCGGGCGAAGGGGCTAATTATTGAGGACTCGCACGGACGTGCTCGTGTTCTGCTGGGGTCGCCGCTTCCATCGGCATCGGAGCGAATACGTAAGGATGCATCTACGACGTCGATGGTGTTTCTGGATGAACAGGGTCATGATCGGCTGACGCTGGGCGAGGAGCCTGAGCCTCAAATCGCGGGAAAGGTATCGCCAACGGTGCATCGGATAGCGCCAGGATTCGGTGTGGTTATCCACGACGGCAACGGCGATGAGCGTGGCACTTACGGGTGGCTCGGGAACGGGCGTGCACTGATAACGTTGGACCGCCCGGGGCTGGACGCCTGGGCAGCGGTGGTTGATGACAAAACCGGATTTGCAGGGATGAGAGTGGAGTATCCGCCCGACGTTGCGAGAGACAGCAACGCGATCGAGATTGGGACGAAGGGGAGACAAGCCTTTATGCGGCTGCAGGACACTAGGGAGAAGGATCGTGCCGTCTTTGCTCTGGAAGGTGATGGGAAGACAGAGTTCAGGACCTTGGACGGAACAGGTGCGGTGATGCGCCAAATGACGCTGTCGACGCCAGAGAGATGATTCAGATAGATTGGCGACGAACTCGCAGCACCTACTCACGATCTCTTCTGACTCAATGAGCGCATTATCGCCAATGCGCGTGTCGACGATCTCTTGATCTAGACACGTGGTTTGCCCTGTTCTCGCCATTCCCTCGTGACACAGCCGAATGTTGGCGGGTCGCTCCAGTCCCACTTCTTGCGAAAACCGAGCTTAGTCACGTAGTAATCCAGGGACGCAGCAAAATTCTTCACATTCAAAATCGGAATCACGCATTCAAACTCGTTCATACGCTCGCTCCTGCCAGTGCAAAAGCCTAGCAAATATCGACGTGCCTGGTAAACGGCCGACCCATAGAAGTGGGCTCTTGCCAGTTCCGGTCAGATGGTCGCCCATCCGGAAATTGCTTCCCTTAACAGACCTTCGCACTCGAAGTCGTCAACGAACGATTTATCGCCGAGTACCAAATCGAACCCTGAAAACGCGAATTGGCCCGTTATCGCAAAAGCAAGGCCGTCGTCAGATCTGCGCCATGCTATTGGGAAGGGCAGGCGGTGGTAGGCACCCAGTCCTGAGCCTTCGTCCTCCACGGCTGAGAAGCGTCGTACAGCACCAGCACGATATGTCGGACCGTATCGTTGAACGGAAACTTCACTGACATAGGTACTCCGCCCGGGATGACAGCCGTTCCACCGGCGCGAACGACTTTGGTCTCGTTGGGTGTCTGCATGCATTGCGCGCCGCTGAGCACGTACCAAGCCTCCGGCCCCGCATGGCGATGAACCGGTGTCCCGGGGCGCCCCGGAGGTAGTACGGCTTCCATGTAGCGCGCTTCATAGACCTTACCGGGGGAGACTTCCAGAGGCCCGATCACCGCAACCCGGTCGCCACCCTCCGGTCGCCAGTTTTCGGCGGCAATCCTGAAGAGCCACACCTTGCCGGATGACTCAGCCACGCTGCCACCCGAATTCTGCTGTCCACGTTTTGCCTGTTCAAGCGTTGCGTAGGTGTACAAGTGCCAGAACAATGGCCCCGCAGGCAAGTGGTCGAACTTCTCTTTCGCCAAGATGTAGCATCCCGCCTCCTGCGTGCGTGCGCTCGCATCCATAGTGCAGGTGTACGGTGTCGGCGCGGGTTCCTGTCCAGCGGCGAAGCTAGTCGTCGCCGCTAACACAACTGCCAGATAAAATCCGCTGCTCCTGCTCATCTCGCCCTCCAATCGGAGATGTAGCGGACGACGCTGCCAGCCAGGGGTCGGCGCCACATCCCGCAGCTCCACAACCTTTCTTGTCTGTAGAGATTACAACGAAATAAGACTGGCGCGAAATCGCCAACGTACTCATCGGAATCTCGACCAGGAATGATGAGTCGGCTGAGCGATGTTGGTCCGCGCACGCAACTCAGCCCAAAACCGCCCAATTTCGTTCGTGCAGGCCCAAATTCTCATCAAGCTTTTCTAGAATCGGAGGAGCCATCCCGGAGCACGCCCTTCATGTGTGTCTTTGTGCCCTGCAAGAAAAGATGAAAACGATCCTTGGCGACCTGGATCTTGGCATCCAGATCTTGCTGATATTCGCGCTCGAGCCTTTGATAGGCAGCAACGGCAGCATCGCCTTGGTGCTGCATCGCTGCATCTAGATAACGCGCGAAGGAGAGCAGACCTTGCTCGTGATTTGTCACCGAAGGTGAGGCAGGATCCACCGGGACAGGCGCCGGGATTGCCGCTTGAAGAGTCGGCGGTGTATCGGCCCTCAAAGGTCCCGCAAAATCGAGAACGGAACCAATTGAGTTCGCCTGCTTATCACGCTCGGTTAATGGCGACAGATCCCACTTCTCGCACGCATAACGAAGAATACTGGTGTGATCAAACGTGGTATGTACAACCCTCTTAGGGGCTCGGGGGGAAATCAGAAGAGCGGGCACACGTGGGCCGTAAATGTTGAAAGCAAATTCCTGAGTGTTATCGTCAGGGGGCACGGCAGCGAGTGGTTCGACATGATCGTAGAATCCTCCGTGCTCATCGTATGTAATCACTAATAAACATTTGTTCCAAATGGTCGAGTTCCGGACGGCGTTGTAGACCTTGGCAATCAGGATCTCCCCATTCATCACGTCGGCGGGAGGGTGTTGGTCATCCTCGGCCGGTCCCCGAAAAGCTGGTTCCACGAAGCAGTACTGTGGCAGCCGATAATCTGGATTATCGGGGTTCTGACACATCTCATAGAAACGCTCGATCGGATGAAAGTGCAGCGGATGATCCCATAGTTTTTCAAGCAGCAGAGCCTGCGAGAGGCCATGATGGAAGATCCCCCACGAGATGCCCTTATCCTGAAGCCGGTTGTAAATCGTGTCTTGTGGCTGGTGCAGAGATGGGATCTCAGGATGATAAAAACCGTCCGGCATGGCCACATGCCCGTTGCAGGTAGCACTATGCACAAAGAACCGATTTGGCCATGTCGGCCCCGGTAAGGAACAGAACCAGCCGTCGCAAATGGTGAAATTTCGCGCCAGCGAGTGCAGTACGGGCAGGAAGTCCATGGGGTAGTACCCCATCACTGCTGGGTAGTTCACTTCCTTGGACCCTGGAACGGTGGCGTAATCGTCGATGAAGCCGCTCATCCCGTTCGAAATCTGCAGCATTACATCGCGGTGTTCGTGGAGCGGGCTCGGGTTCAACTGCCGCTCCGTATTAGGCAGCTGCTGGTAAGCCTTGCCAGTCTTTCCGTATGTATCCGTACGCGTCGAGCCGGCATGAGGGATACCATCGAGGTCTGGGTAGACCTGCTGAAAAACGCCCAGCATGTGATCAAAGGAACGGTTTTCCAGCATCAGGACGATGACATGCTCGATGGGATCAGCGGCCATAGGTTCTCCTGGCGAAGCTGCTGCGAGGGTTGGGTTTTGAGCCGCGCTTTGAGAGAGAACGGCAGCCCATTCCACGTTACACACATCAGATCACGAGAAAATGGCAGGCAACGCCAAATCTCTAGAAATCTCTAGTGCCGAGCCCGAGTCTGGTGTGCTGGGACATTGCTGAAATGCGGGACCGGCTCGACTAAACTCGTATCGATATGCCGCACCCATCATGGAATGAAAGCTACGCTTCGGGACAATTGCCTTGGGACACCGGACAACCAGAGCCTTTGCTTGTCGATTTTGTGACTTCGGGCGTGGTCAAGCCAGGTCCGACACTTGAGGTTGGCGCCGGTACCGGCACAAATTCGATTTGGATGGCGGAACGCGGTTTCGACGTGTTCGGAGTCGACGTCGCGCCGCTCGCGATCGAAAGGGCTCAGGCCAAAGCGAAGGACCGCACTCTCGGCTGCCGCTTTGCTGTCTGGGACATTCTTGCCGCGCCACCGCCCGGCGGCCCGTTCCACTTCGTATTCGACCGCGGCTGTTTTCATGTCTTCGATGAACCTGCGGAGAGAGAGCGATTCGCGGCACAAGTTGCTGCCGTATTAGCCCCGGCCGGCCTGTGGCTCAGCTTGATTGGCAGCACGGAAGGTCCGCCACGTGAGGTCGGTCCGCCGCGCCGCTCGGCGCGTGAGGTCACCGCCGCTGTCGAGCCTGCCCTTGAGATCATCGAGCTGCGATCAGCAGAGTTCCGCGGTGCCAATGCAAAAGCATGGTTCTGTCTCTCGCGGCAGCGAACGATGCCGGCCCAACCGTCCACTCGGCACGATTGAGGCTCGGGCGAATGCCGTTCGTGTCTTCGACGAACAGCAATCGCCGCTGATTGTGACTCGGTCTTCGCGCCAAAAACACTGTAGGGACTTTTGTAGGGACTAGGGTCAAAAAAGGTGCGAAATTCTGAGTAATCCCTACATCGACCGCAAAAAATAGAGGTCGTCTAAAGGATTGAAAATGGGCAGCATAGAGCAATTCCGAGCAATGCCGGACGGTCCGATTTTCTAGCTGTTAACCGAAGGGTTGTAGGTTCGAGTCCTACCTGAGGAGCCAAATCCCAACACAATTCATAACATTCAAGCGATCGGAGCCGCTGCTGGATTCGTGCGTGTTTTAGAGCGCACTTTCGAACAGGCGTTCCGGTGGGATCGCTGTTCAAGGTTGCGGGCCGCGGTCACTGGCACTCGAAGCTGTTCGCGTCGTCCGTGTTGCCCTGGCCTTTATATTGCGCATGCTTTGGATAGGGGCACAGGGGCCTGCTGCGACCGGGAAATGCGCTCCCTTTCGCGGTGACGGATTCCGGCTCGATGTCCTTCTCGACCCAATTGGAAAGCGCGCCCAGCAAGTCGAATTGATCGAGCGAAGGTCCGCCGGCACAGTGGCTCATTCCGGGCACCAGATAAAACTGGCTCCATTTGGAGACGGAGTCGGGCCCGCCGTTGGCTGCGGCCATGAGCTTGTAATAGCCCAGAGTGTCGAGGGGCGAGAACCACGGATCGCTGTCGCCATGGAAGAAAATCAGCTTGCCGCCGTGGGCGGCGAAGGTTGAGAGGTTGGTTTCGGTGGAGTCGACGAGCGGCTGAACGTCTCTGAGCGCTTCGGTGTCAACGTCGATCTCGGTCGAAGTGGTCGGCGGCCCAAAGACGCCGGGCCCGGGTACAAGAATTCCTGGAATTCCGACGGTCGCCGCAATTCCCGAGTCATAAAGGAAGGGCGAATAGACATGAGATCCGTGCGACGTGGTTGGGCCGGCGAAGGCTTTTGCGATGGCGGAGGCTTTTTCCGGTGCGAGACAGGCTGCGGTCTGGCCAGGCTTGCAAGCCAAGGACTGGGGATCGAAATGGCAGGCGAGCGGATTGGAGATCAATCCATCCATGAGTCCATCGAGGCCGTCGCATTGTTTCATCAGCGCGTCCATCAGCACTTTGCGGTCGCCGTCGGTGATGGCCTGGGTGATGATCGGTTTTCCAGCGGAATCTTTTGGCGCAATCTGGTTGAACGCCGCCGGAATCCATTCGCTGATAGCGAGATTGGAAAAACGGGTGCGCATGGCCGGATCGCCGACGATGATGCCATCGAACTCGGTGGGGTAGCGCTGGGAGAAAACCATGCCTTCGCGGCCGCCGGTTGAGCATCCGGCGAAATACGACCACGCCGCAGGCTTGCCGTAGTGCTGGGCGATGATTTGCTTGGCGAGCTCGGCAACCTGAACGTTGGCCTCATAGGCAAAGTCAAGGTAGGCCTGCTGATCTTTCATGAAGCCGAAATCGAAAGCGCCATTGTGGCTTTTATGGCCGGTGTCTGTGCTGACGACTGCGTAACCGCGCAGGAGCGCGGGCGTATCCGCGGTTGCAGTTTGCCCGATCGGCGGGTACACGACTCCATTTCCGCCCGCGCCGCCCTGCATCAGAAAATCGCCGTTCCACTGGTCAGGCATGGCCAAGGCGAACTGGATGCCGAACTCTTCTCCGCCGACTCCCTTGCGCGGATTGATGACGCCCTCGACGCGGCAGTACGCGGGCAGCGCAAGATTCTTTGGAGGCGTGGTGAAAGGGATGGGAACGGTGCTGCCGGCCGGAACCGGAGCGGCTTTGGTAATTTCCACGCCGGGAGCTTTGAAGTCGATCAGGCTAGCGCAGGGACTTCGCTGCTGAGACCGGGCGCAAGGAACCAAAAACAGCGTGGAAACGATGATTGCCGGAAGGATACGGGTGTTCATCATGCCTCACTTTTTTGCGGGAGCGCGGCGGAACGATCGCGCCGTGTTTGAATGAGCGGAACGAGCGGGAATGAGGCGCTTGCCAAGCCACGGCTCACGCCTCAACCTTCACAGCATTGAGATGCCGGCGACCCGGTAGATTTCGGTGATGTAGCGCATGTCGCGCAGGCCCTCTTCACCGGGGGTTTTGGGCTCGAGGTTGTTCTGGACGCAGTCGGAGAAGTGATTCGCCTGAGCCGTGAACTGGTAGGGATTCTTCTGCGGGTTGGCTTCGTCAAGGACAGTGGGCGGCGTCCGGGGTCCATTGAAGTACTCTGCGTGCAGGCGCTGACCGTCGTAATTGAAGGCGGGATCGGCGCCGACCCAACCCTTGGCGCCATGCACTTTGAAATAGCCGCCCATAAAGCCTCCGTAGGTAGTGGCGCACGAAGCCACGATGCCAGAAGGGAACTTCATGGTCCAGGAGAGGTTTTCTTCGACCGAATCGAAGCGGCCGTCTTTGTCGATAACGGAGCTAAATGCGGCGAAATTGGCGGGTTCTTCGCCGGTGAGATAGCGCGTGGCATTGAGGGAGTAGATGCCAACGTCCATAAGCGGGCCACCACCGGAAAGTTTCTTGTCGAGACGCCACTCGCCGGCCCTTTCATTGAAGCCGAAGGCGGTTTCGATAGCCTGTACTTGCCCGATAGCGCCAGAACGAATGAGGTCGACAGCCTTCAGGTTGGTCGACTCGAAGTGGCAGCGATAGGCGATCATGAGCTTGACGCCGGCGGATTTGCAGGCGGCGATCATTTTTTCGCATTCGGCGACATTGATGGCCATGGGCTTTTCGCAAAGCACGTGCTTGCCCGCCTTGGCTGCGCGAATGGTGAATTCGGCGTGCATGGAATTGGGAAGCCCGATGTAGACGGCGTCGATGGCTTTGTTGTTGACGATGGAATCGAAATCGTCGTAGCTGTAGATGGAGCTCTCGGGGACGCCGGAGTCGGCGGCGATCTTAAGGGCCTTGTCACGATGGCCGCTCACGAGCGCGGTAACTTTTGAGTTGGGAGAGTTGCGGACGCCGGCCATGAAGATGGCGGTGATGCGGCCGAGGCCGACGACGGCGTAGCCGGTTTGGCGCTGGGCCGGTTGAGCGAGAAGAGGCGGAGTGAAGCGCGCGGCAAGTCCGAGCGCGCCTAAAGCAGCGAATTCACGACGGGTCAGTGACATGTGGATCACTATAAACCTTCAACTCCGGTGCTTGTGAAAAACTACCGATCAGCGAGAGGTATGGCCGGTGAGAATTGCTGAGGGAGGTTCGAATTCACGTATAAAGGACTTAAAGCCCCGCAGAATCTCTCATTGGCCAAAGCTGCTCGTTCGATCTACGAACCAGCAGACATAGCGCAGACGTGTATCGTTTATCCAACTGGTTGATCCATAACGCCACCGACGGCTAAAGAAAAGGAAGAGGTCATGAAACAGCTCAAATCAAGCACCGTCAAGCCCTTGACGACGAATAAGCACCTGATCCGCTGGGTAGAGAAGATGGCGGACCTTACCCAACCGGCTGCCATCCACTGGGTGGATGGCAGCCAGGCGGAAAACGATTGGTTATGCGATGGGCTGGTGGAGTCGGGCACCTTTATTCGGCTGAATCAAACCAAGTGGCCGGGCTGCTTTTATGCGCGCTCCGATCCGCGCGATGTGGCGCGCGTGGAAGATCGGACATTTATCTGCTCTCTTTCAAAAGACAATGCCGGGCCGACCAACAACTGGGTTGAGCCATTCGAGATGCGCAAGAAGCTTAAGGACTTGTTTAACGGCTGCATGCGCGGGCGAACCATGTATGTGCTGGCCTTCAGCATGGGACCGGTGGGCTCGCCGATGTCACGCATCGGAGTGGAGCTTACCGATTCGCCGTACGTGGTGGTGAACATGCGCATCATGACGCGCATCGGGCTGCCCGTCCTTGAGGAGATCGACAAGGGCTCGGCGCGCGTGGTGCCGTGCATGCATTCGGTGGGGATGCCGCTCGCCGCGGGGCAAAAGGACGTATCGTGGCCCTGCAATGACGAAAAATACATCGTTCATTTCCCTGAGGCCCGCGAGATCTGGAGCTACGGATCAGGCTATGGCGGGAATGCGCTGCTGGGTAAGAAATGCTTCGCATTGCGCATTGCCTCGAACATTGCGCGCGACGAAGGCTGGATGGCCGAGCACATGCTGATTGTTGGTGTGGAGTCTCCCGAGGGCGAGAAGACCTACGTGGCGGCGGCGTTTCCGTCCGGCTGTGGCAAGACCAACTTTGCCATGCTGGTGCCGCCGAAGGCGCTGGACGGCTGGAAGGTGACGACGGTTGGCGACGACATCGCGTGGATCAAGCCGGACGCCAACGGCCAGCTTCGCGCAATCAATCCCGAGAGAGGATTTTTTGGCGTGGCGCCGGGCACGAGCGAGAAGACGAATCGCAATGCGATGGCCACGCTTCGCCGGAACACGATTTTCACCAATGTGGCGCTCACCCCCGACGGCGGCGTTTGGTGGGAAGGGATGACCGACGAGCCTCCGGCCGAATGCACTGACTGGCGCGGCGAGCCGTGGACGCCGGAGATTGGCAGGCAGACCGGGGCCAAAGCAGCGCATCCGAATGGGCGGTTCACTGCGCCGGCAGCGCAATGCCCTTCGATCGATGCGGCGTGGGAGGATCCGGCCGGAGTTCCGATCGGCGCATTCGTTTTTGGCGGTCGCCGGTCGACGACGATGCCGCTGGTCTACCAGGCCTTTAATTGGAGCGCGGGCGTCTACGTGGGCGCGACGATGGGTTCGGAGACGACTGCGGCGGCGAGCGGTGCGGTAGGCCTCGTGAGGCGCGATCCCATGGCCATGTTGCCGTTCTGCGGCTATCACATGGGCGACTACTTCAGGCACTGGATCAAGATGCAGCGCTCGCTGAGCTCGACGCCGCGAATCTTCCACGTGAATTGGTTCCGCAAAGGCGAAGATGGGAAGTTTTTGTGGCCGGGCTTCAGCGAAAATATGCGGGTGCTGAAGTGGATCGTGGATCGTGTGCACGGGCGCGCACAGGGTAAGGAGACGCCCATCGGCTGGACGCCTTATTTCGATGACATGGAATGGGCGGGGCTCAACATCTCTCGCACGCAGTTCGACCAGATGCAGGAAGTGAACCGCGCCGCCTGGCGGAAAGAGCTGATCGGGCACGAAGAGCTATTCATCGACGTGCACGACCATTTGCCGCCGGAGATGGTGTATGAGCGCGAATTGCTGATCTGCAGGATGTGAAAAGACAGGGAACAAGGGAACAGGAAACACGGAGACCGTTGAAGGAGAAGCGACCGCGAATCCTTCGCCTCGTCCGTTCATCCGGGCTTGCTCAGGATGGCACTTTCTTTAAATTGCAGCTCAGGTTCGTTCCAGCCTGGGGCTGAAGCCGAGCTGCCGGAAGAAATCTGAGACAAGTGACGCAGTTTCGTCGCTGGTAAAGGACGCCGCGCGGAGGGTGAGTTCCGCGCCGGCTGATTTGTCCGGTGCCCCCATCGAAGCCGTGGAAGCAAGGGCCTCCGGCAAAGCGGCGATGGCGATGCATTTCTCGCGGCGGTTGGTGCAACTGGCCAGATCTCCGATGGATTGCTGCAGGGTGGGCGTGGCGATGACCGTGCGCGGCGGCGCCATGCGATCAAGCAGCCAGAAAATTTCGAGCTTGGATTCGAGTTCGTCGGGGACGCAGTCGATAGCGAGGTCGGCGTCTCGGACTGCATCTTCAATCGAGGCCACAAAGACGACAGCGGGGAGAGCCTCAGGACTCAGTTCCTGACGGATCGACTCGCGCGCATGGTGAAGGTTGGAGGGCATCACATCCTCAAGCAGGACGCGGTAACCGGCGCGGGCCGCGCCCAACGCGAGCCGGCGGCCGAGGGGGCCGGCTCCGATGATGGCGACGGTGATCAATGGCTTGAAGGAATTAGAAAACTCACTTTGCGGCGAGGGCCTGAGCAACTTCTTCGGCGCTGGGCCGAGCCTTGAGCAGATGTTCGGCGACCTTGGCGCGCTCTTCGGCGGGCAGCGTGGGGACGGAGGCGAGCACCCGGCGCAGGGTCACGGCAACGTCGTCAATGTAGTTCATCAAGCGAATGGCTTCTCCGGAAAGCGGCATGATTATCCTCTAGGGTCGGTTCCGTTCCTATTGTAGGGTGCGAGAGGGAACTCCGGGAAATGGCGGCGAAAGGCGGCAGTTCGTTCTCTCGCAGCTGAGCTTCAGAAATCGTGTGGATGGTCCGTCAAGTTCGGAACAATGTAGGGAGCGTCGCCGGCGGCTGGCGCGGAATTTCGATCTTGGCCCGGAGCGGAAGGATTGGCGGCCTCAGTTTGCGCGCGAAGACGTGCAACGGTGAGCCAGTTATCTTTGCGCGGCCGATCGGAAATCCAGGGAGGCAGCGATATGAAGAGATGGCTGCTGAGGGCCACGGCATATCCCTCATAGAGAGTGCGCATCTGGAGGAGCCGGTCGCGCGAAAGCTCATCGCGGCAGACGCTGACGCCGCTCTGGCACAGCAAATCGTACATTTTTTGATATTGCTCGGATGGCAAGCGGTCAGGCGCGTCGTTGACCGGCTTCAAGTTAAAAATCTGCGACAGATCGACCATGGCATGGCGTGCCATGGCGAATGTCAACTGAGCCTGACGCGCCTCGTGTCCGCGTACTCCAGCGATCAGGAGCGCGGAAGTGTCGAGGATGGCGACGAGAGCGCTCAGCCAGCTCTGCTTGTCGTGCTGCGAGCGGAAATAACAAAGCAGGGGATAGGAGATGTGGCTCTCCAGCAGTTCCGCGGACCAGCGCTCCCACTCGACAAGCAGCACCGAAAGAGCCTGGTCGGCGCCCTGATGGGAGTGGCGGCGCATGAGTTCCGCGGCTGTAGGTGGAGAGCCGGCGCGGGCATCGAGGAGCGAAATGCTGACTTCGCGCCGTGAAAATGCGCTATAGAGGACCGGGAAGTAGCCCATGACGACGGCCAGAAAACCAAGGCCGGTGCCGGATTCCAAAATAATGATCGCTCGCGCCGACTCACTGCGCGGCGTAACGTCGCCAAGTCCGAGGGTGAAGATTGTGGTTCCGCTGACATAGAGGTCGGAGCGGACGGTAGGCGATTGTCTTGCATCGTTGAAAGGGCTGCCTATGGAATAAAAGAGAAGGGCAAAACCCACGATCATAGCGGACGCCCAAACTGCAAGCAGAAAAATGAGCGACAGAGGACCGTAGTAGCTGAGGAATGTTTCCCGCTTGCGGGAATTAGGAAGACGCCGGGCCAGGAAACGCCAGGGAGTCCACGACGCGATATAAAACATGCGGGTGAGGCGAAAGCGGCCCGAGGCGCGGCGAGGCAAGATGATCGTCTGGAAGGCGTCAAGCAGCACGATCAACAGGCAGACGATGCCGGCGACTAAGGCAAGTGCGTGCATGGGACCTCCTTCCGAAGACGCGCGAGGGGATGTGAAAGCGCGTCCATTATTTGCATTGTATTTGGGATCGGGGATCAGCGGATTGGGGAACGAAATCGGCAGATGAACCCGAATTTGGCTACGGCGGCGGCTGACGGTCTCGGATGCCGCGCCGAGTATGCTGGAGCAGGTTCGAAGATCGCTCGCCGTTGGCCGCGGGGTGGGCGAGGCTGGGAGATGAGTTCTGCAGGATTGTCGCGGGGATTCTGCCCGCGAGAGAATTGGGGGCTCAAATGAGCTTTGAAGTCACGAGGCGGCGGTTCGTTGAATTGCTTGCGGCATTGTCGACGGCCGGCCGCCTGCCTGTGAGGGCTCAGGCCGGTGCGCGGCCGGCTCCCCCACCGTCTGGGTCGAAGACGATCAACCGAAAGAATCTGGTGGCAACACAGGTGAAGGCTTATGCCTGGCAGGATGAAGGCATTGATTCTCTGCTCGACAACCTGCAGCAGATGGGCAACGTCAATACAGCTTTCGCGTTCACGTTCAACTCGGAAGCGACCGACCAGAGCGGCAAGATTCCGCTGCCGGACCACGGGACATACGGAAAGGCGAATCCGGAGATTGGCGGAGCGTTTTACGACTACGACCTGAAGTACTTCGCCAACACGAAGCTCAAGCAGTTTCATGCGTCCAGCGGCTTCAACGTGATCGCCGAAGTCGCGCCGAAAATGAAAGCGAGGGGCATGGATTTTTTCGCCTTCGACTACAACAATACGAATGCGAACATGATGCGATTGATTCCGGGGCTGACCGAGGTTGCGGAAGTCGACGTATATGGGAAACGCACGGACGGCGCGTGCTGGAACCATCCTGACTACCAGGCGCTGTTGACTGGACGGATTGAGTCGTATCTTTCGGGCTATCCCGACCTTGTCGCGGGGATTATCTGGGGCTGTGAACGCATGGGCCCGCTGGACAATCTGATCGGGGGCGGCTGGGCGACGACAGGAATTTGCTGCTTCTGTTATTACTGTCGCGCCAAAGCCATGGGCCGTGAGATTTCTGTGGAGAGGGCGCGCGAAGGGTTCATCAAGCTCGATCGGTTATTTCAGGCGGCGGGAAACGCGCAGCGACCGGCCGATGGATACTTCGTGAGCTTCTGGAGAATTCTGATGGAGTATCCGGAGGTTCTGGCCTGGCACAAGGTGTGGCACGACAGCTATCACGAAGTGCGTGCGGAGCTTTGCCGGACGGCGAAGGCCACTGCACCGGAAAAGCCGTTCGGTTTTCACATGGTTCAGAACATCACGTTCAGCCCCTTCTACAGCGCGGCCGATAACTACGCGAAGATCAAGGATGATTCGGACTTCATCAAGATCGCGACCTATAACAATGCCGGCGGCGGGCGAATGAAGGGATTCATTGAAAGACTGAGCTCGACTGTGTTTGCCGATGTAACGGCAGAGGAGTTGACGCCGGTTTATTACAAAATAATGGGCTACGATGAGGCGCCTTACGGCGAGATGGCCGCGAAAGGACTTTCAGTGGACTACATCGCTCGCGAGACGAAACGCGCGATTGCGGATACCGGACACTTTATCCAGATTTATCCGAGCGTGGATATTAATGTTCCTGTTGAATCCGGCTGGAAGCAAACCACGCCAGATCGCGTAAAGACGGAGGTGCAGGCGGCCTTTGGCGCGGGCGCCGATGGAATCGTGCTCGCCCGAGAATACACGGAGATGTGGCTTAAGAATCTCGCGGCGGCAGGCGATGCGACGCGCGAGATCTTTGCGCTGAGTTGAGAGCGCGGCCGTCGTTGGGAATGCGCCGCTGAGACCGTGATCGGTCTGGCGGAGTTGCATCGATTCGGAGCGGCGATCAATCATGCGCGGCGCCGGAATTGTTTATGGATGCTGCTGGATGCGGACACCGACAGTGGCCGTGGAGCCTGAAGCTGCGATGCCCACAAGATTGGTGGCCACTCCAGGCAGCGAGACGGGGTTGAACGTGACCGAACCGTCGAGGGCCGAAGTGGCCGTGGCGGCCTGCGTTGCCAGGAGCGCGCCTTGTTCGCATTCAGTGTGCGGTGAACAGGGTGGCGACGACGCGTAGAGCGCCTGGTAGAGCGCCACTGTGCCGCCGGCCATGGGGCTGCCATCCATATCGAGAAGGCGGAGCGCGATTTGGCTGGGCGTTCCTGTGGCCGCGAGCGTCTGGCTGGTTCCGGAGATCGGCTCGATCAGAGCGTATTCGGAACGCGCGCCGTAGGCCGAAAAGGCGACGCAATAGTCGGTTCCGTTGACGCATGCGCTGATGCTGACGACCTGACCCTCGGAGAGCGGGCCAACTGTAAGCGCTTCGGTAGCGATGCCTGCTGAGTTGGTGACCGCGATGCCGGAGCCTTGAATCCCGATTCCGCCACCTGGCGGAGTTTGCCATGCGACCGATTGTCCGGGCAGAGGCGAGCCGCTTGATAGGACAAGAGCCTCCACCGTCCATGTGACCGTGGCGCCGGCGGCGAGTGAAAGCCGTGGCGCGAGTGAAAGGATGGCAGGAGCAGATCCGCCCGCAAAATGCGCCTGAAGGCTGGAACCGTTGGTAAGCGCGGCGGTGACGATGGACCATGTGCCGTCGTTGGCGATTACGTTCATCGTGGCGCGGCCGTCGCCGGTCGTGGTCACCGAGCAAATGGAAAGTCCGCAGGCAAGCTTGGCCGTGCCGGCGGTCACGGAATAGATGACGGTGACGCCGCCGGCGGGCGTGAGCGCGGAGTTGAGCGCTGTGACGGTGAAGGGAAGAGGCTCGCCGATGGGGACAATGTTCGAGGGCGCGGTGAGTAGGGTGAGTGCGTCTCCCGCGCCGGAATCGTAACTGATGCCGCTAGGGATGATGGCCGCAGCGTAAAGGGCGGGAAGGTCGTCGACCTCAACATCGACGGAACCCGTGACGCCGGATGCCGCAGGGGGCGCAATCGCTGTGATCTGGTTGGGCGAAATGCTTGTGACGAGTGCGGGCTGGCCGCCGATTAGAACCGTGTCAGCAAGGCGAAAGCCCGTGCCCTCGATGGCGATTGATCCGCCGGAGGCCGGCAAATGCGCGGGAGAGACCGTGTCTGCGTAGAGCAACCAGCCATCGTAGACGTAATCGGGTCGTCCGTCACCGCGCAGGTCGGCGATACCGATGCGCACAATGTCGTCGGCATTTGAGGAGACGCGCAACCAGGTTTCGCCGGTGGCGAGGCCGTTGAGGCCGGGCGCGGCTCCAATGGGAATTGCACCTGCGGCGTCAAAGGCGTCCCACACGCCGATGGTGGGCATGGCTTTCGAGTTCGACGGTGCGCCGGTTTCGCCGAGCGCCTGAGTGACGACCGTGAAGATGCGATTGCCGCGTACAGGAAAAGTGAACCAGTCGGTTTGGCCGATCTGGCTTAAACGCCCACACCACAGGCCGCCGGCGGGCATAGGGCGCGGCTCAGCCTCGGAAGCGATGGCGTCATTAAAGCCGGCGGCTGGTGTGTCGCTGGCCGTTATGGTGAGCATGTGCGAACTGCCCGCCGAAAGATTCGAAAGTGTAATGGAATTCAGTGCGCCGGAGGGTGAGACCTGGCCCGCGGTGTAGGGGCCGACGGAGTTTTCGAGAATATAGAGCGGATCGACGGCTTCGAAGGTGATCTGGTAGTTGGCCGAGGCAACACCGGGCGGCAGCGGGATGCCGCTCAGATCGAAGGAGCCTCGCAGCGCTGGATCGTTCGAGCCCCACATGGAGAGCGGGTTGCCGGACGAGTCGGCAAATCCGGTGATGGGGTTGCCATGATTGCCGCTGAAGAGCGCACCCGAAATTGCAGTCACCGTGTATTGATAGAGGGGATTGCCGTTCGCGTCGAGGGGGCGCGCAACCACGTTGACGCCCTGCATGCCATAGCCGGAGTGGAAACTAACTGTGCCTTTGATCGAGATGGTGTTGGATGCGGTGAGCGCCTTGCCGGGAAAATTCGCAATGTTGGCGGTGGTGATGGGATAAATGCGGTTGAGCGCGGCGATGTCGTCATAACTGAGTGCTGAGGCGTCGGGAAGGCAAGCGCCACCGCTTGCGCCGCAAGCGCCGTTGAGCGGTTCCATGATGGGCCAGCCTTCCATTCCGCCGACTTCGCCGTTGGTGGATGCGCCGGGATTTACCTGCGAGTGGTCGAGTCCAAGAACGCGGCCGAAGGCGCGCTCCAGCTCGAAGGTCATCATCTGCAGCAGGTCGGAGTTTGTGGCACAGAGCCCATTGAGGACAATGACCGCGTGGGCAACAGTGGCATCGGGGTTGAGATTGTCCATCCAAACGTAGACGCCGTTGTTCTGGCAGGCATCGGGTTGGGCGGCTTTGGCGCCAAAGACCGCGTCGATTACGGAACCGTCGGCGTCAAAGATGACGGCCAAAGAATAGTTGGTCGCCGTGGGCGTGACGTCGGCGGGCGCTGCGATCTGGCCGGAGGAATTGACTTGAATATTCGATCCGTTGACGTTTTCATTCAGGGGGCCTTCATCGGTCAGAGTGACACCGGCGGTGGAAACGGCGCTCCACAAGGCAGCTGAGGCGTCGACCATTGCCGTGGCCTGCCGGTTGCTGACGGAACTCGAAAGCGGACCCTGGTCGACAAAATAATTGACCTGGCCGTCCGCCCAGTGAACCGGCGTCCCAAGCACCGCGGGATTGAAGAAGCTGGTTCCGGCAATGTACTTCGGGCCGCCGGCCACGGCATACGGGGGCAGGAGGAGCAACAGCGAGATGGTGAGAATTGCCCAGCGATGAAGTGCCGAGCCGAAGCCAATAGCCTGCGCGGGAGTGGAGCGAGCGATGGGCACAGAATTCCCCAATCAGGCTGAATGTGAGCAAGCTCAAATCCAAGGGGTGCGGGGGATCGTTAATGATTCCTAATGCAGCGCAAACTGCGCCTGCGAGTCCGATGAGGCGTGCATGTCATCTGATGATGAGCAGTAGAGGGGACACGGGGATGCGCTGCGCGGATTCGGGGTCGCTCCGTCTACAATCGATTCGGGTAAACCCATGGCAGAGATACGCGAAACAGTGATTCTTGGCTCCGGCTGTGCCGGATTGACGGCGGCGCTCTACACGGCGCGGGCCGGACTGAAACCGCTGGTTCTGGAGGGCCACGAACCGGGCGGCCAGCTTTCCATTACCACGCTGGTCGAGAACTTTCCCGGCTGGCCAGACGGGATTCAAGGGCCGGAACTGATCGGCAACATCAAAAAGCAGGCCGCGCGATTCGGCGCAGAGTATCAACACGCACATCTGGAGGGCGTGGACGTGGATGCGCATCCCATCCGGCTGCGCACGTCGGCCGGCGAGATGCACGCGAGAACTCTGATTGTGGCTTCGGGGGCGAGCGCACGCTGGCTGGGCTTACCCAGCGAGCAGGCACTTATCGGCCACGGAGTGTCGAGCTGCGCGACGTGCGACGGTTTCTTTTTTCGCGACAAGGATATCGCAGTGATTGGCGGAGGCGACTCGGCGATGGAGGAGGCGATTTTTCTTACGCGATTTGCCTCAAAGGTCACACTGCTGCACCGGCGCGATGCCTTTCGCGCTTCGAAGATCATGCTGGAACGCGCGATGGCCCATCCCAAGATTGAGTTGCGGACGAACACGGTGGTGGATGAGGTGCTGGGCGCGGACGAGCAGGAAGTGAAAGGTTTGCGCCTGCGCGATGTGAAGAGCGGCGCAGAGGATGAGCTGAAGGTGAGCGGGATGTTTCTCGGCATCGGGCACGTGCCAAACACGAAGGCGTTTGAGGGGCAGATCGATCTGGACGAGGAAGGTTACGTCAAGACCGTGAACAACGTGTTCACCACCCGGAGTGGTGCCATTGTGCCCGCAGTGTTTGCATGCGGCGATGTGCAGGACCGGCGCTATCGGCAGGCCATCACTGCCGCGGGGTCGGGATGCATGGCTGCACTCGAGGTGGAGAAGTATCTCGAAGAGCACGGACACTGATGCCGGACTGGGGTCTGTTAGCAGACCCTAGAACTGGTGAAACGCGAAGAAGGCAGCGGCGATCAAAAAGCCTCCGGCTACGGCGTGATTCCAGCGCAGGTGCGAGCCGAAATAGTACGTGGCAAAGACGCCGAAGACCGTGAGTGTGATGATCTCCTGAATCACTTTGAGCTGAACGACCGTGAAGCGGCCGTAACCGAGGCGGTTGGCGGGCACCTGGAAACAGTATTCAAGGAAGGCGATGGACCAGCTGATAACGACGACCTTCCAAAGCGGTTGGCTTTCGTATTTCAAATGACCGTACCAGGCAATGGTCATGAAGATGTTGGAGCAGATGAGAAGAACAATGGTCCACATTTCCCTATTAGATACCGGGAAGTTGACGAGAGTTGTGGAAGGCGCATGGGCCCCGATGGCATTTTCTGCGAGGCGGCATTGACCGCGCTCAGCGAGAATCTCCAACGGCTGGAAGAGGCGATCGGCGCGGCTTGCCGGGCGGCTGGGCGAGCCCGTGGCGAAGTGGAGCTGATGGCGGTTTCAAAAACCTTTCCGGCAGAAGCAGTTGCTGAGGCGGCCGCACTGGGTCTTACGCTGTTTGGCGAAAATCGCGTACAGGAGTTTAATGCGAAAGTTTTGCAGGCCGCAGAAAAAGGAACGTGGGCGGTGCGCGAACGGCTGCGTTTCCATCTCATCGGACATCTGCAGTCGAACAAGGCGGCGAGGGCGGCGGAGATCTTCGATGGTGTGGACTCGCTCGATTCTGTGCGGCTGGCGGAGCGGCTCAACGAAGCGGCGGGGAAAACGGGCAAACGGCTGCCGATACTGATCGAAGTCAAGCTGAGCCCGGAAGCGACTAAAAATGGAGTCGATCCCGATTCGGACGAAGCGGCGCAGTTGTTGGAACGGCTGCCCGAACTGCTCGACATCGAAGTGCGCGGCCTGATGACGATTGCCCCGTGGGGAGCGCCTGAAGACGTGACGCGGGCTTGCTTTCGCAGTCTTAGAATGTGGCGCGACCGGTGGGCGGCTGCGCATCCGAATTTAAAGTTCGATGTGCTTTCGATGGGGATGAGCGGAGACTTTGCGCTGGCCATCGAGGAAGGCGCGACGCGGATTCGCATCGGTACGGCGCTCTTTGGCAAGCGCACGCTGAAAGCCGCGGACGAGTAATGCTGCGCGAGGCGGTGGGCGGCGTGACTCTGGCGGTGCGTGCGCAGCCGGGCGCGAAGAGAACGGCGATCACCGGAATTTATGGCGAAGGAACGGTGGCGCAACTGAAGGTTGCCGTGCAGGCGCAGCCGGTTGAAGGGCGAGCCAACGAAGCGCTGACTTTATTCTTCGCAGAATTGTTCGGAATACCCAAAAGCGCAGTGGAACTGGTATCGGGCGGAATGTCGCGGAGCAAGGTTTTCCTGCTGCGTGGAGTGACGGTGGCTCGGGCGAGGGTCGTGCTGGCGCAGCGGACAGTCGCTTAATTTACGGTTTGGTGGCGGAGCGGCGTGCCGTCGACTGCCGTACGAGCTCCTTCTGAAATGCCTGCTCGCGATCGGCAAGGTAGGCCTTGTATCCGGCAGGATCGATGAAAGCGTTCTTGTCGCCGGCCTTCCATCTCGGATATTTCTCAACCAGATCGAAATAGGAACCATGCGCCCCGAGGAAGATGTCGCAGGGGAGTTTCTCGAGCAGCCGGAAGCCGCGCCTGTAGTCAGCGGCGATTTGCGGATAAGTCTTATTACCAACCAATTTGTATCCGGGGTTTACATTCGGGCTGCCGACGATGACGACGTGGAGGTTGCGGCCATCTTCTGTTTCATCAAGCGTCCAAGTGGTGGTTCCCCTGGTGTGGCCTGGCGTGAGACGAGCAGTGAGTACGGTGCCGCCGAGGGAGACCATGTCGCCGTCGCGGAGAACGCGATCGACATGCGCGGATGGATACCGATTGGTCTTGTCAGCACCGTATTGAAAGTCGGTTCTGCCGCCGGACTCGACGACCGATACGTCGCCGGCCATGACGTAATACTTTGCGCCGGTGAGGCGAATGATTTGTTCGCTGCCGGCGCAGTGGTCATTGTGCGCGTGGCTAATGAGCAGGATTTTGATGTCGCTGAAGTGGAAACCGAGAGACTCAACGCTCTTGCGGATCAGTGGCACCGACGCCTCGAAGCTTGAATTGATGAGAATGAGCCCGCGCGGGGTAGCAATGAGATAGGAGCCGAGATCCTGGCTACCGACGTAGTAGAGGTTGCCGGCGATATGGAAGGCGGGAAACGGGGCCAACCATGCAGGATCGGATTGGGCGGCGAGCGAAGCGACGGAGGCGAGGAACAGGATCAGCGTGACGAGGAAAGAGGATTTTCGAACCTTCATTGGCCTTCTCGATGGTTGTTGGTCATGATTTCGATGGCGCGCTCAAGATGGACACCGCGAGAGCCTTTGATGAGGACCACGTCACCTGGGCGAAGATTTTCAACCAGCCACTGGCCGGCAGCGTCGGCGTCGCGGAGAAAGACGGCCGGTACTCCGCCTGCACATGCGGCGGTGGCCAGGTGTTCGGCATTGCCCTGCACGGCAACAACGAGATCGAGGCCAGCCTGCGCTGCGGCACGGCCACAATCGAAGTGCAGCGCTGGGGCGTGCTCGCCAAGTTCGAGCATCTCGCCGGCGATGAGGATGCGGCGCCCTTTCGTGGGACGCGCGGCGAGCGTGCGGATCATCGAGCGGAGAGCTTCAGGGTTGGAGTTGTAACTGTCGTTGAGAATCGTGGCCCCGCCAACTTCTATAACCTCGCCGCGCTTGTCTCCGGCGGTAAGGGAAGCGATTGCGGCAATTGCGGCATCGAGATCGACGCCTGCTTCGAGCGCTACAGCCAATCCGGCAACAGCGTTTGAGGCATTATGGGAGCCGAGCAACTGAAGGGTGAAGCCGGTTTCGCGATCGCTGGCGCGAATGCGGACGTGCAGACCGTCGTTGTCCTCAGCGGAGGCGAGGATTTGCGGATCGGCGCAGGGCCCGGCGCCGAAGTAAACGACCCGACCGGAAAAGTCGCGGCCAAACTGGGCGGCATAGGCGTCGTCGCAGTTGAGGAAGGCGACGCCGTTCGCGGGAAGCGCTTCGATAAGCTCGAACTTGGCGCGCGCGATGCCAGCCTGGCCGTCGGCAAAGTTTTCAATGTGTGCGGACCCGATGTTGGTGATCACGCCCCAATCGGGCGAAGCAATTCTGGCCAGCGCGGCGATCTCGCCGGAGTGATTCATGCCCATCTCGACCACGGCGAATTCGTGCTCGGGCATCAGGCGAAGAAGTTGAAGGGGAAGGCCGAAATTATTATTGAGGTTTCCTTTCGACTTGAGGACTTGGAATTTCGCGCCGAGAGCGGCCGCGACCGCTTCCTTGGTGGTGGTTTTTCCGGCAGATCCAGTGACGGCTACCACACGATGACCCCACTGGCGGCGCACATGGAGTGCGAGCGCCTGCATGGCCGCGAGTGGGTCCTCCGCGATGAGCAAAGGATGAGCAAGAACCGCATCGGGAAGGGAAGCGGCACGCGCGCGAGAAACGACTGCGGCTACGGCGCCGCGTTCGAAGGTTGCAACGACAAAGTCGTGGCCATCGTGGCGCTCGCCGCGAACGGCGAAGAAGAGTTCTCCGGGCGCGATGGTGCGCGAGTCAATGGAGTAGCCGGACGCCAGCAGCGCACCGGCATTGGGCACACTGGCCGGCGCCTCGAGCACTGCTCCGGCGCCCATCGCGACTTCTGCGAGCGTGAGCTTCATCGGACTTCACGATAGCCCAATTCGGCAAGGATGGAAAGCGTGACATCAGCATCGTCGAACGGGATGGTGCGGTCTGCAAGGATCTGTTCTTTCTCGTGGCCCTTCCCGGCGAGGAGAACCACGTCGCCGGCTTTTGCGGCTTCGAGCGCAAGACGAATGGCAGAGGCGCGATCGATTTCGACGGTATACGCGACGCCGGTTGATTGCAGGCCCGGTTCGATTTCAGCGAGGATCGATGCCGGATCCTCGGAGCGGGGATTATCACTCGTGGCGACCACGAAATCGCTGCCTTCGCCGGCGGCCTGGCCCATTTTGGGGCGCTTGGTGCGGTCGCGATCCCCTCCACAGCCGAAGAGCGTGATCACCCGCGACCCGGAAGCAGCCGTAATCTGGCGGGCGAGCGCCGTCAGATTGCGCAGCGCATCGTCGGTGTGCGCGTAGTCGACAATCACTGTGAAGGGCTGGCCAGCATCGACGGATTGGAAGCGGCCGGGCACGGGCTTGAGCATTGGAACAGCGCCGGCGAGATGAGAAAACGAAACGCCGCGTGCGTGGGCGGCAGCGAACGCCGCGAGGAGGTTGAGGATGTTGACTTCACCCGCCAATCGCGAGGAGAGGCAGGCTGAGCCGGCGGGAGTTTCAAGCTGAATCGTCGCGCCAGCAGGCGTGAGGGTGTAGCTGGCGGCGCGCCATTCGCCAGCGCCGATTCCGTACGTGCGAATCTCAGCGCCCGCTGCTCTCGCAGCTCGGCCGAGTTCATCAGCGCGTGGATCGAGGGCATTGATCACAGCGACACGCGGAGGTGGATAGACTGTTCCATCGAAGAGCAGGCGCTTGGCTGCGAAGTAATTTTCCATTGTCTGGTGGTAATCGAGATGGTCGCGCGTGAGGTTGGTGTAGATGGCAACGTCGAACGGAATACCGAACATCCGGCCCTGGTCGAGGGCGTGGCTTGAAACTTCGGTGACGAGCTCTTCCGCGCCACGCGCAAAACCTTCCGCCATCATTTCAAAAAGGTCGCGGGACTCGGGAGTGGTGTGGATCGAGGGCCGGACTTCGCCGGCAATATGGCACTCGATGGTGCCGATGAGAACGCTGGAACGGGCGGCGGAGTTCAGCAGCGATTCGGTGAGAAAGGCGGTGGTGGTTTTGCCGTTGGTGCCTGTGATTCCAGTGGCGGCGAGCGAGCGCTCCGGATGCCCGAAGAAAGCAGCGGCGGCCTGGGCCAGCGCGCGCCTCCCGTGTTCAACGTGAAGAACAGCCAGATTGGGGTGATAGACGGTGAGATGGTCGAATGTTTGCTCGGAGTCAGTGAGAATGCCAACTGCGCCCGCGGCGATGGCCATCTGAATAAAACGATTGCCGTCGCTCGAGCCGCCCTTCATGGCGACAAAAACAGCGCCGGGGCGGACGCGGCGAGAGTCGTACTCAACGCCGGTGATGGGCGCGGCTGTGCTGCCGGCAGAGCCAATGGAGGCAACTTCGGAGACTAGGTCGTTCCAATTCATCTCGAGGTTGATTGTAGATTGTTGTGATGGATGCGGAGCAATGGCGGACAAAGTTTAACTGCTACGCCGGTCACGGATACTCGCCGACAAATTTTTCGACGCCGTCCATGAGAATCTGGCGGCCGCCGTCGATGATCGCGGTCCGAGCCGCGTCTTCAAGGAGCTCCGAAAGCGAATTCTTCATCAGGTCGTATTGCGATTCGGCCTCCGCCTCACTGCTGAGGAAGCAGGTATGCATCATCCAGCCATAGATGCCGCAGGTGATGGCGAAGGGAGCGACGCCGGGCTCGCGCTCAAGCGTGATGCGTGCACCGAGAGAATGCTCTTCGTCGCGAACGACTACTCCCTCCTCAGAGCCGGGAAGGCCGAGGGTCGCGCCATCTTGGAATGGACGCCATGATGGTACCGACATACTGCCAGATTACGGCGTCGACTCCCCGGTGGCGAGTAAAGTATTCGCGATTTCGCCTATTCAGTGGCGGAACCGCGATCCCCGGGCCCCATGACAGGGTACCGGGGATTTTTTCGAGACAGGCATTGATCATCATGAGCAACAACTCTAGAGGATCGGCGGCGGTATGAAAAAACTGAAAGTTGTTACGCCGGTACCTGCCGGAACGATGTTCGACAGGTCGAGTCCGACGTTCGCATATTGAGTGCTCTGCTGGGTGGTGGAGTCGAGATAAACGTAGGCCAAATAGAGGCCAAGGATGTGGTTCTGGTCGTATCCCTCGAACTCAGAGTAAGAGCCCGACTGCGAGTTAGCCGATAACAGGCCGTCAACCAGGACGTCCTGGTACAGCGGGATTATGGCGTTGTTGGCCGTGGAGCAACTGTAGTCCGTGGCGAAGTATAAAGGGTGCTTGACCCCGATCAGAATCGTGTCGCGGTAAGTGACCTGCTGAACCAGACCACCGCAACTGGGGCTGGTCTTGATTCGGATACCGTTGTTATCAGTGGAGACATTTCCGAACTTGTCGGTCCCGAATACTGTGTTGTCCTGCCACAGCACGTTGGTGACTCCGTACATGGTCTGGCTGCCGATCGAGAGGCCGTGGGTGCCGTAGAGCACATTGTCTTTCACGGTGATATTGAACGCAGGCGCGGAGTTGGTTTTGACGACGATGCCATCGTCACCATCTTCGATGGATGAGTACGCAACTGTCACGTCGCTCAGGCTATCGATATCGACACCGTCAGTGTTCTTGGTGTTGGCAGGTGTAGCCACCGTGAGTTTCCAAACGGTGACATCCGATCCATCCTCCATGTAAAGGTGCATTTTGCCGGAGTGGGTGAGGGTGACGTTGTATGCGGTGAAATTGGTAATGTGTTTGGCGTTGATCAGCCGAGGCGTACCAGAGATTGGCAAATCAGCGCGGCCATCGATCGTGCCGGGTCCCATGATGGCCGCGTTGTTGCCCGTGACGGAGATAAATTGACTTGTCCCATAGTTGCTGCCAAACAAGGTGGCGCCACGAGCGACCACCAGCGCTTCACCGCTGACGGTGAGGGCGCCCGCATAGAAGGCATCATTCGTATTTGTGGGGAGCAGGACTACGCTCTGGCCGGTACCGGCGCAGCTACTAAGCGCACTCGTCAGGCGGGCCGTGTCGTCGTCAGCCGAGGCCGGAGGAGTTGCACGCTGCGCGTTGCTGAATTGAGCTTGCAGAACCATGCAGACGGCGGGGTAGGTGGGTTCAGTGATGATGCGCGGATCGCCGGTTGCCCGGGCCTGCGCAGAAAGAGTGGAAGCATACAGGACAGCAAGCAGTCCCGCAATCAGGACTTTTGGGAGAGTTTGCGACAGCATTTGGATGACCTCGAAGCGGCAGGCCGATCGGTACGATCTATCTAAAGTGGTCTGACCACTATGGCGGCGAGAGTAAAGGAGCGAGAGACCGGCTGTCAAGTGAAGCCGGGTTACGAGCAGCGGCAGAGCGGAATGAGGCAGCCGGGATTAGCGTGAACAGCGGACCACGATTTTTGTGCCTGGGCGGACTGCTGTGCCGGGCGCTGGGGCTTGCTCGCGCGCAATGCCGTCACCGGCGATCTCCACTTGAAGCCCTGCGCTGCCGGCTTGTTCAATGATTTCGCGAATCGGCAAGCCAACGAGGGACGGCACGCGCAGTTGTCCAACGTCGGCAACTACGATGGTGGTCGCGGCAGGGGACGGACCCGGCCCTTGGCGCTGTGGAGGACCAAGTGCGTTGGGGGAGGGCTGGGAGGCTGCGCTGGTTTTGGGTGTTGCCGGGGAATTCGAAGGCGTTGTTGAAGCCGGGTTGGCAGGCGGGATTGATTTGGCTGTTGAAGTGGGCAAAGCCCGGAGTGGGTCGTCGCTGGGCAAATCGTTGGCAGCGTCGTAGAGGGCCTGGATGTTTTCCTCTTGCGCCGGAGCATCGTCTTCTGTGACGGGTGCGTCCTTCTTTGAGGCCAGGTCGGCCGGGCGCAGCTCGATGTCGTGCTGCACGCCGAGGTATTCGAGAATCTGCTGTGCCACCTCAGCAAAGACCGGGGCAGAGGTCGCCGTGGCATAGTACTGGCCTTTCGGCGAGTCGAGGACGACGGCCACGGCGATGACGGGTGAGTTAACTGGCGCGAAGCCCGTGAACGAGGCAATATGCATGGTCTTCGAATAGGTGTGGGTGACCGGATCGATTTTTTGCGCGGTGCCTGTCTTGCCGCCGGAAGAGTACCCGTCGAGTTGCGCTTCCTTGCCGGTACCAAAGAGAACCACGCCTTCCATCATCTGGCGCATCTCGGCGGCGGCCAAAGCACTGATGACGCGATGCGCTCCGGGCGGGAGTTGGCTTGGCAGATCTTCACCTGCCTTGACCGGGCTGGCAACAAATTGCGGCGCCACCTGCGGCACGCCAGCCTTTTGGTCAAGAGCCGCGGAACTGCCCTGCATGAGGATGCGGGGCGGTAAGTACGTTCCGCCGTTGGCGATGGTGGAGACCATGGAGACGAGCTGAAGCGGGGTGACCGCGACCTCCTGTCCGATGGCGACGTAGCCGATCGACGCGGGTCGCCAATTCTTGAGCGGGCGGAGAAGCCCGCGCGTTTCGCCTGGAAGCTCGACACTGGACCGCGCACCAAATCCGAAGCTCCGGATGTATTGGTACATCTTGTCAGGCCCAAGCCTGAGCGCAAGCTTGATGGCGCAGACATCGCTCGATTGGGCGAGTGCAGTGGCCACGTTCACCGTGCCCAGGCCCCGGTCGCTCTTATCGTCGTGAATGACCTGGCCGGCGACGGTAATCTGCCCCCCGGAGCAGTCGATCATGTCATCGGGTTTGGCGACAGCCGAATCCATGACCGCGGAATACGTGACGAGCTTGAAGACGGATCCCGGCTCATAGACGTCGCTCA
This sequence comes from Occallatibacter sp., assembly GCA_036489735.1. GTDB lineage: Bacteria > Acidobacteriota > Terriglobia > Terriglobales > Acidobacteriaceae > Telmatobacter. The sequence goes on along the minus strand of DASXFF010000117.1, from coordinate 48,143 downwards.
CGGCGTGGTCGCGGAGCTGATCGGGAGCGGCATGACGAACCTGGTTGGGATTGAATGTCGGGCGAATGGCGAGGGCCAGAATTTGCCCGGTGTGCACATCCTGCACTACCACGGTACCATTCAGTGCCTGCGTTTTCTGCATGGCGTGGTCGAGCGCGCGCTCCGCCATGAATTGAATGTTCTCGTCAACTGTGAGCACGAGATTCTGTCCTGGTTCCGGATCATGCTCGCTTGAGCCCAGAACCTTGCGGCGAGCGTCAACGGCCGTATACATCAGCCCCGGCGTTCCGTGCAGCTCGCTGTCGAATTTTTCTTCCAGGCCTCCCAGTCCGTCATCGTCGCTTCCAACATATCCGAGTATTTGCGCGGCCAGCTGATTGTCAGGGTAGAAGCGCGCAAACTCTTTTTGGAAATAGATGCCCTTCATGTTGAGCGCCTTCACCGCGGCGGCGACCTGCGGCGTAACGCGCCGTGCGATCCAGGCAAAATTACGGCCATCGTCGAGTCGTGCGGCAATCTGCGTCTGGTTAGTGAGCGCGTCGTCAGGATCGGTGTGAACCAAAGCAGCGAGCGTCCTGGCGGCGGCCTGCTTGTCGGCAATCTGCGAAGGATCGGCGTAGATAGAGGGGACCAGCACCGTCATGGCCAGCTCGCGGAGGTTGCGATCATAGAGAACGCCGCGGCGGGGAGCCACTTCAAAGGTCCGCTGCTGCTGTTTCTCTGCGCGCTCAACGAAGTCGCGGTGACGGACGATTTGCAGCCAGAAGAGGCGGCCAGAGATGGCACAGACCCAGACCAGGAAAAAGAGGCAGATCACGAAGAAGCGTGCCCGCTTGAGGGGCACGCCTTTTGGTGTTTGAGTACGGCTGCGGATGGCTTGTGCGGCTGCCGACATTTCTCTCGAGTCCGGTGGAACAGGGTCTATTGGGCCGCAGGGGCCGACGGAGCGACTTGAGCAAGAGCAGGAGCACCCGGTTCAGGACGCGCGTCGGAGTAAATCACCTGGCCAGGCTGCGGCTCGGCGAGTCCAAGCTGCCGGGCCATCTGGTCGATGCGGCCGGGCTGCGTGAGTTCGGCTTCATTCAGGCGCAATTGGCGATTCTCCTCGCGCAACTGATCGAGCGTCTGCTTTTCGCTCTCCACGTGGTAGCTGCTCTCGATGGCATAGAAGTGTTGCAGACCGTAAATCATGATGAGCGAGAAAAGCACCACGACGGCAGCAGAAAAGACGCGCATCTCGCGTACGCGGACCGGGTCAGAGGCCTTTACGAGGCGGGAATTGTCGAAATGCTTCGCGAAATAGTACTCCGGCATACGCACGCGGCGGCGGAGTTGAATCTGCTGCGCCATCATCGCGGCGTTATGTTCGGCGATTCGCGGCCCCAAGCTTCTGCCCGCCTCAAAATAAGTTGTTACACATGCCGCCATCGTGATTCTCCTCGTCCCTTTGTCTACTGCCGTTCCGCTGCTCTCAGCTTGGCGCTGCGCGAGCGCGGGTTGCGGTTGATCTCTTCTTCCTTCGCAGTAACAGGCTTTCTGGTTAAAATCTTCCAGATTCCCTTCTGCGCGCCTTCCCGGATGCTGTCTTTCGCAATGCGATCTTCTAATGAATGAAAGCTGATAACGACGAGCCGTGCGGAGGGCTTAAGCAATTGCGGTGCGGCCTCAAACAAAGCCCGAATTTCGTGCAATTCCCGATTAACGAAGATCCGCAGCGCCTGAAAGGTTCTGGTAGCCGGGTGAATGTATTTCATTGGCGGGACGGCTGAGGCAACGATCCTGGCTAACTGCGCCGTTGATGTAACCGGCCGCCCCCGCACAATGGCTCTGGCGACTGTCCGCGACCTCCTTTCCTCACCGTATTCGTAAATGAGATTTGCCAGCTCGCGCTCGCCCGTCTCATTCACCACTTGTTCGGCGGTTGGGCCGGACCGCGTATCCATACGCATGTCCAGCGGCCCGTCCGCCTGAAAACTAAATCCCCTGCGCGCCTCATCGAAGTGCAGGCTGCTTGCTCCAAAGTCGGCCAGCAATCCATCCACTGAAGTCGGCTTCACATGCTCGGCGATGGTGCTGAATGCTTCGCCGATCAAAGTCACTTGCGGCGCCTCGCTGCTCAGCTCCTCGCAGACGTTTGCGAGTCGAGCCTTTGCCAACTCCAGCGCCTCGGGATCGCGGTCGAATCCAATGAAGTGCCCCGCCGATCCCAGTTGCGTGACGATGCCTTCGGCATGTCCGGCCAATCCCAGCGTGCAGTCGACATAAGTGCCGCCGTGCCGCACGCGGATAAAATCCATCACATCCTGAAAAAGAACCGGCACATGGCGTGCTTTTTGCTGCGTCATGCGCGCCCCCCTGAGGGGCTTATGAACCGCTTCCCTCGGCCAGAATTCCGCCAACCTGCCTGCGATCGTCCGAACTGAGATTGCCGGTGGGCAGATCCTGTTCAAATGCCGAGCGGTTTACCACCTCGAGATGAGTGATTTTGCCCATCACGGCCAGATCGCCTTCCAGCTTTGCCGTAGAGCGCAGGATCTGAGGAAGCATGATCCGGCCCTGGGCGTCCATCTTCACTTGCTGGCCGTAATAGCTGGTCAAATCCAGGTACCTCATTACCGAGTCGTTCATCGTGCTGTGGCGTGCCAGGTGGGCCTCAATCTTTTCCCACTCGCCAAGCGGCCAAATCTGCGCACGCTTGCCGTCTTCGCTGGTCACATAGAGGTCCGAAACATTGCCGGCATCCAGCAACTGCTTGAACGGGACCGGAAGCTTGAGCCGCCCGTTGTCCTCGACCTTTGCTGGATGGTTGCCGCGAAACATTTTTCTGCCTCATTTGCCTTCCGCGGCCTATTTCCTGCCGTACCGCGAACCGATCAACTCTTCGAACTGTTTTGGTCGCCGGTTAGCCAGACTGGTTCCTCAGCGTCTGCGGCGCCCGGATTGCCTTTCAAAAGTCCCAAATGGGGGTAAACTGAAGAAAGACAAAGGTAGTTAGGTGGTTCCAGATCTTGATTCCAGATCACTCCACTTAACTCCAAAATGTTCCACTTCGGTCGATAGTACCCCTGAAATCTCTCTCCGCCAAGTGAAAAATCGGTGGAAAGCGGCTGGAAATTCGATGCAGTCCGGGAAAATCGACTAATAGCTAAGAAAACTAAAAACACCACAAGATATGGGGTTTACTGCTGTGATCCCCCATCTGGACAGGTGTGCCTGAATATGATAGGAGAACAAAAAGCGAAGATTCTGACGAAATCGGTGCCAAGGCAATCTGCAGCGGATGGCTAGGACTTCATAAACGATCTGGCACGGTGGCGAGCGCGGTCGAGGATGACGCGCAACAGATAGACGAACACGAGAATGTTGATGGCGAATAGGCCAATGCGAATCCACGAGAGGTGACGGAAAATTTCAAAGAGCTCCCACGGAAGAAACGAAGCGGTGATGGCGAGAGTGAGGAACTCGCCCCAGGCCTTTTCAAGATAGAGGCCGATGCCTTCAGCCAGGGTGACAGCGGCATAGCAATAGGCAAACAAGCCGATGCGGCGCAGGAGGGGGTCGTTGACGAGGGAGGCTTTCTCAAGGATGAAGGTGACGAGGCGCGACTCAGGATTGAAGCGCAGATAGCGGGCGAAGAGGTCTATTTCGTCGGCTAGGTCCTTGTGGAGGAGCCGGTGGGCGCCGATGCCGATGGCAATGAAGAACAGGGCATAGAGAAATTTATAGAGTGCGATCAGGAGCAACAGACGATTGTGGCGCTTGCCGCGAGTGCGATTTCGAGAAGGGGAGCGAGGCATGAGGACGTTTGAGCGCCAGTAATCAAGGGTAAATCATGTGAGGCAGGGAACAAGGGACCGAGGGACTAAGGGAACATAACAGCGGAGTTGACGGTGGAGGTCAGCCTTCAATGGCTACTTATGAAGGTGGAGAAGCGAGCTGCGGTCGAGGGGTTCCCCATCGAGAATGATATCGGAGATGCGGCGCGCGTTCCAGATATTGGTCGTGGGGTCTGAATCAAGGATGAGGATGTCGGCGCGACGTCCGGCCGCAATGAGGCCAAGCTCATTCCAACCGAGCTGAAGAGAATAGTTATTGGTGGCGGAGGCCAGGGCCTCTCGCGGAGATAGCCCGAGACGAACGAGCATTTCAAGCTCCGTGTGCAGCGAGACGCCGGGCATAGTGCCCATGGCGTCAGCTCCCGAGCCGGCGAGGTAATGGGGAAACGCGGAGAAGAGTGTCTGGTTGATGCGCCAGAGACGAAGAGCAGTCTGACCGGCTTTCTTCTGCTGATCCGTCTCCATCCAGTGCTGCGCCGTGGCGGGAAGGTGACGCGACCAACTGGGCAGAGGAAACATCATTTCGCCGGTGGCGGGGTCGGTGGGATGAAACATGCGGCCGGGATCGAGAAGCGCCGCTGCCGGCTCCAGCCAGAGATTACGATGACCCGGAAGCTCGACATAGTAGAGGCTGAAGCTGGGCATGAGCGCAGCGTGGTGAGTGGCGAGGAAATGGGCGTAGTTGCGCAAGCGGACATCCGTAGGAGGGATCCGTTCCGAGTAGTCGTATGCGGTGTCGGCGGAGGGGCCGTCGGGATCGTCGACCAGTGGACGCTGAAGCTCATCAGGAACGACGCCTAGATCGTAGTGGTCCATCCCCACGAGAACGTCAACTCCGGACTCGTCGCCAACACGGTAAGGGGTCGAAACGAACTGACCGTAGGTGGCGAGACCCATTTCGTGAGCGCGCGCAATGATCCATTGTGAGTTGGCCGCGGTGAGGTGGGCAGTGAGCAGGAGAACGCGCGTACCGATGTGTGCGGAATCGACCATCTGGCGAGCGGTATCCTGTGGGGCAAGCTCGACGGGATGCGCGCCTTCGCGCAGCTTGGAAACCCACTCGGGCTGCCGGGCCAAAAGGCTCCAGTTGTCGGTGACGCCGATGGTGTCAATGGGATAGACGTGCGGGCTTGGATGAGCGTCGCTATCGATGAATCCGCGTTCCGAATCGGCACGCGCGACGACGGTGGTGACGCCCATGTAGAGATTGGCGTTGGCCTGGGCCTGGGAGTTCATGCCGGCAAAGCCGTCGATAAGACCGGGAATAAGAAATTTGCTCGTGCAGTCGATGACGCGAGCGTCTTTAGGAATGGAGATCTGGTCAGCGGAACCGACATCGGTAATGCGTCCGTCTCGGATGACAACAATCGCGCCGGCCAGGTCGCGGGCCGAGTCGCCCCAGCCCGTAAGATCGATGACCGTGCCGCCGGAAAGCACGAGAGGGACGGCCTGCGCCGTGGATTCCGTTTGAGATTGGGCCGGAACCGCGGCTAGAACGCAGCCGATCACGAGCAGACCCGGGAAAAAGTGAAACAGGCGCATGGAAATGACGGTCCGAAGAGGATTGTCGCACAAGGGGGTAAAGGCAGCGGGCGGGCAGCGTTTGCGGAGCTATCGGAGTTCGTCTTGTGCGCCGGGCCGCGAACGGGTGAGAGCGGCAGCAGCGGCGACGATAAGGATGGGGAAACACTGCACTGTATAGCGCGGCTCGGGATTTTCCATTGCGCCAAGTAGGATGAAACGCAAAATGAGATACGAGCCCAACATCAAAGCCCATGGAACGCGGCGGCGAAGGAAGGCCCAAACCGCGGCGGCAACGTAGAAGAGATTGAGGAGCCCGAGCAAGACCGCCCACACGGTTTGGGTTGGATGCTCGCTCCAGCGCCACCAGAAGACATCCAGCCCGAACTCGAGTGTTCGGGGGCGAAACATCATGTCGGCATCGCGCAAGATCGGGAGGCCGAAGTAGTAGCGGATGGGATGGGCCTCGATGTTTTGAGCGGCTATGGCGCCAAAGCGATCAATGAGCGAGGGAGTGAGAACGTAATCACGGTTGTATTGGGCGAGGAGCTCGAGCCCATAGGCGCGCTGCTGGGGTGAATCGAAAGCGCGCTGAGGAATGTCGAGTGGGTCGACAAAGTCGCCGGGAAAATGCCAGCAGACGACAGCAGTGTCGACGAAATCGACGGTCCAGGTACGCAGCCAACGGCGCGCGCCGGCAATCGAGAGCTCGCCGGGATCGGCGTAGCGGGGCGCGAGCGGCTGAAAGATGTGAAAGACCTGCCAGTTGCGGACGGTCCACGGAACCAGAGGCAACAAAGCGACAAAGCAAAAGATGGACGTGGCAGCAACGCTGCGGCGCATGGCAATCAGCGCTGGTTGCATGCGGAGGCAGCTGCGTAGCGTGTAGAAAAAGAGGCCAATAGCGATTGCTCCGCATAGGAAGATGCCGTCCGGACGAAGCAGGGTCCCCAGCGCTGCGGCGCAGCCCGCCAGGATCAGCGCGAAAACATCGCGCGTGCCCGATGCCTCAGCGGTGATTGCGCGGCCGGCCGCATAGAGTCCGAGAGAGATGGCGAAAAGCGATAAACATTCGGTCATGGCGATTGCCGAATAAACCGCTGTAAAAGGGCAGAGCATGGCCAGGACGAGCGTGACTTCAGCTGCGCGGGCGGACAGTTGGCGGCGCGCGAAAGCCGCGAGGAGTAAACCGGAGACGAGATCGACGGCAGTCTGAAAGAGAAAGACGGTAGTGAACCAGGTGTTCGGCCAGATGCGCGCGAAAAGGAGCTCAAATGTGGCGAGGAAAATGGGATAACCGGGGAGCCGATAGGTAGAGGGGCCCATGTCGTCTCCCGTTCCCGTGCCATAGATGCCGTAGTGGAAGAGATTGTGACCCATCTGGAGGTAGTCCCACGTGTCATCGTCGACGGGGCGCGGGAAGGAGATGAAAATCAGGCGCAGAACCAAGCCTGCAGCGAGCCAAAGAATCCATCGGCGCGGCAACCGAAATCGCCGGGGTGGCGAGTCGACAGGACGGGACATATAAGGAGCAGGATAAATGGGTCAGCTGGTGAAGTGCCGGTCAATAGGTGACGGAAACGGTAATCGTGTCAGTGTAAGAACCGGGTGTCACATACTGTGCTGCGGGAATCTGGCCGTAGACGGTGAGGTTTTGGGTCGATCCGTTGCCGGTTCCGCTGACCCAATTCGTAGCGGACGTATTGCCCCAGTTGGTTGTGTGGCCGGAGTTGCTATAAAGGTCGTACTTTAGCAAGGCCGAACCGGGACCGGTCATGCTGCGGTTCGTGACGGTGGCGCCGGTTGCCAACCCCGCACTGAGGCCAACCGTGTACGCAGTACCGCTGGTACATTTGGCCGAGATCGTGGATGTAGTGCTATTGAGTGCGCCTGTGTAGTTGCCAAAGGCGAGACTGGTCGCCGAAACCGTGCAGTCTTTCACGATGGTCGCAGTGACACTGAACTCGGCGGTGGCGGTGGTGATGCCGGTACCTGAAGCGGACGCGGTGATCGTATCGGTGTAGGATTCCAACGCTCCGGTCTCCGACGCCGGAATCTGCGCGTAGATGATATAGGTTTGGGCGCTTCCTGTGCCAGTGCCTGCGACCCAACCAGTGCTGGATGAATTGCCCCAATTGGTGGTACGCGCGGAGTTGCTGAACAGCTTGTAGCCCAACTCGGCAGAGCCATTCGTCATTGAGCGGGCGGTTACGGTCGCGCCGCTTGCCAACCCTGCATTGAGAGCGACGTCGTATGCCTGGCCGTTGGTGCAGGTGACAGTTACCGTACCGGTAACATTTACGACCGAACCAAAGTAGCTGCCGAAGACGATTCCCGACGCATAGGCCGAACAGGAATTCGTGGCCGAGGCTCGGGTTGCAAACAGGAGTAAAAGAAGCGCTGCATAGGCGAGTCTTCGTGTCATGGCTTATTCTCCAGGCAACGAAGCGGGCCAATCGATGGAATTTCTCCGGCTACTGGCGCGTAGTCGAAAGTCACGGCGCAACGGCGCCCGTCCGGAAACTCGATAGCAAGTTGATTGTGGGGACTGAGATCCTCGACGTAGGCATCCCCGTCATAGCCTACAGGGACAACGACGCCTGTGGTCTTGAGCGTTGCCGTACTGCCTAGCGGGATAGCGACGCCGGCTTCATCCACTAATTGCAACAATGCGCCGTGACTGAATTTGATGGGAAACTTGAGAACAACGCCAGAACGATCCTGGGGGCGCACCACGCGAGAGGCATTGTCGATGGTAACGTCCGGCGGAATGTCGGTGGGTGCAATGGAGATTTGGTTCAAGTCAAACGCGCGCATGTCCGGCACCAGCAGTCGGCCCGAGGAATTGGTGCTGCCGACGTCACGGTTCTCCTGAAGGACGTGCACATGGTCCATCGGTCCCGTGTCAACAACAGCGAAACTGTCGTAGATGGTGTTGGACGGGAATAGTTCGCCATCGACGAAAGACAATGCGCCCTGAGATTCTATGCGCACCGTCGTCGCACCCGCGTCGTTGTCAACTCCGGCGGTGAATAAGCCTACGGGTGACTTGTATTGTCCCTGCGCAAATACATGAGTGGTATCGCCTCCGGAGATGAAGGCTTCGTAGCCCCAATTGCCGATCATGGGCGCCGGCTGTTGCACATCGATCTGAGCCGAACCCTCCGAACCCCCGCTGGCAGTTACCGAATTGCGTTTTCCGAATGGGATGGTCAGCCCAATCTGCAGCCCGCTGCTGCCTTTGTTCACAAGGTCGCGAAACTCCGTGGCATACAGAAAAGCGTGATGGATCTGGAACGAATAGTTCACTGACACTACCTGAGAGTGCTGGGCGGCGGTCGTGATGACTTGTTGGAGCGGTGTGGGCGAGGCGTCCATGTTGAGCGCCGCATAGGCCAGGCCACCCGAGCCGAATCGCCTGAGAGACAAACCGGTGAAGGCACTCAATTGTTTTCGAGGGACTCCGTCTCCGTTTTCAGACGCGACATCGCGGTAGTTGCGGTCGGCCATGATCGCGGATGCCCCCAGGCTGAAGATCCTGCCGATGCGCTGCATCCCCGCGGAAAACTGCGCGCCGGCTTTTCCCGATGCAAAGCTGGGCGCAATTGCGAAGTTGACCACGCCCAGGTCGTCGACTTGCGCCACACCGCCGACACCCGCCATGAATGCACCAGGAGTGGTCTCGGTGCTGCCTTCGATCGTGAAGTGGTTGGTGAGGCCGCGACGATAGATCGCGGTAGCCGCAAGCTTTCCATAGTCATTGCTTACCGAACCCCAGTTGCGCCGTACCAGACCAGCTTGCACCCCGAAAGTCTGAAGGCCCGGAGCGAGCATCGTGGAACTGGCATAGAAAGGTTGCGTCAAGGTCACTTGTTGGCCCAGCGAGTTCGTCACCGTCATGGAGATCGTGCCTGCGCCCTCGACCACCGGAAGTTGCGGAACCTCGAAGGGTCCGGGGGTGACTTGGCTGGAAACCGCCAGGTTGCCGTCGGTGAGCACATTCACGGTAGAGGGAACTGCTGTAGAACCGGCAATCGACGGCAAGGGAAACGTGACCAGATCGGGACGCATGCTGAAGTCCGAAATGACTTGGAATCCCTCGATGTGAAGGGGGCGGGTCCAGGAAAGGCCACCGTTGATGAAATCGCCCAGGCTATAACGGCGCAGCGAGTTTACATCGGCGAACGTATAAGATGAATCGAGGCGAATAGCCGTGTTTGAGCCCGTGGCGCCTGAATTCGAACCCGCAAATGCGAGCCACTCGGAGCTCACAATGCCCCAGGGCGAGAACGCTCTTGTCTCGAAGGATCCGCTGCCACCTTTTTGGCCGCCGGAAAACGTGCCCACAGTGTCGTAATTCAGCGTAACGCCAGTGCCGCTTTCGATTACGCGGCGGCTTCCCGCCGGCTCTGTTCCAACCGGCTGCAACTCAGTCGGCAGCAAAGCACTGTCGCTGGCTGTCAGTGCAAGTGTCTGGTTTTTCTCATCGAGATTCCAGGTCACTCCCGGCAAATCGGACAAGTAAATGAAACCGCCGGTTGTGGAAGCGCGAGATACTGGAACTCTTAACCCGATGCCGCGCAGTTCGCTTGGACGAGCCATCAACTGGCCGCGGCGCAACGTGAATTCGCCGATTTTACCGATGGAATGACCATCGATCTTCACGTCCAGATACAAAGTTTCGTCGTCGGTGGCATTGGCTGTAGCGGAGGCTGCGGGGCTGGGGGGATTGGACGAAGAGACAGCTGGGCTCGAGGCTGCAACCTGTTGCGACAGGGCGCCCATCAAAATGAAAACGATCTGAGTACAGCAGAGCCGCCTGGCCATTGCTTCTCGACGATCATGGTGCCGCGACGAAGCCGACCTGCTGCTTGATAACGCCGGCGTCCGTGTGAGCAGTCAACTGCAGGGTTTGGCCTGATTGCGGCAACGGGCCTTCGAGGACGATGGGCCAACGCCGAGTAACTCCGGCGAGAATATAGGGCGATGCACTCGGCTCCGTTTTGAGCTCTCGCCCGTCGTTGGCCGACAGCACGATATCGCGAACCACCTCATGGCTAAGACCATCGTTGACTCCCACTAGGAAGAGCTTCCCGGAGTCGACCGCCAGTTGAAATTGCACATGCGGAACCGCACGCGTCGGCGGCTGAGCGAAGAGAGGAATCGACAGGCGAAGGACCATATGCACGATCCCCGGCTCGGCCGGAGGCGGGATCTGGTCGATGAGAACTCGGTAGGTTGCCTCGCGCCCTTGCGGCAGCTGACGCAAAATGAGGCGGACGACCTGCGACGCTCCCGGGGCGATGGTGGCGAGCGGAGGGCTCAAGACCACTGCATCTGTGGCGGACAATTGATCGTCGCCGCTCTGCTGGCTCCACGCGAAAGCACGAACCTGTATGGAGGTTTCGGTCGGTCCCGTGTTGGTCACGGTCAAGGACGAAGCCTTTTGTCCGGGTGAGAAAAAAACGTTGACAGGCAAAACAGACAAGGATTGAGCCGTGGCTGTCGGGCCTGTGAAAAGGAGAATGACGGCTGCGCCGGCAAGCGCCAGAATCGCCGCCATTCGAGGACATGAGTTTCGCACGATCATCGGGGATCCCAAATGCAAATGTTGCAATAAAAGTTAGTAGGTGACGGTGACACCGATCGTATCGGCGTAGGAACCAGGTGATACGTACTGCCCTGCCGGAATCTGACCGTAGACAGTCAGCGCCTGGCCGGCGCCATTGCCGGTTCCGCTCACCCAGTTGGTGCCAGAAGTATTGCCCCAGTTCGTTGTCCATGTGCCATTTGAAAACAGGCCATAGTTCAGCAAGCTGGCGCCGTTCTGCATTTGCCGGGTGGTGACCGTGGCGCTCGATGCCAGTCCTGGATCGAGGCCAATGGTGTAGGTGGTTGATTTGGTGCAAGTGACGGTGATGGTGGAGGTGTTGCTGTTGACTGCACCCGTGTAGTTTCCAAACGCAAGTGCGGTGGCGGAGACGATGCAGTCTTTGAGCACCGTCGCCGAGACGCCAAACGTGGTGGTTGCCGGGTTGGTCTGAGCAACGGCTGATGTGGAAGTGAGACCCAACACTAGGAATCCGAGAATGACGGACACCAGTGTGGCCTTCAAGGGGGTTGAGAGCTTCATGACACGTACTCCTGGTAGGTGAAACGTTCGGAATTGAGATCAACGGCCGTCCGACATCAGTCAAACAGGATCAGCGAAACGCTGAATCAGGCAATTCCGAATGAGAGCGAACATCCTACCAACAGAGCCCTGACACGAGTTGCCGCCGACGTTCGAACACAGTTTTGCGTGTGTTCGTTGCATACGTGCTCGCAAGAACAATGAGTGTGCAGGCGAGGGCAGTTCTTGTTGGGAACTCCCGCCTGACAATTTGTCATTGAGCGTTAATGGGACAGTACCGTTTTGAAAAAACGGCTTCAATGATACGTTCGGGTCATCCGGACGAATGTACCAATGTAATAAACAGGCAGTGGAATCAACGTTGGCTTGGCCGTCGAAGCGGCGCCAGCGCGTGCGAAAGGAAGCAATCAAGGATGGATTGGCGATAAGTTTTGCGACACTTCGAGCGTCAGCGCAATCTCTCAGTACGTCACGACGATCAAGAGCGTATTGGCGTCTCCGATGGAGGAAGAGGATCGCGTCAGGGCCTCTTCACCCATGACGCTCCGGGCAGAGTCTCCGGCCACCGCTTTTGCATTGAAGCTCACGCGATACGGTGCGGAGTTGCTGCAGGCAACTGACGCGTTTGTGGCTGGGTCCGCCTTGGCGTGGGTCGTGGCGACAGGCTGCGTGATGGTCGCCATGCACGAAGCCTCGACTGTGGCGGAAACACTTATTGAGGTACTAGCCGTCGCGGCGTCGGCGGATCTGATCAGCCAGACGCACGCGACAACTCCCAAAACCGATAGTCGGAATGTGACTTTGGCGCGCATTCGACCCCCGACCGGGAAACACTCATGATATTTCTCTCATCGGCAGTGCTTAGACATTCCTTAGAAATTCCGGTGGATATCTCGTCTTGAATTTGGGATGGAACGCAGACGGGAATACGGCCTGGAGTTCCGCGGCTCGGCGTGCAGCGGACCAAGCTCAGGCGACCTCATTCAGGAGGCGACGAGAGTGGGACGGCGGCGCCGCGTGAGCAGCGGGAGAACCTGGGCGAGAGCCGCTTCTGCCGTCAGGCCGTAACGGGCACGGAGCGCGTCGACCTTGCCATGCTCGATGAACTGGTCGGGCCAGCCGATGCGAACGACGGGAACGGAGAGCCCCATTTCATCAAGCGCTTCAACAACGGCAGTTCCGAAGCCGCCCATTTTCACATGATCTTCGAAGGTGACGAATGCGGTCACGCGGCCCGCATAGCGCGCGAGGACCTCACGGTCGATCGGCTTGATGAAACGGGGATTGATTACGGCGGCGGAGTAGCCGTCGTGCTCGAGGAGCTCAGCGAGCGACCGCGCGAGCGAAATCATGGAGCCGAGGCCGAGGATCGCGACGTCTGAGCCATCGGAGAGGATTTCCGCCTTTCCGATGGGAAGCAATTGCGGCTCTTGCTTGCGGGCGACGCCGGCAACCGCGCCGCGCGGGTAGCGAATTGCGCTGGGACCGGGAATCTCGATTGCGGTCTTGAGCATGTCGGCGAGCTCGTCCTCGTCCTTCGGCGACATGAGAACAATCTCAGGGATCCCGCGCAGGTACGCAATATCAAAGAGTCCGTGGTGCGTGGGACCGTCGTCCCCGGAAAGGCCGGCGCGATCCATGCAGAAAAGAACCGGCAGCTTTTGCAGGCAAACGTCATGGACAACGGGATCGAATGCCCGCTGAAGGAATGTGGAATAGATGGCGCACACGGGTCGGTAACCGCGCGTGGCCATGCCGGCGGCAAAAACCACGGCATGTTCTTCTGCAATGCCGACATCGAAGTAGCGATTGGGGTGACGCGGCCGGAAGTGATCGAGGCCCGTGCCGTTTGGCATGGCGGCGGTGATCGCCACGATGCGCGGATCTTTTGCAGCGAGATCGGCGAGCGCGTTCGCGAACATCTCGGCATACGTTGGCGAGCCGTCGGGTGTCTTGCCGGTTTCAGGATCGTACGGACCCAGTCCGTGAAACTTCTTTTGACCATCCAGAGCGGGCTGAAACCCGCGGCCTTTTTGCGTGAGGATGTGGAGTAGAACGGGATGGTCAAGAGTCTTGAGGAACTTAAACGTCTCGACCAGCAGTGGAAGGTTGTGGCCGTCGATGGGGCCGAAGTATTCGAGGCCGAACTCTTCAAAGAGGATGGAGGGCCACAACATGCTTTTGGCGGCTTCCTCGGCGCGGCGGACAACCTTGATCGCGGTTTTGCCGGCAAAACGCTCAATCAGGCGCGTTGCCTTTGCGTGCATGTGCTGGTAGTGCTCATTGGTCACGATGCGGTGGAAATAGCGCGCCACCGCGCCCACGTTGCGGTCGATTGACCACTCATTGTCGTTGAGCACAACGATCATGCGCTTGGTGTGGACAGCGATGTTGTTGAGAGCTTCAAACGAAATGCCGTTGGTGAATGCAGCATCGCCGGCGACGGAGATGACGTGCTCGTGTCCTCCGGCCAGATCGCGGGCCACTGCCATGCCCAGGCCGGCGGAAAGGGCAGTCCCGGCGTGCCCTGCGCCATAGCAGTCGTGCTCGCTCTCGGTGCGCAGCATAAAGCCATTGAGGCCTTCGGGCTGCCGGATGGTCGGGAAACGGTCGAGGCGCCCAGTGAGAATCTTGTGGACATAGGCCTGATGGCTTACGTCGAAAAGGATTTTGTCTTCGGGCGTCGAAAAGACGGCATGTAGAGCGAGCGTGAGCTCGACAACGCCAAGGTTGGGACCGAGATGGCCGCCGGTTTTGGAGAGCGTCTGAACGAGGAAGCTGCGGATTTCCTCTGCCAGCGAAACCATTTGGTCATAATTCAGCCGCTTCAGGTCTGCAGGAGAATGAATGGTCTCCAGAAGTGATCCCATGTACTTCCTTCCCCCGGGGGAGTCCGGGAATCGAGGGAAATAAAGCCGGCATGGCAGATCGCCCCTGCGATGGGGCTAAACGCGCCCGGAATGAACGCCCGGGAGTCGCTCAAGTCTTAGTATACCTGCGGGCAGAACGCTGCCCGCTCGTATATATGTCGATACACCCTGGGTTAGACGCGGGAAAGAGGATGGGGTGTGGGGCTATCCGCTCACAGTGGCAATTGGAATACTTCTATACTTGTCTTGCCACAAAACGGTTGGATGTGCGATGCGCAAACTGATTCTGTTGCTGCTGCTTTCCGGATTCGCCTCACCGGCGCTGGCGGCGAAACCCATGTCAATCGAACAGATGGAGCAATTGCTTGTCGAATTGCGGGGCAACCCCGATGGAAGGGTGGCAGCGGAGCTTGAGAACATACAGCTGACCGAACGCGTGACCCGGTCGCGACTGATGCGCTGGCAAGCGGAGTTTCCTGGCAAGCGCGAGCAATTGCAACTGATGAAGATGGCCGATCTGTCGGCTTTTCTCGATCCCCCCGCGTCCGATGTGGTTCGTAATCCGCGGCCCGACGTGAATACCCAACTGCACATGCTCAGGATGACCGTGGAGTATGTGGCGAATACCATTCCGCGACTGCCGGATTTCTATGCAACACGCGAGACGACGCATTTTGAGAACTATTCATCGGCGCCGAGCCTTTCCGTTGGAATCGTTTCAACGGTGTTGCATTCGACAGGCGTATACAGCAGGATGGTGACCTATCGCGACCGGCACGAGGTCCCATTCGAGGGCGTTGGCAAGCAGAAGAAAGATCCAGCATCGGGGCTCACCACCGACGGCGAGTTTGGACCGATTCTGATCGGGATTGTGGGCGACGCCTTGCGCGGCAAAGTGGAATGGTTGCGGTGGGAGCAAGGCACGAACGGGCCGATAGCTATATTCTCCTTTTCCGTGCCGCAGGCCGATTCGCACTTCAAGCTGGGCGTCACGGTTGGAGGCAAGGCGCAGGAGACTTTCCCCGCGTACCATGGTGAATTCGCGGTCGATGCGAAGACCGGTGCCATTGTGCGGTTGAGCCAGATCGCCGACACAGCTTCGCCAAACAAGGAACAGCGCGCGGCGATCTTATTGGAATATGCGCCCGTGACCATCTCGGGCCGCAGTTATATTTGCCCGGTGAGGGGCGTGGCATTTTCAATGATTCCATTTAAATCGGCTTCGGCCGACATTGCACCATCGAACATCGGCGGTGTGCCGACCTATGGAACAGGGGACCAGATTCCGGGCCCCATGCAAATCCGATTAAATGATGTCGCCTTTACTCACTATCACGAATTCCGGACGGAGGCTCGGATCGTAGCCAATGGGAGTGAGAACGACACCAACGCAGCCGACGATGGTGCGGTGCCGGGATCAATGGCCCCAGCAGGCGCGGCTCCGGAGCCCACCTCTGAGCCTGCCGTAAACGTACCGGCCAGTTCCACAGCGCCAGCTACCGAAGAGACAGCGACGCCAGCGTCGCCCTCGACTCCCACGCAGGCGGCGCGAGCAGCGACTGTGCCCATCGCGAATCCGAGTCCCCCCTCAACCGCGGAAACCGCGGATGCCGGAGTGCCTGTTTCACCGGCGGGCGCAACGAACGACGGAACCGAAGGGCCGCAGCCAACGGGGACTGTGCTGCATGCGAAATCGAACCTCGTGCTCGTCGATGTGGCCGTTACCGACCATGACCGGCCAGTAGAAGGACTGGACCGCAGCCGTTTTCGCATCTTTCAGGACGGCCGCGAGCAGGCCATTTCGTCGTTTGAAGAAATTGAGCCGGCAAATGCAACGGAAGATTCGGCCGTTGTGCAGCCTCCGGCGCTGCCGCCGAATACTTACTCGAATGTTCCCGCGTATCCCAAAGCAGCCGCCGTGAATGTGCTGCTGATGGATGCACTCAACACGCCGACAAGCGACCAGGAGCAGTTGCGTCGCGCAATGGTCAAGTACCTGGGCACGATCCGGCCGGGCGCCGAACTGGCGATCTTTACGCTCTCATCGCAATTGCGGATGGCGGCGGGGTTCACCACCGATCTCATGCGCCTGACCAAGGTCTTGCAAAGCGAGAAGCCCGATATGCGCGGAGCGTCCAGCGTAGGGAGCAATCCTTCCTCGGACCTTTCCCAAATGGCTACCGGGCTCGCCTCCACTGGCGACGATCCGGGAACGAGAGCACTGGTCCTGCTTATCGAGGGATTCGAGGCCGACACACGAACCTACGATACACAGGCGCGCACGCTGATCACGCTCAACGCCCTGAGCCGGTTGGCCCAGTACCTGGCGGCAATTCCGGGAAAAAAGAATCTGATCTGGTTTTCGGGATCGTTTCCGCCCGTGCTGGATCCCCGTTTGACGAACGGAGCTGCGGTAGGGCAAGATGCGAGCATTCAGCACGTGAGCGATTACGGTGACGCTCAGCAGCGGACGAATGCGCTGCTGGCCGCGGCACGCGTGGCCGTGTATCCGGTAGATGCACGCGGCATTTTGCCGGCTCCGACGGCGGGGATCAATTATTCACCGGTTCAGGCTGTAGTGGACGGAAGCGCCAACAATGCCGGTGGCGGAAGCGTCGGCCCAAGCGGCGCGCACGACATTGCGAGCTTTGGGCAAGAGACTGCGCTTGATCGGGCGAAGATGGACACAATCGCCGAACAGACAGGTGGGCGCGTGTATTCGACGGGCAACGACGTCGCCGCGGCCGTCGATAGAGTTCTTGCGAATGACTCGAGCTACTACACCTTGAGCTACGTTCCACCGGAAGAGAAGAACGGAAAGAATGGCGAATTCCACCAGATCGGCGTGAAGGTGGATGGAGGCAAGTATCAGCTTGCCTACCGCCGCGCCTACTACGCCGACGACACGAGCAAACCGGCGAGCAACAGCAGCGGGATGCCGCAACCGATGACTGAGGCGGCTGTGCTTGGCACACCACCGTCAACGCAGATTTTATTTCAGGCTCGCGTTCTGCCTGCTGCCGATCCCCAGCTCAAGGGTGTGACCCTCGACAACGGTCCAGCTGGCGATAAGTCAGCCAGCCTGAAGGGCGGGGCGCACCGGTATGTCGTGGATCTGAGCGTCAATCCGGCAGGACTGACGTTTACCGAGGGCGCGGACGGTGCGAACCGCGAACAACTCGACAGCGCGCTGGTCGCTTATGACGTTGCGGGTAACGTGGTGAACTCTCTTGGCCGCGCCTTGGCCTTCAATCTTTCTCCACAGCAACTCGAGCGATTGCAGGCATCGGGAGGTACGCTTCCGCTGCAACTGCAGTTGGATCTGCCAGCCGGCGAGCTTGCCATCCGCATCGTGGTCTACGATCCGGCAAGCGCCAGGACCGGATCACTTGAGGTTCCGGTGCAGGTGCCGGGTAAATAGACAACTAAAGCGCTGGCATTTCCTTAAAAGACATGCGGAATGTTGTCGCACATTGCTCTGCCCCCCTTCCAATGTTGTGGATAGGCTGTCCCGCGTTTTTCCTGACTTTGCCTGCGAAACATTTTAGCCAACATGTGGTTGAGCCTCGCTTTTGGGGACATTCGGCGTACAGTATCGGCCCACGGTCGCAATTTGGAAACGTCTATACTGAATTCGAGATGAAACGGGTGAATGCATAATGCGGAAATGGGCTACTCTGCTGCTGCTTCTGGGGTTCGTAAGGCCCGCGATGGCGGATAAGACGATGTCCGTTGGGCAGTTAGAGCAGTTTCTGACCACGCTGCATGGCAAGGCAGATGGGAAGGTGGCCGATGAGCTCCAAAGCGTTGGCCTCACGGAGCGGGTTAGCCCGGCCAGACTGGCGCGGTGGGAGGCGGATTTTCCCGGCAAGCGGACTCGGGAAGAACTAATGAAGCTGGCCGATCTTTCTGAGTTTCTGAATCCGCCCGCGAGCGACGTGCTTCGCGATCCGCCACCGGACGCGGCTACGGAAGATCGCATGCTCGCGTTAGCCGTGGACTACGTCAGGCTCACGACGGCGCGGCTGCCGGATTTTTACGCGACACGCGACACCATACATTTCGCAGACACGCTTTCGCATCGGACGGAATATTCCTACTCGCCATCGGCTGCAATGAGCGGACACGGCGTGCCGGCGGTTCCAATCCAAACTCCCGACGGGGGTGCCACGACGGAATACCGGGGATTGCACAGCGTGGGCGAATTCAGCATGGCGGTCACCTACCGGGATGGCCATGAGGCACTGAACGAGGATGCGGAAAAGCGGCGGGAAGAAGAAGAATCGACCCTGGGATTCACTTCGAATGGCGAGTTTGGTCCGATTCTCGGAAAGGTGATCAACGACGTTATGCACTCCGGTGTGGCCTTTGTGCGTTGGGAGCCGGGAATCGGTGAACCGGCCGCAGTTTTCCGCTATGCAGTGTCGGCGCACGATTCGCATTTCGGCGTAACGCTCAACATCGGCGGCAAGGCGGGGGAAATCTTTCCCGCTTATCACGGCGAGCTCGAAATCGATCCGGCAACGGGTGAGATTCTTCGAATAAGCGAAGTTGCAGATCCAACGCCGCCCAATATGGGGATGAAGGCGGCGATCGTGGTCGATTACGCGCCAGTAAAAATCGGGGATCATAGCTATATTTGCCCGGTAAAAGGCGTGGCGTTCTCGATGATTCGGGTTTCCAGCACCAGCGCCAAAGAAGCTTCCGACCTCCCGATCCAAACCAATTTGAACGACATTGCGTTCACGCATTATCACGAATTCGGCTCTCAGGTGCGGATCGTGGCGAACGCAAACCCCAGCGACGAGAATGGCGCAGGAGACGGCAGTGGAACTCCGGGCGGGGATACCCCAGAGCGAGCTTCGACAGCCAGCGAGCCGGCCACGCCCCCACCCCCGGCCGGCACGACTGCCGAAACAGCATCGACCGCAGCTCGGCCTGCAACAGAAGCAGCGGTGACGCCTGCGCCGAATCCCGCTCCAAATCCTCCAACGTCGACCGCGGCAACAGCGCCTGCAAGCAGCACAGCGACGAGTCCGGCCGGCGATGCCGGGCCAACGTCGAATGCATCTGCGCCCACACCTGCGACCTCGAATGCGCCTCTAGTGGGGCCGGTATTCCATGCCCAGTCGCGGCTGGTGGTGCTCGATGTCGGAGTGACCGAGCATGACAAACCCGTGGACGGATTGGATCGCAGCCGGTTCCACGTGTTTGAGGATGGGCACGAGGTGCCCATTGCCTCCTTTGAAGAGAACGAGCCGCCGCCAAGCGTTGAGATGGCCAAGGCTCCAACGTTGCCGCCGGATACGTATTCGAATACGCCCGTATATCCGGAGACCAGCGCGGTGAACGTGTTGCTGTTGGATTCGCTGAACACTCCGACCGGCGACCAGGAGCAGGCCCGAAAAGAAATGATGTCCTATTTGAGCTCGATCAAGCCGGGAACCGCGCTCGCGATCTTTACGCTTTCGTCGCAGCTCAGAATGGTTGTGGGATTTACGACAGATGTGGCAAAGCTGAAACAGGCGCTCGATACTCGGAAGCTCAATACGAGGTCGTCGGCCGATGTTGGCGCAAACTCGAACGAAGACATGGCCTCGACTATCGTTCAGGCGGCGTCGAGCATCGCCACGAGCAACGATCCGGGAACGCGATGGATGGTTGGCCAATTCACGCAGTTCGCGACAGACACCACGGCTTATGAGGTGGATCAGCGCGTCACGATGACGCTGAACGCCTTCAGCGACCTGGCGCGCTATCTGGCAGCGATCCCGGGAAAAAAGAATCTGATCTGGTTCTCAGGCTCGTTTCCGATCGGGTTGAGCCCCAATGCGGCCGTCTCAAGGCAGATTAAGGATCTAAGGGATTATTCCGGGGACATGCAGCGAACCAGCGCATTGCTTTCAGCGGCGCGGGTTTCGGTCTATCCGGTAGACGCGCGGGGGCTGATGGCGGCGCCGACGGTTTCTTCCGATTACACCCCGCCGATGTCAATGATCCAAGGCACGGCTGGAACGGTGAACAATGACAACAATCAGTTTTCGCAGCAGAGTTCGCAAGACAAGAGCACGATGAGTTCGATCGCTACGGAAACCGGTGGACAAGCCTACGTCAACGACAACGGGCTGAAGCAAGCTGTGGAGAAGATTGTTGCGGATGGATCGAGCTATTACACGCTGAGCTATGTTCCGCCACCGGAGACGGCCAGTAAGCCGAGCGACAGTTTCCGCAAGGTCGAGGTAAGGCTTGACGGAGGCAAATATCAGCTTGCCTATCGGCGCGGCTATTACGCGGATGCGGGAAGCAAGCCACCGAGCGAAACAGGACCCGTTCCTGGAGCTGTGACCGCTGCAACCATGCTCGGTGCACCACCGTCGACGCAGATTCTGTTTCAGGCGCGGGTATTGCCGGAGGAAGATCCCGCAGTTACCGGGCCCCTGCCCAACAAGGAACTAAAAGACAACCCAACCGGCGCTTTCAAGGGCGCGCCTCACCCCTATGTCGTGGACCTGGGAGTCGAACTCGGGGACGTAAGTTTTGCGCAGATAGCAAACGGAGCGCGGACGGCGCAGCTTGAAATTGCGCTGGTGGCCTATAACAGTGAGGGCAAACCGGTGAATTCCCTGGGCCGCGAATTCAATCTGAATCTTTCTGCCGCGCAATTTGACCAGCTCAGCGCAGCAGGAAAAGGCATTCCTGTTCGCCTCATGCTCAATTTGCCGTCGGGCGCCAACGTGGTGCGGGCTGTCGTCTACGATCCATCAGCAGCCAAGGTCGGATCGCTGGAGATTCCGGTGCAGGTCACGGGTGCTGGAACGGTTGCGGCGACAAATCCCTCTTCGAAGTGATTGTCGGATTAGCTGGGAGCGTAATGCCTGCCTCCGAAGTCATCCCGATCGGATCAACGCCACCGGAGCGGGCACATTGCGGCTCTGTGCCCGTCTCTGGCGTCGAGCGCATCGATGAATCGCTCTCGAAGATGATTCCTGTCATTTGACATCAATATCGCGCCAATGCGCTCTGAGCGGCTCCGTGCGGGCGCGCTGCCATGAGTTGTAGGATGAGCACATAGACCTCAATTTAGAAGGAGGACCGGAACGTGTTTGGCCTGCGGAGTTGTTTTTCATCCTTCATTTTGATCGCAGGATTGGCGGGCGCGGGATTGTGCACTGGGCACGCACAGTTGCTGGACCCCGGAACATCCTCGCAAAAGCCCAATCCTTTGACCGACTCCACGATCAATCCCGGCAAAATGGAGCTTTACGATCTTGAAGCACGATTTGCCAAGGATGTTCTGGAGCGTGGGGGCGCTGGATTTGCATCATGGTTTGCCGACGACGGCGTGGCGCTGGGAAATGGAGTGGCGCCACTCATCGGAAAAGTGGCCATTGCAAGGTCTGCGAACTGGTCGCCAAAGGACTATCAACTTACGTGGACGCCGACCGAAGGAATGATGGGGCCCTCAGGGGATATGGGCTACACATGGGGCCATTTTGAGGGGCACAGCAAGGATGCGAACGGAAATCCGGTGCTCACCAGCGGACGATATATGACGATTTGGCGCAAAGAGCCCGATGGGAGCTGGAAAGTAGTGCTGGATGCAGGCGCCAGCGAGCCTCCGGCTGCGGGCGACTGCTGCAAACTCCCTTCACAGTGAGCGGTCGACGGGGAAAAGTGGGTTGTGGGCGCAAGGTGCACAAAAAGCTTCAGGTTCGCGGCAGAATTGTTGTCGAACGGTCACTGGTAACAGGCGAAGTGTGTCCATAGTAATCAAGAAATAGATCGAGCGGTGCGCGAAATCGCGGGTACTTGAGTTGTACAGCTTTTTCCTTCGACTCACCGGATAGTGGAAGAGCCAAAGTAGTCAATCATCTTTGATACTGGCTGGCAGGTACGTGTATCTATATGGCCGCAACAATCGGTTCGCATGGGGGAGAGAACCAGGTGGGTGCGGTGCGTCCGGAGATGGGAATCTTCGATCGCAACCCTGATCCCGCACTGGACGAGCTGGTTGAGCTCGCGGCGGTGTTGTGCGACGCCGACTACGGCTATATCGGCTGGATGGATTTCAACCGCCTTTGGTTCAAAGCGCGATTCGGGTTCAAAGCGACGGACCAGCCGCGAGCAAGCACCGCATGCCAGTGGATGCTGGAAACGGGCGAGCCGATGCTGATCGCGGACGCAAGTCATGATCCGCATTTTCCTCCGGAGGGCATTCCGGTACCTGGCGCAAGCCCCTGTCTGTCCTACGCAGCGGTACCACTCTTCAGCAGCGACGAACACCTGATCGGCACCATGGCGGTGCTTTCGCAAAAGCCAGATCAATTCAAGCTGGAACATTTGACCCTGTTGGAGATTCTGGGCCGCCAGGCCGTGACGCGGCTTGAGCTCTACAACAGGATCCGGCTGCAGGAGCAGGCGCAGCGTCAGCGCCAGCGCACCGAGCGCGCGTTGGCCATCGAGCGCTGTTTTGTGGCTGCTACCTTGGACTCGATTCCGGCGCTGGTGACGGTGCTCGATACGGCGGGTCGAGTCGTGCGCATGAATTATCCCTGTGCACAGTTGACAGGATTGAGCCTCGCGCATGCGGTGGGACGACCGTTTGTGGAGGAGTTCCTTGAGCCCGACGACCGCGGATGGGCGACGGCCAAACTGCGCGAAGCTTCGGCAGGGCAGGCTTCAGGTCCGCATGAGACGTTTTGGCGGGCAGCCGGCGGAGAAAGCCGGCGCGTGAGCTGGACGTTGCGGCCGTTGCTGGGCCCGAACGGAGAGATCCAGTACCTGATTGTGAGCGGACAGGACGTAACCGATCAGCGAGAGATGGAGACGACGCTGCTCAAGAGCGAAGCTCGCTATCGCGAGGTCGTGGAAAACAGTTTGGGCTTTGTTTTCACTTGTTCGATGGAAGGGCGCCTGACCTCGCTGAACGCGTTTACAGCCGAAACACTCGGATATCGCGCCGAAGCATTGGTGGGGCGCATGTTGACGGAGCTGATGGATGCCGAAGGCGCGGCGGCCTTCCAGGATTGTTTGAACACGCTGGAAAGCGCCGAGGAGTGGCAGGGAGCATTGCCGCTGCGGCGCAGCGATGGCGTCTACCGGCGCATCGCGGTGCGCAGCCGGCGTATGCAGCTGCCGGGCGAACGGCCGTTTGTGCTGAATCACGGCATGGATGTGACCGAGCAACATGAAGCCGAAGAGGCGCTGCACATGGCGACGCGGCAACGCGAGCTGATTCTGGAAGCGGTGGACGACGGCATCTTCGGCATGGATCTTTACGGAAAGGTGACGTTCATCAACGAAGCCGGGGCCAAAATGCTCGGATACTCGGCCGACAAGCTGGTGGGCCGCGACCTGCATGAGTTGATCCATCATAGCCACGCCGATGGCACGCCCTATTCGCGATCGACGAGCCCGATTTTGCAGGCGCTCAGGCGTTGCGAACCGATCCGCATGCGCGACGAAGTGTTTTGGCGTCAGGACGGAACGGCTGTCCCCGTCGAATACAGCGCCACGCCGCTGATCGAGGAAGGCCAGGTTTGCGGCATGGTGGTGGCGTTCCAGGACGTGAGCGAGAGGCGGCGCCTGGAGAAGATGAAGGACGAATTCATCTCCACGGTGAGCCACGAATTGAAGACGCCGCTGACCTCGCTACGCGCATCGTTGGGACTGATTCAATCTGGCTCGCTGGATAAGCGGCCTGAAAAGCAACGCCAGATGGTCGAAATGGCGATTGGAAACTGCGACCGCCTGGTGCGGCTGGTCAACGACATCCTGGATTTCGACCGCGGAGAAAAAGGGAGACTGCCGCTCAATCGGGAGGCGGTGGATCCGATAACACTACTGCGGCGGTCTGCCGATGTGGCGCACAACGCAGCAACGGAGGCGCATATCGATTTCAGGTTCGATGTCGAAGCGTCGCCCGTGTTTGCCGATGTAGACCGCGTGCTGCAAGTTTTAAACGAACTTGTCGGCAACGCGATCAAATTCTCTCCTCCCAACACCAGCATCCGGCTTGGGGCAAGGAATGTGGATGGCAGCGAAACGGAAGCAGGCGCCGCAAAACCGGAACACGTGTGCTTCCTGGTCGAAGATCAGGGGCGCGGCATCCCTCCAGACAAGCTCGATCGCATCTTCGAGCGCTTCCAGCATGGCGATGCCTCCGACTCGCGCGCGCTGGGCGGCACGGGGCTGGGGCTCGCGCTTTGCCGCAGTATTGTGGAGCAGCACGGCGGCCGCATCTGGGCGGAGAGTGAAGTGGACAAGGGAAGCAGGTTCCTGTTCACGCTGCCTGCGGCGGGTGGAACGGAAGCACGCTAAGGCGAAACGCCCCACATGTTCGGCTCCAGCCGGATTCCATTCAATTCGTCGTGAGACACTGGCATCGGCGGCGCTTCCCGCTGCAAGTCCGCAGCAACCGGTTCTCTCTTCATGGGCGTCTACACAGGCATTTTTAATCTGTTGTTCGGGAAACCGCTCGCAACCACCGCGGAGCGCGCCGAGTGCATTGGGCCGCTGGCCGGCATTCCGGTTTTCGGGCTTGATGCACTGAGTTCGGCGGCGTATGGACCTGAAGCGGCGCTCACGCTGTTGATTCCGCTGGGCCTGATGGGCGTGAAATACATCGTGCCTGTCAGCCTGGCCATCGTGATTCTGCTGGTGATTGTGTTCTTCAGCTATCGGCAGACGATCGAGACCTATCCGCGCGGCGGAGGCTCCTATACCGTAGCCAGCCAGAATCTCGGCGAGGGCGCAGGTCTTTTGGCGGCGGCCGCCCTGATGGTCGATTATGTTCTGACCGCGTCGGTGGGCATCTCGGCGGGGGTGGGCGCCCTCATCTCAGCCGTTCCCAGCCTGCAGCCGCACACGCTTGAGCTTTGTTTGTTGGTGCTGGCGCTCCTGACCATCATCAATATGCGCGGAGTGCACGACACGGGTGTCGTGTTCATGATTCCGACCTACCTGTTCACGGCGACGCTGCTGGTTGTGATTGCGGTCGGCGGATGGCAGACGGTGCATGCGGCCGGGCATCCGTTGCCCGCAACGCCGCTGCCGGCAATTCCTGTGGCTACCACGTTGGTGAGCTGGTGGCTGATTTTGAAAGTGTTCTCTTCAGGCTGCACGGCGATGGCCGGCGTAGAGGCGGTGAGCAATGGCGTGACGGCCTTTCGCGAGCCCACGCGCAAAAACGCTAAAGCGACACTGACGATCATCATCGCGCTGCTGGCGGTTTTGCTGGCGGGCATTGCGCTGTTGTGCCGGGCCTACGGTATCGCGGCTACGGCGCCGGGCAATCCGGGTTATGAGAGTGTGCTCTCGATGTTGACGCGGGCGGTGATGGGGCACGGATGGTTTTACTACGTGACGATCGCTTCAGTGCTGCTGGTTCTGGCATTGAGCGCCAACACTGCATTTGCCGATTTTCCGCGACTGACAAGAGCCATCGCGGTCGACAATTACATGCCGCACGTGTTCCTGATCCGTGGGAGGCGTCTGTTGTATTCGTGGGGCATCTATGTGCTGGTGGCGCTCACCGCGCTGCTTCTTATTGTGTTTGGCGGCATCACTGACCGGCTGATCCCGCTCTACGCCATCGGCGCTTTCATGGCCTTTACGTTGTCGCAAGCGGGAATGGTGATGCACTGGAAACGCCAGGGCGGCGCGACCAGGAACATGATTGTCAACGGGGTGGGCGCGTTGGCCACGGGAATCACCACGCTCGTGGTTTTGGTCGCCAAGTTTACCGAGGGTGCGTGGATCACAGCGCTGCTTGTGTTGGTGATGATCCTGTTTATGCGCGGGGTCAATCGCCACTATGTGCGCGTGAATCGCGAGATCGATTTGGATCGGCCCTTCGTGCCTGCCGAAGTGACCGAGCCGATCGTGGTTGTTCCAGTAGATCGCTGGACCCGCATCAGCGAAAAAGCGCTGTCGTTCGCATTGTCGATGTCCTGTGACATTCACTGTGTGCATGTGCAGACCAGCGACGTGCCCGATTCCTTTTGCGAACAGTGGGACAAGGATGTTGTTGCGCCGCTGAAAGAGTCAGGCCGCTGCATTCCGAAGCTGGTGAAGCTCCAGTCGCCCTATCGCTATGTTCTCTACCCAATTGTTGAATATGTATTGAATGTGGAGCGCGAGCGCGAGAACTGCAAAGTCTGTGTGCTGGTTCCGGAACTGGTGGTGAGTCATTGGTGGCAAGGGATGCTGCACAACCGGCGATCTGACTTGCTGAAAGTCATTCTGCTGTTGCGAGGCAACCGTCGAATCGTTGTGATCAATATTCCCTGGTACCTGGAGAAGGGGTGATCTCGCATACGACCTCGGCGCGCCATTTCGCGCAGATTTCAGTCCAAGATTGCAGTCCTTCCAGCGCCATAGGGCTTCGTGAAAGGCGGGGGGAGAGGATAGTCTAGAAGGGTACCGGAAACCTGCCACGATAACCGCTCCGGAGCCGAAAGTCTGGAGGCGGAAAGGTTTGCTTGTGCACGTTACCGATTTGAGGAGAGTTTCAAGTTGAAGAGGACGTTATTCTTCTTTCTTTTAGCCGTGGTTCCGGCTGCGTTCATGCCCCAGCAGGCAATCGGCCAGGTGAACCCGGAGGTTGCGCCAGGCGCGTCGCAGGCCCCACCCAGGTACGAGGTATTTGCGGGCGTCGCCTACACCCGTTTTAGGCAAGCACCCGTCTCCTACAGCGGATTAATCGGCGGAAAAGTCACTGTGGCTCGTGATTGGGGCAAGTATTTTCAGCTCATGGGATCGGGCGACTACTACAAGCTGGGCATCGGCCGCGGCGGAATACCCAATAAAGGCAACCCATCGATCTACACCTTCCTGGTTGGGCCGGCAATCCACGCCACACTCTATGAAAATCTGAGCGGAGTGATTTTCGGTGAAATCGGCGGGGAGCATACCGGGGGCGAGAACATAACGCCCAGCATCTCGTTTGCCGGGGGCTTTGGCGGGGGCTTGGCGTACAGTCTAAGCCGGAATTTCGCCGTGCAACTTACCGGCGACCGCGTCGCGGCATCTTTCTCGCTGCCCAACAATACTCCGCAGCTAAGCAACTCTACAATCCGCACCTGGAATGCGCGCGGAACATTTGGAATTGTCTACCGGTTCTGAGGCTCCGAGAGGGCCCGTTTCCCGTCGGCCATCCGCGCCGCAAGGCGCATTGCAGCCTTCATATTCGTAGCGTCAGCTTGGTTGCGGCCGGCAATGTCGAAGGCCGTGCCGTGATCGACGGACGTGCGGATGATGGGCAAACCGAGCGAGACGTTCACCCCGCCTTCGAAATCGATCAGCTTCATGGGAATGTGGCCCTGGTCGTGGTACATCGCGACAATCAGGTCGAACTCGCCGCGCAAAGCGCGAATAAAGATGGTGTCGGGGGAGTGGGGTCCCGAGCAATCGATGCCCCGAGTCCGCGCTTCCGCAATGGCTGGAGCAATGGTCTCGGCATCCTGACGGCCGAAGAGGCCGTGCTCGCCGGCATGAGGGTTGAGGCCGCAGACTGCGATGCGCGGCGCGGTGCGCCGCAGCCACAGCAATGCATTGTTGCCGAGCTCGATGGTGCGAACAATGCGCGCGCGATCAAGGTGGCAGGCCTGCTCCAGCGGAATGTGCGTGCTGACATGGACCGTCGCCAGCTTCTCGGAATAGAGCAGCATTCGCGGCTCGGGCGAGCCGGTCAGTTCGGCGATGTACTCGGTGTGGCCGGAGAAATGTTTGCCGGATAATGTGACCGCTTCCTTATTGAGAGGAGCGGTGACCATGGCGTCGGCCTCGCCATTCATGCACATCTCCACGGCGCGGCGGACGTAGGCAACTGCGGCAAGGCCGTAATCGGCACGGAGCTGGCCGAATTCGATTACGTGATCGGCGGCGAGCCCGCCGGTTTCGATCACTGTGCAGGGCAAAGTGCGAGGGTTGATTCCGCTGATGCGGCTGGCGCCGTTGAGAGCGGCCGAGTCAGCGATAACGAACCATTGTGCGAGAGAAGAAACAGCTTGATCCTGCAGCGCCTTAAGGGCGATTTCGGCGCCGATGCCGGCCGGGTCTCCGATGCTGATGGCGATGCGTGGGAGCGTAGTCATGCGCGGCCTCTCAGCGAAGCGAGAATCTCAATCAACGCCGACGGCGATCCGAAGCCGCCGGACTTGGTGGTGACGATCAGCCCGTGCGCGTCTCCGCCCTGGATCGTGCCCCAGGGAATACCTGGCGCGAACTCACCCTGAAGAATAAAAGAGTGAGCACCGAGTGCGCGAACGGCGAGCAGCGCGGTTTCGCCCCCAGTCAGGATGAGGGCTTGCGGCGCGTAGGAACCAAAGGCCGAGCGAATGCGGGCCGCGGCGTTGAATGCCATGCGGATATGCAGGACACGGACGTCGCCGGGCGCTGCATCGTCCAGCTCTTTGAGTTGAAGCTTGGTGACGGGATGCGGCGATCCTGCAATGAGTAGAGTACGCGTGATGGGCGGAACGAGCGCGGCCATGGGGCGCGCCGGAACAAGGGAGGCAAGCGCTTGCGCCAGCCCCGCCGACCCCGCGTAGAGCAGGCCCGGAAGGCCATTGGCGGCGCGGGCGAGCGCATTGAGATCGGATTGAGCCGCGCTATCGCAGATAAGCAGAGTTTTGCCCGCATCGAAGGCAGGCACGAGCTCGCGGGCATGCGCAACATGGAAGACGCTGCTCCTGACCAAAAAAGGGAAAAGGCGCTCCAGGCGAATCTGCTTGTGCTGGCCCGCGGCGTCTTCAACTTCCAGAGTTCCCTCGCGAACGATGCGGCCGGCGGCGGGAAATGCGGGAGCCAGCAGAACGGCGCGGGTGCCGAGCGCGCGATGAGCAGCGAGCAGTTCGGCGCCGATGGGCCCGCGCGCGGCAGAGTCGACCTTCTTGAAGAAGAGTGAATTGGGGTCGCCGGCCAGAGCTGCGCATGCTTGGGAAACAACCTGTGCTGCGCGGCGCGGTGAGAGCGCACGCGAGCTGGTGTTAAATGCCTGAACGTCTTCGGGGGTTGAAAACTCGACACTGGTGCCGAACCAGACGCGGACCGACCGGCCGGTGCGAAGAAATGCGGCGGCAGCGTCGCAGGCGCCGGTGAGATCGTCGGCAAGAAGAACGATGCGGCCGGAATGCGGATCGGCGAATGAAGGCGGAACGAAGTCCGGGATGCGGGCTTCGGCTGGCATTCTATGACCTCTCCATGTTTTTGAGAGTATACCGTCCTCGCAGGTTCGAAAACGGTACTTGCGTGCGGCAGCGCTGGACAAGAGACGGGCGCATTCGAGAAAGTTGAGGGGATGGATCGCCGCACATTTTGCCTTTCCGCCGCCGCTGCTCTCGCAGCAAGCCGCACCAGAACCTTTGCCGCCCAATCCGCTCCGCCGCCGGCCAACGGGCCGCTGATCACGCTGGCTGAGATTGAGGCCATCGATCGCGATCGTATTCTGCGCGCCGCCAATGAGTATTTGACCGCTCCGCCGATCACCATTGCGGCGTCGTCTTCGCCGCGCAGCAAGGGCGGCAAGCACGATTACTTTTCCGAGGCAGACTACTTTTGGCCCGATCCGAAAAATCCGAACGGCCCGTATATCAATCGCGACGGCTACTCGAATCCGCATAACTTCAATGACCATCGCCTGGCGCTGATTCGGTTGAGCCTGATTGTTCCCGCGCTCACGGCGGCGTGGATCATCACTCAGGACAAGCGCTATGCCACGAGTGCAGCATCGCACTTGCGCGCATGGTTTCTCACGCCAGAGACGCGCATGAACCCGTCCCTCGACTACGCGCAGGCGGTCCAGGGAGTGGCGCCCGGCCGCAGCTACGGAATCATCGACACTCTCCACCTGGTTGAAGTGGCTCGAGCTGCGAGCCACCTTGAAATGGCGCAGGCGATGACGCCGGCCGAGTTCGCCGGCGTGCGGGAGTGGTTTACGGAATACCTGTTGTGGATCCGCGCTTCAACCAACGGCCAGGAAGAAGAAGCCGCCAGGAACAACCACGGGACGTGCTGGACGGTGCAGGTCGCCGCGTTTGGCAAATACATCGGCAACGAAAACGCGTTGCTGCTCTGCCGCGAGCGGTTCCGCAATCATCTTTTGCCCGATCAGATGGCGCCGGACGGAAGTTTTCCGCTGGAGTTGAAACGTTCAAAGCCCTATAGCTACTCGCTGTTCGATCTCGACATGCTGGCGATGGTCTGCGTGATGGCGTCGGGAATCGGTGTTTCGCCAAGCGGCGCGACAAACAATTTATGGCAGTTCGCGCTGCCCGATGGAAGCACCTACAAGAAGGCCGTCGAGTTCATGTTCCCGTTCACCGAAGACAAAAGCAAGTGGCCGTATCCGCACGACGTCGAATACTTCGACGACCTGCCGAACCGGCAGCCCAGCCTGCTGTTCGCTGGGCTTGTGTACCGCGAGCCGAAGTACATTGCTCTATGGCGGAAACTGCCGGCCGATCCCAAGACGCCGGAGATCATTCGCAACTTTCCCATTCGCCAGCCGGTGCTATGGCTGCGCGGGGTGTGACGGAAGACAGGGGTCAGGGAGGCCAGTAGCCCGTAGCCAATAGCCAGTAGCCAGCGGCGAGCAGCCGGCGGTTGCGGGAAGGCCGAAAGACGGGTAAAGTTTACTGGAAAAATAACAGTAATTTTCTGGTAATCTTGCACCGAATTTGGTGCATGACTGATCGAATCTGAAAGACTTAGATGTTTATCAAATGTACACTCCCCTCTCGGAAAAAATAATTTCATTTCATCTCGCGTGGGCAAGATGTTGGCAATTAAGTAAACAGAAGATAGGAACAAGGAAACAAGGGAACAGGCGCGCGGTGTAGGCGGCGTTTTGTGGCGGTCTGGCTGCATGATTCGATTGTGCGCTTTTGCGGCATAATGATCGGCAAAATTAAGTGGTGCGGATACAGTGGGTTAGCCGGAACAGGGCTTGACACGAAAAACGGAGAGCGCGAGCTTGGGCTATCCCCGGTCCCCAAATGCGGGGATCGGGGGCACCAGGCGGCAATTCTGTTTGTTGAGAAGTTACGCGGAGTCATAAGAGGTCGCACTATGTGAGTAATATTCGGGTTTCGACCGCGGGCGATCACAACACGGAGTTGTCGCGCGTCTTTTATTGCAGTTACTTCTCGATGGGCGACGATACGCCAGGGCAAGGTCGATTAGCCACCCGCAACAACGCCCCAGTCGCTCATGCCAACAGTGAAACGGGGATTTCTCGAAACTGGCTAATTTCTCAATACTCGTAACAAATCGGCGTCGATAAGCCCCTCTATGGATAAATGCTGATGTAAATGGCGTTCGTACTGATTGCCGCGTAGCATATCAGGGATGCACGAAACGATCACACTCCCGCGTGAAGAGTACGAAAAGCTCCTCGCTCGCGAGGGGCTCTTCCACCAGATATCGGATTCTGCTCCATCCATGATGTGGCTTTCCGGCACGGACGCACTTTGTATTTGGTTCAACAAACTTTGGCTCGACTTTCGCGGTCGAACCATGAAAGAGGAGATTGGGAACGGATGGGCCGAGGGAGTGCACAAAGAGGATCTCGACCGTTGTCTCGAGATCTACCTCTCCAATTTTGAGGCGCGAACGCCTTTCCGGATGGAATATCGTCTAAGACGTGCTGACGGCGAGTACCGATGGCTATTCGACCATGGTGTACCCCGTTTCAGCGAAGCGGGCATCTTCCTTGGATTTATCGGTTCCTGTACCGATATCAACGACGTTTACATAGCGCGGGAGGCTCAGCTTGATCTATCGAAGCGCTTAGCGGAATATGCCGCCATTATCGATTCTTCAGATGACGTGATCATTAGCAAAGACTTGAATGGGATCGTGAGGAGTTGGAATTCTGCGGCGAGCCGCCTTTTTGGGTACTCATCTGAGGAGATGATCGGCCAGTCAATTCTGAAACTGATTCCCGAACATCTTAAGCATGAAGAGAAGACGATTATCGAGAACATTCTCGCCGGACGGCGCGTGGAGCACTTTGAAACGATTCGACGTGCAAAAGATGGCAGTCTGCTCGATGTCTCCGTAACAATCTCTCCCGTGAGAGACGAGCAAGGCGAGGTGGTTGGCGCCTCCAAGATTCTTCGCAGCATCTCTGATCGAAAGAAGCTCGAAAAGTCGCTATTACAATCGGAGAAGATTGCAGCGACTGGGCGCATGGCGGCAACCATCGCGCATGAGGTTAACAATCCGCTCGAAGCGGTTATGAATCTCCTGTATCTTCTTCACTCGAAGATCACGGACGAAGAGGGTCTGAACTTTCTTTCAAGTGCCGAAAGTGAGATCGCGCGTGTCGCTCACATTGCAAAGCAGACTCTCGGCTACTACCGTGAGCATGCAGCGGCTAGTGCCGCATCGCTTAGCGAGATTGCGCAACAAGCGGTAGAAATTTATGAACCGCGCTGTATTGCAGCCGATATCACGCTCAATACTTCCTTCCACTCCTCGCACAAACCGGTTGTTCGGAGTGGCGAAATGATGCAGGTCGTCTCGAATGTCATTGCGAACTCGATCTACGCTACGCCTCATGGTGGAACGATTGACGTTGAGGTTTCCGACAGCGAAGCTGGAGCGGACGGAGTAAGGATCGTCATTCAGGACAATGGCTCAGGTGTTAGTCCGGAGAACTTGCCAAAAGTATACGACGCGTTCTTCACTACAAGGGCGACGATCGGGACCGGGATCGGCTTATTCGTTGCAAAGCAGTTTATTGAAGGGCATGGCGGCGAAATCACAATAGAGAGCAATCAGGACTGTGACGCACATGGCACGCGAGTCAGTGTTTTTCTTCCGCTCATAACGAACTACGACGTTTCTCAGATAAAAAATGACTAACTGGATGAAGCGAGACACGGTTGCAGTCATTTGACTACGGAGTCGTCATGTCGGACAAGCGGCGCGTCGGTCCCGAGAAACGTGATTCTCGTCTGGGATTGCCATCTCGGTCGGATCACCGCCAACCCGGAAGTAACCCTTCGTGCGGACTAAAGAGCAACCGCCTGCCCATTTTCGTGCGTTGCTGAGAGCAGGAAAAACGAATGCAGGTCCCCACTCGACTCCGATCGCTTTCACGATCTTCGCAAGGATGACAACTGTGGCGGGTTGGGGTTTGTCGTTTCCCACCTTTTCGCGAAAAGCGCGGAAGGATGGGGCAACAGATCCGTGCTGGGTAAGACAGGGGGAATCAGGCTTCGTGCAATCCCGGGTCCCCAAATGCGAGGGACCGGGGCACCCACTATGCGGCGGGTCAGGCCCTCCCGGAAGCAAGGGCCCAATGCGCACGGCGATGGTCGAGCTTTAGTTCACTACGATTTTGAAGGTGGTCGAAACCACCGGTGCGACCGACGGGGTGGGCGTCGCGGTCACGGTAAAGGTGTAGGTTCCGGCAGTGGTGCCTGGATCGCTCTGGCCGCCGCCTCCACCGCCGCCTCCGCCGCTGCTACTGCCGCAACTGGTGATGACGCCGAGAGCGGCCACGGCGACGAGAATGCCGAGCATGGAGCGCCAGCTACGACGCCGTTTCGGCGCGACGAAGAAGAAGAGCAGAGCCAGCACCGCGCCGGAACCGGCACCGAGCCAGCTTTTGCCGTTGGGGAGATTGGGGCGGTCCAGCGCCGCAGCTTGCGCCGCAGAGGTGCTGATGGTAAAGCTGATGGTTCCGCTGGTGACGCCCGAGCTGAGCGTAACTTGCGAGGCGACGCCGCCGCCGGTGCATGCGGTGCCATCACCGCCGGACGCCGTTGTGCTGGTCTGCTGACAGGTGAGCGCTACGGTTCCGGTGTAGCCGGCCAGAGAATTGATCGTGACGACTGCAGTTGCCGAGGCTCCCGGCGCGATTCCGGTTGTAGCAGCGGCGGCCGGGCTTATGGCAACAGTCGTCTGGCTCAGTGAGAACGTGGACGCGGTGACTGTGACCTGCGAATTGTTGCTTCCGCCGCTGTAGTTGCCGTCGCCGCTGTAGGTTGCCGTCAGCGTATCGGTTCCGGCGGTGAGGGTGTTGGCCGGAATGGAAAAGACGCAACTGGAGTTGCTCACGCAGGGTGCGGTTCCGATGGTTTCAGCAGTGGCCGAAAGGCCGCCACCGGAAAGCGTAATAGTTCCGGTGGGCGAAGCGCCTGTTCCGGTCACCGATACCGTGACGTTGAGGCTGGCGTTGGAATTCAGCGTTTGCGATGCCGGTGTGACAG
This sequence comes from Occallatibacter sp., assembly GCA_036489735.1. Lineage (GTDB taxonomy): Bacteria > Acidobacteriota > Terriglobia > Terriglobales > Acidobacteriaceae > Telmatobacter. Next base: position 13,561 of record DASXFF010000117.1, on the reverse strand, counting down.
TGATGGTTGGCGTGAGCAGCGCGACCTGAGTAACGGTCACCTGCGCAGTACCGGTTGCTGTTGCGTAATCGGGATCGCCGCCATATGAGGCCATCAGAGTGTCGGTTCCGGCGGTGAGCGTGTTTGCCGGAATGGTGAAGGCGCAATTGGTGGCATTGGCGCACGGGCTGGTCCCAATGGTTTCCGTGGTGGCGGTGTAGCCTCCGCCCGAGAGGGTGATGGTTCCAGCAGGGATGCCTGCCGAACCGGTTACCGATACAGTCACGTTGAGACTATTGGTCGAATTGATGGTGGAAGGCTGTGGCGTAACAGTCACCGTCGCGGCGGCGGTTCCGATACTGGCGACCCAGGCGTTGACGACGTTGGCGACGTTGAGCGATCCCAGACCGGTTGCTTCGTCGTAGCCGGCGGTGGCTGAATAGCCGGGAAGGATGCCGAAGTAATCGCCTGTGTGGGCGACGGTGCAGTTTGGCGAAGGCGTTGTGACATAGCCGGCGTAATCGCAGGGCATGGCAATCGTGCCCTGATCGATGTCGTTAAAGTAGCAAGCGCTGCCGGTGCTGGTGGTTTCTGAGCTGCAGCCCCCGTAACTCTGTTTAGCAGCGAGTGCGTACAGTTCGGTATTGGGATTGCCCTGCGCCGCGCCGGTTTTCTGGTCGATGAGCGCCATGACGCCCGCCATGGCCGGCGTGGCCACTGAGGTTCCACCCACTTCTTCGGCGAACGGCTCGGCGGAAGTGGAATACGTGCATTCAGGATCCGTGGTTGCTGCCGAAACGCAGACGAGATAGGCGCTGCTGGAAAGGAAACCGTCGGATGCGAAGAAGCTGACGTCGGGAATGTCGCGCACGCCGTCGCTGGGGATGCCGGTGACGCCGGCCTGCCAGGATGGTTTGGGCCAACCGTTGTTGACCAGCGCAAGAGAGCTTTGGCTGACTCCGGAATCGGGATTTGTAGTGACGCCGGTGCTGGTGGCTCCAGTAGCGCATGCGCCGAACGTGTCTCCGTTGGGATTGGTGCTGTTGTTCACGCAGCAACTGGCTCCGCCGCTTCCGCCGACCGTATCGTCGAGGTTCAAAATGCCGCCGACTCCGTCACCTTCGAGGGTCTGGGCGTAGAAACCGATCGCGTTGCATCCAGTCTCGGCATCGGTGACGGAAATAGTCTGGTTCCCGGTGCCGGGGTATGTGTTGTAGAAGTTAGTTCCATTGAAGAAGCTCTTCAGGTAAGGCACGACCAGGGGATTGGTGCAGGTATTGTTCCAGGGAGTTTCCGGGACGTAGCCCTTGGCATCTGCCTTGTTGGTGGAGTTGTTCGAGGTGTTCCAGTAGGTCTGCGATTCGGTGGCGCAGCCGTCGGTTGAGGTAAGCGGGCACCAGTTGAAATCGGTGCCGCCGACGGCGGTATTGAACGGAGTGGAGGCTATGCCACTGACCGAGAGCCCGAATTCGGCCGCGTACGGTACCCCGCTCGAGTCGCCGCCCTGGTCGCAACTTGCCGAACCGGAGTCACCCGATGCGACAAAGACGGCGATCCCTTCAGCGGCAGCCGTCTGCCAGAGGTTGTAGTATTCGACGGTGCCGGCGGTGCCCATGCCCAGCTCGCACTCACCGTAGCTGACGTTCATGATGCGCGCGGTGAGATTGTTGACGATGTAGCTTTCGGAGTCGTAGAGCGAATCGTCGGTTGTGGAGGCAGGATAGCTGGAGACAAGAATGATCTGGGCATTCTTGGCGACGGAGCCGGACCACTCGGCGTCCAGGGTGTTCTCCTCGAGATCGGAGATGCCGCACGGGTTGGAGGGGAAGGGGATTTGGCCTGTCTCGTCGGTGCACACGTGAAGGGGCTGACTGTTGCCCGATATCTGGATGGGGGTGTTCCAGGAGTTATTTGTGGGCAGATTGAAAAAGGTGCGGAACGTGGCGATGTCGTTGGCGCCGCTGGCTCCGACCGCGGCTCCGGCGCCGGTGGTTGACTCGCCGATATCGATGGCGCTGGTGCCGGCGATGGCGATGGTCTGGTTAAGGCCGTCAATTCCGGCGTTCCAGAGCGGGGCGACGTTATAGATGGTTGCAAAGTCCCACGGTCCTACATCCTCGACCGTATAGGGATTCGTGCCACCCACATTGATGCCAAACTGCGGCTTTGCGGTCACAGAGGGTTTGGCAAGCGCGGTGGTGGCCGGTGGCGTGAGGGACGTTGTGAGCGGCGTTTTTAGGCTTTGAGGCGAGGAAGCGGCAGTTTGCGCATGGCGCGTCCAATTGCCGGTTTGAGCATCGCGCTGGACTACCTGGCCCATGTGGTGCAGAGGGTGCGGGAAGAAATTATTCAGCGATTTGACGCCCAGGACTACCGGAGCGATGGCGGCGGGAATCTGCGGGTCGCTCATGTTGCCAATGTGAGATTTGCCATTCACCTGGAGGTTATGAATCTCAGTGTGAAAGGCCGCTTGAACCTGGGATGCAGTGCCACTGAAGCGGATGGTCATGCGGTCTTTCGTGACCTGGGTGATGGTGAATCCGTGGCCAGTGAGCCAGCCGGTGACCGTGGAGACGTCTGCCTGGGCGGGTCCATAATTCTCGCCGACTTGATCGGGCGTGAGCCAATGGTGAAAGTTAGGCGAGTTTTCGTCGTACTCGCTGGCTACATAAGCATCGAAAGCCGCCTGCTGCTCGGGGCTGCGGCTGAGGACCATGATCAGGTCGGTCATTGCGAGATCGGGACGGACAAGCCCGGCGTCGTTTTTGGCATTGGCGTGCGGATTGGTGTTGCCGCTGAGCGTGACGAGCCGGCTTTCGTCGATGGGCGAGACGATGCGAACCTTCGGCGTGGCGAGTTGGGCCACTGCTGCGGCGGAGCACAACAACAGACTGGCCAACACGCAAAGGGAGAGCGAGCATGAACTCATCATTTTGATCATCGGGGGAGAACCTGGAGCCTTTCTTGAGAGAAACCCTGGGAATTCCGAAGAGTTTTCGCGGCCAGTAAAAAGAGTTGGATTGGCTGGCGGGCGGGCCGGCAAAACACCGGAGTTGTTGCTTCGATTTGCGCCGATTGGCAAGACAGCTTCATCATAGCGGGACACACGGAAACCGACCCGAGCAATGCGCCGGCGGCTTCGATCACCGTGGGCGGTTCGCTCAAAAAACGCAGGGCCTGGTTTGAAAGAATAACCCCGCAAGCGGGACACGACCACAAAACGGACACTTGATGCCGAATGAGGAAAGGTAAACGCCGTCCGTAAGGATAAATCCGGTGAACTCGCAGAGTTAGACGGGGCTGGAAGGGGAAGGTTGAAAAATTCTGGCCGGTGCGGCTCGTGCGCGGGCGATTCGGGTGCGGCGGGTTGAGCGAGGATGGGGCCCGTGCGAAACGGGCATTCGAGCGCCCGGTTGCACGGCGCGGCGGGCTCAGGCGGAGGGGGGACAGGGTTGAGGCTGGCGAGGAGGATTTTCGAGGGGTTGGAGGCGGAATTGCAATAGACAATTGATTTCCTACGGTATATTAAAGGCGTCGACAGGCCGAAGTATTTGCACGCGGCGCGGGCGCGGGATGGTTGTGCGGAAGTGAAAAAGTGAAGGGGACGGTCAGGAGTCTTATGGATTCAAACTTACAGGAAGTTGCATTCAAGGCGCTGGATAGTTTTCGGATCGAAATTCCCTCTTGGGGATTCGCCAACACCGGCACGCGCTTTGGCAAGTTTGCGCAAGCTGCCGCGGCCTGCACCATTGAAGAGAAATTTGCCGATGCGGCCGAGGTCAACCGGCTGACCGGCGCAACGCCCACGCTGGCGCTTCATGTGCTTTGGGATCTGCCTTCCGGATTGAAGGACGTGGCCGAAGTGAAGCAATTGGAGCGGCGGTTTGGCGTTCGGTCCGGATCGATCAATCCCAACCTTTTCCAGGACCAGGAATACAAGTTCGGCTCGTTGTGCAATCCGTCGGCCGCGATTCGAGAGCGGGCGCTGGAGCATGTGCTGGATTCGATTGAGATCGCGAAGGCGCTCGGTTCACAAGACATTTCGCTATGGCTGGCCGACGGGTCGAATTATCCCGGCACGCAGAGTATGCGGAAGCGAATTGGCTGGCTTGAAGAGGCGCTGAAAACTGCGCACAGCCACCTTGCGCCGGACCAGCGTTTGCTGGTGGAATACAAACCCTTCGAGCCGGCGTTTTATCACACCGATATTGCCGATTGGGGCATGGCAAGCCACCTGGCAAGGCAGGCCGGGCCGCAGGCGCGCGTGCTGGTCGATACCGGCCACCACTACAACGCTCAAAACATCGAGCAGATTGTGGCGTGGCTACTGCACACCGAAATGCTGGGCGGATTCCACTTCAATGACCGGCGGTACGCCGACGACGATCTCACGCTGGGCTCGATCGATCCTTATCAGATTTTCCGGATCTTCCATGAACTTCATAGTGCTCAGTCCGAAGGGCTGCCCCACGCAGTGGCTTACATGATCGACCAGAGCCACAACCTGAAGGGCAAGCTGGAGGCGACGATTCAGACTGTGGTGACGGCGCAGGAGCTTTATTTGAAAGCCGCGCTGGTGGATCGCGGAAAGCTGGCGGAGTTGCAGCAAAACTGTGAGCTGGTCGGCGCCGAAGAGGCCTATCGCGGCGCTTTCTGGTACGACGTGCGTCCACTGGCGCGGGCCTGGCGCGAAGCTCGCGGCCTGCCAGCCGATCCGCTGGAGGCGCTGCACTCGGGCGGCTATGTGGAGCGAGCGGCGCACGAGCGGGCAAACCGCAATGCGGTCGTAAGCAGCTATGCGTGAGAGGGGCAGCGAGTCAGCAAGCCAGCGGAGGCGGCCGAATTGGCGGAGCGAGGAATTCAAAGAAGAGAACAGAGAAAACTGAGGATGTTGGAGATAGCAAATCGCTGGGCTTGGGTGATCTATGATGTTTGAGGCTTGGGTTTCAATAGAGGCACAAGCAGGAGGCGCGGTTGCCCAAGGCGAAAATCAAGCGGCTGTATCTGATTCCGATTCTCTCCAAAGCGCTTGACGTACTCGAGTTGCTTGAGCAGGACCATACGCCGCTGGCGCTCGAAGACATTTACCAGCGGACCAATATTTCCAAGACCAGTGTCTATCGCATTTTGAAAACGCTGGTGCATCGCGGCTACCTGGCACAGACGCCGAACGGCCAATACCGGCTGGTGTCGAGGCCGCGCCGCTTGCGCTTCGGTTTCGCCGTGCAAAGCGCGGAGATGCCGTTCAGCGAGGCAGTGGCGCGGAGCGTGACGGCGGCCGCAGCGTCAGCGGGGGTGGAGCTGATCGTCCTGGACAATCGCTACGATCCCGATGTGGCCGCGCGCAACGCCGAGGAATTTGTCGCCAAGCGCGTGGATCTGGCGCTTGAATTCCAGGTGGAGGAAGCAGCGGCGCCGCGCGTGGCGCACATCTTCAAGAAGGCAGAGATTCCCATGGTGGCAATCGACGTGCCTCATCCGAACGCGACTTACTTCGGGGTGGACAACTTCGAGGTCGGCTACGAGGCCGCGGCCCTGCTGGCGCAATACGCGCAGCGACATTGGAAGGGCAAGGTGGACAGAGTTGTGGGCATCGGGTTCAGAGAAGCCGGCAGTTTCGTGGAGCACCGTATTACCGGCGCATTTGATGGAATCCGCGAGCGGTTCGTTGAACTGACGGCCGATCAATTTGTGCAAATCGACGGAAGAGGGATGCGCGAGGCGAGCCACCGCGCCATGAGCGCGTATCTTGGCGGACGAAAGGGCGGTGAGCTCACGCTGGTGGCTGCGGCGAACGATAGCAGCGCGTTGGGCGTTCTGGACGCAGTGCGCGAGGCGGGCGAGGAACCGAATTTTGCCATTGTCGGCCAGGATTGCATTCCCGAAGTCATCGACGAAATGCGTAAACGATCGAGCGCGATCATCGGGTCCGTTTCGCACGAAGCGGAGACCTACGGACCGCGGTTGATTCAGCTTGGCATTTCGATCCTGCGCGGGTACACCGTGCCGCCTTATAACTACGTGCATCACCGCGCCGTCTCGCCGGATACTCTGGGCGAGATGGCGAAGGCGAAAAGGCCGTCGGAAGAAAGTCGATCGCACGCGGTGACAGTGGGCGGGCCTGCCTAATGGCGGTTTGAAGCGGGCGCAGCCGCCGGGCCGGACGATCTGTCGTCAGGTGTTTTGAGGCCGTGAATTCCTGCTGTGAAACGATTTCAGGCGGCGCTGGCCGCTGTATCATTGAATGGAGTTCGGTTCTTCCCCTTTTGAGTACTGCTTATGACAATGGCTACGACTGCTTCTACCGTATTGCGCTTTCTTGAGGACCGCTGGGATCCCGCTGTTGCGGCTGGTCTCGATGAGCCTGAGCTTCTGCGCTACCGCTCGAATCTGCTTGGTTCGGACCTGCGCATCACAAATTTTGCCGGCGGAAACACAAGCTCAAAAGTCATCGAGATCGACCCTCTGACCGGCAATCCAGTGGAAGTTCTGTGGGTGAAGGGATCGGGCGGCGATCTGGGTAGCATCAAGCGCTCAGGGTTCGCCACGCTTTACCAGGAAAAGCTGCTGGCGTTGGAGCGGATTTATAAAGGCGCGGAATTTGAAGATCAAATGGCGGAGATGTATCCACTGTGCGCTTTCCGCAACAATCCTGTCGCTGCATCCATCGATACGCCGCTGCATGGATTTCTGCCGTTTCCGCATGTGGATCACCTGCACCCCGACTGGGGAATCGCTCTCGCGGCGAGCGCCAACGGCAAATCCCGGATGGAAGAGTTCAATCGCGAGTTCGGTCACTCTCTGGTGTGGCTGCCGTGGCAGCGCCCGGGCTTCGAACTGGCGATGATGATGAAAAAGATTGTCCGGGAGAATCCAGGATGCGATGGGATTGTACTGGGCGGGCACGGATTGTTTACCTGGGGCCAGACGCAACGTGAGTGCTATCTAAACACGCTGCACATGATCGACAGCATTGGCCAATTCATTGAGCGTCACGGACAATCCAAGGGCAAGGTGCGGTTTGGCGGCGAGATCGCGCCGGCGCGGGCGGATCGACGCGGCATCGCGACACAGATCGCGCCGTTTCTACGGGGACGCATCAGCGCCAGGCAGCGGTTCATCAGCAGTTTTTCCGACGCGCCAGACGTAATGGAGTTCGTTGATTCTGCGCACGGCAAGGCTTTGGCGTTTCTTGGAACCAGTTGTCCCGATCACTTTATTCGCACGAAAATCCGGCCCATGTTTGTAACCTGGGACCCCAAGCAGGACATTGAAGCGCTGAAGACGCAGATCGACTGCGCATTGGCCGAGTATCTCGACCAGTACCGCGCCTACTACCGGACGTTCGCCAAGCCGGATTCTCCAGCCATACGCGACGCCAGCCCAACGGTGGTGCTGATTCAGGGCTTGGGGATGTTCAGCTTCGGCAAAGATAAAACCGAGGCGCGGATTACCGGCGAGTTTTACATCAACGCCATTCACGTGATGGAAGGCGCGAGTTTGCTGGGCGAGGGCCCGGTGAGTGGGACTGTGCCACAGTGCCCGCCGGGAATGGATCCGGTGAGCTTTAAAGTCTTCGATAATTATGTCGCTTTACCGGCATCGGAGGCTTTCCGAATCGAGTATTGGGCGCTGGAAGAGGCAAAAATCCGGCGTCGCCCGCCGGAGAAAGAGCTGAGCCGGCGCGTGGCGCTGGTGGTGGGCGGAGCCAGCGGTATTGGGCGCGAGGTGGCGCGGCTGGCAGCATCGCGCGGCGCTCATGTGTTTGTTGCCGACCGCAATGAAGACGGCGCGGCACGCGTGGCCGGCGAGATTGCCGCGATTACGTCGGCTGAATTCACCGGCAGCTCGGGCGTCGACATTCGCAGCCGGGAATCGATCGGCAAAGCACTGGGCGAGGCGGCACTGGCCTTTGGTGGCATCGATATTCTCATCAACACCGCGGCACTGTTTCCTTCTTCCGCGGAGGGGGAGATCCCCGATGAGATGTGGTCCGATACGCTCGCCGTAAATGTGACCGCGAACTACCTGCTCGCCGACGAAGCGGCGAAGCTGTTTGAAGAGCAGGGACTGCACGGGAACATCGTCTTCACCAGCTCGGCCAACGCAGTGGTGGCCAAACGCGGCAGCGAAGCTTATGACGTGAGCAAAGCCGCGCTCTCGCACCTGATCCGGGAGATGGCCGTGAGCATGGCGCCCAATGTGCGTGTGAATGGCATCAGTCCCGCGACGGTCGTCAAGGGATCGACAATGTTTCCGCGCGATCGCGTGCGGGCGTCGCTGCGTAAATACAACATTCCTTTTCAGGAATCGTTCAGCGACGAGGAGTTGCGCAGCCGCCTGGCGGCGTTTTATGCCGAGCGCACATTGACGCACAAGGCAATTGGCGGGTCGGACTGCGCTGAAGCGATCCTCTTTTTGGCCAGCCCGCGGGCGCGTTGCACCACGGGGCACGTGATTCCTGTGGATGGCGGCTTGACAGAAGCATTCGTGCGCTGAGGGTTACGGTGGAAGAAGCTGCGCGCGTTGCGATCGATTTAGGCGCAGAAAGCTGCCGCGTTTCGCTACTTCGCTGGAACGGCGCTCGAACGGGGTCCCAACGGACAGCTTCTGGTCCGTGGGGTAACGGGCCAAGCATCGAAGTCATCCATCGCATCCAAAATGCACCCGTACACATCTCCAAGAACGAAGGCCCGTCCTCGGGGGCTCCAGTTCATCGCGGCGACGCACTCGTGTGGCCGCTCAAGCAGATTCTTGCCGGCCTGGAAGAAGGGCTGCGGAAAGCTGCTGCCGCAGCGCCGGAGGGCATCGCATCCATCGGAGTGGATGGCTGGTCAGTGGATTATGTGCGGCTCGCGGCTGACGGCACAATGCTGCGCGAGCCTTTTTGCTACCGCGACGAGCGCACAGTGGCGGCCAAGGAGGCGGCTGACTGGACCGTGCCGCCCTTCGACTTGTATCAGCGCACCGGCACGCTGCCGCATCGCATCAATACTGTCTATCAATTGATGGCCGATTCGACGCCGAGCCCTGACGGGAAGAGCAAGGGAATCGAAAAGCGCGCGCCGTGGGTAATGTTTCCGGAGTTCATTCTTTATTGGCTGAGCGGAATGCGCGTGGCCGAGTACACCAATGCGACCCACACGGGCCTGGTGAATCTGAAGACCGGCGCGTGGGATGCGGAGCTTTTTGAGTTGCTCGGGTTGGACCTTGGGGCCGCGCCGCCGATCGTGCCGACGGGAACTGTGCTCGGGCCGGTTGTCGGGCCGCTACGTGGGCTTGATGCTTTTCGCGATACGCAGATGATTGCACCGGCCACGCACGACACGGCGAGTGCGATTGCTGGTATTCCCGCCGATCTTGGGTCGTCCGCGTATATCAGTTCTGGAACATGGTCGCTGGTGGGGACGGTGACGCAGACGCCGGTGACCACGAAGCACGCATTCGACGCGGGCTATACCAATATTGGCGCGGCGTGCGAGGGGATGCTGTTTCACTCGCTGATCAACAGCATGTGGGTTCTGAAGCAGTGCATGGATGGGTGGGCGGCCGAAGGGCGGCCTTGGTCTATCGAGAATCTCGTCCAGGAGGCTGCCGCTTGTAATGCTGCTGCAACGGGCGTCCTCGATATGGACGCTGAGGCGCTGATGCTTGACTCCGAGATGCCGCGGCGGATCAACACCGAGCTCGCGCGACGCGGCTTTGAGGCGATTGCCGATGTGGCGGGTAATGAGCCGATCTTTGCGCGGACAATTTTCGAAAGTCTTGCGCTTCGTTACGCTTCGGCGACGGCGAATCTGGAAAAGATGCTGGGACGCAGGCTGGAGCGCGTAGCCATGATCGGCGGGGCGACAAGAAACAAATTGCTCGTCGATCTGACGGAACAGCGGACGGGGCTGAAGGTCGAAATTGGCGAAACAGAAAGCTCGACGGTAGGCAACCTGGCGGTGCAGTTAGCTGCGAGCGAGGCGAACGGTGGAGTGGTGACGGCGGCGGCGGTGCGCGAGTGGTCGACGCGGCTGTGCGAAAGACTGGGAGTAGGGAATAGGGGACAGGGAACAGAAGGCGCGACCAGGTAAACGATGAGGTTTTGCGGTGCGGACAGGAAAATCAAAGCCAAAGGTTGACGGTTTTCTCCGCAACGTGCGCGCTGCGCTTGAGCCCCTTGCCGATGCGGAGCGGGCCGCGGGGATGAGCGCCTACATGCGCAACAAGTTTGTATACCTCGGCGTCGCTGTGCCCAAGCACCGGGCAGCGGTGGCGCCAATTCTTCGCGCATTTGTGCCGGCCGATCCCACAGAGCTACGGAAGGCCGTCGACGGTCTATGGAAGATGCGCGAGCGCGAATACCGCTATGTCGCGATCGGACTGTTGGGGCGTTACCATGCCGCTTTGAGCCTCGAAGATTTGCCGTGGCTTCTTGAACTGGCTCAGGACAACTCGTGGTGGGATACGGTCGACAGCCTGGTGAAGGTTGTGGGCAAGGTTGTGCAACGGTCCGGAACTGCGGGGCGACGAGCCATGGACCGCGCCGTGCAGGCGGAGAATTTCTGGGTGCGTCGGATCGCGATGCTGCATCAGCTTGGCTGGCGCGGAGATACGGAAACGGAACGGCTCTTTCGCTATGCAGAAATGCTCGCGGCCGAAAAGGAATTCTTCATCCGCAAGGCAATTGGCTGGGCGCTGCGCGACTATGCGTGGCACGACTGGCGCGCGGTAGAGAAGTTCCTAAAGGCGACGCGGATCGAGTTTTCGGGGCTGACGGTGCGCGAGGCGAAGAAGAACTTTGAGGCGCTGAACAAGGGCAAGAGGGTGCGCCTATTGACTTCCGGGCGGAAGAAGCCGTAGTTTGTGCTTACACGGGAAAGGAGGTTGATCCAGCCTATGAAGATTGAATTACCAAGTTGTACGGTACGTGAGGTGACTGAGGCCTAGGGCATCGCGCCCCTGGTTAAAGAGCAGTCGAGGCTGAACGATCAGCGCATCCCACCCTAAACGCGAAAACAGATGCGCGTTTAGGATGGGGCACCCGCTCTCGCGGAAGCGCGATGGCTTTAGTCCAATCCCAACAGTCCACCGGCAGCGGCCTGGGAATGAAAGTTTTCAGGCCGTTGTTGCGTAAGAACAGGGATCAGGCATCAGGGATCAGGGTTCAGTTTATTTTCCGTTGTCGACGCCGGCCGGCGATGTGGAAGCCCCGCATTGATGCCGTAAAATCAGGCTAAAGATGAAGTGTCCATATTGCGGATTCGGGCAGGATCGCGTCGTCGACTCGCGCGAAAGCAAAGAGGCCGACTCGATCCGGCGGCGGCGGGAGTGCGAGAAGTGCAACCGGCGCTTCACGACATACGAGCGCATCGACGAGATTCCCTACATGGTTGTGAAAAAAGACGGACGCCGCGAGCGTTTCGACCGGCAAAAGGTGCTGAGCGGCCTGCTGCGCGCGTGTGAAAAGCGGCCGGTTTCATCGAGCCAGTTGGAGAACGTGGTCGATGCCGCGGAGAGTTTCTTGATCGATGCGCCGGAGCGCGAACGCACGACTTCGGAAGTCGGCGAATTGATCATGCAGCATCTCAAAGGCCTCGATACTGTCGCATACATTCGCTTCGCGAGTGTCTATCGCGACTTCAAGGATGTGCGGGAGTTCAAGGAGGAGCTGGAAGGGCTGCTGGACGCGCACCGAAATGTTAAGGGAAAGAAGTGAGAGCCAATTGCATTCTGCCTTCGTTGCTTTCTGTGCAGTGTCCAAGCGGGTTTGAAGTTCGCAGAAAAGCAACCGCAGATTCTTCGCTTGCCCCCCGAACTGAGAGCGTTCGGGTCCTGTTCGCTCAGAATGACAGGGCATTTATGAGTGGGCTTTCAAGGTGAGTCACAAAAACAGAAAGCTAGAGTAGAAGCCATGCCAGAGACAAAGACGCATAAAGTAACGCTGATCCCCGGTGATGGCATCGGGCCTGAAGTGACGCAGGCAGTGGTGCGGATCCTCGAAGCGACCGGAGTGAAATTCGAATGGGAGCGGTTTGCGGCCGGGGCGGAAGCCTTCGAGATTCACGGCGAGTACATTCCCGCGGCGCTCTACGCTTCGATTGAGCGCAACCGCGTGGCGCTGAAGGGGCCGGTGACGACGCCCATCGGCGGTGGATTCAAGAGCATCAACGTCACGCTGCGCAAGAAGTTCGATCTCTTCGCCAACTTGCGGCCCATTCGTAATTTGCCCGGTCTCGAAACGAAGTATCCGGGCGTGGACCTGGTGATCGTACGCGAAAATACCGAGGGCGAGTACGTGGGCCTGGAGCACGAAGTGGTTCCGGGAGTGGTGGAGAGCATCAAGGTGATCACCGAGAAAGGCTCGACGCGCATCGCGCGCTTTGCGTTTGAATATGCGCGCAAGCACGGGCGCAAAAAAGTCCACTCCATTCACAAGGCCAACATCATGAAGTTGTCCGACGGGCTTTTTCTCCGTTGCGCGCGGCAGGTGGCCGAAGAATTTCACGATATTACCTACGGCGAGCACCTGATCGACAACACCTGCATGCAGCTGGTAATGAATCCCTATCAATACGACACTTTGCTGCTTGAGAATCTCTATGGTGACATTGTGAGCGATTTATGCGCGGGTCTTGTGGGCGGGCTTGGGCTAGCCCCGGGAGCCAACCTGGGGGTGGAGTGCGCGATCTTTGAAGCGGTGCATGGCTCGGCACCCGACATCGCGGGCAAAGATGTGGCCAATCCCACGGCGCTGCTGCAATCGGCGATTTTGATGCTGCGGCACCTGGACGAGACGGCGGCCGCGGATCGGGCACAGAAGGCGCTTGAAGCGGTGTATGCCGAGGGGAAAACGTTGACCCGCGACGTGGGTGGGACGGCGGGGACGACGCAATTTACCGACGCGATACTGGCGGCGTTGGCGTAACAAGCGAGCGGGGCGCTCAGACTCATCCTCTTGTACACTGGATAGAGTCAAGGCCATGAAAAACAAGTACCCCATCGGCATTTTGGGCGCGACCGGTATGGTCGGCCAACGCTACATTCAACTGCTCGCGGACCACCCATGGTTTGAGATTGCGTGGTTGGCGGCGAGCGACCGCTCCAGCGGAAAGAGTTATGGAGAAGCCGCAAAGTGGCGGCTCGATACTGCTCTACCCGAGCGCATTGCGAAGATGATCGTGTCGCCGGCAGAGCCTGAAGGCGCGCCGAAGGTTATTTTCGCCAGCATTGATGCAGCCATCGCGCGCGAGATGGAGCCGAAGTTCGCTGCGGCAGGCTGCGCAGTAATCTCGAACTCGAGCGCATTTCGCATGGCGCCCAATGTTCCGTTAGTCATCCCTGAAGTGAACGCCGATCATTTGCAGATGATTGAAGATCAACCGTCACGCAAAGAACAGGGCGGGTACATTGTGACGAATCCGAACTGCTCCACGATCGGATTGGTGCTCGGGCTGAAGCCCATCGAGGAACGGTTCGGAATCGAGCAGATTTTTGTGACCACGATGCAGGCGGTCTCGGGGGCGGGCTATCCCGGCGTGCCGTCGATGGACATTCTGGACAATGTGATTCCGTACATCGGCAGCGAAGAAGAAAA
>DASXFF010000118.1:0-3093 GCA_036489735.1 Occallatibacter sp. | reverse complement strand
AGCCTGGACGAGGCGCGATTGCCTACAATCGTTGCCGGGAAGAATGTTTGATGGTGGCCGTTTGCGAACAATTGGAGGGAAAGCAGTGAATCAATGGAAGCTTTTGAGAACCGTTCTTTTGGGTACGGTGCTGGCGGGGCTTGTGGCCGGGGCGGCGATTCGGGCGCAAGCGCCTACAACCTCGCCTCAGACGTCGACGCCTGCGACGCAACCTGCGCCGGCGCCAGAGACCTCGCCTGCGACGCAGACCTCCCCGTCGGGGCACCCCAACAACGCGTATTGGATCCAGCACGATCAGCAACTGCTCGTGGACTTCGGCGGGCTGGCGCGCTTCAAGGAGGAGAATGCAATGCTGCCTGAGCCGAAGCCGGGCGAGGACCGGGTGGTTTTCATGGGCGACTCGATCACCGCAGGATGGAAGCTGGATGAGTCGTTCCCCGGCAAGCCCTACATCAATCGCGGCATCGGCGGGCAGACGACGCCGCAAATGCTGGTGCGCTTCCGTCAGGACGTGATCGACCTGAAGCCAAAAGTGGTGATCATTCTCGCCGGGATCAACGACATTGCCGGGAACACAGGACCGATGACGCTGGAGCAGACCGAAGGGAACCTGGCGTCCATGGCCGAACTGGCAAGCGCGAATGGAATTCGCGTCGTGCTCTGTTCCGTGCTGCCGGCCTTCGACTTTACATGGGCGCCTGGTTTGACGCCCGCTCCCAAGGTTATAGAAGTGAACGATTGGATGAAGAAGTACGCGGCCAAGAAGGGCTTTGTGTATGTGGACTATTACTCGACCATGAAGGACGATCGGGGAGGGTTGCCGTCTACGCTCAGCCACGACGGAGTTCACCCATTGCCGGCGGGATACGCGATCATGGCGCCGCTGGCGGAAGCCGGGATTGAGAAGGCGCTGAAAACAGGGACCAGGGACTAGGTGTAGAAAACGAGGGACCGATCTGGGATTAGCGACACTTGCCGGTCGCAGGATCAGTGGCCAGACTTCAACCAGAAGGGCAACCGCAGATCCTTCGACTCCGTCCCGCTAGGGCGGGACTTCGCTCAGGATGACAATTGATTTTGGTGCGGGTTTAGGGCGGCCGAGCTACACCGAAAACGACGAGCCGCAACCGCAGGAGCGGGCGGAATTGGGATTGATGAAGTTGAATCCCTGGCGGATCAGTGTTTCTTCGTAGTCGAGAGTCATGCCCCGCAGGTAAACGAAGCTCTTGGGATCGATGAAGACGCGAACGTCTTCAAAGGGGAAGATGTTGTCGGTCGCGCGGGGATGGGCGTCAAAACCGATGGAATAAGACATCCCGGAGCAGCCGCCGCCTTTTACCCCCAATCGCAGCCCGCCTTCGTCAGTTGAAATGCCCTCTTTCGAGAGGATGACGCGGATGCGCTTGACGGCGCTGGGAGTGACCTGCAGGCCATCTGCAGGGGCCAGCGAAGACTCCGGCTGTGCCGCAACAGCGTCCGGCGATGGGGTGGTTCCGATGGTGACGATTTCTGCCATAGTTTCAATTTCGTTAAGAGCTTGCTTACTGAATATTCGATTCGGCTGGAATGGCTACCGATTCAACTAGAGTGTTAGCGAGACCAAGCCTTGCGCGTCATGAGCTTTGGCGACCGCCTGTTCCTGCTCTGCCAGATCCTGAATGCTGATGCTCTTCAGAACGCCGGTGATGGTTTCATTAACGCGCGCCAGCGGCTCCTTGATGGTGCAGCTCGGCGTCAGGTCGCAGGACTTTGCCCCCTTGAAGCAGGAGGTAATAAAAAGAGGCCCGTCGATGGCGTGGATCACCTCAAAGGCTGAGATTTGCCGCGCGTCACGGGAGAGCGCGTAGCCGCCATTCATGCCCGCATGAGAGCGCAAAAGGCCAACCTTGGTGAGCCGCTGAAGAATCTTGGCCAAAAGCTGGGCGGGGATTCCGTAGGCGTCGGCGACGTCCTTGGCGCTCAGGGCCGGAGTCTCAGGGTGTTCGGCGAGGTACTTCAGCGCCATAAGCCCGTAATCCGCTTTTTTAGTGAGCTTTAGCATGGAATATGCGACCGCTCAGGTCCGTATTTAGTATACGTCCGGTTGAATTCGCCCACAAGTCGGCACTTGCCTGGTTCGTCAGGTAGCAGACGAGAGAACGGGTCGGCCGATTGATCAAAATTTCCGTTTGCAATCGAGCAAAAGACGGCTACAATCTGGCGGAAAGAGCGCACATAGCCATTCCTGGAGCAACCATACCCGGACGCCAGCACTCTCAAATGGAAACAACTGCAAGGGAGAGCGGCCTCCGCCTATCCGGAGTGAGTAAGGAATCTCGGAATCGGCCAGAGGAGCTTTCAGGTTCGAAGAACGATGGCAACCGCCTGCAAACACCCTAAAGTCCGAATCGTTTCCCGGCACGAAGACACGGAGTATGTCGAGTGCCTGGAGTGTGGCGAGGTCTTCGATTCCGAAGAGTTTCGCGACATGGAAATTGAAGACACGGTTGGAACCGAGGAATTACCGGACGATTCCTAAATCGCGCATCAGAACCACTCATTTGTGAGATTGTTACGGCCGCAGCAGCCGCTGTCGACAGAGGACGTCATTTAGCGGCTGTGCCGTTGGCGGCGGCTGGGGCAGTGCGGCGAGAAACCAGCCAGGCGTAGTGCAGGCCTGACGCCACGGTGAGGGCGATGGTCGCGCCGAGAGCGACAGCTCGGGCGACCGTGACCCAGTACCAGCCCGGCGTGACCTGATGCAGCAGCACGGACGCAACCGCACCAATCTGGGCGAGAGTGTTGGCCTTGCCGAAGATGCTGGGATGGAACTCGCGCCGGCCCACAGCAGCATAGAGGATGGCGGCAACCAACAGGATTCCCACGTCGCGTCCGAAGACCAGCACGGTGACGGTGGCGGGCATCAGCCCTTTGTAAAAAAGAACCAGAAACAGCGTGCTCAAGAGCAGCTTATCGGCCACGGGGTCAAGATAATGGCCGAGCATGGAACGCTGTTTGAGAGCGCGCGCCAGCAGACCATCGAAAGCATCCGTGAGACCGGCGACGACAAAAAGGCTGAGGCTCAGCAGGTAGTGGCCCTCGAGGATGGCGGCC
>DASXFF010000090.1:0-101606 GCA_036489735.1 Occallatibacter sp. | reverse complement strand
CGCTGCCGACGATCCTATCGGCCCACCTCCAACTCCTGAGCCGATATCAACAGCTCGCCGATGCTCTGACGGATCACCCATGAAAGCAAACTCAAAAAACAAACCCCACCAGAAATGATGGGGTTCGTCAGCAATCTGAGGAGCCTGAAGGCTCCTGCTCCCTCCGCAGCGGCCGTCTTCCGGCCCAGACCAGGATTCCCAAGCTCAGTGCAGCACACAGCCATGCAAACACATCGCCGTGCGCCGAGTAGTACGTGATGCCGTCACGGAAACCGAACTCCGCCGGCAGCGCGTCCACCTGGTGGCGCGGAATGCTCTCGCGCACACGCCCATAAGGGTCGATCGCTGCGGTCACGCCCGTGTTGGTATCGCGCAGCAGCCACCGCCGATTTTCCACGGCGCGCATGCGAGCCATGTTCAGGTGCTGCCAGGGCGCGCTGGTGTCGCCGTACCAACCGTCGTCGCTGATATTTACGAGCACTTCGGCGCCGTTGCGCGCCAGTTCGCGCACTTCGTCGGCGAACACAGCCTCGTAGCAAATAAATACGCCGTAGCGGTGTTGCCCGCCGTTTTGAGTATCGAGAAGAAATGTCTTGCGCTCGCTGCCCGGAGTGAACTTCGAGACCTTTCCCGTCAATTTATGCGCGAAAAACAGCAGCTTCGCAAACGGAATATATTCGCCGAAGGGAACCAAATGGATTTTGTCGTAGCGGCCCACCTCCGTGCCGTCCTCGCGGAACACAATCGCCGAAACATAATCCGTCCAGTCGGTATCGCTCGAATACTGCGACCCGATTCCGTTCACGATCAATGGGGCCTGCACTGCACGGGCCACACTGGCCATGGCGTGCTGAAAGCGTGGATCCTCCTCAAAGAAAGGCGCCGGCGATTCCGGCCAAACCACCAGGTCAGGATGCGTGGGATACGGCGGGCAAACGATTTCACCCGTAGGCGCGCCGGTTTGCGGAATCCCGGCGATGTATGTCTTGCACTCTTCACCGGCCAAGCGCGTGAATTCGGCAATATGACGGTCCCATTCGGGCCCCTGCCAGTCGTTGCCTTCGCCCACATCCAGGTTCGGCTGAATCAGGACGGCAGTGGCGCTTTGATCTGCACTGGGAGGCGAAACGAAGACGCCGGCATACCCGCAGATGAGCAGGAGCGCGCCGCAAGCTGCCCATGCCCAGCGGCACGCGAAGCGGCTCCCGCCGCCGGCCAGTGAGTTGGGCTCGCGCTCAACAAGAAAAGCACCAGCCAGCACCGCATTCACCGCGACAAGCACGAAAGTGATGCCGTAGACGCCAGTTAAAGGCGCGAGCTGATTGATCAGTGTGTTGTCGATCTGCGAGTAGCCGAGCTGGTCCCAGGGAACGCTGGTGATGCGCGCAGCGGCAAGGTCAAGGCCAGTCCAGAGAAATGGCGCAAACGCCAGAGCGATGCACGTCGATCCTGTGGCGCGCCGGACGAAAGAGATCCCAAGTCCGAATACCCCGAAGTAAAGCCCGAGAACAAGGCTGAATCCCAGGGTGATCAGTTCCGGCGCCAAAGGCGGCATGTCGCCGTAACGCATCATGGTGTCGCGGATCCAGTAGCAGTTTCCGACGTACCAGAGCACGCCACAGAAATAAGAGATGAAGAAAGCGCGGCTCAGCGATAGCTCTGGATGCCCCGCGCTCGCCTCGTCTTCGTCTTTTCGGTCCGGATGATCGAGCACCGCCCATATCAGCGGGACGAGCGCGAACCAGGCAAACACCGAGCGCCACGGAGGCAGGGGACCCGCCAAAGGGAACGGTAACTCAAGCAAGACCGCCGAAAGTACCGCGGCTGCCCATGGCGTCCATCCCCGAGAAGAAAAAGACTGCATACAGGGCCGAGTGTAAAGCATTCCGATTACAGAATGATCTCCTGAATTCCAAGCCTCTTTGCCTGCAAGCCTTCCGCTGGTAAGTCTTTGTCGCTTGCGTCCAGCGAACGCCCCCATTAATCCTCAAGATCGACACCGTAGCTCGCTTGGAGCTTTCGGACCAATCTTGTTGCCCGTAAGCTCTCGCGAAATCGTCAGGAACATTTCAAATCAGGCTTTTGGTCGGTCGCACGCCGACCATTTGCGCACGCGGAACCCCAAAGGAATCAAGCGTGTCGCTGTTTCTCATTGACACCGCATTCATTGAAAACTAGACTCGTCGCAGAGCGGTGGTTTCGCTCAACGATTTTCAACCACCGGCTGCGCCTCGCCGGACCCTTCGCGATGGCCTCTACCCGAACGACCGTAGCTCCTCCGAACGACCGTGTGCGACTGATCGTCGCCTCTTCGGTGATGCTGACGTTCATTTCCTTCTGGCGCGCTGCCGCCATCGTCCTCAATGACCTCGGATCATCGGCTTTCTACGCCGGTGGCATCGCCGAACAAGCGGTGGGAGCAGCAGCGCCGTGGTTCATCCTCGGCATCATGCTCTTCAGCTTCGCGGTGCGCGCGGTGTATGTCGAGAGCTGCTCGATGTTCACCCGCGGCGGAGTTTACCGCGTAGTCAAGGAAGCCCTTGGCAGCGGATTCGCCAAGCTGAGCGTTTCCGCGCTGATGTTCGACTACATCCTTACCGGGCCCATCTCCGGCGTGTCTGCGGGCCAGTACATCACCAGCCTCGTCAACGAACTGTTGAATGTCGCCAATCATGCGCACTGGCTGCCGCCGGCCCTGATGAACTCGGCCGGGCAACCCATCCAGTTCGATATGAATTACACCTCCGCGCTGCTGGCCGCGGTCGTCACCATCTACTACTGGTGGCAGAACATCAAGGGCATCGAAGAGTCCAGCGACAAGGCACTCCGGGTTATGCAGATCACCACGGTCATGGTGGTGATTCTGTTCATCTGGGGCACGTATACGGTCTGGGTGCGCGGCGCATCGCTGCCTCCCTCACCGCTCCCGGCTCACCTTCATTTCAGTGACGATGCGCTTGGATTCCTGCGTGGCAAGGGATTGCCGATCTTCGGCTTCTTCGGAATCCTGATGGCTTTCGGCCACTCCATTCTGGCCATGAGCGGCGAAGAAAGCCTGGCGCAGGTCAACCGCGAAATTGCGCACCCCAAGCTTAGAAACCTGAAGCGCGCGGCGATCGTCATCGCCATTTACAGTCTGGTCTTTACCGGTGGCGGCACGCTGCTGGCCTCCATGCTGATCCCCAACGGGCCCCGGACGACCATCTACCAGGACAATTTGATCGCGGGCCTGGCCATGTACATGGCCGGGCCAATGGTCTGGCGCATCGCCTTCCGCATCTTCGTCGTCGTTGTCGGTTTTCTGATTCTTTCCGGCGCCATCAACACGTCGATCATCGGCTCAACCGGCGTCCTCATGCGCGTGGCTGAAGACGGCGTGCTCACTGACTGGTTCCGCAAACCGCACAAGCACTTCGGCACCAGTTACCGCATCGTCAACCTCGTGTTCGTCATGCAGATGTTCACCATCATCGCCAGCCGCGGCAACATCATCATGCTGGGCGAGGCGTATGCCTTCGGCGTCATCTGGTCGTTCACGTTCAATAGCCTCTCGATGCTGGTGCTGCGCTGGAAGTATCACGGTGAACGAGGTTGGAAAGTTCCGCCCAACATCCGCATTGGCAAGACCGAGATTCCTCTCGGCCTGATGTCCGTGTTCATGGTGCTGCTATCGGTCGCTACGGTCAACCTGTTCACCAAGACCGTCGCCACGGTGAGCGGCGTGATGTTTTCCGTCGTATTTTTCATCATTTTCACCGTTTCCGAGCGGATCAACCTGCGCCGGCATGAACGGACCGCGCGCCAGATGAAGGATCATTTCCAGCTCGAGCATCAGGAGACAATCAGCCGCGAGTCCACCGCCATCCGGCCCGGCGGGGTCATCGTGACCATGCGCGATGCGGCCAATCCACTGGCCTTGAAATGGACCCTGGGACGAACCAGCACCGTAGAGCGGGATGTGGTCGTGGTGAGCGTCCGGCTCATGGGCGTCGGCGGCCCGGAATATCTGAGCGCCGAGCAACAGAGTTTCAGCGAGCACGAACAGATGCTCTTTACCAAAGCTGTGTCGGTCGCTGAAAGCTTTGGCAAGCGAGTCTCGCTGCTGGTGGTCCCTGCGGGTGACGTCTTCGCCGCGCTGGTGCAGACCGCTAATTCACTTGAGGTCGAGTCCGTCGTCTCCGGGCAGTCGAGTTCAATGACTGCTGAAGATCAGGCCTTCCACATGGGACAGGCTTGGGAGGCGCTGCCGGAACCGAAGCGCCAGTTCAACTTCTACGTCATCGGCGCCGACGGCGAAACCAAAGTGTTTTATATCGGGCCGCATGCTCCCGCACTCGGCCCCGAAGACGTGGAACTCGTGCACCGGCTGTGGCTTAATATGCGCCGCGATCCGCTCGCTGCGGATTTGCATCACAGTGACATCATTACCTACGCATTGACTCGGCTTGCCGGCCAATATGCCCGTGAGAAGCAGGAGATCCTGCGCGATCTGCGTAATTGCCGCGCTGCGGAATCTCGCGCCACCATGCGGCTGGGCATGCAGGATTCGCGCGGCCCGGGCGACATCGTGCAGTCCCCACGAGCCATCAAACAAACCAGAGATCAGTAAAAAGCCGTCCGGCCATCAACTTCAGCCGATAGCCGGAGCCGTGCCTCTCCCATTGCCTCGTGGCATGGCTGGCGCACCTGCAGAACCATGGTTGATGTATTCCGAAGCCGGTCCCCTCAAGTCGACGCGACTATCAGAGAGCTTGGCCTTACTCGATGTTGGCAACGCTACAGTAACCATGGTTCTGCTTTGGAAGCGCCCGTGTCTAGAAGCGTCCGTGCTCACGTTCAGAGTCATCTCCGTACGGTGAAGTCAGCCAGGGCGTGAAAGAAATTCCGGATCCCTGCGCGGCCGCGCACCGCGATCCAGCGGGGCCGGTCGCGCAGTTCCACCAGTTTTCGGTTGCGTCCACCGTTCCAGTGCTTAGATTCTCGATGCCGATCCCCCTCGAAAAATCGTTGAAATGAACATTCAATTGACCGGCCGGCGCGCTGAACCCAACGTCGATCGCTTCGTTGTCAAAGTCATTCTGCGAAATCACCGTCCCAGTCAGCGTGCCTTCGCTGAAGACGTTGATGCCCGTCGAACCCGATGTCGGGGCCCCCGGGTTGTCGGGCCCGTTCCCGGAAAAATAGTTCCCGACAATTTCGTTGTCGTTCATGTTCACGGGCGGCGCGGGCGACGGAGGCGCGGCGTGGTTGTGCATGGCCACTCCGGTTGCTCCGTTATCTCTCAGTTCGTTATCGATCACCACGTTTCCCGTATTCGTCGTGCCCGGTGATGGCGCAAAGATTCCCACCCCCGCGCCAGGAGTCTGCGTTCCATTTCGCAGTGACACGTTGCCGGAGATGGTGTTGTACCAGACGCCGAACGACAGCTTCGCTGTCGGGACCACCGTCGTCGCCGGCGCATGAGAAGCCAGCGTGATCCCGCAATCGAATGAGTTGTCGTGAACAAAGTTCTGCGTGATCAGATTGTGAGCGCTCGGCCCGGTTTCATCGCTCGTGAGAATGCCGCCAGCGTTATTCGCCACCTCGTTGCGCAGGATCGTTGAATGATCCACACCCATCAGGTGAATGCCCTCTCCGCAATCGTCGGCCTCGTTCGTCTCGAAGATGGGCAGCCCGGGGCAGGCTCCTCCACCCAGCGACGCGTCGTTATCCGTTACCGCATTGTCGGCCACCGTCGCATTGCTGGCATTCGTAATCAGAATCCCCTCGAAGTTTGCGTGGCGAACCTTGAATCCGGATATGACCACGTTGGTCACGCCCGCATTCGGCGCCGAACCCATGCCATCGATCCAGATCCCGTTCGCTAAGTTCGAAGCGTCGATCACTGCATCGAGCGGTGACACCGCAACCAGCGAGAGAGATTTAGTGATAATCACCTGCTCTTTGTAAACTCCCGGCCACACCTGAATCACGTCTCCGGGCGACGCGGCCGAGACCGCTGCGCCGATCGTTGAGCTGCAACCATGTTTGCCATCCGGCTTGACGCATAGGGTGCTGGCTGAAACCGGAAGCGCCAGACTCGCCATCGAAAGCAATGCCGCAATAGCAAGGAGCAGACGGGTTTTGATTCTTGTCGTTCTGCATACAAAGCTGACAGTCATACTGAGACCTCCTCAGGTTCCATGGGGATTTTTGGAGTGGGTTGGGGAAACCCTCAACGAACGCCAGCAATTCTATACCTGTCCGCGGCGCGCACAAAAACAACTCGCGATGAATCGTCCCAAATGTTGGACCCATTAGACAGCGACCGGCGTCCGCAGGCTCGTCCAATCGCCCCGCGCAATCAAACAAACCAGCGACTAGAAGATACAGGTTTCAGGCGTCAGCGCCACTCGTCTACTTCTCTTCCCAAACTTGTCATCCTGAGCGAACGGGGCCCCAAACGTATTTCCGTTTGGGGGTGGTGAGTCGAAGGATCTGCGGGCGCTTTTCTGCGACTCGAATATGCCACAACTGCAAACTCTAGGTAGTGGGTCAGTTTGAATCCACAGGCTATTGCTGTGGTGTCCTACTTTTGATGTGGAATTAGCAGCCGTTGAGGACGACCACCAAACATCCAGCGTCGCAGCCGAGAGGTTCTGGCGTAGGGGTGGAAGACAGGCATCACCCACACATCCCACGGGCATACACTCAACACCGCGACAAACACGGCAATCAAGGAGGCGAGCAGGCCCAAAAAGTTCTTCTTCATAAATCAACTCCTCGTGTCAACGGTAGCACCGGGTACAGGGGTATGCGACTTGCATAAGACCGTCAAGAATCGACTTCGGCTCCGCCAACGCTACCAGTTCTTCCATCATCAAACCTTACCCGCGATTCACTCAAAGCGACGCAAATGGAATCGAAGCCCGCGTCAGCCGGCGCAAGAACCCCTCGCTCCCTTGGTCCCCTCGTACCTGTTCTTTTTTCTCTTATCTCTTCTTGTCTCTTTTCTCTTTGCTCTTTGCTCTTTTCTTTTCCCTCTCGCTTTTACGCCACGATCTCGTCTCCCGGCTTCCAGTTCACCACCTTCACACCTTTCCCAACCAGCGCCGCCAGCTCCGCCGGTGTGCCTTTGAGCGGTGGAAACGTTCCGAAGTGAATCGGCAACACAGTCTCCGGCGCGAGGAACTTGCAGGCCAGCGCGGCCTGCTTCGGATCCATGGTGTAGTAGCCGCCAATCGGCAGCATCGCGATGCGCGGCTGATACAGCTCGCGAATCAGTTGCATGTCGCCGAAGACCGATGTGTCTCCCGCGTGGTAAAGCACCGGGCCTCCGGCAACAGCGAGAACGAAGCCGGTTGCGACGCCCGCATAGTGCGTGCCTTTGTTGTCGTCGGCGCCAGAAGAGTGCTTGGCGTCAACCATCGTCGCGGTCACGTCATTGAGGACGGCCGACCCGCCCAGGTTCATGCCCATCGTCTCGCTCACGCCCTGGCGCTTGATGTAGTCCGCCAATTCGTAGATCGCGACGACTGTTGACCCGTGCTTCTTGGCGACAGGCGCGGCGTCCCCTATATGGTCGCCATGCCCGTGCGTGCACAGAATGTAGTGGATTTTCTCAGGCAGAGCGAAACCCTTGGGATATTTCGGATTGTGCGCGATGAAGGGATCGATCAGAATGTTCGTCCCCTGCGCCGTTTGAATCAGCACCGTTGCATGGCCTAGCCAGGTAATGCGCGTTCCTTGCGATGTGCTCATGTCATCCTTCCCAGAAACCAGCGAATGGCCGGCGGCAGCAGCCGGCGGTTCTTTGCTCTTCGATTCTAGTTCGGAGCTTTCGGAGGGCTGTGAATGGAGGAGGTATGCCGACGAGGCGAGGTGGGCGAGTCGCCCGTGCCGAGATTCGCCATCATCGTTGTCTGGACCCCTCCCCCCTCCCCCCCTGCCCTTTTGGGGTTAAGAGGTTTATTTTCAATCGTTTATACCTTCGATCACTCGCCATAACCCGCTGATTCCAAAGGGGTTAGACCGTAAAATATCTGGAATCAATGGGTTAGCGCCACGATCCGCCAAACGGCGACGGGAAAGAGGAGCAAAAACGGTGATTGCCGCTCTGCGAGCGCCGCGCGGCGATACCAAACTTGGAGCCCTGGAAGTTCGATTTGGAACCAGTATGCGCCAAATGTGCGAAATGATCGGCAAACTTGAGGAGAATTATTTTGCGCGTGGATTGTATTTCGAATCAGCGCGTTATCGAGCTAGAAAATCCGTGAGCGAGCTGGCTAAGTATTGACAACCAACATCAGCGGACGGATGGCTGGAGAAGTATCGCTTGACGCGGCGGGAGTGCGGGGGTAGATTGGGCAAGAGGCGAACAAATGGCGAAAATAGACTCCCTCTTCCCCGTCTTCCCGATTTTGCAGCCCTCCCCGCTCCAACCCCAAGCTCTCGCCGGCCTCGCCCGCACCGCCGCCGAAGCGCCGCTCGACTCCACCGGCTGCCTCACCGAGTACCGCCCGTTGACCAGCCGGTCGATCGTGAATAAAGTCACCTCGAACCGCGGCCTGCCTTTCAGCCACGCCATCAACCCCTACCGCGGCTGCGAGTTTGCCTGCCGCTACTGCTACGCCCGCTACACCCACGAGTTCCTTGAAATGACGCCCGGCGACTTCGAACGGAAAATCTACTTCAAGCAAAACGCCGCCTGGCTGCTCGATCGGGAATTGAAGCGCCTGAAGCCGGGCACTCAAATCGCGATCGGCACCGCCACCGATCCCTATCAGCCGTTGGAACGAAAGCTTAAAATCACCCGCTCGCTGCTCGAAGTCTTCGCGCGGCACAGCGGTTTTCGCCTCGGCATCATCTCCAAGTCCGCGCTCGTCACTCGCGACATCGACCTGCTCCAGGAGATCGCGAAGAACAACCGGCTGACGATGCACGTCACCGTGACAACGATGAACGCGAAGCTCGCTCGCCAACTGGAGCCGCGTGCGCCGCGGCCCGACCTGCGCATGCGGACAGTCTCCGAATTGCGCCAGGCGGGATTGCGCGCGGGAGTGATGTGCTCGCCGCTGATGCCGGGAATCACCGACAGCGCGAGCTCGATTCGCGCCGTAGCGCGCGCGGCCGCGGCTGCCGGCGCGAGCTTCATGGCGTCGGGAGCGCTCTTTCTCAAGTCGTGCTCGCTGCCCACGTTCCTATCGTTCGTGCAGGAAAACTTCCCCGATCAACTCGAGGCCTACAAACGCCGCTACGCATCGAGCGCGTTCGTTTCGTCTGCATACCGCGAGCGAATGTCGGTGCTGGTCGACTCAATTTGCCGCGAATTCAAGCTGGGCAAGCGCTACAACTACGAAGATGCGGCCATGGAGCCACTGCCGCAGACGGTCGAACTTCAGCCCTGGCTGCCGTTCGCGCCTGAAACTGTCAAGCCGTGCCGCCACGGCGCGGGTTCCCCCATGAGACTGTCATCCTGAGGCTTCGCCGCAATCGGGGATCGCGTCGCCTGCACACCACAATGAACAACTGGATTACTTTTTCCCACCATCTCTGTCATCCTGAGGTCGCAGTGTCGACCGAAGGATCTGCAGTTGCTTTTCTCGCCCTGCGTCCAGCACGAACAGAGCGTGCCCCATCCATCCCGCGCCTTTTGCGGGATGGGTTGAATCGCACGACGCGCCCCTCTCCCCGCGCCTGTCATCCTGATCCAGACTCGGCGGGAGAAGGATCTGCAGTTGCTTTTCTCGCCCTGCGTCCAGCACGAACAGAGCGTGCCCCATCCATCCCGCGCCTTTTGCGGGATGGGTGGGATACCACAAATCCCTGTCGTCCCGAGCGGAGCGTTTTCTCAGCGAAGTGAGGGACCCCCTTTTGCTTTCGCGATTCTCGCCCATCGGAAAGCGCGGGTTCCCCACTCCTCCGAACCGCGATGCAGCCTCCATAATGATTCTTTGCCGGAACCGAACTTTCCCGGGCCCGCAAGCCTCTTTCAAGCATGAACACGCGAACGGAGGAGCCGGCAATGGCGGACGAGACCCTGCTTGTGCTCCTCGCACAGTCCGGTGACCGGGCAGCGTTGGAGCAGCTCTTGCGCGACGCCTTTGGGCCGCTGCGCCGCTACATCGTCAGCCTGGTTGGCGCCGCGTTCGCCGACGACATTCTTCAAGAGACCTCGATCCGGATTTTCCGCAAGCTTCCGTTTCTCCGCGAGCCCGCCGTGTTTCGCGCATGGACTTTTCGCATCGCTTCGCGCATTGCCTTTGCGCATCTCAAGCAGGCCAGCCGCTGGAGGCCGCTCGATGACGCGCCGCCTGAAGATCTGACTACCTTTAACTCCCGTATTGGCGAACCTGCCGACGAAGCTCTCCTCGCCCTCGTCGATCAGGTCTCCCCTGCCAGCCGAGCCATGCTGCTGCTCCGTTATCAGCATGACCTCACCATGGAAGAAAGTGCCGCCATCCTCGAGATCCCGATCGGCACCGCTAAATCGCGCCTCAACTATGGAGTGAATACCCTTCGCAAACTTTTAACCTCTGAAAGGAAACCAGCATGAGCCCCGAACATCAGCAGCCAAACTCCGAAAACGCCAACGCCGAACTCGCCTTTGTCCAGCAAGCCCTCGCCGCTGCCGACAGGTCCGAACGCACCTCACGCATGATCGTGGGTGTTCTCGCCATCCTCGCCGTGGTTGCATTTGTCTGGATGCACATGCACATGTTCCCGCCCGATAATCTGGGCGGCCTCTTGCACTCATTGCTTCGCGTCGATCTTTTCTTCCTGGTCCTTCTGTTTGCCATCGCCATGTACCTTCGGCAGGTGATGACCAGGAACACGCGCACCATTCTTCGGGCGCTCGCCAACACCCGCCAGCGCTGATTGGGTGGCGGGTGCAGTCGATGCTGGGGCACGCCGGCGAACGCAGGTTCGCCCGTTTAGTCTTCTTCGAATCTCTCGCCAACGCATGCTCCAGGCCTTGATGTGTAAGCTAACCCTGCGCTGGAGATGGGTCTCAGGTGTTGAGCGCCTTGAGGAACAAGCGATATGAGATCAACCGCGAGAACAGTATTGCTTTCGATCGCGCTCGCGGCAGGGTGCGTGAGCGCGACGCGTTGGAACGCGCAACCAAAGCCCCAGGGACAAGTGATCCTGAAGGACGAGGCAGAGCAGTTGTTGACTTTGGCGAACCAGTCTCGGGCCAAGGCCAGGGCGCCGGCATTGCAGTGGGATCCAGCGCTGGCCGCCGCCGCCTTGAAGCATTGCCTTTGGGTGATATCGATGATGCCAATCGGACAGCTCTCGCATCAATACAGCGGCGAGGCCGACTTGAGAACCCGCGCAAGACGGGCCGGTGCACGATTTGACCTGATTGAGGAGAACGTTGCGGCCGGGCCATCGGTGGACTCGATACACGAGGCGTGGATGAAGTCACCGGATCATCGCGAGAATCTGCTGAACCCGCAGGCGAATTGCGTGGGTGTAGCTGTTGTGGCCGCGGACGGCGTCTTGTATGCCGTCGCCGACTATAGCCACTTCAGGCAGGTCGTCATCTTCAGAGGCGGAACTCAGACGTGTTCGGACTTCTAGACCGGTTCCTGAGTTTGATATGGACCTTCTAACGTTGTGCCTGGTGGCTCGTTCCTGTTCAAAGAGCCACTTAAGAACTCTGGCTTCGGGATACTGTAGCTCCCGTCCTAGCGCGTCATGATCACTTCAGACACCGAGTCTTTGGCAAGGAACTGGCGATGGCCGCTCCAGCCGGAGAACAGGCGCTCAATGCTGCGATTCGTAAAGCAGCGCTGAATGGGAAACTGCTGCGTCATCTGCATCTCCACATCGTCGGTGGCGGTGAGGTGGAAGCGGCACCGGATTGCTTCCTCGCCCTGCATCTTGGTGTGAAAAAATGCCAGCACCTGGCCGCCGGGATTCATCGACGCGGAGAGATGAGCGACAACCGGCGCAACCAGCGGCTCGGGCAGATAATCGAGCGCCGACCACAAAAGCACCAGATCGAACATGCGCCCGGCAAAGTTCAGTGTGTGGTCGAGATAGCCTGCAACGTTCCAGATCGGATGGTCGTCTTCGTCCGTGCCGGTGATCCAGTTTTCACCAAAGGCGTCAACTTCCAGGTCGGCGAGAAAAACGCTTTGGCCGAGGTTGGTGAGGAAGTTGATGTTGCTGGGCGAAGTGAAGCCGGCGTCGATGACACGAAGGCCGGGCTCAGCCTCAAGCCGCTTGCGGATCGCGCTCCATGCGCCGGAGTGGCGCGGCACGCGAGGACCGGTGAGGCCCGGAACCGATTGGGCCGACGCGTTCTGTTGTCTTTTGTCGAACCAGCTGCGCAGCACTCTGGTTGCCTCTTAAGCGGGGTCGTTTCGCTCGATTCACGCCGCTCGCGTTGTGCGAGGCAGCGATTCTCGAAGGAAATTTACGCGCTGACATCTTCATTCTATTGGAACTATGGCCAATGCGCCGCACGGCACGGCGCGTCAAAGGGCTGCGCGCCGGCCCACGCTGCCTGAGCGCGCTCCAGATTCGTCTACTTCAGAACTAGCTGCCGGTCTGCGGAACAGGTGTGGCGTCCGCAGGCTTGGAAACACCCTGCGTCAGGTCGACCTTGCCGTGGAAGATGGCATTGTCTTCGATCGCCAGGCGAAGGGCTCGGATATCGCCCTCCAGGTGGCAGCCGGAGCGCAGCTCCACGCGACCGCTGGCAACAATGTTGCCCTGCACACGGCCCTGAATGAGCACATCGCGGGCGGAAAGGTTGGCGGCGATATTGGCGTTGGGGCCGATGGTGAGCCGGTTTTCAGCCAGATTGACAGTGCCCTCGACCCGGCCATCCAGCACCAGGTCTTCGCTGCCCTTCACTTCGCCACAAATGACGATGGTTTTGCCGATCCGCGCGGGAGAATTATCTTGAGCCATATCCTCGATCCTTATCTTCGATTCTGGTTCACAATCCTTATCGAATTTCGTAACGTCCCTGCCCGCACTATATCAACCCAGCCAGTCGGCATCAATTCGCGCAGGTAAAAAGCTGCATCCTGGGTAACCGTTGCACTACGAGTCATCGGGCAACCTTCGAATCTTTCATGCCCACTCAGGACCCTTTTCCAACGGCCTCCCAGCTAAACTAAAACCGTGCACCGACTCACTTCCCTCATCCTGCTTGCTGCAGCGGCTTGCTGCGCCGGGGCGGTTTGCTGCGCCGCACAGTCCGGCTCGGGCGCCATGAACCCGGCTCAGACCGCGCAGGGACAGGCGATGTTGGACCGCGCACTAGCGAATGAATATAGCGCGGCCGAGGATGCGAGCCACCCCATGCGCTACGAGCTGGTGAAAACCAGCCCCCGTTGGAGCTCGACCAAGAGGATCTGCGAATCGAAAGACGGCGACGTGGCGCGGTTGATCGCGCAGAATGGTAAGCCTCTTGACGCCGCCGATGAGCAGAAGGAGCAGGCGCGGCTGACGGAGCTGGCCGGCGATCCGGCAAAACAACGCCGCCGCAAGCAAGCCGAAGACGCGGACGAGCAACGCGTGCTGAAGGTGCTGCGCGCTTTGCCCTCGGCATTTCTCTACCTGGACGCGGGCCCAGCCGACGGACCGGCGGGAAAGCCCGGCGACAGCCAATCAACGAGACCTGGCGGCGGCCCATTGGCGAAGGTCGAGAGATTCACCTTCAAGCCGAATCCCGGCTTTTCCGCGCCGGATCTCGAAACGCAGGTTCTCACTCAGATGGCGGGCGAGATCTGGGTTGACCCGGTTCATCTTCGCGTCGTTCGGCTTGAGGGCCATCTCCAGCAGGACGTGGACTTCGGCTGGGGAATTCTTGGCCGCCTCAACAAGGGCGGATGGATCGCGATCGATCAGGCCGATGTGGGCCCGGACAGGGGCGTCGATCAGTGGCGCACGGTTCACTTCAAGATGGTGATGAGCGGCAGAGTTGTGTGGAAGACTCGGGTGTTCGATACCAACGAAGACGAATCGGGCTACGAGCCTGTGCCGCCTGGGCTGGGATACCAGAAAGCGATTGAGTTGCTGCGCGGCAACCCCTAGGAATATCGATATAGAGGCATAGTCAGGATTTGTCATCCTGAGCGAAGCAGGGGCGGCTTTTTGCACCGGCGGAGTCGAAGCATCTGCGGTCGCTTGTCTAGCTCCGCTCAGTTGCAGGGATTTTCACCAGACTTCTGCGTTGAACCGATCGAAGCATTGCGGGAATTGCCACGCAACAAAAAGCGGCCCTGCCAAATTGAGCGGGACCGCTTTTGTTTCGGAGCTTTTGGTCTTACATCTTCACGAAGATGATGACCATGGTGAAGAGGGTGAGGGATTCAATGAAGGCCAGGCCGAGCACCAGGAACAGCATGATGCCGGGGCGCGTGCCGGGGTTGCGGGCCAGCGCTTCAGTGGCCGAGGCCACCGCGCGTCCCTGACCCATGCCGCACAAACCGGCTGCGAGGCCCATGCCAATGCCCGCGCCAATGGGAATGAGGCTGGCTGCAGTCGAGCCGCCGTCGGCAAAGACCGGGACGGCAAAACAAAGCACCGCCAGGGTCATGAATACGAATTGAAGTTTGCGCATAGTTCTCCTGCTTCCTAAGATTGGCCGCCAGTGGGTGGTTGAGGCTCACCGTGCTGGCCCCCTCACGCTTGCGGCCGGTCCGTTTTATCCGAAGCGGAAGCAGCTTCGGCGGAAATTTTTTAGTGGTCAGTTGTCAATGATCAGTGGTCAAAGCCCGCGCAGATTTTGAGACTCGAGTTTGGCGCATGCACTGAAAAACCGATCACTGACCACTGTTCACTGTCCACTGCTTTTAGTGCTCTTGCGCCACTGCCATCGACAGATAAATCATTGTGAGCAGCATGAACACAAAAGCCTGAATCACTGAAACCGCGAAGTGCAGCCCGAGAAAAATAGACGGCACCGCGATGGGAATAATCGAAAACCAGACCAGCGTAAGCAGATCGCTGGCAAACATATTCGCGTAAAGTCGGATGGTGAGCGACATCATGCGCGCGAGGTGAGAAACAACCTCGATGGGAAATAGAAGCGGCGCCAACCACCAGAGCGGGCCGGCGAAGTGCTTGAGGTAGCCGATGACCCCCTGCACGCGCACGCCGTGGTAGTTGTAGTAGAGAAACGTGAGCACCGCGAGGCCGAACGGCACCTCGGGCATCCCGGTCGGCGTCTCCACGCCGGGAATCAGCCCGACCAGTAGGCCGATGCAATTATTCAAGAGGATGAAAAGGCCAATGCAGGTGACAAATGCCTGGAAGCGCTCATGTCCGTGCCCGATGACCTGCTCGCCAAGGTCGCCCACGCCTTCGTGGATCATTTCGGCCAGCTGCTGAGCGGGGTTCGGACGTTCCACCGACAAAGTGAAGCGGACGACAAGGAAGAAAAGAATGAGCAATCCGGCGACCAGCACCTCGAGAGACAGCATGCTGTTGACTGAGGCTGCCTTGTTGGCGGCATCGGTTGGGCTCATGCCGATCGCCTGATACATCCGGACCTCCGTGCCTTGCAGCAGGAGGTTGAGGAAATGCGCTAACGCAAAAGATTGCACCATTTTTTCCCTATCGCGGAGCAATGAAGAGGGTGAACCGAAGCGCAGCTTCAATCGCGAAGCAAGCGAACCGCCTCCCAGACCATGGCCAAAAGAGCAAGACCAAGGCCGCAGAGAAGCGCAACAACAGAACCCCGGAAACATTCCAGGCTACCATAAATGGCCGCGCCAAACAGCCCCAGGCGCAGCACAAAAAGCACCGCCGAGACCGCTGCGCCCCGAGGGGCCTGCTGATGGTCCATTTTGGCACTCATGAAGCGAATTAATCGCTGCCACTCATGAATGCTGGCGGCGGAGATGGCTGCGCCCGTGGCGAACATGGCCGCATCGCGCCAGCCGGAGGCTTTCCAAAGAATAAGCGCGGCAAGCACGCCCACAATTATGGTGATTCGAATGGCGCGCTTGAGCAGTGCCTGCAGGCCGTCGTCGGTTAACTCGGCCAGCGCGTGCGTCTCGCCAGTCATGGCGCCGATCCCCCGCTGTCTTTCCCGGAACCGTTGCTGTCTTCGTCCTGCATCTTGGGATCTTTGTTGGCAGCCATCGCGACGCGGATCGCATAGATAAGCCCCGAGGCGCCGCCGAAGACGATTCCCACAATCGCAATCCACGATTGGTGAAAGTGACGGTCGAGCCAAGCTCCGATAAGCCAGCCGATAAAGACGGCGCACGGCAAAACGAGCGCGATCTGCATCAGCTTTTCAGCCTCAATCCAGGCACTGAAGAGGCCGGGCTCTTTGCCGTTCTGCTTCGGTTCGGGTATGGGGCGATGGTAGGGCATCCATCGTCGTTCTACACGATCAATGCGCCCGATGCAAACCGCTGCAGCCTACTTGGTTTTGGCGACCGCCAGCTTGCCCGCCTTCACCCGAAACCTTCCCTCGTCGTCACTCAGGAAGTAATAGTCGATATGGATGCTCTGGCTGCCAGGGCTGCTTGCGTAGCGTCCCGGACCTGTCGACCCGGCCGCGGGCGGAACATACGTAGTCTGCCCCGGCGAGCCCGTTGACGATTCCTTGCTGCCGAAGAAATAAACCTTGCCCGCCTCGGCGGTAAACGAGGTTGCTCCGATCAGGTGCTCCCGCTGGCCCCCAGTCACGCCGAAGTGACCTTGCGGCGCGGCGCATAGATGATGCAAGCCCGGCGTCACCTGAACCAGAAAGTATGAATTGCCGTGTGTCGCTCCCACCCACGCGCCATCGACGCCGTAGCGCGTCGTGAAATCCACATGGTTGCTGAGGCCTTCTTCTGTAAACACCACAAGCGCTTTTCCGGCATCGGGACTGAGCGGCTGGGAGTGATCGTCCACTCCCTTCACTTCGAACTGGACCTTGTCGTCTCCGCAGGCATCGGGCAATACGGTCTTGGCCTGCGCCAGCGGCGCCATAGCAACGCACAATAAGGCGACTGCATATTTCATGAGGGATCTCCTCGAACCATTTGACTTGATTTCTTTTTAATATAGCTGAGCTGTCACATCCATCCGTGATAGCAATCACATCAAACCGCTCTCCGCGCGCGGCATTCACCAGCCGGTATACTGGCGGTTGGACCTTCGATCCAATCTGGAAAAGGAAGTATGGAGTTCGAGTCTGAATTCGAGAAGAATCTCTTCGAGTTGCGCCGGCAAAAACTAGCGGAAATCGAGAAGCTGGGCCAGTCGGCGTATCCCAATCGCTTCCCTGCCGAGCAGAACCAATCGGCGATCACGCTGGCCGCGGTTCGCGCCAAATGGGACCCGAAGACCGGTGAAGAGCTTGAGGCCCAGCGCGAAAATGTCGTCGTGGCCGGACGCATCATGGCCATCCGCCAGCAGGGCAAGGCAGGATTTGCCACGCTGCAGCAGGACGGCGTGCGGCTGCAGATTTATGTGCGGCTCGATGCGGTGGGTGAGCAGGCTTTTGCGATTTATAAGCTGCTCGACCTGGGCGACCACATCGGCGTCACGGGATACTTATTCCGCACAAGAACGAATGAGCTGACGGTGCACGTTGAGACGCTGACGTTTCTCTCGAAGGCCATGCTCTCGCTGCCCGAGAAGTATCACGGCCTGGCCGACGTGGAGCTGCGCTATCGCCAGCGTTATGTCGATCTCTTCGCCAACCTCGACAGTCGCGAGGTGTTCGTCAAGCGCGCCAAAACGCTGCGCGCGCTGCGCAAGTTCTTTGACGAACGCGGCTACCTCGAAGTAGAAACGCCGATGATGCAGCCTGTCGCGGGCGGCGCGGCGGCCAAGCCGTTTGAGACGCACCACAACGCACTCGATATGGATTTGTATCTGCGCATCGCGCCGGAGCTGTATCTGAAGCGGCTGGTGGTGGGCGGAATCGATCGCGTGTACGAAATCAACCGCAACTTCCGCAATGAAGGCGTGAGCACGCAACACAATCCCGAGTTCACGATGCTGGAGTTCTATCAGGCCTACGCGAACTACCACGACCTGATGGATTTGACCGAAGAGTTGATCAAGTTCGTCGCGATGGAAGTGAACGGGACGACGGTGACGACGTTCAATGATGTGGAGATTGATCTGGGCAAGTGGCAGCGGCTGACGATGCGGGAAGCGATTGTTAAGTGGCTACCTGATCACTTCAAGCCGCGACCCGATCACGACTCCTTCAGTAGCAGTGAAAATCTCGCAGCATGGATCAAGAGTGTATTGGAAACAAACCCTCACAGAGATTTGTTCTTTAGGCGTTTTGATACTGGCGAGATGAGTAATTTGCGACCCGATGAGTTTTATCCCGACTACTACGCGCTCCACATGATCGGGATGGATATGGAGAAAGTAATTCCAAGTCCAGCAGGTAAGAAAATCGCAGAGATTTTTGAAAGGTTCTCTGAAGAGCACCTGATTCAGCCGACCATCATCTACGAGTTCCCTACCGCCGTTTCGCCGCTCTCGAAGCAGAAGCCCGGCGACCCCGACTGGGTCGAGCGCTTCGAGGTCTACATCGGCGGCTTCGAAATCGGCAACGCCTTCAGCGAACTGAACGATCCGGTGGAGCAGCATAAGCGTTTCGCCGATCAGCTCGCCGAGCGGGCACGCGGCGACGAAGAAGCGCATCAGATGGATGAGGACTACGTCCGCGCGTTGGCTTACGGCTTGCCTCCAACCGGCGGCGAAGGCATCGGCATCGACCGGCTGGTGATGCTGCTGACCGGGTCCAAATCAATCCGCGATGTGATTTTGTTTCCTCTGATGCGGAAAACAGGGACCGAGGGAACAAGGGACCAAGGGAACGAAAAGCCCGCTGGTTGAGGCTCGTGCTTCCCACCCTAAACGCACAAGACACGTTTAGGATGGGGCACCCCATTGCGTGCTGGAGCAATCATTGAACATCCTTTTCATCGGCGATATCTTCGGCAGCGCGGGGCGCAGGATCGTGCGCGAGCACATAGGCCATGTGCGCGAATCGCACCAGGTCGACCTGACCGTCGTAAACGTCGAGAACGCGGCAGGCGGGTTTGGCGTTACACCGGGCATCGCGGAAGAAGTTTTTGACCTGGGCGCCGATGTGCTCACGACCGGCAACCACGTCTGGGACAAGAAAGAGTTAGTCGACTACCTTACTTCTCCAAGACCTGAGAGCACGGAGTGCCGGGCGCGGCGAGTCATCAGGCCGGCGAATTTTCAGCCGGGCGTTCCGGGCTACGGCTTCTACGAAGGCAAGACAGCGGGCGGCGTGGACTACGCGGTGCTGCAACTGCAGGGCCGCGTGTTCATGACGGCGATTGACGATCCCTTCCGCATGGCCGACTCTCTGCTGACCTCGATTCGCGCCAAGGTGATCGTCGTGGATTTTCATGCCGAGGCCACCAGCGAGAAGTGCGCGATGGGTTGGTATCTCGACGGGCGCGTGACCGCGGTGCTGGGCACGCACACCCATGTCCCAACAGCCGATGAGCGCATTCTGCCTCATGGCACGGCGTACCAGACCGATGTCGGCATGAGCGGTCCGTACGACAGCATCATTGGCGTGGAGAAGGAACTGGTGCTGCACCGGTTCCTCACCGCGATGCCCGGCAAGTTCGAGGCTGCGAAGGGAAACCCGAAGATGTGCGCCGCGCTGGTCACCTGCGATCCCGCGACTGGGCGCGCTTCGGCGATTCAGCGCATCATGCTCGGCGAGTGACCACTGCGTGGGGCGGCCCTCTGGACGAGAGTTGCGGGCCTTCAGCCGAACCCATCGGCCGGTTCACGCCTCTCAGTCATCAATGGCCGATGCAATGCGAGTGAGAGTTGGCTGACGGCGAGAGCCACAGGACCCGTTTTTGCTTTTCATGGCTTTCCCCAGCACGTTTAGGAGCGGGTATCGAACCTCGCCAACTCCGCCAACTTCGCTTCTCTGAGCTGTCAAGCCCCTCCGCTCAAAATAAATCCGCCCGCCTCCCGTAAGTCCTTTCTCTCTTCGCTCTTATCTCTCATCTCTTTTCTCACCAAGTTTGCCGATTATTTCGTGCAAATCTGTATCCTTGTCTTAGGGGTAAGAAACGATCTCAACCTTCGCTCGCGCCTCTCAAATGCGAATCGCGATCGCCGATCGATCCACAAAGAGAGCAGAATCGCTTATCGAAGGACGGCCGAAAAATGCGAAAAGAGAGAAAATCGGCAAAAATCGTTTTTTTCGAGGGGGGGTCGGGCTTCTTTTGGTGCGCAAGTCCTTTAGAACGATAGAAAGTTGCACCAAATGCAGTGCACTCGCAACTCACAGAAACGCATGTTGATCTTCTGGTAAACAGACGACACTTTTTCCCTGTTCCCCGCCCCTCCACCACCCCAAAACTGAACTCCTTTCGTGGTCCCGATCGCCTCGGACCACAAAGGAGATCAAACAAAAAGGGCAGCTCGCCGAAGCGGGCTGCCCTTTCTTATCCCAGGAGTTTTTCTGTTTCGCTCCTCGTTCGTCCGGCACAAGACCGGACGAACGAAGGTCGATGGTTATTGCGCGTGATGCGCGGGTGAGGGTTTGGGCGCGACATGGTGCGCCGGACCGGCCTTCTTCTCTGGCTGCACAAATCCGTCCTTCAACACGATTTGTGCGGACGCGGCGGTGGTTCCCGCAGCAGCAGTATGCGTGTAGGTGTCATAGGTGCCATCCAACTCAGTCGCAGGCTGCAGTCCGAGCGCGGAGCCGGGAGCAGGCGTGTCCTTGCAGGAGAGCGGGTCCTTGAGGTTGACGGAGAAGTCGGCGGTGTGTGCGTCCTTGGCGTCCTGCGTCACAGCCACATTGATCGTAGAGACCGAGGGATCGATCTCGATTTTGCGGACGTGCGCGGGAGTGTCAGTGAGGACGTCGCCCATGGCGTCGGTGTCGGCCTTCACGCCGTTAGCCAGAATGTAAGCCTGGGCGTCGGCGATCTTGAGCGCGGTTGGCGGCGGCGGAACCGCGGTGCAAGCTACGGGATTGGTGAGCTTGACGACGAATTCCTTCGGCTTGACCGAAGCCGGAGTGGTCACAGTAATGTGCAGCACCGATGCGGGATCGGAGATGACAATGCCCGGAACCGGAGTGACCTGGCCCTTGATCAATGACCAGAGCTGAGTAGCATCCGCGTCGGTGCCGTTGGCCAGGATGTACTCCTTGTCTTCGAGTCCCAGTTTCAGAGGATCACCGCCGATGAGCGCCTGGTGCGCGAGTTTGTCCGGAGTCGGCGCAGGCTCGATATGGAAGTCGGCGGGCGGGAACAGCGTTGACTGCGCCTGAGCCTTGATGGCATTGATCTGCTGCGTGATGGCGGCGTCGCCGTCGAGCGTGCCATGGAAGCGCTTGTACCAATAGTCGAGCTGCGGCTCGATGGCATTTGGCCCCGTGGGGGCTTTGTAGGCTGGGGGCGCAAAGTCCCATGCGCGAGCGTAGAACCAAATTGCCTTGACTTCGTCTCTGGAGTCGCCGGGCTTGGCGTAGGCCTGCGCGAGGTTCAAAGTATCGACCAGGCATTGGCCAGGCTGGGCGCACGCGGCCGGCGGGAACAGCATCAACTCGGCGGTGTATTCCTTGATTGCGCCGGCGAAATCTTTCTTTGAAACCGCATCGTCAAGTGCGATAGCGGAGTGAAAGAACGGGTAAGCTGTCGCGGTCAATTTATTCCAGTCATCGGCCGACATAGCGGCCGGCTTGGGAACCGTAAGGCCCTTCTGCGCCAGGGCAGCGGTATCGTCGCAGGTCTGCGGATCGGTGCTGACACCAGAAGCGTCGAGCGAAGAGCTGCACTGTTGCTTCTTCAAATAAACCGAAGCGAATATGGCCTTCATGTTATTAGGGTCGACTTGCAGCAGGCGGTTCGCGGCATCAATGGCCTTGGCCGGCTGGTTGAGCTGGTTGTAGACATCGATGAGATTATCGAGGACGGTGTTCTTCACCGGGCTGGTCGGGTAGGCCTGCAGAAAACCTTCGAGCGCGGCGGCCTTTTGGCCAGGGTCGGTCTGCGTCATGGCGTTCTGGTAAGCGTTGAATTGATCCGGCGGAAGGCTGATCTGGCCGGCGTCCTGTGCTTGCAGTGCTGGCGTGGAAACAAGGCTAATGCTTGCCAATGCCATCGCAGATGCAAAGACTAACTTCTTCATGCAGTGCTCCTGGGAAATGCGGAAATGAAAATCAAGAATCACTCTTTCGCCAGCGAACGAGCGACCAACCTGGGCGGCGGCGGAGTCAGGGGGCGACGGATATTAAGATACCACGGCCACCAATGCTTCTTGCGAGGATTATAAGAAGCGGACATGACTGTGACAAGCAAAGCGCGACATCCCGTGCGGGCCGCGCAGCACGCTGGTAATGATCGTCATCGGGCGGGAGCAGGGCGAGTCCGCGGATTCGAATTCCGGTAGAACAAATGGCCTATTGCAGCAGGCGGACGAGCTCCACCTGCTCGGCCAGAAAGGCGTCGTGGCCATGTGCGCTTTTCATTTCGCGGTAGTCGGCCACAGCGCCGGCGGCGCGAATGGTCTCTGCAAAACGGCGCACATCGTCGGCAGGAAATAGCCAGTCAGAGTTGATGCCGATGAAGCTAAGGCGCGCCTTGATGCGGCCAAACGCATCCTGAGGATCGGAGTAACCGCGCAGCGGATCCCATGTGTCCATCGCGCGCAGAATGGCGAGGTAAGCGTTGGCATCGAAGCGCTCGATGAACCGCTTGCCTTGCGCGTCGAGGTAGCCGGCGATGTCGAATCGTTCGCCGATGAGGCCGCTGCCATGGCCATTCGCATCCCATGGATCTTCGCCGCTGCGATTGGGATTGCGGCCGAAGCGCTCATCGAACAGAGGCGCGGATTTGTAGCTGATCATCGCGATCTGGCGTGCCAGCGCCAGCCCGCTGCGCGGTGGGCGTTGCGGCAAATAGCGGCCGCCGGCCCACTCCGGATCGTGCTGAATGGCCTGGCGCTGCAAATGATTCAGCGCGAGCCCCATGGCCGAAAGCGGCGTGACGCCGATGACGAGCGCGCGGTCTACCCGATCGGGTTGCAGGATGGTCCAGTCCAGCGCCTGCATGCCGCCGATGGAACCACCGAGGACCAGCCGGAGACGGCGGATGCCGAGCGAATCGAGGAGGCGCGCCTGGGCACGAACGTTGTCACGGACGCCAACCAGAGGAAAGTCAGGCCCATAGCTTTCGCCGGTTTCAGGATCGACCGATCCGGGTCCTGTGGAGCCGTAACAGGAGCCCAGCATATTGATGCAGATGACGAAGTCTTGCTCCAGCGAGAGGACCGCGCCGGGAGTGAAAATTTCGGGCCACCAGGAGCCGACCAGGGCCGAGCCCGACAGCGCGTGGCAAACCAGAACGGCATTATCCTTCGCCGCATTCAGCCGGCCGTAGACGGCGTAATGCAGCGTGGGACAGATGAGAGAGCGGCCGCATTCAAGCGGCAAGGGCCCGTCCAACACGAAGTCGCCTTCGTAGGTGGGCTCAATCGTCTTTGATCCCGGCGGCGAAGCGCCGCTCCGGCTGTAACTGTCAGTCATAAAAACAGGTTCCAGGGTTCAGGTTTCAGGTGTCAGCGCTGAGCCCGTTGGTTGCCTCTTCTATTTTGCCGCAACCGCGCGGGCCGAGCCGGTAGATTTGTGGCCATTCGCCGCCTCGATTGCCTGGTCGAGGTCGGCAAGGATGTCGCGAATGTCTTCAATGCCGACGGAA
This sequence comes from Occallatibacter sp., assembly GCA_036489735.1. Classification (GTDB taxonomy): domain Bacteria; phylum Acidobacteriota; class Terriglobia; order Terriglobales; family Acidobacteriaceae; genus Telmatobacter. Next base: position 77,922 of record DASXFF010000090.1, on the reverse strand, counting down.
AGGCGCACCATCTCGGGCTTCACGCCCGTGGCCGCCTGTTCTTCTGTCGACAACTGCTGATGCGTTGTGGAAGCTGGGTGAATCACCAGCGACTTGGCATCGCCGATGTTCGCCAACAGAGAAAACAGTTCGAGGGTGTTGATCAGCTTCTTGCCCGCATCGTAGCCGCCCCGAATGCCGAAGGTAACCAGGGACGACTGGCCGGTCGGCATGTACTTTTTAGCGCGCGCGTAGTAGGGACTCGATTCGAGCCCTGGATAGTTCACCCACTCCACGCCGGGATGCTGGGCGAGGTGCCTGGCTACGGCAAGAGCGTTTTGCGAGTGGCGCTCCATGCGCAGGTGGAGGGTTTCAATTCCCTGCAGCAGCAGGAACGCGTTGAACGGCGAAAGCGCCGCGCCGGTGTCGCGCAATCCCTGCACGCGCGCTTTCAAGATGAACGCCAGCGGGCCAAACGCCTCACTCAAACGCAGGCCGTGGTAGGAGGGATCGGGATCGGTAAAGTCCTTGAAGCGGCCTGAAGCAGCCCAGTCAAACTTGCCCGCATCAACGATGACGCCGCCAATGGCCGTGCCGTGGCCACCAAGGAATTTGGTGGCCGAGTTGACCACGATGTCGGCGCCCCACTCGATGGGCCGCAAAAGCGCCGGCGAAGCGCAAGTGTTGTCGATGATCAGCGGCAGCTTGTGCTGGTGGGCGATGGAGGCGAGCTGCTCGACGTCGGCGATGTCGAGCTTGGGATTGCCCAGCGTCTCGGTATAGACGGCGCGGGTTTTGTCGTTGATGAGCTTGCGCAGGCCGGCGAAGTCGTCCGCATCTACGAATCGGACCTTGATACCCAGCTTGGGCAGCGTGTAGTGGAAGAGGTTGTAAGTGCCGCCGTAGAGCGAGGTGGTGGAGATAATTTCGTCCCCGCCGTTAGCCAAGGTAGTGATGGCGAGCGTCTCAGCCGCCTGACCTGAAGCTGTGGCCAAGGCCGCTGCTCCGCCTTCGAGAGCGGCAACGCGCTTCTCAAAGACGTCGGTGGTGGGGTTCATGATGCGCGTGTAGATATTGCCAAACTCCTGTAGCGCGAAGAGCCGGCCGGCATGGTCGGCGTCTTGAAAAACGTAAGAAGTGGTCTGGTAGATGGGCACGGCGCGAGCGCCAGTGGCGGGGTCGGGTGACTGGCCCGCGTGAACGGCCTGCGTGGCGAGTTGCTGTGGTTTCGGTTCGGGCATAGCGATCTCCTTCGAGAACTGATAAAAAACTTCGTCCAAAAGTTGAAAGTGTGGAGCACCAATGAAAACGGCCCGCATCCTGTTTCGGGACCGGGCCGCTCGACCTCAGAATCGGTTGCGCTTAGCGCATTCGCCGTTCAACGGCCGCACGGACGGGTCCCGATGACATACACATAGCCATGGCCCCCTCTGCGAATCGACCGCAGTTCCGCGTTTTCGTTGAGTTCGGCATTAAAGGAAGTATCCGTGGAGGCAGGTCCGCCTGTCAACAGGCAAAACACAGATGGGTCATTACCTTGGCCTCGGCGCTACTTTGGCCGCTGCGCCAGGTTGGCCGCTGGGTCGGGTTCGACGTTCTCGTGTCTCACACCAATGCGGGACCGCGTCAGGCGGCTTTCGAAAACGCCTTCTGCATCCGCCAAACCAGGTACGGCAGTGCCGTGGCCAGAAGAATCGCCGACGCCTGAATAAGGCTGCCTGACATGCCAGGGTCCTGAATCCGACGCGAAAAGGTCACACTGATATGGTCGATTGCGCCGGATGTGATGATGCGGCTCGCGTGCACTTGCGCCATGCCGCCAAACCACGCGAGCGGCACCAAACCTGCCAGCGGCCAAATGGGTTTCGACCGGCCCCTTGTAGCGATGATTCCGATTCCCCAGCCGATCGCAAGCGGCGCATCGAAATAGATGAGCTTGCCCAAGCCAAAATAAAGCATCGCGAACCCGTGAACTGGAACATTGAACGGCGTTTCTGCCTGCGGCAAAAAGATTGCCCAGCCCGACGCCAGAATGAATAGAGCAAGACCCCAGGCCGCTGCCAGGCACAAAAGAGGCGCAATGCAAAAGGCCACCCAAGGTGCGCGGGCGCTCCACGATTGGAACTGGCGCTTCCCGATCATTGCCACTGCAAGATCGTCCATGTTGCCCAGGCGAGCCAAAGCCGCCTGCTCGGCATCGGCAGCACTCAGCCCATGGCGCTCTTCTTCGGCCTTCAGGTCTGCGACATGCTCTTGAAGCTCGCCGAGATAGCGCCGCACATGCCGCGGCGCGACGCCTGCCCGCAGCAGCCGCTCACGCAGTTCATGGAATGGCTTCGCCATGTTGGCCTCCTGCAAGTACGCTTTGAATCGCCGACGCCAGACTGCTCCACGTCTTCTTCAGGTCAGCCAGCCGGCGACGGCCGGCCGGGGTAACGGAATAGTAGATGCGGCTGCGGCCACCGACCGTCTTGCGCCGCGATCGCAGAGCCCCGTCGCGCTCCAAGCCGTGCAGGACCGGATAAACAACGCCCTCGCCAGCGGCGATAACGGAGTTGGTGCGGCTCAAAATGGCCTGCACAATCTCGTACCCATACATTTCCTGCTGCTGAAGCAACTTGAGGATGAGGAGTTCCGGAACTCCATTCATAAAATTCGGGTTGGTTTCGCGTGCGGCCATTGAAAAGCGATGATACATCGTGGTTCAAGGTATGGCAAGCGGAATTTGGGGTGGTCGAGCAGTCTGGGTTTCGCGTGTGGAAACGGGGTCGGGTGGAAACTGTGCGTTGTCGGTTGTTCCCGGTTGCCGAGGGCTTGTTTTTTGTTCCCTCGGACGCTTCGCCGACGTTCTCATTTTCCTCACGCCCTTGGCCTTCTGCTTTACTCCGGTTTCCAGATGTAGGCGTCCGGCTGCGGAAGGCCGATGTGCGCGAGCACGCGGAAGGCGAATTCCTTTGCCATTTCGGAGGAGTCTTTTGGGAGGGCGTAGAAGGCCGGGATGCACGGGAAGATTGTTGCGCCGGCTTCGGCGGCGAGCGTCATATTGCGCAGGTGAATGCGATTGAAGGGCGTCTCGCGTACGCAAAGAATGAGCGGCCGCCGCTCTTTGAGCGTGACGTCGGCGGCGCGGGCAATGAGCGAGTCGGCGAGGCCAAGAGCGATCCTCGCCAGCGTACCCATGGAGCACGGCAAGATGATCATGCCGTCGGAGGGATGGCTGCCGCTGGCAATTGGAGCGCCGATGTCTGCATCGGAATGCTGGATGATTTTTTTGGTTTTGGACGAAAGCAGTTTTTCGAGCAGATCGTTGCGGCCTGAGACGCCAAGTTCTTCGGCCAGAACGCGGAGCGAGTTCTCAGAAGCGACAAAGTGCACGCGGTCGACGCGAACGTCGGCTTCGAGCGCGCGCAGCAGTTCCTGTGCGAGGATGGCGCCCGATGCTCCGGTGATGGCGACGGTTAAATTCAGCTTCCAGCTCCTGGCTTCCAGCCGCTAGCTTTTTCCTTCGAGCACACGCTCGAAGATCGCGTCGACATTGCCAAGCTGGCGCGTGTAATCGAAGGTTTTCGCGAGCTTGTCCGGCGAAAGCAGTTTCGTGATTGCCGGTTCGCGCGAGACTTCGTCGCGGAAGTTCAGATCCTCTTTCCATGCGCGCATGGCGTGGGACTGAACGAGCTTGTAGGCATCTTCGCGCAGCATGCCGGCTTCGGCCAGATCGAGCAGCAACTGGCCTGAGAAAATGAGGCCGCCCGTCGATTCGAGGTTCTTCTTCATGCGTTCGGGATAGACCAGCAGCCTGTCAATCAAATCCGCCGTCTTCGCAAGCAGGTAGTCGGCGAGGAGGGTGGAGTCAGGGAAGATGATGCGTTCGACGGAGGAATGAGAGATATCGCGCTCATGCCAGAGCGGAATATTCTCCATCGCCGCCTGCGCATTGCCGCGGAGGACGCGGGCAAGGCCGCTGATTTGCTCCGAAGTAATCGGGTTCTTCTTGTGCGGCATAGCCGACGAGCCTTTTTGTTTCTCCGAAAAATATTCCTGCGCCTCGCGGACCTCAGTGCGCTGAAGGTGGCGGACTTCCACGGCGATCTTGTCGAGCGTCGAGCCGAGGATGGCGAGCGAAGCGATGTACGCCGCATGCCGATCGCGCTGGATGACCTGCGTGGTGACTGGCGCCGGCTTCAGGCCGAGGTGTTCGCACACCTTTTCCTCCTGGTTTGGACTCAGGTGACCAAAGGTGCCCACGGCGCCTGACAGCTTGCCCACGCGCATGTCTTCGGCGGCCGCATCAAAGCGCGCCAGGTTGCGCTTCATCTCGGCATACCAGTTCAGCAGTTTGAGGCCGAAGGTTGTGGGCTCGGCGTGGATGCCGTGCGTGCGGCCGATGGTCGGTGTGTGCTTGAACTCGATGGCGCGACGCTTGAGGACGGCGAGAAGCGCCGTCAGGCCGGATCGGATCAGCGCCGACGCCTCTTTGACCTGAAGCGCCTGGGCCGTATCGACCACATCGTTCGACGTGAGTCCGTAGTGCAGCCACCTTGAGGACTGGCCGTCGAGGCCTTGGGTCTGGAGGGATTCTGCTACCGCGGTTGTAAATGCGATGATGTCGTGCTTAACCTCGGCCTCGATCTCGGCGATGCGGGCAACATTGACTGTGGCTTTTGTCGCGATGTCTCGGGCGGCCGCGGCGGGGATGACTCCGTCTTCGGCGAGAACGGTGCTGGCCGCCGCTTCAACCATCAGCCAGCAGGCGTATTTGTGCTCGTCGGTCCAGATTGCTCCCATTGCCGGGCGGGTATAGCGATCGATCAAAGTACAGCTCCTCGAATGAGCTTGTAGCCAGTTCCCGTAGCTCGTAGTTAGTACTCTGCGGTTGAACTCACAGCACAAAGAGCAACCGCAGATCCTTCGACTCGGCTTGGCGCAACGTGCGCCAAACTTCGCTCAGGACGACAATGCAGGACTGCCAGTGAGCTACGAGTGATCCGCATCAGGCTACGGACCTCTTCCCTTTAAATTGTACGAGGAGCAACTGCTCATCCGCGAGGAATTCCGAGGCGAATGAATAGCTCGTCGACGAGGAGCCCGCGGCCGGGTTTGTAGGGCTGGAACCATTCACCATCGATGACCAACTGTGGCACGGCGCGCTTGCCTACACGCTGGATGACCTCGGCGGAGGCGGCAGGGTTGGTGTCCACGTTTACCTCGGTGTAGGCGATGCCGTGCTCATCGAGAAACTGCTTGGCGGATCGGCAATCGCGGCACCAGGACGTGGTGTAGACCTGCACTGTCATAAGGCAATCTTAGCGAATCTCCGGTGCTACGATCTGTGATCAGAGGCACCTGAGTGGTTGGATGACGGCGGACGAAATTAAGTCGCTTTTGCGGCTGGAGCCGCACCCGGTCGAGGGCGGTTCGTTCCGGCGCACGTACACCTCGGCGGGTAATGTCAAGTTGCCGCGCGGCGTGCGGGCGCAGGGCACCGCGATCTATTACCTCCTTGAGGCTGGAGCATTCTCGGAAATGCACGTGCTTGCATCCGATGAGATTTTTCACTTCTATCTCGGCGATCCGGTCGAAATGCTCCAGCTTCACCCCTCGGGCCACTCCGTGGTCTTCACTCTTGGACCGGATCTGGCTGCGGGTCAGCACGTGCAGCTCGTGGTGCCGACCGGCGTTTGGCAGGGGACGCGACTGGTGGACGGCGGAAAGGTTGCGCTGCTGGGGTGCACGGTGACGCCGGGGTTCGACTTTGCGGATTACCGCGGTGGCAGCTACGCGGAGCTGGCGGCGAAGTGGCCGGCGGAGGCGGAGCGAATCAGGAAGCTGACGAGGCGCTGAGCCGAAACAAGTTCGAAACCCAGAGCGTCTAACCTTTCAGACGGCTCGCGGGATTGTTGGCGCGAGTCGAGCTCTGCCGGGAGAATCCGCCGTGAAACGACTTGCCGTCGCGCTGCTGGTCTTGATCTGCAGCGTTGCGCCTGCGCAGGACGCGCTTTCGACCGCCGTAAAAAGGATAACGAATACCGGTGTGTTTGCATTTGGCGGAGTCGGACTCATCGGGAAGACATCGCAGGGCGAACTTGACTTCAGGGTGATCCAGTCGCAGCCGGCTCCGGTTGCCCTGGCGAGCTTTGAAAAGATCTACGCGACCGGCGATGCCGCCGCAAAGAGTTATGCGCTCGCTGGGATTCGGCAGCTGGATGAAACGCGTTTCAAGGAGCTATTCCAATCGCTGGAAGGTTCGCAGGAGACGGTTTTCACCATGCAAGGCTGCATCATGGAGAGACACCGCCTGGGAGAAATTGCGAAAGCGATTGACGCGGGCAGTTACGACAGCTGGTTGAAACCACGGACGTGAAACGCCGGAGGGTGCGGGGTGAAGGGGGCGGTGTCTTGGATCGCGCGAATTCGGATTCCGGCATCTTGCTATCCCAGGTCCCAAAATCGGGACCTGGGGCACCCAGAAATTTGAGGGGCAGGCTCAACGCCGCTCGCGGAAAAATTCGCGCAGGAGTTCAGCGGATTCTTCGGCGCCAATTCCCTGCTCCACCTGCATCCGGTGATTGAGCTGCGGATGATTCAGCACTGAGAACACTGACCCGCAGGCCCCGGCCTTGGGATCGGCGGCGGCGTAGACGAGGCGATCGAGCCGCGCGTGGATCATCGCTCCGGCACACATCGCGCACGGCTCGAGCGTGACGTAAAGCGTGCAGCCGGCGAGACGGTAGTTGCCGAGAGCCTTGGCCGCGGTACGAATCGCGAGAATCTCCGCATGGGCTGTCGGATCCATGTGACGCAAAACGCAATTCTGCGCGTGCGCAATGATCTCGCCCTTGTACACCATGACCGCGCCGATGGGCACCTCGCCGCCTTCGGCTGCGAGGCGCGCCTGGGCCAGCGCGGATTCCATCGCTTCGCGGTCAGTCATGATGGGTTTGATGCCGACGGTTGCTGTTGCGTCATGCAGTGCAGCGCGCCCAGGCCCCAGATGAGGTCGACGCAGTGGACGCCGATCACTTCGCGATCAGGAAAAAGCTCGGCGAGCGTATTGAGCGCGATGCGATCGTTGGGATCGTGGAAGGTGGGCACAAGAACCAGGCCGTTGGCGATGTAGAAGTTTGCATAGCTTGCGGGCAGCCGCTGGCCGCGAAAGACGATGGGGCGCGGCATGGGCAGCTCGACGACGGTGAATGGTTTGCCGTCGGGAGTGCGCGCGGATTTGAGTCGCGAAAGATTTTCAGCGAGCGGGGCGTGATTAGGGTCGCTTGTGTTCGGCTCGACGGCGGCGACAATGGTGGCCGGCGCGACGAAGCGGGCAATGTCGTCGATGTGGCCGTGGGTGTCGTCGCCCACGATGCCGCGATTGAGCCAGATGGTCTGATCGATGCCGAGGTAGTCGTAGAAGATGCGCTCGAGTTGCGTGCGGCTCACGCCCGGGTTGCGCTGCTGCACCTCGCTCAGCAGGCACTCTTCGGTAGTAAGCAACGCGCCTGCGCCGTTGACGTCGATGGAGCCGCCCTCGAGGACAACGTGCTTCGCGCCGTTCTGGTTTTGGACGAGGGGTTGCCAGGATGGAAGGCCAAGCAGCTTTTGGACACGGCCGGGCAGTTTGTCGTCGAGGCGCCAATCAGAATATTTGGCCCAGGCGTTGAATTTCCAATCTGTCAGGCCGACCTGGCGCTTCGCGTTGCGGACAAAAATCGGCCCCGAGTCGCGGGTCCAACCGCGGTCGGTTCGCCACAGGTGAAAGCGCACGCGGTCAAGGTTCGCGCCGGCCCGCTGGAGCATGCTGGTCACCTTTCGCTCCTCCGACGCGTTTTCGACGATCAGATGCACGTGCTCATGGGCAGCGAGCAGGCGAACGATTTCCGCATAAAGCCAGGGGATGGAGGCAAATTTGCCCGGCCAGTCTTCAGGATTGTGCGGCCAGGCGAGCCATGTGGCCTCGTGCGGCTCCCACTCGGCGGGCATGCGGTAGCCGAGGGCGCGCGGGGTCTTTTTCTCTTCGTTCAAAGCTGTGTTCCCTTGTTTCTCAGAATCATGGTGGCCTCCCCGGTCCCCAAATGCGAGGGACCGGGGGCACCCATTACTTGTGCTCTTTGTGCGCTGCGTCAGTTTGCTTCGGACTCGGGTGCGCGCGGTCGAGGAAACGCTGGGTGATGGGCGCGTAGGCATCGACGCGGCGGTCGCGAAGAAAGGGCCAGTTGCGGCGAGTCTCTTCAATCAGCGAACGATCGATTTCCCCGAGAAGAATCTCTTCGGCATCGTGGCCGGCCTGGGCGATGACGCGGCCGAAAGGGTCGGCGAGAAAGCTTCCACCCCAAAACTCGATACCCGGGCCCGGAGCGCGATTGCCGAGGATGTCGCCATTCGCGAGCTTGACCTCGCCATGCTCGAGGCCGACGCGGTTAACGGCGGCCACATAAACACCGTTAGCGATGGCGTGGGCACGCTGGATCGTCTTCCACGCATCGTATTGCGCGGCGCCGAACTCTTCCTTCTCTGCCGGGTGCCAGCCGATGGCTGTGGGATAGAACAGTACCTCCGCGCCCTGCAGAGCGGTGATCCGCGCGCCTTCGGGATACCACTGATCCCAGCAGACGAGCGTGCCGATGCGGCCGGCAGCGGTGTCGACGGCCTGAAATCCGAGATCGCCGGGCGCGAAGTAGTACTTCTCGTAGTAAAGCGGATCGTCGGGGATGTGCATTTTGCGGTAGACGCTTGCGATCTGGCCGTCGGCATTGAGCGTGACCGCGGTGTTGTGGTAAAGCCCGGGCGCACGACGCTCGAAGAGCGAAGCGACGACGGCGATTTTCAGATCGCGCGCAACCTCGGCGAGTTTGGCTGTCGACGGGCCGGGAATGGGCTCGGCGAGATCGAAAAGGCGAAGATCTTCGCGCTGGCAGAAGTATTGTGCGCGGAAAAGCTCGGGCAGACAGACGACCTGGGCGCCTCGCTTGGCGGCCTCTCGGATGTGGCCGAGGGCGGCGGAAAGATTCCGCTCAGACTCGGGGCCCATGCGCATCTGAACCAGTGCCACCGTGAATTTATGCGCCGTAGTCATGCGTCCTGGGTCGATCCTCCGCTAAGGAAATTGTGGCCGATGCAACAAGGCCAACCCCGACCCGCGGAATTGGCCTCGTGTCCTGTGAACCGCCAGCTCGATCGCTTTGGGCCGGCTAGGGTCTCGTCCAAAGGCCCGCTGCGCGCAGCGCGCCTATTCTTCGAGGATCAGGACCGCGGCGGCGATGGTGGTTGTCCATTTGCCACGCTTATCGCCCACAGCCGACTGGGTGATGTTGCTGGTGCGGACAATTTTGTTGGAGATGCGGTAGATTTCCTTCTTTTCATCCCAGCTCTTGTCGGGGTCGAATTCGACATCGAGGGTGGTGGCGAGCATCTCGGCGGCCAGCTCCTCGGCGTATTCGCCGGCCTGGTCGTCGGTTTCACCGTAGCTATGGTGCTCGCTGAGGTATCCATAGGTATTGCGGTCGGCGGGGATGGCCACGCCGATGCTCGAGGCCAGCAGGCGATGCGGTTCGCGCGAGGAATTCTCCGCGATCACCGCGAAAACGACTTCGCCGTCATCCAGGTATTTGAGACCTTCCTTGCGTGTAATCATTTTGCACTGCGGCGGAAAAATGGACGAAACGCGCACCAGATTCTGCGAGGCTATGCCCGCATCGCGAAGGGCAAGCTCGAAGGAGGTCAGCCGTTCCTTGTGTTTGCCGACGCCTTTAGTGAAAAAAAGCTTCTTTGGGACCATTCTTTTTCCCAATTTCGATGTGCCCTCCGTAAGTGAATGAAGTGAGACCGTCTTTTGACGTTCCCGCATGAGTCTATCGCATCCTGACGGGTGCGGACGCAGTTTCGAATATTTTCATTTGAGGTTCATGGTGCCGGGTTTTCGCGGGCATGGATCTTCCCATCGGAGTGACCCGCAGCGCGGTACTAGAGGGGCGCGACAACTGCCCGATTCATAGAACAACTTTCCTGCACAACTTTCCGGCGGACCGCGCGTTTAATAACCATGACGAAACGGATGGCTTGGTGTGGAATCCCAGCCTTGAGCGTGGTTATTGGGTGCGCAGTCGCGGTCGGACAAACACCCGGAGCTATGGCGCAGCCTGACGGGGTCAGCGCGCAAGGCGCCGCGCCTTCGGCGGCCGGCGGAGGATTGAATCAAGCGATTCTGGAGTGGACGCCTCCGGCACTGGCTCAACTCAGCAGCGAGGCGGTCGCCAAAGAGAGCTTCACGCTGGACAAGACCATGCTGGCTGCGGCCGCGGGGCTCATGCCGGATTCGGACGCCGACCTGAAGCAGACTGTCGCCAAACTCGACGGCGTGAGCGTGCACGTACTGCGTTTCGCTGCAGACGGCCAGGCCGATCCCTCGCAGGTTGAGGCGATTCGCGAGGCTTACCACTTGCGCGGCTGGAAGCACGTCCTGAGCGAAACGAATTTGGGTGGCGCGACGCACAGCGACATTACAGATGTGTGGCTGGTGATGGATGGCACGGATGTGCGCGGCGGAGCCGTGCTGGTCGAGAGTCCAAAGAGCCTGACGCTGGCCACGGTTGCAGGAAATCTGAGTCCGGTGGATATGCTTCATCTGCGCGGCCATTTTGGCATTCCGCGGTACGACGCAGGAGCATCGGGCAGCGGGAGCCACTAATCCCGGCTGGAACGAACGCGATTTCTCCGGAATCTGCCCTACCCCTGCGCGAAGAGACCGCTGGAACAAGAAAAACGGCAGTGCTATATTCTTGCTAGCGCCCCCTCCCGAGTGATCGATCCATGCGCAATTGCACGCTCAAGCTCTTTTTGCTCATCCTGACGGCTGCGGCAGGCGGAAGATTCGCTTGCGCAAAGGTCGTCGAAGATACCCACGGATCTCTCAAGACGCTGACCAGCATTGCCGATGTGCTCGACTCTGCCGACAAGCATCCGGTGCACGTTCTCTACGTGCACGGAATCGACGAGGTTGGAGCGGGCGACTCCAAGATGTTGCGCGATTCGATTTGCAACGAACTGAAGCTCTGCGCAGTGAGCGATTGGAAGAACGCGGGCACAGAGTACGCGGACAAAGGCGAGTTCTCAAGCAGCGTTGAACCTCCCACGCTTGCGTACCTGGGCAGCCCAGTATGGAGCAATCCGGACGAGTGGCACGCGGCCGCGCCTTTCGTAGTGCACTGGGTGGTGCGCCTCAAGGGGCATTCCGCAGTGCTGGTTCTGGATGAGATCAACTGGTGGCCGCTCGTTCTATCGCTCAAATGCCGCAGAGTGATCGCCGCTGAGGCACATCTGTCGGGTCCCGACGAGTTTTTGCTACAGGTTTGTTCGACGCAATCCGCCCAGGACCCAGACGGATCGGGACGTTTCTATCCCTGGATCACGGCGGACCAAGCGGCAAAACTGGCCAAAATCAAGCCGCGCGGCGTCCTCATCAACAGACAGCTTAAGGCGGGGCTGGTGGATTGGGGTCTGTCCGACGTGCTGATGGCGGTGGGCCCGATGGGCGGCATCCTGCGAGACGGGGTGAGGCAATTGATGGCCAAATCGGCGGCCTTCGACCCCAACGCAGCGGAGGACAACGCGAGCCATAGCGAGGGAATCGGAAAGTACGACTGGAAGTCACAACTGAGCCGGGACAATATGCTGGACCAGGAATTTATCGGCGTCACGCACAGCCTCGGCAGCTACCTACTCTTCAATACGCTCAACCCTGAGTTTGCCAATGTCGCTGGCGAGCAACTGTCCGCCTCCGATGCTGCCCGGAAAACAGCCGAAGAAAACGCCATCCGCTACATTTTCGAGCGCTGCTCGCTGATGTATTTTTTTGCCAACCAGCTTGAGATGCTGGAAATCACGAATCTTGAGAGCGCGCCGGCACCTTCAGGCAGCGCAATGCAGTCGCGAGGCCTGGCGCCCGCGCCAATGTTTCCGACCTCGCCGGCGGCCAACTTCAGGTCGCTCGTCGGCCGGTGGCAGGGCTATCAAACAAACTTTCAGACGGTTCTACATCCGAACGACACGGCGAGCCGGGAGAAGGTTCAGGTGGTGGCGTGGAGCGACCCCAGTGACGTGATCACCTACCGCGTGCCGAAGATTGGCGACGTGGAAGTGGTGAATCTCTACGTAAAAAATGCGACGCGCTGGTTTGGATTGATCGAGTCGCCGCGGGAAGCCCATGCCGGCTACGCGAAAAACATCGATGTGCTGCGGGTGATGTTTGGGGAGACCAGACCGCCGCTGACGCATTGAGTGCATGCGAAGAAACCGTTGAACGCACAGGAGCACCAGCGGGCCGGATGCGTTTGGCGGGAATCACGACACCGGGCCTGAAGGCCAATTGCCGTGGGTGAGTCAGTCGGGGCCTGAACAGGCCCCTGCTCCTTCCGTTGGGTGGGCGAATTGGTTCCGTCGCCCCTACGGGGCTTGAGAGTTTTGGTGGTCGCTTTCCCAGGACTGCCCCTTCGACTTCGCTCAGGGTTGTCCTGGGCTATTTTCCTTCGTCCCTCCGGGACAGGCTGCGTGTGAGCCTACCAGTCGTACGCGACACTTTGTACTCCTCTGAAGCAGTCTTTCCGCAGGCTATGAAGGGCCGCTGCTCCTTCAGGCGGCCATTGCCACTGCTGAATTGCGGATGGTAGCCTCGATCTTGGACCTGTCGATTTTCGATTTCTTCTGGAAGGGACTTCCCACACCATCATGCAAAGTGCGTACAACGGGTTGGAGTTGCCCAAAACGGGCGAGCCGATCGAGTACAAGAACGGGCAATTTAGCGTACCCGATCATCCCATCATTCCTTTTATTGAAGGCGACGGCACAGGCCGTGATATTTGGAAGGCATCGCAAAGGGTCTTTGACGCGGCCGTCGAAAAAGCCTACGGCGGCAAGCGCGCTATCCGCTGGTTTGAGATTTTCGCCGGCGAAAAGGCCTTTCGGCAGTTCAATAACTGGCTGCCCGACGACTCCGTGGCCGCTGCGCGCGATTTACGCGTTTCCATCAAGGGGCCGCTGACGACGCCCGTGGGCGGTGGCATTCGCTCGCTGAACGTGGCTCTGCGGCAGATTCTCGACCTCTACGCGTGCGTGCGGCCAGTGAAGTATTACCAGGGCGTGCCCAGCCCGGTGAAGCACCCCGAGAAACTCGACATCGTGATCTTTCGCGAGAACACCGAGGACGTGTACGCGGGCGTCGAGTTCAAGCAGGGTACAGAAGATGCGGCGCGGCTGATTTCGTTTTTGAACGACGATCTGCTGAAGGGCGGCAAGAAAAAGGTGAGGACCGACTCGGGCGTCGGCATCAAGCCTATCTCGATCTTTGGGACCAAGCGGCTGGTGCGCTACGCCCTCCGCCAGGCGCTTGAAACGGGACGCAAGACGGTCACGCTGGTCCACAAGGGAAACATTCAGAAGTTCACTGAAGGCGCATTTCGCGAGTGGGGCTACGAGGTCGCGACTGAGGAGTTCCGCGACCAGATTGTTACGGAGCGCGAGAGCTGGATTCTCGGCAACGTTGAATCGAAGCCGGGCATTTCGGTCGAAGAAAATGCAGCGCTCGTCGAACCGGGCCTCGAATTTGGGTCCCCGGCGTTTCGCGAGTCGATCTACGCCGAGATCAAGGGCGTTCTCGACGCGATCGGCAAATCGCACGGGAACGGCGCGTGGAAGACAAAAGTAATGGTCAACGACCGCATCGCCGATTCGATCTTCCAGCAGATCATTATCCGTCCGGCGGATTACAGCATTCTGGCGACTTCGAATCTGAACGGCGACTATATCTCCGACGCAGCCGCTGCGCAGGTGGGCGGGCTCGGCATTGCGCCGGGAGCCAATATTGGCGACGGCTACGCGGTGTTCGAAGCCACGCACGGAACCGCGCCGAAGTACGCCGACAAGGACGTGATTAATCCGGGATCGGTGATTCTTTCCGGAGTGATGCTGCTCGAGTTCATCGGCTGGAAGGAAGCGGCGAAGATGATCGAAAGCGCCATGGAGAAAACCATCCAGGCCAAATTCGTCACGTACGATTTTGAACGCCAGCTCAGCGGCGCGACCAAGGTGGGAACGAACGAGTTTGCGACGCGAATTATCGGGAATATGTAAAACAGGTTACAGGATCAGACCTTCCGAGGAGAACCAAGAAAATGCGGAAAAAAGTAAGCATTGTGGGCGCGGGAAATGTGGGTGCGACGACCGCGCACTGGATTGCGGCCAAGGAATTGGCCGATGTGACACTGATCGATGTCGTGGAAGGCATTCCGCAGGGCAAGGCGCTGGACCTGCTGGAGGCCATGCCCATCGAGAAACGCGACGTGGCCATCGCAGGCGCCAACGACTACGCGGCAACCGCCAACTCCGACATCGTGGTTATTACGGCGGGCATTCCGCGCAAGCCCGGCATGAGCCGCGACGATCTGCTCAATACCAACTTCAAGATTATGTCGGACGTGGTGCAAAAAGTGGTCGCACAGTCGCCGGAGTCGATCCTGATCATCGTGTCGAATCCACTCGACGCGATGGCGCAGGCCGCATTCCGCCAGGCAGGCTTTAATCGCGAGCGCGTGATCGGAATGGCCGGGGTGCTCGACTCAGCGCGCTTTAGGAGTTTTATCGCCACTGAGTTGAACGTGAGCGTGGAAAACGTGACGGCCTTCGTGCTGGGCGGTCACGGCGACACGATGGTGCCGCTGGCGCGCTATTCGACAGTCGCGGGCATTCCCATCACCGAACTCATCGCTCCCGACCGCCTCGAGCAAATTGTGCAGCGTACACGCGATGGCGGCGCCGAGATCGTGAAGCACTTGAAGACGGGCAGCGCCTACTACGCGCCTTCGGCGGCAGCAACCGAGATGGTGGAAGCGATTCTGAAGGACAAGAAAAAAATCCTGCCCTGCGCCGCGTACCTTGAGGGCGAATACGGAATCAATGGGTATTACATTGGGGTGCCGTGCAAGCTGGGCTCGGCCGGCTTGGAACAGATCATCGAGATCAAGCTGACTGCGGAGGAAGATGCAGCGCTCAAGAAAAGCGCCGATGCGGTGAAGGAGCTTTGCGCGGTGATCGGCGTCTGAGCCAGCCGCTAGCTACGAGCTTCTAGCTACTGCAAGTCCTTCGTCGCCCGCCGAGGCGGGTTTCTCAGGATGACAACTTGAGTGGAGCGCTGTCCCAGGTTCCCAAATGCGAGGGACCTGGGGCACCCCAGGCTGTGCGAGAGGAAGATTCAGTCCATCGCCATACTGAGCTGGTGGCGCACATCGGCGCCGCGAATCCAGAAGATGACGTCTGTAGCGATGTTGGAGGAGTGGTCGGCGATCCGCTCAAGGTTCTTGGCCACCAGAATGCCATTCATGGCCTGCTGCGTGAACTGCGGCTTCTCCTCAATCAGCTTCAGCAAGTCATTGTGAGCGCGGCGGTTCATGCGGTCGATCTCGTCGTCCATCTCGCGGACGGTATCGGCAAGCCGGGCATCGCCATCCAGAAGCGCCTGGAGGGCATTGCGGATCATTTGCGCGGCGAAATCGCCCATGGCGGAAAAATCCACCGGCAGGTCAACATCTTCCGCGGACAGTGTTTCCTTGGTGCGGCGCGCGATGCTCATGGACTGGTCGCCGATCCGCTCAAGGTCGCCATTGATCTTGATGACGGCGAGGATGAAGCGGAGATCGATGGCCATAGGCTGCTGCTTGGCCAGCAGGTCATACGCCATCTCATCGAGCTCCCGCTGCGCGGTGTCGATGGCCCGCTCGTTCTGCTTGACGAACTTGCAGAGGCCCTTATCGCGCCGAGTGTATGCTTCGACGGACGACTCCACCGCCTGCTGCGCCAGCGCAGCCATGGCGAGAAGCTTGTCCTTCAGCTCGGCGAGTTGCTGATGAAAGTGAATACGGGGCACTAGGTTCGTTCTCCCATCCGACTATTCTGCACCAAGCGAGGTTACAGGAGAACAAATTTCCGCGGGTGCACCAGAACTGTTACGCACAATGGTAATGTTCCCGAAAAGACCGGTGGCTGCAGTTTTTGACGGGCCAAGGGCAAAAAGGCACCTTGGCGGGAAGAATCGCAAATCGTGAGCAAGTCATGCAGCTTCAATTTCGAGCGGCGGGGGCTCGATGGAGCCCAACAGGAAAAAATACGCCGCGATGCCGACCGCCAGATAAGCCGCGGCCACGACAAAGGCGGCAGCATAGGTATGGCGCGCCGACACCAGATAGCCGGTGAGGATGGAGGCGGCAATCCCTGAAACCTGGCCTGCGAAATTAATGATGCCACCCACTTTGCCCACGTCGGGCCGGCGAGCGATGAACGAGGGTAGTGACCATGCTACCGGTGCCGCGGCGGCCAGGCCGCTGAGCGATACGGTGATCCAAATGAGAGCCTGCGCGGCACTGTGCGCGTGAACAGCACCCAGAATGCCCAGGCCGAAAGCCGTGCCGCCAATCAGAACAGTGCGGCGGACGGCGCTCTGATTCCAGCCGCGCTGGACAAGGAAATCAACGAGGAACCCGCCAAATGCGAGGTCGGTTGCAGTTGCGAGGAGCCAGGGAAGGCTGGTGTAGAGGAACGAGTGCAGCAGATCGATATGCAGAGCCGAGGACAGATACGCCGGCAGCCAATACAGCAGCAGAAAGAAGACGTAGTTATACGAGCCGAAGCCGATGGCAAGGCCTAGAACCTTGCGCTGAGAGAGAAGCTGAGCGAGTGGCGTTGAATGCTCTTCGGGCGGCGCAACGGCCGAGGCGTCACGATGTTCGCCCCGGTGGTCCTCGATATGCAGGCGCTCGATTTCGGTTAGCTCGTGGTCCTCGGCGGGGTCGCGGTAAACACGCCAGAAGAGAAGGAAGTAGGCCAGACTGATGACGCCCGTGAAGGCGAAACTCCAGCGCCATCCGGCGTGGATGAGAACGATGCCGATGACCGGGACTCCGATGGCTGAGGCAAATTTTGCGGCGGCGTCAAAGAACGATGTGGCCAGACTACGCTCGCGCTCCGGGAACCAGAGACCGATCGCCTTGCCGTTTGCAGGGAAGGTGGGCGATTCACCGATGCCAAGCAGCAGACGCGCGCCGAAGAACGCGTTGAGGTTGGGCGCGGCGGACGCGGCGAATGAGGCCGCGCTCCAAATGAAGGTGCCGATGCGGCCGACCCTGCGGACGCCGAGTTTGTCGAGTACCACGCCGATGGGCAACTGGCAAAGGGCGTACGTCCAGTTGTAGGAACTAGAGAGGTAGCCGAAGACCACGTCGGAGATGCCGAACGTGGCGATCAGCGAATCGTGAGAGACAGACAGATTGACGCGGTCAAAAAAGTTGACCAGGACACCGATGCCGAGGAGCCATGCAATGCGCCAGCGCCGGCGCGGCAGGCCGGCGGCGTGGGGCGCATTGCGGGCTGAAGCGGGGCCCAAGTCGCTCACTTGATCGCTCAATCGTCTCCTTGCATTGTTCGGTTTCGGATCCGGCCTAGGCGAACCTTCCCTGCACCACATCGTTTTCCAGCGTGCCGATGGGGTCGATGGTAATGCGGATTTTGTCCGCGGGCGCGAGAGTGAACTCGTCGGGCGGAACGATTCCGGTTCCGGTCATCAGGAACGCGCCACTGGGAAAGTTGTTTTCGCGGAAGAGGAAAGCCGCCAGATCGGCAGGCTTCCGTTTGAGCTCGGCCAGCGTGGTGGCGCCCGAAAAAACCGCGCTGCCGCCGCGCAGAATTTCGATCCCGATCGGCGTGGTGGGTGGCAGCGGATCGGTGGAGACCAGAATGCACGGGCCGAGCGCGCAACTGCGGTCATAGACCTTGGCCTGAGGCAGATAAAGCGGATTTTCGCCTTCGATGTCGCGCGAGCTCATATCGTTGCCGACGGTGTAGCCAATAATCTGGCCGCGCGGATTGATCAGCAGGGTGAGCTCCGGCTCCGGAACCGACCACTTGGCGTCGGAGCGAATGCGCACATTGCTGCGGGGGCCGGCGACGCGGCTAGGCGTGGCCTTGAAAAACAACTCAGGACGTTCGGCGCTGTAGACACGGTCGTAAAAATCCCCGCCGCCCGCGTCTTTCGATTCGGCCATGCGCGCGCTGCGGCTGCGAAAGTAGGTGACCCCGGCGGCCCACACTTCCTGGCTGCCGATGGGCGCTTCAAGGCGCGCAGACTGAAAATCCGTGGCGGGCTTTCCGGTCGCCACGACGGAGGCCAGATAGGCCCCGAGGTTTTCGTGAGCGACAAGCGCGTCCCAATTCGACTCGGGAACGCGAAAGTGCCTGCCGCCGCTCTCTACGAAGTTGCCGCTGCTGGTCCGGTAAAGCTTCACGGGTTTTTCTCCAATTTTTTTACAATCTGATCCACGTCGTAGACGCAGCCGCCCCAAACGCCGCCGCTCGCGGTGACCAGCGCAGCCCACAGGCGCGTGTCGGTCGGAAGCTCTGGATGCGGAGCCAGATCGGGGCGGGGCTTGCGAGAGCTGAGCCGCTGCGCGCCTTCTTCCCATCCAAAAGTTTCGGCGCCTTCACCGACCAGATGCACCGATCCCTCGAGCCGCGAGCGATCGATGACGATTTCAATCTGATCGCCGTCGAGAACTTTGCCTATCGGTCCGCCGGCGAGCGCTTCGGGCGCGATGTGGCCGACGCAGGCTCCGGTTGAAACGCCGCTGAAACGCGCATCGGTCAGCACCGCCACATGCTTGCAGTGCGGCAGCGCCTTCAATGCCGATGTGATCTGGTAAATCTCTTGCATTCCGGCGCCGGCGGGGCCGCTGCAAATGAGCACCATGACGTCGCCCTGCGAAACCTGGCCTGCCTTGATAGCCTGGATGGCAGCAGCCTCGGTGACGAAAACCCGCGCCGGGCCCGTGTGGCGATAAATGTTGTCCTCGCCCACAAGGCTGGAATCGATCGCGGTGCATTTGATGACCGACCCTTCCGGCGCAAGATTGCCCATTGGAAAACAGACTGTCGAGGTGAGACCGCTGGAACGCGCGCGATCGCGCGACATGATTACGTCGTCGGAATCAATGCCATCCACTTCCTTCAGCCGCTGGCGCAGCGCCGCGCGGCGAGGGCTGTCGCGCCACCAGTCGAGGCATGCGTCCAGCGACTCGCCAGAAACGGTTTTCACGCTCGTGTCGAGCACGCCGGCGGCGCGCAGCTCCAGCATTACCTCGGGCACGCCGCCGGCCAGAAACACCTGGACGGTCGCGAAACCGTGCGGGCCGTTGGGCAACGCATCCACGAGACGGGGAACCTGGCGATTGATTTCAACCCAGTCGGAGACAGTGGGGCGCGGCAGGCCTGCGGCATGTGCGATGGCGGGAACATGGATGAGCAGATTCGTTGAGCCGCCGAATGCAGCGTGCAGCACCATCGCGTTGCGAAGAGCCGCCGGAGTAAGGACATCGCGCGCGCCCAAGCCAAGCTGATGCAAGCGCAGGAGCGCACGGGCAGAACGCCGCGCGGCGTCGAGCCAGATCGGCTGGCCTGAAGGAGCGAGCGCAGTATGCGGCAGCGAAAGGCCAAGAGCTTCGCCAACCACTTGCGAAGTGGCCGCGGTGCCCAGAAACTGGCAGCCGCCACCCGGTGACGCGCAGGCGCGGCAGCCCACTTCGGCGGCATATTCCAGCGTGATCTGGTTTTGGGCAAACCGCGCGCCGATGGTCTGCACTTTCCCGGCGTCCTCGCCCGCCTCCGGCAAGAGCGTGACGCCGCCGGGGACGAGCACCGCAGGCTTTTTTCCTGAAGACGCGAGAGCCATCATCATCGCAGGCAGGCCTTTATCGCAGGTTGCAATGCCCATGACGCCCTTGCCGGTGGGCAGCGAACGCATCAGGCGGCGGAGCACGATGGCGGCGTCGTTACGGTAGGGCAAGGAATCCATCATGCCGGTGGTGCCTTGCGTGCGGCCGTCACAGGGATCTGTGCATGCTCCCGCAAATGGCGTGGCACGGAGAGACTTCAGCTCGCGTGCAGCTTCGGCAACCAGCAGGCCAACCTCCCAGTGACCGGTGTGAAATCCAAGCGCGATGGCCTCGCCGTTTTCCGCGCGCAGGCCTCCGTGCGTGCTCAGAATCAGAAATTCGGGATCGAGAAGACGATTCGGTTCCCAGCCCATTCCCGCGTTTTGCGTCAAGCCGAAGAGATTGCCGGAGGGCTCGGCAAGCAGCATCTCAGGCGAAAGCGGCAGCGCCCCCGCAGGACCCGCTGCGCGCGTATTCACGCGATTGAGTTCGCTGGCTTCTGTTTCCAATACGGAGCTGAGTGAGATGGTGGCGATCGAAAGCCTCTTTCCGCAGACCAGTATAGTTTGCGCGGGTGTGGTTTTGGATTGAGGCGAATGGGTGGTCGATGGGGCAGACGATTCTCGCTCCGATGGAGCATGCGGCGCGCCGGATGCTATAAATTGATGTGCCCGAAGTCGATTTGCACAATACCGCTCAAGCTCAGGCGGAGAAAATTCAGGCGGGGCTGCGCCGGCGCTGGCTGTATCTGATGCCAGTGGTCTTCGTAACCTACAGTCTGGCTTACCTGGGGCGCTCGAATTTTGGATTCGGTGCAGCGGCGGGCCTTGCCAAATCGCTCAATATCACCGAATCCCGCGCGGCTTTTCTCGGATCGGTTTTCTTTCTCGGCTATTTTCTTTTTCAAGTTCCGGCAGCGGCCTACGCCATCCGCAGAAGCGCGACACGGCTGGTCTTTTTTGCGCTGATCAGCTGGGGAATCTTTTCCGGCCTGACGGGGATCATCCACAACTACTGGCTGCTGGTCGTTGATCGGCTTTTGCTCGGCGTGGCGGAAAGCCTCATCTTTCCCTCGATGCTGATCCTGCTGGCCAATTGGTTCTCGCGATCGGAGCGCTCGCGCGCCAATGCGATTCTCATTCTGGGCAATCCGGTGACGGTAACGTGGATGGCTGCCGCGACTGGATACTTGATTCGGGCGGTCGGCTGGCAGATGACGTTTATTCTCGAAGGCATTCCTTCTGTGCTGTGGGCGTTTGTCTGGATTGTCGTGGCGCGAGACCGGCCGGTGGAAGTTCCGTGGCTGCCGGAAGAAAGCGCCAAGCACCTGGCTGACACGCTCGCGCTGGAGCAAACTTCCCTGCCCCAGTATGCGAATTTCCGCGAGGCGCTGCGCGTGCCCGGTGTATTGGTTTTGTGCTTCCAGTATTTCTGCTGGAGCTTCGGCGTGTATGGCCTCGTGATCTGGATTCCGGCGATGATTCGCTCGGGTTCGGCACGCGGGATCGAACAGATTGGCCTTCTCAGCGCCGCGCCATTTTTGCTTGCCGTGGTGTTGATGCTGATCGTGGCGACTTTTTCCGATCGCGTTCTGCGCCGCACATTGTTCGTGTGGCCGTTCCTTATCCTGTCGGGCGTGGCTCTGTTTTGCAGCTTTGCAACAGCCGGGCACAGTTTCTGGCTCGCCTATTTCTGTCTGGTGATCGCGGGCGGCACCATGTACGCGCCCTACGGCCCATTTTTTGCCATCATGCCGGAGATGTTACCGAAAAATGTGGCTGGCGAGGTGATCGCACTCGTGAACAGCTTCGGCGCACTGGGCGGATTTGCAGGATCGTGGCTGGTGGGATGGCTGCAGGCGGTTACAGGAAGCGCCCGCGCGGGATACCTGGCCATGTCGATTCTGCTCATCGTCTCTGGACTGATGATCTTCTTCTTGCGGACACCTAAGCCAGCTGCGGCACCGCGTCCCGCGTAAGCTGGCCGTCGATAAGGCGCATGATGGCGAGCGGATTCGCATCTTTCAGCTCGTCGGGCAGCGTGGACTGCGGGAAATCCTGATAGCAGACGGGACGAACAAAGCGGTAGATCGAATACGTCCCGACCGAGGTGGCGCGCGAATCGCTCGTTGCCGGATATGGTCCGCCGTGCACCATGGCGTGGCAAACTTCGACGCCAGTCGGGAAGCCATTGACGACGAGCCTTCCGGCTTTGCGCTCGAGAATGGCAATGAGGTCGGTGAAAGCGGCCAGGTCTGCGTCCGTCCCGTGCAATGTGGCCGTGAGCTGGCCCTCGATGGCGCCCGCCAGTTCAACGAGCTGCTCGCGGCTATCGTAGCGGATGACGAGCGCGGCGGGACCGAAGACTTCGGTGGAGAGCTCGGGATTTGCGAGCAGACCCGAGGCGGCGATTTCGAGCAGCGCCGGCGCGGCATGCATGTTGCTCGCGCCGTCGCACGAGGCCTGTGCCACCGTGTTCACACTGCCATGCGACTGGCGGCCGGCGATGCCCGAACGATAGCTTTTTGAGATGCCCTCAGTGAGCATCGGCGACGGCGAAGCTTTTTCAACGAGCGCCTTGACCGCGGCGACAAGAGCGTCGGCGTCGGCATTGCGTGGCAAATAAATGAGCCCTGGCTTGGTGCAGAATTGGCCGACGCCGAGAGTGAACGAGCCAAACAGGCCGGCGGCGATCTGAGCGCCGCGAGTTTTGAGAGCCTCCGGCAACACAAAAAGCGGGTTGACGCTGCTCATCTCCATAAAACAGGGGATGGGCTCGGGCCGCGCCGCGGCGCGCTGCATGAGCGCCTTGCCGGCAGACAGCGATCCGGTGAATCCGACGGCCTTTACCTTGGGGTGGTCCACGAGGGCAGCGCCAATTTCGGAGCCTGCGCCAAAGAGCAAAGCAAACATTCCCGGCGGCAGACCACACTCGCGCACACTTCGCGCGATGACCTGGCCGACCATTTCGCTGGTGCCCGGATGGGCGTGGTGCGCCTTCACGATGACCGGATTTCCGGCAGCGAATGCAGCGGCTGTGTCGCCGCCGGCAACGGAAAACGCCAGCGGAAAATTGCTGGCGCCGAAAACGGCAACGGGGCCGAGCGGGATCAGCATGGAGCGAATATCGGAGCGCGGAAGGGGCTTGCGCTCGGGCTGCGCGGGATCGACGCGCGCGTTCACCCAGGAGCCCTCTTCAATCACCTGCGCAAAAAGCCGGAGCTGGTTGATGGTTCGCGCGGACTCGCCCTTCAGCCGCGCTTCAGGCAGAGCAGTCTCGCGGTGGGCGCGCTCCACAAGCTCGGGAGCGATGGCTTCGATTCCATCGGCGATCGAGCGCAAAAAATGCGCGCGTTCGCGGCCCGGGAGCTTGCGGTAAACCACAAATGCCTCTTCAGCCAGATCGGCGGCGCGGTTCAGGTCGGCGATTAATGCACAACGGTAGACAGGTTCGAGCTTCGCACCTGTCGAGGGATCGACGCCGTGAAAGGGGGCTCCGGTTCCGCTTTGCGATGCGCCATTGATGATCGAAACGCCGTGCAATTCAGTGGTAGATTTCTGCTCCAACATGATTCACCTTTTTAATAGCTTTCAGCCGTCAACACTCAGCCTTCAGCCGATAGGTCTTAGATTCGAACCGTCTCCGGCAAAGTTCAATTGTTTCACGGAGAATGAAAACGCTGGAAGCCAGAAGCTGGCGGCTAGAGGCCGCCTTTCATTCTTCGCCAATATCTTCGTTCCAAATATCAGGATGCCTGGAGATGAAGGTCTGCATCAACTCCCGGCACTCCGGATTGTCGAGATCGATTACATTCACGCCGTTCTCGCGAAGCCAGTCGAGGCCACCGGCAAACGTTCGGCTCTCGCCGACAATTAACGTGCCAAGGCGGAATTGCCGCACCAAACCGCTGCAGTACCAGCAGGGAGCAAGAGTCGTGACCATTACAAGTTTTCGGTAACTCGATTGGCGCCCGGCGCGTCGAAACGCGTCGGTCTCTCCGTGGATGCTGGGATCATTTTGCTGCACCCGGCGGTTCCTGCCCCGGCTCAGCAATTCGCCATTCTGAGTGAAAAGCGCCGCGCCCACCGGTACGCCGCCCTCGGCCAAGCCGAGTCGCGCCTCTTCAATGGCCACCGCCAGCATTCTCTCGTGCAAGTCCACAGACTCAAGATAGCGCACGGGACACGGTGCCACGGAGCTCCCAGATCACCGCTGACTCGGCGAGCCACGCTAATTCACGGTGAGCACGAGCTTGCCGAAGTGGCTTGCTTCCTCCATACGCTCGAGAGCCTCGCGCGTCTGGCGCCAGTCGAACTCCTCACCCACGGGGCGCATTTCGGCGAGCGAGATAGCGCGGTTCATCTCCACGAAGTCCCTTCGCGACCCCACGTAGATGCCGTGAATGCGCGCTGTCTTGTGAAGGACGAGAGGCACCGGGAACGGGTCAGCGGTATGAGTGAGCACTCCGACTTGGGCGACGGTTCCACCGGGCCGAAGTGCTTTGAGCGAGCGCACAAGCGTTCCGCTGCCCCCCACTTCGACGACCAGGTCCACGCCTTCGCCGCCCGTCTGGTCGAGCGCCCAGCGATCCCAATCGGGATTGTCGCGGTAATTCAGGCCCGCATCCAGCCCCATGGCGCTGGCGCGTTCCAGCTTCTCATAGCTGGAGCTGATGCCGAGCACGCGCAAACCTTTCAAGCGTGCAAACTGCAGCGCAAAGATCGAAACTCCGCCTGTGCCCAGGATAAGGACCGTCGAACCCGGCTTGAGTTCACCAGCGGCCAAGGCATTCCAGGCGGTTACGGCAGCGCAGGGCAGCGTCGCCGCCTCCTGAAAGCTGAGGTGATCTGGAATCGCAACCAGTCCCGGCTCCTTGAGCACGACAAAGTCGGCCAACATGCCGTCGACGTCGCCGCCCAGAGCATTGCGGGCCTTGGTTGTGGTCAGAACGCCGTCCAGCCAGTTCTGCATAAAAATTCCAGCCACACGGGCGCCCGGCTTCCAGGCCGTCACGCCGGCGCCGACAGCTACCACTTCTCCTGCGCCGTCGGAACACGGAATGCGCGGCAGCTTCATTTTGGGGTTATAGAGGCCCTTCACCACCATCAGGTCGCGATAATTGAGTGAAACTGCACGAACGCCGACCAGCACTTCGCCGGGGCCGGGCGCGGGAGTCGGGCGCTCCACAAACTCCAAAGAATCAATGCCAAACGCGGATACTTGCCATGCGCGCATGAGAAGCCTCTCTGCCTTTCCGGGTGCCCCTTCGTCATCCTGCGGGACGCAATTGCGCAATTCACCCGTAGAATGAAGATATGGCCCGTGGATGGGAAAGTAAATCGGTGGAGGAACAAATGGCAACCGCCTTGGAAAGTCCCGTCGTGAATGCCGGCGACGGCCACGTGAGCGAAGAGATGCGTCGTGCGGCTGAAGTGCAACGCGCAGCGCGCGAGCGGCAACTTCAGGGTCTCAATCTGCAGAGAGAGAATATCCTCTCGCAGCGGACGTCGAATGCCGGACGCCGCGCCGCTCTCGAGGCTGCATTGGCCCAGATCGAAAGACAGATCCAGTCCATCGGCTAGGCACTTTCGTTTTTTGGACAGTCCGGCATTTCGGATTGCCGGCGACGAACGGCGCGCTTCGGTTATGGCTCGCGGTGAATCAGCAGCGTGTTGGCTTGATCAACCGAGGTGAGCGAGACGCGCGCGATATTTACATGCGCGGGCCGGGTTACGGCCCATAGAATCACATCCGCAATATCCTCGGCGGTGAGCGGCGTAATCCCCTTATAAACCTTGGCGGCGCGGCCGGTGTCGCCGTGAAAACGCACCAGGCTGAAATCAGTCTCTACCAGACCCGGATCGACGCTGGTCACGCGCACCGGCGTGCCGAGCAGGTCCTCACGCAGTCCGTCGTTGATAGCCCGCGCTGCAGCTTTAGTGCCGCAATAAACCGCGCCGTTCGGATAAACGATCTCTCCCGCCATGGAGCCGAGGGTCACCACGTGGCCGCGGCGGCGAACCACCATTCCAGGAACCACGGCGCGCGCCACATAGAGCATCCCCTTGATGTTGGTGTCGATCATCTCATCCCAGTCTTCAATTTTCCCGGTGTAGAGCTTTTCCATTCCGCGGCTGAGGCCCGCATTGTTGACCAGGATGTCAATTTCAGCCCATTCCGGAGGCAGATCGTCGATGGCCCTCTGCACGCCGGTGCGGCTCCGGACATCGAGATCGATCGAGTGAACGGTTTCCGCGCCAACAGACAGGGCTTTCGATGCAACTTCGGCGAGTTTTCCGGCTCGGCGGGCGGCGAGCAGCAGGCGCGCACCTTCGGCCGCACACGCCAATGCAGTGGCTGCGCCAATGCCGGCGCTGGCTCCGGTAATGAAGACGATTTTCCCTTTGAGCTTCATTTGCTGCCCATCTTAGGGGCGAGTGTCGCTCCCCTGCTGTGACATGCGGTACAAACCCACCGCCCAGTCTTCCCGGCTAAGGCCAGCGGCTTTTGCGCGAGCGAAAACGCGGGCGAGTTCATCGGCAAGGACCATGCTGGTACCACGACTCGCCGCAGCCTCGCGCAACAAGCGCAGATCCTTCTCACCTAACTCGATGGTCGCGCCGGGATGCTCCGGCGGATGCAGCATCACTTTTCCATACGCCGCGTAAAACGGCGATTGAAAAAGCGCGCTGTTGATGGTTTCAAGAAAAGTTCCGGGCGCTATTCCCTGCTCTGCGGCGTAGACGAACGCCTCGCTGAGCGAGTGAATCATCGCGCTAATCAGAAAGTTGCCACCAAGCTTGACGGCATGGGCCTCGCGCGGTTCGGCACCTACGACTGAGATGCCGCGTGAGAGGGGCTCGAGCAACGGCCGAGCTTTGGCCAGGGCGTCTTCGGTACCGGCAGCAACGATCCAAAGCTTGCCCTCTTCGGCGATGTTGGGTCGTCCAAAAACGGGCGCGGCAACGAATTGATGACCGCGGCGAGTGTGCTCCACGGTCAGGCGTTCGCTAAGCGCCACGCTGATGGTCGAACAAGAGATGTGAAGCGCGGCCGGACTCATTGCGTCCATCAGCCCGTTCGCCCCAAAAATCACCTCTTCGTTGGCGGCGTCATCAAAGAGCATCGTGATCACGGCATCAGCGCCGAGTTCTGCTTCTGCCGGAGTCCCAGCCGCAATCGCTCCTTCGCGTAGCAGCGGTTCGGTCCGCCCTTCGGTGCGGTTCCACACGCGCAGCTCGTGGCCGGCGGCGAGGAGGCGATGGGCCATCGGAGTGCCCATTTTGCCAAGACCAAGAAATCCAATCTTCATCATGAGATTCTAGTGGACCGCGCAGAGGGCAAGAGATTACCCTCCATGTATGTCACGACTTCCAGTCGCCGTCGCCGCTGTGGTCTTATGCACGGCAGCCAGCTTTAACCACTGCGCATACGCCGCCGATCGACGCGCGGCAGAAGCCGAGCTTCGCGCGCTCGACGAACAGTGGTCTGCCACAGCCGGCCGCAACCACCTTGACGGCACGGTCGCGTTCTACGCAGACGATGCCGTTCTGCTACCGCCCAATGCACCCATCGCAACCGACAAGAAATCGATTCGCGAATCCTGGGCGGGCCTACTGGGCCCTAACACATCTGTCTCGTGGAAATGGACCAAGGTCGAAGTTGCGGAGTCCGGCGAGCTCGGTTACATCTACGGCACTTACAAGCTCAGCATCGGCGCTTCAGGCGGCAGCGGGCCCGTAAACGATGTCGGAAAGTTTCTTGAAGTCTGGAAAAAGCAGCCGAGCGGGAACTGGAAGTGCATTGTGGATACGTATAATTCCGATCTTCCAGTTCCGGCGACCGCGAAATAGTACGAAAATCTAATTCGGTGTGCCCGTCGTGTCCGTTTCGCTAAACGTGCACTCCTGACACTGGCAAACGCGCCGTAGATACTCCCATGAATAAATTCCGCCCGAGTGGCCGTCGGCCCAATTGAACTGGATGGCGTAGCGGCCCACGGCATGCGCGCTGGCCGGCTTGGGAGGCGGCGTGTACATCGGCAGAAGGGCCGCGGGCTTGGGCTTCGGCTGGCCTGCTTTGCGGCCTTGCTGCATGCGCTCGTCAACGCATGTGGCGCAGGGGCAGGCCTCGCGCAGCCAGGCAAAACTCCATGCACTTTTGTGGCCGTCGACCCAATCAATCTCCAAGCCCTTACCTTCCGTCATCAGCACACGCACCTTTTCAGGCGTGATAGCGATGCGTGGAAGCGGCCGATTTGCCTGATTTTCGCGTGCCTGTTCTTCCTTGCTCGCGAAGCGGATGCCTTCATGGCTCATAACTCTAGTTTACAGGGGTCAGGTTTCGGTCATAGGCAGTCAGTGGTCAAACAGCTTTACGCGACAGTCGCCGACAGCCCTAGTGTCCTGTTACTGAAGTTCGCATCATAAGTCGAAGCCCCAAAATGCAGGTCCTTCGACTCATTTTGGTGCAAAAGCGCACCAAAATTCGCTCAGGATGACCCGTTGATTTTGATATGAACTTCAGGGCCAGGATACTAGTGGCGAGCGGAATCGCGGTGCTCATAGCGCAGGGCCAACATGAGGATTGCGACGACGAGCACGAGGCTGAGGCTATTGGCAGCAATCACTGAAGGGGAGTGAATGCCGATGCCGAAGAGCAGCCACAGAACAATTCCCAGGCCGAAGACAGCGAACATAGCTGGCGACAGATCGTGAGCGCTTTTTGAGCGCCAAATCCGGCGAAGCTGCGGAACGAGCGACAGCGTGGTGCAGAATCCCGCCAGCATTCCGATTAGTTCCGTGACCCAGCGTGAAGGCATTCCGCCAAAGTTCCTTCCGGCGCGGGAAGAGTGCGTCGCTCCACTTTGAACATACATTCCTCGCGATCGTCAGAATGTGCCGGCGCTCACTCTTGCGTTCTGCCCCTGCCAGAAACTTCGCGGATGGTCGGTCCCTTGCTCCCCTGGTCCCTGCTTTAGTGGTTTCTCCAGAAAAACCACGCCGCCATGCTAAGGCCGATCACGACTACAAGGGCGCGCAGCACCGGCTGCGGCACGCGCCGAGCCAAGCTGGCCGAGGCGTATCCGCCGATCGCCGCCGCAACCATGGCCGCGAAACAATAGCGCCACACCACCTGCCCCTCAATAATAAAGATGGCAAAGGCCACGCCGTTCGCCAGCAGGTTGGCGACCACCTTCAACGCATTGATGACGTGAATATCCTCGTAGCCGAAGAGCGCCAGCAGAGTCATATAGACAAAGCCTGCGCCGGCGCCAAAGTAGCCGACATAAAAGCTGACCACTACCGAAGCAAGAAACAGCAACAGGCGGCGCTGCGCTTGAGGCCGTTCATTCAAGCCGCGCTGATCGCGGCCCAGCTTCAACCGCTTCAATTTCCGCTTCTCCAGCCAGCGCGAGACAGGCCCGCTCGCGGCAAAGAGCAACGCTGCGAAAAGCAGCAGCCATGGCACCAAGCGCATGAAGGTGGTCTGCGGTGTGTTCAGCAATACGATGGCTCCGGCTGTGCCGCCGAGCAGACCTGCCAGCCCCATCAGCAACGCCGAGCTCCGATTCTTGCGCACGTCATCGCGGTATGCGACGACCGAAGTCAGCTGCCCCGGCCAGATGGCGACAGTATTGGTCGTGTTGGCCTGAACCGGAAGAATCCCCATGCCCAGCATCGCGGGAAACGACAGAAATGAGCCTCCGCCTGCGACCGCGTTCAGCACCCCAGCCAGGAACGCAGCCACCACGAGCCCGACAAAATGCCAGTTGATCGCTGCCGCCACACTGGAGAAGTGCATGAAGCGGATTGTATTCGACAGGCTGGGCCGCGTGAACCACCACCAGACTGAGACATCAAGTGCAAGAAAATGCTTTCGCGGGTGATTGCGCCATCGTATCCTCTCCTCATGCCCGCGCTTCCCTTTCGCAAGACTCTGGCAGCGGGTTTGCTCGCCTTCGCGCCCTTGGTTCTCACGCTTGCGCTTCCCGGCACGATCTCCGCGCAAACCATCGTCACTGTCTCGCCGCAACAATGCGTCTGGCGCGCCGGCGATGATCTGGCATGGGCTGCGCCGACTCTCGATGAAACCGGATGGAAGCCGTACTCGAATTGGGTACCCAGTACCGCAGAGCCGCGGATCTGGGTTCGTTGCCATCCAAATCTTTCTTCGCTGCGCCAGGTCGATCAGCCCGCACTGCAGGTGACGCTCTATGCCGCCTATCAACTCTTTGCCGATGGCCGCAGCTTGGGATCGGCGGGTAACCTCGAAAGCGGCGCGTTCACGATGGATACGGATCGTGATTGGCCGTTTTCCGGCGGCTCGACTCAAACCACCGTCATCGCGTTGCGCGTCACGCGCCTGATCGTGTCCATGGTCCCGATAGGGGCCCTGCCACCGCTCGAAATCCGCGCCGGAAACCGTGCCGCTTTGCGCGACCGACGCAACAGCGAAATGATCGCACAGGTCCGGCAGCACCTCATCCCGGCGCTCTGCTTCAACGTCATTGGCGTGATTGGATTCGTTGTTCTGGGCCTTTATCTCAATGATCGCTTACGCCCGGAACTCATGCTACTCGGCGTGCAATCCATAGCGCTGCCACTCATTTATCTCAATTATCTGGGTGTCGCAGCCTTTCTCTCCTACCCGGTAGCGGCGAACTTTGCCAGCTGGGCAATTCCGGGGGCCATCACCAACGTCGCCAGAACAATCTTCTTCTTTGCGCTCGCCCGCAGGCGTGTGCCTTTGCTTTTCTGGGCGCTGATCGTTCTGGCGACGTTCCAATATGCAGTAACTCTCGCGGTGCCTCTTCTTCCGCCCGCTCAGGCCATCTGGCTCGACACGTTTCGCTCCTCTCGCATCACTGCCATCAGCGACCTGGCCGCTGTTCTGGAATCGTTCGCGCCCGTCGTCGCGTTTCTGCCTTGGCGAGACCTCTCCAACCGGATGAAGCCGCTTGCAGCACTCTCTATGATCTGGGGAGCGACCATGGCCATCTTCTTCACTGTGCGATTGACGGGCGTTCGAATTGCCGGAATCCCCGACCTTGCCGGTCGCTGGAGTGTACCTGTGTCGGATGTGGAGGCCCTCGTCACGCTGAGCGTCATCGTCGCGTTGCTCGCGTTGCTCTTCCGCGATCAGCGCCGCGTGGCCGACGAGCGGGCAGTGATGGCGGGCGAAATGGCCTCGGCCCGCGAGATTCAGCAGTACCTCATTCCCGAAAAGCTGCCGCCGACGCCGGGCCTTGCCATTCAGAACGTCTATCTTCCCTCCCGCGAGGTCGGCGGGGATTTCTTTCAGGTTCTACCCGACGCACGCGATGGCAGCACGTTGATTGTGGTGGGGGACGTGGCGGGCAAGGGGCTGCAAGCGGGAATGCTCTCGGCCTTGATCGTGGGCGCGATTCGAACCGCGTTCCATTTTACCGGCGAGCCGGGCGAGATTCTGGCTTTGCTGAATGAGCGCCTGCAAGGCCGAGGGCTGGTCACATGCCAGGCAATGCGCATTCAACCAAGCGGAGCGGTTGAACTAGCCAACGCCGGACACCTGCTGCCTTATAGAAACGGAAAAGAGCTGGCCGTTGAAGGCTCGCTTCCGCTGGGTGCCGTGCCCGGAATCGAATTCCAGATAATGCGCTTTCAGTTGGCGGAGGGCGAAACGATGCTGCTCGTTTCAGACGGAGTTGTTGAAGCCCGCAACGCTGCAGGGGAGCTTTTTGGTTTCGAGCGTACCGCAGCCATCGCCACCGAATCTGTCCAAAACATTGCCGCCGCGGCTCAGCGCTTTGGGCAGGAAGATGACATTACGGTGCTCACGCTCAAACGGTTTTCGGCGAGCTGATAGGTCAACGGAGCGGGAGAAATCGACCCAAATCCGCTCCCCTCCTGAGATGTGCTTGGTCCATTCTAGAATTCAAGTGATTGATGATTAATAGCTTACATAGATTATAAGTATATTAGCTTACTACGCTCAAATTTTATGAATCACTTGTGCTATAGTTTCATCAGATTGATTGTGCCGGCGGTTTTCCGCCGCAATCGAATTCCAAATCATCTGGAGGATCAAGATCATGGCAATCACTCGTTGGGACCCATTCCGTGAAGTTATGGCTTTGCAAAATCGCCTCAACTCCGCGTTTCGCGACTTCAATGAGACCGGAGAGGGCGCGCTGACCACCGCCAGCTTTGTGCCGGCTGTCGATGTGTACGAGGACGAAAAGAAGGTCGTCCTGAAGCTCGAGGTTCCGGGCATCGAAGAGAAGGACCTGGATGTGAGCGTGGAAAACCACACGCTGACCGTCAAGGGCGAGCGCAAGTTCGAAAAGGAAGAGAAGGAAGAGAACTTCCACCGCATCGAGCGGCGCTACGGCAGCTTCTACCGCGCATTCACGCTGCCCTCAACAGTCGACTCGGAAAATGTGGAGGCGAGCTACACTGCCGGTGTTCTGAAGCTCGAGCTGACGAAGAAGCCCGAAGCGCAGCCCAAGCAGATCAAGGTGAGCGTAGAGAAAACCCTGGCAGCGTAAAAGCCAGGGTTCTGGGATCAGGTTTTCAGGGATCAGTCGCCCTTCCGTCACGCGACGTACTATGCTTGCCAGAGAGAGCGAGTCTGGCGCCGCGACGCTCGGCGGAGGCGCGGGCTGATCCCGTTTTTCTGAACCCTGACTCCTGAAACCTGATCGCTCGCACCACAAAATCATTCATCGAGGCATGAAGCAATGGCCATTCGTTGGGAAAAATTGACGGTCAAAACGCAGCAAGCGATCCAGGAGGCGCAGGCGCGCGCTGCCGAGCTCGGCAACCCTGAACTACAGCCGGTGCATTTGCTGCTCGCGCTTATTGAGGATCGCGAGGGGGTGGTCCCGGCCGTGCTCGAAAAGATCGGCGTGCCCATCGAGCACTTGGAGAGCGACCTGCGCAGCATCGAGCAGAAGCTGCCCCGCGTGGCGGGAGTTGCCGCGCAACCCGGCCTGAGCCAGTCGATGAACAAAGTTCTTGAGCAGGCGTTTCGCGAAGCCGAGAATTTCAAAGACGAGTACGTTTCGACGGAACATCTGCTTCTTGGCGTTGCGCACTTCAAGGGAGATGCCGCGCGCGATGCCCTCGTTGCTGCCGGGGCGACGCACGAAGCCATTTTGCAGGCGCTGACCGCCGTCCGTGGCTCACAGCGTGTAACCGACCAGAATCCTGAAGGAAAATTCCAGGCGCTGGAAAAATACGCCAAGGATCTGACCGAACTTGCGCGCAGAGGCAAACTCGATCCGGTGATCGGCCGAGACGAAGAGATTCGTCGCGTCGTGCAGGTGCTGAGCCGCCGCACTAAAAATAACCCGGTTCTGATCGGCGAGCCCGGCGTTGGAAAAACCGCCATCGTCGAGGGGCTGGCGCGCCGCATCGTCTCCGGCGATGTGCCGGAGGGACTGCGCGACAAGCGCGTCATCGCGCTCGATCTCGGTTCCATGCTCGCGGGCGCCAAGTTTCGCGGTGAGTTCGAGGACCGCCTGAAGGCGGTGCTCAAGGAAATCGAAGAGTCGAACGGCCAGGTCATCCTTTTTATCGACGAGTTGCACACGCTGGTGGGAGCAGGTGCTGCCGAGGGCGCCATTGACGCGAGCAATATGCTCAAGCCGGCCCTGGCGCGCGGCGAATTGCGGGCCATCGGCGCAACCACGCTGAACGAATACCGCAAGTACATCGAAAAAGACAAGGCGCTTGAGCGCCGCTTCCAGATCGTCTACGTCGGCGAGCCGAACGTCGAAGACACGATCGCCATCCTTCGCGGCCTGAAGGAGCGCTACGAGTCGCACCACAATGTGCGCATCAAGGACTCGGCGATTGTGGCCGCGGCGACCCTTTCGCACCGCTACATCAGCGACCGCTTCCTGCCGGACAAGGCAATTGATTTAGTGGATGAGGCTGCAGCTTCGCTGGCGATCCAGATCGGGTCCGTGCCGACGGAGATTGACCAGCTTGAGCGTCAGGCTACGTCGCTCGAGATCGAGCGCGCCGCGCTGAAGCGCGAAACCGACGCGGCCAGCAAGGAGCGCCGGTCTGAGGTTGAGCAAATTCTCTCCGAGACCAAAGAAAAAATCACGGCACTACGCGCACGCTGGACGAAGGAGCGCGACGCGATCAGCCGCGTCAGCGATCTGAAAAAGAAGATTGAAGCATTGCGCTTCGAAGCCGAAGAGCAGACCCGCAAAGGCCAGCTTGAACGTGCGGCGCAGATTCAGTATGGCGAGCTGCCAAAGCTCGAGGCGGAGCTGAAGAAGCTCGACGCCGCGCAGGACAAATCCGGCGCAACGCGCATGCTCAAAGAGGAAGTGGACGAAGAGGACATCGCCAAAGTTGTGAGCAAATGGACGGGGATCCCCGTCTCGCGCATGTTGGAGGGCGAAGTCAAGAAGCTCGTTCAGATGGAAGACCGGCTACGCGAGCGAGTGGTTGGCCAGGATGATGCGCTGAGCATCGTCGCCAACGCGATTCGCCGTTCGCGCGCGGGCCTGAGCGACCCCAAGCGCCCCATCGGTTCTTTTATTTTTCTCGGACCGACAGGCGTGGGTAAAACCGAGACGGCGCGGGCGCTCGCCGAGTTTCTGTTCGACGACGATCAGGCGCTGGTGCGCATCGACATGAGCGAGTACATGGAGAAGCACGCCGTGGCTCGCCTCATAGGCGCACCTCCAGGCTATGTGGGCTACGACGAAGGCGGCCAGTTGACTGAGGCGATTCATCGCCGGCCCTATGCCGTCATTCTGTTCGATGAAATCGAGAAGGCACATCTCGATGTCTTCAACGTGCTGCTGCAGGTGATGGACGACGGCCGCCTGACCGACTCCAAAGGCCGCACTGTGGATTTCAAAAACACGGTACTGATCATGACATCGAACCTGGGCGCGGCGATGCTCGCGGGCGAAAAGCTGAAGACCGAGCACGACTTCGACATGGCGCGCGAGAGCGTGTTGCGCATACTGCGCGAGCACTTTCGTCCAGAGTTTCTGAACCGCGTGGACGACATCGTGATCTATCGCCCGCTGGGCAATGCACAGTTAAGCCAGATTCTCGATCTGCGCCTGAACGAACTGCGCAAGCTGCTCGAGGACCGTGCAATCTCATTCGAGCTCACGGAGCCGGCACGGCAACTGATCCTTGCTTCAGGATCCGACGCGGCATACGGCGCGCGTCCGCTCAAGCGCGCACTGCAGCGCATGATTCAGGATCGGCTGGCGATGAAGATCCTCGACGGCGAGGTGCTCCACGGTTCGCACGTGCGCATCGGCGTCGACCGCAAGTCGAATGAGCTGGTCTTTGAGACGATGGGCCGCGAAGCGATGGCGTAAAGCAGCAACAGGGAAGAAGGCGATTTTGCCGTTTTGGCGATAAACGCGACGAAATGTGTCGAAAATTGTCGATGGCTTTTTGATAAGTTGTTTATATTCAATTGGTTATTGAAGTCGCGGCGAACCCCCGGGGGCAAAAAATGTTTTGGATTCTTTTCTCTTGCCACGGGGGCTTTGAGGCAGCTCGCGGAGCGGGGGATTCCGGATGGCCTGCCGTTTGGGGAAGCGGGACAGGCCTCCTTGCCGTTGTTGATATCGGGCGCGTCTAACACAAGAAAACTCCTCATGGTTAAGGGTTGCGATTTTGGCAGAGGACCAGCGGCTACGAAAGCGGGCCTTGGAATTCTGAAACTATTGTGCGCTTAAGCGGGATAATTATCGGCAAACTTGGGCGGATTTATTTTGGGAGCGTAAGAGATGTAGGGGGAAAGGGTTGGGTTATGTCGGGAGGCGTTTCGCAGGTGGGCGAGATCTTGACACGGAAAAGGCCCTATGGGGATCGGAGATGAACAAGAATCTTTGAGGCTCACTGCACCGAACTGTGCTGAAACCGGTCGCGTCTGAACGATGGTGGCCATAATCCTCAGACCGCAGTTTGCGAATGGCGAACGTTACGCTCGCTTCTATCGCTGCCCGGTTGACTTCTTAGCAGCTTTTTTCGTCGACCTCTTCGCAGGCTTCTTGACCGCTACGGCTTTCTTGACCGGCTTTTTAGCGACGCTCTTCTTCGTCGGGGCTTTCTTCTTGACTGGTGCTTTCTTCGGGGTTGATGTCACCGCCGCGGCGGCCGAGCCGATTGCCGTCTTTATCGTGCCAGCAACGTCTTCTGCCATTGCAAGGCCGTAACCGACACCCTTCGCAACCTTCTCCACAATCGTCTTCTCAGCCATTGTTAGACCTCCCTAAATCATTCGCTCGCAATTGTAGACACATTTCTCGGCATTGTCTCGTTGCCCAACTGGCGCAGGCCCCGGTGTTACCATTCTGAACTAATGACCGCAACCGCCATTATCGTCGAGATAGCCATCGGATTGGCGCTCATCGTGGTCGGCTTTTTTCTTCAGAACCCACTCAAGCGCTTCCGCGAAATTCTCAAGAGCCCGGGCCCCGCGACGCCGCAATCGCGAGGCCAATGGACAACATATCTGGGTCAGCTCGAGCAATCGCTCGAGCGGGTCAACTACCTCAATTCTCACCCCGCGCGATTTGTATATCTATCTCTTGCAACTCGTCCTGGCCTCTCTGGCATTCGACGGAATGGCGTTCACCCTGTTCATTTGGGTCTTTGCAAATCCCTCAACCCCGCGCCGAGAACCGTGGCTTGCTCTCACCAGGGCCCTCGTTGTCATAGGAATTGTCCTGGCCTTCCTTGGCCTCGTCGAAGGGAAGAATCTCTCGCAAAAGCAGATCGATGCGACTCGCGCCAGGCTGCAGAAGCAAAGTCGATCAATACAAGAAGCTGCTTTCGCAACCCCAACAGAAAAGCTGAAAACCGCTCCGCTCCTCTTGGTGTCTTTGCCTCAGCCACGACGATTTCGTTTCGCCCCGCGAAGGCGATGTTGATTAAATCGCCCCGCCCACGTTCGTTCTTAGTTGAGAGCGTGAAAAAGAGATGCAGGTCCTTCGACTCGTCCTCGCTAAAGCGGGACTCGCTCAGGATGACAGTTTTGAGCGAGAAAGGGATGACGACTTTAGTTTTAGCGATAAAGGCTGTTCGCGCTGGATGCTGGGTGCGGGGTTGGGGGGCGGGCAGTAACGGAACAGCAACCGCAGATCCTTCGGCTCGCCCCGCTGCGCGTGACTCGCTCAGGATGACACCCATAATTTCAACCAATCATTAGCGGCCTGTTCGATATGCCGACTGCCCAAGTCTCGCCTTTAACGCCCGATCCCCGCCACTCACGGCTGCGCAACCGGCGGCGTATACACTCCGCCCTTTACGAGGAGATCGAGGATCTCCGCCGTTCTCTTGTGGCACGGCTCCATCTTGGCGTAGGTGTAGTTATCGTGTTCGGAGTCGATCACCGGCACGGGCTCTTTTGGACCTGGAATCTGGTTCAGCATCGTCCACACACCTGCCGGCGGTGAAACAGTATCGATGAACCCGAAGCCTGCCATTACCGGCGCTTTGATGCGCGAGGCAAAGTTGACGGTGTCAAAGTAGAGAGCGGTGTGCATCGCGTCGGGGTTGTCAGAGGGCCAATAAGGGTAGCCGGCTTTGCGCCCGTGCAGGTCGCCATTCGTATCTGCTCCGGCCGGCACGCAGACCAGCGCATCGGTCACCTTGTCCGGCCGCAGTCCGGCAAGCACGATGCTTTGCTGGCCGCCCATGCTGCCGCCGGTGAGGACCACTGTTTTGCCATCCCAGTCGGGCCGGGTCGCCAGATAATCGAGCACGCGCGAATCGCGCAGATACATACCGAGAAAGTAGGATTTTTCACGATCGGTATTTCCAACGGCGTTGTAGTTCGTAGGAATGCCGCCCGACGGATCTGAAGGCAGCTTGTCGTGCGAGTCGACGTTCAAAACCAGCCAGCCTTCGGCGGCGTGCTCCGCGTCGGCGTGCGCATTGAGCGCGTAGACGCCAGCGTACTGAAGCTGAATCAGCGCGGGATACTTGCTCTCAGCGACGGGCCGCGCCACGTAACCGTGAGCCTTTGACCCGAGCGCATCGAGCGCGAAGATACTCATCTCTACACCCGGCACGTCAGTTGTGACCGGAGTGAGCACAGCGTCAATGGGAACCTTGGCCTGCAGAGCCAGCTTGCCGTCCCAGAATGCATCGAAGTCGGCCGGGCGCGGAGTTGAAAGCGGAATCTCCGTCGGCGCCACTGCAGCGCCCACCGCATAAAGTCCGTTGTTACGGCCTGTGTTGCCGCCGATCCAGTGAGGCGGCTGGGGCGATCCGGCGGCGTTCGCAGCGGCGGACCCGGATTGAGCCGCTGCCGTCGATGCGGCGGCTGGCGCCGGACTGTTCGCGCTTGTCGTTCCGGAACCGGGCCCAGCTGGGCTCGCGGCCGCGGGAATCGGCGCGCTCGGCGCGGCAGCCAGCGCAGCATACGGCTCAATCGCAACATAGATCATTTCCGGCTGGTCGCCGGCGATCTCGATCGTGTCCTTGCCCGAGGAAAGATCGAGCTTGCCTTCCTTCAACACCACAGCATTGTTTCTGCGAATCGTCCACTTGTACGCATACGTCGGCGCATCGGGGCCTGGCGTAACTGTCCAGCCAACCGTTTCGCCGATTTTGTAAATGCCGTTCGCGTGGTAGGGCGTGAAGGTTAGTTGTTGCGCAATCGGAGCGTGCTGGGCAATTGCGGCCGAACAGGCAAACAGAACAATAAAGAGATAAAAAACTCGGACGCGGGTTATTGGATTCACGGGTTGATAATACAGCGTGAAAGGGTAGGTGTGTGCGAGCCCCGGTCTCAAAGGCGACACCGGGGCATCCGGAGTTGTGGTGGGTTGAAGGTGCGAAAAGCACCCGCGGCCGTATCTGGCGCATAGCGTCACCCAAGGCCATGAAAAAGCAACCGCGGATCCCTCCTTCGTCGGGATGACACTTCAGTGGGTGGTGTAGGTGTCGTGGATTGCCCGGTATTTTCAGGGCAGATTTTTCGACCCGTCACGATTGAGATTTGTGCGGGCCCCGGTCTCAGAATCGAGACCGGGGGCACCCGGCGAGACCGGGGCTCGCTGCGCTTACCGGCCGAATCCTCCCAACTCAATCAGCGAGTAGAGCGTGCCCGTGTCATACGTTGCGGAGGTCCACGGCGCCGTGACGATGAAGAACGTTCCCGGCAGACAACTCTGGGTGGTCACCGTGAATGTGGCAGTCGCAGACCCGCCGGTCGGTACATCGCCGAGAGAGACAGGGTACGCCGATGTTCCCGTCGCCGTAGCCTTGCACTTCGGACCGCCAAAGATCGGCAGCAAGCTTACGCTACCGACCTGAGTTGTGTAGGCCGGCCCCACGTCGCCGTTGGTTGCGGTGATCGTCAATGTGCCCGTGCCCTTCGCGGTTCCCTTGCCGGTCGCAGCAAACTTAAGCCCGTATCCCGGCAATTTTGTTTCGTCGACGATACCCCAATAGGCGGGCTTCGCTTGCAAGTTGTGATCGAAAGGTAGCGGATAGTCCGTTCGGGTAACGGGGAATCCGTCCAGCCACGTGTCATCGTCGGCCATGCCCCAGAACGTGACTGAGGTCAGGTCGCCTCTCAAGCGCCGGAACAGGTCAAAGTAATCTCTGTAGAGCCAGCCCTGCTCCGCCAGAACCGACGGCGGAATGTTGTTGCCGTAGTTCGAGGTCGTATCTCCGGCGTTGTACACGCTCTCGTCCATTTCCGTCACCTGCTGGTCGATGCTGGGGAATTCCCGGTGAACGGTTTCGATCGAGTTGGCCATCATGTCGAGCGAGGGATAGTTGATGTTGTTGTGCATCTCGTTCCCAATGCCGCTTATCGGTACGCCCTCCGACTGCAGCTGCTTGACGACCGTGACCAGACAGGCGAGCTTGTTGGGATCGTTGAGGCTATAGTCATTGATAAAAAGTTTGGTTCCCGCGGGAGCGTACTGTTTGGCAGCCGCGAAGGCGATGTTGATGTACTGCGGCCCGAGCACTTTGTAGAACGGGCCGTGCTCCAGGCAGTCGGGTTGTGAAGGATCGATCGGCTCGTTCACCACATCCCAGGCATACACCTTGGCGCCGAAGTGCTGCACCTCGTTCATGATGTGTTCCTGGATGTTAGCGGTCACGGTCGCCTGATTGGCAGACGAGTTGGTGCCGTCGCCAAAAGCATACGACGGAGTCTGCGCGCCGGTTGCCCAGACAAGATTCTGCCCGCGCACCAGCATGTTGTTGCACACGGCAACTCCTACTTCCTGATCTGCCAAGCTGAAGTTAAAGCTTCCCAGCGAAGTCTCAACCGAACTCCACTTGAAGTCGTTGCCTGATGTAATGCTGTCGAAATGCTTCGTGAGCAACTGTTCGTGCGGTCCCGACAAATCCGTCGAATCCACCTCCGCGCCCACGGTGAAGTACTTCGAAAGCGATTGGTCAATTGATGGAATGTCAGTTTGGATCATCGGGGGCGCCACGTAACTGAGTTGGAAGTCGCTTATGTAAAACGACTCCAGGTCGGTACCCGAGGCCGGCACGGTTTGGAAGTAGAGAGACGCCTTGCCCTGATCGTAGGGGCTCGACATGTTGTAGCCCATCACGTTGATCTGGTGCCAATTCCCGTCTGCGACCACGGTAACGCCCGGATACGGCGTAACGCTCGGGAAGCTGGTGGTGGCCCCGACTGTCGTTTGCAGGCTCATATTGATCACATGGCTTGTGCCGTCGGCAGGCGTCAGCAGCACATACGCGCTGATGTTATACACCGAGCCAACATACATCTTGTCGCTCACGCTGATCTGCGGACCGTCGTAATTGGCCGTGCGGCCGGTGGTGAGCAGAGCGTGTGTGTCGCCAGCCGGATCGTCGACCGGCGGGGTAGCATTAGCCACGGTTGATCCCGCACGCGAGCTCCATCCATCCAGCCCGCCATCGGCAAACGTGGTCGTGATCCCCGAATTATCCTGCTGGCTTACGGAAGGCGGAGGTGGCGAAAGTTCACTGATCACCACATCGCCAATGTAGAACGAATCGGTGGCGCTGCTGGATTGAATGTAGAGAAGAAGCGCCGAAGGCGGCCCTGGCTGATCGCTGAAGCTGAACGTGCCCGAGACCTGCGTCCAGGTAGAACTCGAAAGCGCCCCGGTCGTGCCGAGATTGCTGAACATGCCTGGCGAGGCGCAGTCTGTTGTTTTGAGCGAAAGCGTGGCTGTGGGATTCGAGCTATCGGGCGCGGCCAGCAACACCCATGCGCTCACCTTGTAAACGGCGCCGGCGACGATGTTGTTCACGCTCAGAAGATTCAGGCTCGGTCCCATGAAGGTCGCAGTGCGATTGGTCGTCAGCAAACTTTGCGCGTCTCCGTTCGGATCCTGGACGGGCGGCGCGGCGTTGGTGAGAGTGGCCGAGCCGAACGGCGTCCATCCGTCCAATCCGCCATCGCTGAATGTGTAGGTCGCAACCGGTGTTCCGCCGGGCGGCGCCGAGACCTGCGTCACAACCACGTCATCGAGGTAAAAAGTCGTTGCGGTCGTCGCACCCACCAACTGTGCATAAAGCAGCAGGTCAGTGGCTGTTGTGCTGGGCGTATACGTGCCGCCGATCTCAGCCCAACCGGTGTCAGTAACCGCGACCTGGAATGCGCCAACCGTGTCAAAGCATGTGCCGCCCGAACAACTGGGATCGGTGCGCTTGACGGTGAAATTGGCATTGCCGGCGCTTACGCCGCTGGCCAGTTGCACCCAGCCCGTAATGGTGTAGGTGCCGCCAGGCTGCACAATCCCGTTGATGGAGATGGATGGACCGCCCGCTCCGGTGGAGCCCGTGGTGGTCTGAAGACTGTGGGTTCCGGAATGTGCTTCCGCCGTGGTGTTTACAGGAGTGCTAGCGCCATTGAACGATGCCCAACCGTCGGCGCCGCCGTCTTCGAAGCCCCAGGAGGCGATGGTTTGTGAAAATGCAGGCGCGGCGGCCAGAAACAGAATCGCCGGTATGAGTTGGAGGAGGGTTATGACACGGTGGGAACACACGCCGGTTTTTCCGGCCGCAGCGGGAAGAGACATGGAGAACCTCCTGAGATTGCGAAACAGCATTCAAAGCGAGATCTAAGGGCTCGTTTTCAGAAGATGAAGCAGAGGGACGAACAGTGGAAGTTCGGGCAGAATGCGTTCTTATCTAGCTGGCCGGGCACAATCCGGCCAATGCGCTGGGTAATTCGATTCACTTAGGGGCAGCCGGGGATATCTGGCTATCAAAAAAATTACAATTGACCGCAAACCGGGTTTGATGTGCCCGGATTTGCTCTCCGGTCGGCAGCAGTTCCGACTCCGATTCATTGATCGGCTGGCCCAGGGTCCTGCAGATTCATGACCTACTGCCTCAGCTCCACCAGCGTCGCGCCCTGGCCGCCTTCGTTCTGCGGAGCCTCCTCAATCCCAGCCACATGCGGATGCGACTTGAGGAACTCGCGCACTCCGCGCCGCAAAATTCCAGCGCCATGGCCGTGAATGACCCGCACACGCGGTAGCCCTGCAAGAAAGGCGTGGTCGAGATATTTTTCAAGCTCGTCGGTCGCTTCATCCACAGTGCTCCCGATGAGATTGATTTCCGCGCGCAGATTGTCGGTGTTTGCGCTGGTGACGGTGACATGCACGCCCTTCTGCTTGCGAGCCGCGGCGAGGGGGTCGGCCTTCCCCTGCCCCAGCTCTCCTCCAGGACCTAAAACTGCGGAGCAGTCGGAGCGGTTGACGCGCATCTTGATCGGCCCGAGCGTAACTTCGAATACGTCCTTCTCCACCTCGCGCTGCACCACGGCAACCTTGCCCATCGATTTCAGCAAAATCTTGTCGCCCGGAGCGATATGGCGCAGCAAATGCGGCTGCGCATTCTGATCGCCCTCGTCGGCGCCAGTCTTGTGTGCCACCACTGTCTGGTTGAAACTCTCCTGAAACTCGCGCCGCAGGCGGCCGATTCGCCGCTCGGCTTCCTTTGAGAGCTTCTGTTGCGAGGCGCGGTCCTCCACAGCGCGCACGTTCTCGCGCATCTGGAATTCAAAATCCTTCAGTAGCGAAGCCAGCTTCGCTTCGAGCTCGCGAACGCGATTGCGCACCTCGACATCGCCCTCGCGCTCCAACCGCTTTCGTTCCTGGTTCAGCGCATACTGCTGCTCGCGCGCCGCCTTGCGTTCCACTTCAAGTTCCGCCAGTTCGGAATGAAGCTTGTCAAGGAATCGCGCGATATCTGCTTGTTGCGATCCAAGTCGCTCTCGCGCCATCGCGATGACTTCGGCATTCAAACCCAGCCGTTCCGCCGTCTGAATTCCCGCTGATGCGCCCGGCACCCCGAGATGAAACCGATAATTCGGAACCAGCGTCCGCTCATCCACGCCGGCCGCCGCGTT
Organism: Occallatibacter sp.; assembly: GCA_036489735.1. GTDB lineage: Bacteria > Acidobacteriota > Terriglobia > Terriglobales > Acidobacteriaceae > Telmatobacter. The sequence goes on along the minus strand of DASXFF010000090.1, from coordinate 34,846 downwards.
GCGCACGCCCTGCGTATTCGCCGCATACACCTTGAGCGACGTGTGATGGGTCGAAATCAGCGTCCACGCGCCGGCTTTCAGAAAATGATGCGCCACAGCCACCGCCAACGCCGCACCCTCTTCGGGATCGGTCGCCGACCCAAGCTCATCGAGCAGCACCAGCGAGCGCGAATCCGCGAGCCGCGACAGCCGGTCAAGATTCACGATGTGCGCGGAGAAAGTCGACAGTGCCGCCTCGATCGATTGCGCATCGCCAATGTCGGCCAGGAATGCCGTGAACACAGGAAAGCTCGCGCGTTTTGCCGGCACCGGAATCCCCGCCTGCGCCATCATTGCCAGCAGCGCCGTCGTCTTCAGCGCCACCGTTTTGCCGCCGGTATTCGGGCCGCTGATGATCAGCTGCCGCTCTTCCGCCGTCAGGTCCAGATTCAGAGGAACGGTCGTGCCGCCTGTAGCCCGCAACCGCTTTTCAAGCAGCGGATGGCGCGCATCTTCGATCGACAAAGAATCTGGCCCAAAAGTTGGAGCCACGGATTGGAATTCTCTCGAGAATCGCGCTCGCGCCAGCAAGCTGTCCACCATGGCCAGGATGCGCGCGCCCTCGACCAAACTGGTCGCGTAGTCGGCAACTTGGCGCGTGAGCGCGACGAAGATGCGATGGATCTCTCCCTGCTCTTCTTCGATGAGCCGCACAAGTTCGTTATTTTGCTCGATGGTCTCAAGGGGCTCGACGTAGACCGTTTGCCCCGACGAGCTCGCGCCGTGAACCACACCGCTTACGCGCCGTTTCAGCTCGGCACGCACCGGAATGACAAATCGCTCGCCGCGAATCGTGATCACATCGTCCTGCGTCGCGTTTTCCGCGGACAATTTCCGCAACGCCGTGCGCAGGCTTTCCTCAATCACTCTCTGTTGCCGCTCCTGCTCGCGGCGAATGCGGCTCAACTCCGGCGAGGCATCGTCGGCCAGAGTTCCGTCAGGTTGAATTTTGCGCTCGATCGATTCGGCAAGTGGGCGCAGGCTTGTGGTCAGCGATGCTGAGAGTTCTGTCAGCCCTGGCAGCCTGCCTGCAAGCCGGGCCGGTGGCTCGCGCAATAACCCCTGCCACGCGGCAACATCGTTCGCAAGCCGCGCAATGCTCTGGAATTCCGCTGCCTCCAGGGCCGCGCCTTCAATCCGCGCTTTCGCCGCGAGTTGGGTCGGATCGCTCAGCCCTCCGAGCGGAATGGAAATCTGCTCCTCAAGAATCAGCCGCACTTCCGCGGCGAGCCGGTGCTGGCGTGCAATCCATTCTTCGTCGGTGGATGGATGCAGCGCAAGAATAGCCTCGCGACCGACCGGCGATGCAGCGAACCCAGCCACCAGCGCCAGCAGCGGCTGCCAGTCGAGCGCAACCAGATCGGCGCGTTCCACCGGCGACGGTATGGGATCGAAAAAAGACATCTTCAGGAATTATGGTAGCCGCTGGAGCCAGGGCGGTTGGAAATAGGGAAGATCGCAAAAGCAACCGCAGATTCCTCGCTCTACGGAGAAAAACGTTCCGCTTGACAAAGTTTTGGTTCGGGTAGATTGCGAGGGACAAAACAGGTCCCATTCGCGGACTGTCTTGCGCACGAATATCCATCGGTGATCCCGGCTAGGAGCCCGTGGTCGGCTTGGACGCCGCGGCAGGTGTGGAAGGGGCGGGCGCTGCATTGCTTGAACCGGTCGCAGCCGCTTTCGGCTCCGATTTCGTCCCGGATTTCGTCTCTGACTTCTTCTCGGAATTGGCGTCCGGCTTGCTTTCTGACTTCGAAGTCTCGGCCTTCGAATCGCTGCCTGACGAGCCGCCCTTTGCCGCGTAATCGTTCACATACCAGCCAGCGCCCTTGAAGCTCAGGCCCGGCGCGGTGAGAATCCTCTCCAAAGCTCCGCCGCATTCCGGACAAACCTTTTCCGGCTCGTCGTTGAAATGCTGGATTTTCTCAAATCGGTGGCCGCACTGTGTGCAGCGGTACGGATACAACGGCAAGGCTCTTAACCCCACGGCAAGGATTGATCCACTGTCTCCATTGTATCGGTCGGACGGCGAATCCGACGCGAACTCGCCTCCCTGGGTTATCAGATTGGCGAATTCGCTGGACGCGACGGCTACGGGCGATCAGCCCTTAGTGCACCCACCTTAGTGAACTTGGATCGGCACCGAGGCAGCCACATTTTCCCAAGCAAGCGTCAGGCTTCCCTTCCCGCCGCCATTATCGGTGATGGTGTAGGTCAGATCCTGGACCGTCGACGGAGGTGCGGACATCGTCATCTTTGTCTTGCCGAGATCCTGCGACGGATCGTAGGCAAGTCCCCATTCGCCGGTCTTCTTGCTGACGATCAAGGTCCAATTCGCCGGATCGGAGATGTCGTAGAACAGCGTGTAAGTTCCCGCGGGCACATTCAGGTCGCCGATCGTCAGGTCGGCATCCGTCTTCAGCGTCGTCGCAGCATTCGCGCCCCCGCGCCAAATGGGATACTGCGATCCATGCGCGGTTTTAATCAAGCCATCGCTGGTATACACATGGCCCTGGCGGCCATTCAAGCGCGGCGAGTTATAGGTGATGGTGATCGTCTTGCCACCGATCGTTCCAGAAGCCGTAGCCGGGGGGCTGGCCGGCGGGGCTTTTTGCTGGGCGATGAGCGTGGTTGCGGCAAACAGTAAGCCTGCACAAATCAAAATATGCTTCATTGTTTGTTTCTCCTCCGGGGCAGAGCCTGATTTTCTGAGGGACGGCTTCGGCGCCCTGTCTTGACGGGTTTGATTGTCGCACCGTACGGCCTGCTTGCGAAAGCCTCCCATGTGAAAACCCTGTTATGATGCGCCAAAGGAACAGGAATGATGGACGAATCGAGCGACAAATCTCCTGGCTCGCGCTTTCGCGCGGCGCTTGCGGCTGAGAAGCCTCTTCAGGTCGCGGGCACAATCAATGCCTACGCCGCAAAGCTCGCCGAGACCGCCGGCTTCCGAGCCATCTATCTTTCCGGCGGCGGTGTGGCCGCTAATTCGCTTGGAATTCCGGACCTCGGCATCTCCACTATGGAAGACGTGCTCACTGATGTCCGCCGCATCACCAGCGCAAGTTCTCTTCCGCTTCTGGTCGATATCGATACCGGCTGGGGCGGCGCCTTCAACATCGCGCGCACCATTCGCGAAATGATCAAAGCCGGCGCAGCCGCTGTGCATATCGAGGACCAGGTTGGCGCGAAGCGCTGCGGTCACCGCCCCGGCAAAGAGCTCGTTCCGGCCGAGGAAATGGCCGATCGCATCAAAGCGGCAGTGGACGCGCGCACCGATCCGCAGTTCGTCATCATGGCGCGCACCGACGCGCTCGCCAGTGAAGGGATGGCGCGGGCGGTTGAACGCGCGCAAGCTTATGTAGCCGCGGGCGCCGACATGATTTTCGCCGAAGCCGTCACCGAACTATCTCAATACACCGCATTTCGCAAGGCCGTCGGAGTGCCCATCCTTGCCAACATCACCGAATTTGGCAAAACGCCGCTCTTCACGCGTAATGAGTTGGCAGAGGCGGGCGTCGATATCGTGCTCTATTGCTGCGCCGCCTACCGCGCGATGAATGCCGCCGCGCTCATAGTCTATGAGACCATTCGCGCGGAGGGCACGCAGAAGAGCGTGCTGCCGATGATGCAGACTCGCGACGAACTTTATCGTGTTCTCGACTACCACGCGTATGAGCAAAAGCTCGATGAGCTGTTTGCCCGCGAGAAGAAGACAAAGTAGCAGCACCAACGATTCACGGCGGCCGAACATTTCGCCGCCAATCGCAACTCCATACTTCCCGAGGTCGACCCATGAGTACACACGACGCGAGCGTCGCGTCCGCCTTCAAACCAAAAAAGTCCGTTGCGCTTTCAGGCACACCGGCGGGTGAAACCGCTGTCTGCACCGTTGGCCAGAGCGGCAACGACCTACACTATCGCGGATACGACATCGCCGATCTCGCCGCCCACTGCGAGTTCGCTGAAGTCGCCTACCTGCTTATCCACGGCAAACTGCCCACCGCCGACGAACTCGCCGCATACAAAACGCGCCTGCTTGGCCTGCGCGGCTTGCCCGACGGAGTCAAGCACGCGCTCGAGCAGTTGCCCGCCACCGCGCATTCCATGGACGTCCTTCGCACGGGCGTCTCCGTTCTCGGCTGCATCCGCCCCGAGGCCAAAAACCACGACCCCGCCGGCGCGCGCGCCATTGCCGACGCGCTTCTCGCCGCGCTGCCGTCAATGCTTCTCTACTGGCATCACTTTGCGCGCAACGGCAGGAGGATCGAAACGGACGCCGACGCGGAACCCCTCGCCGCGCATTTTCTGCACCTGCTGCATGGTCGGCCCGCCAGCGCCGAGTGGATTCATGCCATGCAGGTTTCTCTGATTCTTTATGCGGAGCACGAATTCAATGCGTCGACTTTCACTGCGCGCGTCATCGCCGGTACCGGCTCCGATCTTTACTCGTGCATTACCGGCGCCGTCGGCGCTCTCAAGGGGCCGAAGCATGGCGGCGCCAACGAGGTCGCGCTCGAAATTCAGCAGCGTTATTTCTCCGCTGCAGAAGCCGACCAGGACATTCGCCGCCGCGTCGATGCGCGCGAAGTCATCATCGGCTTCGGTCATCCGGTCTACACCATCAGCGATCCGCGCAGCGACATCATTAAAGCCCAGGCGCGCGCTCTGGCAGTCGACGACGCCGCGAAACGCCTTTTCTCCGTCGCCGAGCAAATCGAAGCTACCATGCACGAGACTAAGAGCATGTTTCCCAATCTCGATTGGTACTCGGCAGTGGCATATCACTTGATGGGGATTCCAACCGACCTGTTTACCCCGCTTTTTGTGATGGCACGGACGGCAGGCTGGTGCGCGCACGTCATCGAGCAGCGCGAAAGCGGCAAGATCATCCGCCCGTCGGCCATCTATACTGGGCCGGAGAATCGGCAGTTCATCGAAATCGCTCAGCGGAAGTAATAGAAGCCCGTAGCCCGTAACTCGTAGCGGAATGCCTGCCACAATCGAAACTACTTGCTGTTGGCTACTGCTGAGAAAGGAATCTCTTGTCTTCCTACATCACCACCGACCGCCCCGCGCCGGACAAAGTCCTCACAGACATCGCCGACTACGCGCTGAGTTTCAAAGTCGAAAGCGATCTGGCCTACTCGACGGCGCGCTTCTGTCTCATCGATACGCTGGGCTGCGGACTTGAAGCGCTCGAATATCCCGCGTGCACCAAGCTGCTCGGCCCCATCGTTCCCGGCACGGTTGTTCCCAACGGCGCACGTGTTCCCGGCACCAGCTTTCAGCTCGACCCGGTGCAGGCCGCCTTCAATATTGGGACGATCATTCGCTGGCTCGACTTCAACGACACGTGGCTCGCCGCCGAATGGGGCCACCCCAGCGACAATCTCGGCGGCATTTTGGCCGTGGCCGATTGGCTTTCGCGCGAGGCTCTTGCAGAGGGCAGAGCTCCGATCAGAATGCGTGAAGTGCTCAGTGCCATGATCAAGGCGCACGAGATTCAGGGCTGCATTGCGCTCGAAAATTCGTTCAACAAAGTGGGACTGGATCATGTCGTTCTGGTCAAGGTCGCATCCACCGCCGTCGTTTCGGCGCTCCTCGGCCTCACGCGTGAACAAACCATCAATGCTCTGTCGCTCGCATGGGTTGACGGCCAGAGTCTTCGCGCCTATCGCCACGCTCCCAACACCGGCTCGCGCAAAAGCTGGGCCGCGGGCGATGCGACCAGCCGCGCGGTAAGACTGGCGTTGATGGCGCGGGCAGGCGAGATGGGCTATCCCTCGGCGCTCACCGTCAAAACCTGGGGCTTCTACGATGTGAGTTTTCGTGGCCAGGAATTCAAATTCCAGCGGCCTTACGGCTCGTACGTGATGGAGAACGTCCTGTTCAAAATCAGCTACCCGGCAGAGTTTCATGCGCAAACCGCCGTCGAAGCCGCGATGAAAATCCACGCAGAGCTCGATCGACGAGGCCTGCCTGCAGAATCGATTAAGAAAATTGAGATTCGCACGCACGAGGCCTGTCTGCGCATCATCGACAAGCAAGGCCCGCTCGCGAATCCCGCCGACCGCGATCATTGCATTCAATATATGGTTGCGATTCCGCTGCTCTTCGGCCGCCTCTCCGCGGCCGACTACGAAGACTCCGTGGCTTCGGACCCTCGCATCGATGCGCTCCGTGCCAAAATCACCTGCTTAGAAGAACCGCGCTTCACCGCCGACTATCACGATCCTGACAGGCGGGCAATTGCAAACTCGCTTCGCGTAACGCTAAACGGCGGCATCGTGCTCGAAGAAACGGTCGAATACCCTATCGGCCATCGCCGCCGCCGTGACGAAGGGTTGCCGCTGCTCATCGAAAAATTCAAAACCAACCTGCGCCGCCGCTTCCCGGAATCGCACCAGCAGCGCATCCTCGACGCTTCGCTCGACCCTGCGCACCTCGATGCGATGCCGGTCAATGAATACGTCGATCTCTACATCCCCTGAGCGGCCGAAGAATATTGCACGGCGTGGATTGCGATTCTGCACTATATTGGTCCCGCAGCCAAAATCACTTGTTCGGGGCGTCCAATGCTATCCCGCGCTCAGCGGTCTTCTTTCGCAATCCTGTTTCTCGTTACCACTGGTCTTGCGTCACTGCCGGCGCAGCGCGCCCCCAACTCTAACTCTGTCTATCAACAGTTGCGGAGCCTGCTGCCTGGTGGCGAAGTGATCACCGTAAAGGACCTCGTCATCAAGCGTGATGCAGCAACGTTCACCTTTCAAAACGGCAGTTTCGCTTTTTATGGCCCCGTAAACGGCAAAATTACCGGCGCGGTTTTCATTGGACAAGGCCATCTGCATATCACCCCGCCCGCTCAGGAGGAGCGCCACAATCTCTCCGTTCTGATGCACAGCGAGGAGTTTGACGAGGACTTCGACCGGGCCGTCCTTCGCTTTACCGATTCTGCGGCGGAGGAGTTACGGCAGGCTTCCACAGGTCCGGGCCAGCCTGACTCCGACTTCTCGCGCGACGCGCAGGATCTTCAGACCTTTCTTCGGCACCATGCCGAGGGCTCGCATGTTGTGTCTACGGGCACGGCCTATTTCAAGAGGTTCTATGGAAACGTCGATCTTCGCATCCTCGAAGACGTTTTAAGTCCGGCACCCGGCGGCTATTTCATGGCCGCGATCCGCGGGCACAAGCACGCCCGCCTTTTCTTCGTTCTCGATCCCCACGGCGCCGATCAGGTTGCGCCCGAAGAAGTCGCGCTGTTTTACTGGGATTCCTCGGATGAGACAGAGGCGATTCCTCTCGCCTTTCACCGTGCGGCGGAGTACGCCGATGACGTCGCGAGAGGCAACGAACACAACGAGGCCTACAGAATTCTCCACGAGAACCTCGATGTCACTATCGAAAGAAACGGCCTGCTTTCCTGCGAATCAACCGTTCAGGTGCGCGCGGAGCAGGACGGCGTCGCAGTGATCCCACTCGATCTCTATCCCTCACTCCGCGTCAGCCAGGTAACCGCCGGCGACTCGAGCCCCCTCGACTGGATTCAGGAAAAAAAGGACGAGGACCCCGACTTTGGCGTAGTGCTCGCCACACCGCTCAACAGAGGCGGCACCGCGACCTTCAAGGTGACCTACAGTGGCCACGATGTCGTTATGAACACCGGTAACGACAACTATTATCCTGTGGCCCGCGAAGACTGGTATCCCAACTCCAGCCAGGGCCTGGGCGACTACGCCACTTATCAGATGCGATTTCACATTCCGAAGGGCCTCCAGATTATCGCCACGGGAACGAGGTTGGGCGATACCACGGAAGGCAAGTTCACCACATCCGAGTGGACAACCGAAACGCCGCTGCCTGTTGCGGGGTTCAGCCTCGGCGACTTCAAAATGAGGGAGGCGAAGTTCGGCAATCCTCTTTCGGTTCAGTTGACAGTGGATGCATACGCCAACACCCGGCCGCCGACGGAATATGAAGCACTAGCCCAGCAAATGCAGGATGCAGGCGAGAGTCTTGGCTCCCTCGGCACCACGCCTATGCTTGCCAATGAGCTTGGCCAGGGAGCAACGGCCGCGCAAATCTACACCAACTATTTCGGCCAGCTTCCCTTTCCGCATATCGCGCTCATGCAGCAGTCAGCATGCGATTACGGGCAGAGCTGGCCAATGCTCGTGTACTTGCCGATCTGCGGATTCTTCGATACGACGCAGCAGCATTTTCTCGGCCTCGGTGGTGAGAACCTCACTGACCACATGTATTGGCAGGTCGTCACGCCGCATGAAGTCGCGCACCAATGGTGGGGTCAGACGGTGGGCTTCCGCAGCTATCGAGACCAGTGGATGAGCGAAGGTTTTGCCGATGCTTCAGCGTCGATCTTTTTGCAGGCCACGCGATCTAAGCCCGATGATTTTATCCATTTTTGGGAGGAAGAGCATCGGCTACTCACCGAGAAGAACGCCTTCGGCTTCCGACCCGTTGACGTAGGACCACTCACCATGGGGATCCGTCTTAGCTCGCCTAAAGCCGGCTGGAACATCTACCAGGACCTCGTCTACCCCAAGGGCGCCTACATTCTCCACATGATCCGCATGATGATGTGGTCGCCGAAGGACGGCGATGCCCGCTTCAAAGCCACCATGCATGACTTTGTGAGCACGTATCAGCTGCAGGCCGCCACCACCGAGGACTTCAAAGCCATCGTCGAAAAATACATGAGCCCCGAAATGGATCTCGAGGGCAATCACCGGATGGATTGGTTCTTCCGCGAGTACGTCTACGGCACCGATCTACCCAACTACCACTTTCAGGGTGAAGCCACGCCCCAAGGCGACGGCTGGAGTGTGCACATCGTTCTCGCCGAGTCCGGCGTACCAGAATCCTTCCACATGATGGTTCCCATCTATTTGGAGCTGGTCGATGGCAACATCGTCCACCTCGCTAACGCCAACATTCACGGGGATTACACCGTCGACCAGACCGTCGTGTTGCCGAAACTGTCATCGGCCATCAAGAAGGTTTCGATCAACCATTTCTACGATGTGTTGTGCACTGAGAACTAGTCGGTGCGCGCGCATAAGAAGCAAAAAAACGCGGACCCTCGGGTCCGCGCTTCGCTTTGGTTCGGATTGATCCGTGCCGTTACGCCTTCGCCAGCACCGGCTTGCCCAGCTTCTCCGCCAGCAGCTCGTGCGCGTGCCTAAAGAACTCGTCCTTCGCGATCTTGCCCGCATCGAGCTCAGCGAGCAGTTCCTTCTGCGCCTTGTACTCGCGATTCACGACGCCGGCCTTCGACTGCAGCATGCGCCACGCCTTGCGCCGCTCCACGCAGAACATCACCAGTTGCCGCGACAGCGAGTAGTACGTGCTCTTGCCGCTCTCGTCCCACACTTGAATGAATACGCCGAAGTCGGGAATGAAGCTGCGGTGCTCCGGCAACAGATAGTAGCGGTAAACCACATCCTGCTGCGTGATGCGAACCAGCATATTTTCCAGCGGTATCATCTTCTCCGCCTGTTCCGGCTTGATCTTTTTCAGATGATTCCTGAAGCGCGCCTCCGTCGTGCACCAGTGCGCCACGGTGTAGCGATACGGCTCATTGGTCACCTTGGACTTGGTCTCGTACCAATCGAGATCGATCGACGGGTTGCCCTTGATGTCGAGCGCCTCCTGATACGATTCGCCAAGCCGCGGGTTAAAGACGAACTCCGGGACGCCGCGCGAATCGCGCACGCGCTGCGCCTGATGGAGTGCCATATCGTCTGCGACGCCGTGCTCCGGCTGGCATGTCGTGTACGCCTGGATGAACATCGTCCCGCGATACTCCAGGCCGTCGAGAATCGCACGATAAAGCTTGGGCGCGTTGGCCATGGAAACCTGCGCAACCAACGGCGAGCCGTGCCCGGCGAGGAACGTCTCCGCAACCGTCTTCTTCTCGGTGTTCTTGCCTTGCGTGGCCGAGCCGAACACGTTCATGTCGTTGCCGCCGAGCATCGGAGTCGAATCCGAATTTTGGCCGCCGGTGTTCGAGTAGACCTGCGTATCGAGCATCAGTGCCTTTACGTTCGGCCGGTTTTGCAAGATAACCTTCGACATGTTCTGGTAGCCGATGTCGCCCATGCCGCCATCGCCGCCCACCACCCACACCTTCGGCAGCTCCCTGATCTCCTGGTCAGTCATCAGCGCATCGGTAAAGTGGGTGAACCGGTAGTACTCTTCCTCGCTCAAGATGTTTGCGCACGCCGAGCCGTCGCCCGGAGCCGGCTCGCGGGTCAGCAGAATGTCGGCCAGCCGTTCGGGAATGACAGACCGCCGCCCGTGATCCACGATGAAGCTCTCGCCCATCAGCCAGCCCACAGTCACGCCATCCTGGAAGAGCGAGTTCATCCACGGATAGGGATGCGGATTGTTGGGGGCGGTTGAACCGTAGACAGTGTTGCATCCCGTATGCGCGGCCATAGCCATCACGCTCATGCCGTTCGCCAGCCGCCCATCCACCGGCTGCAGGTTTTTGTGATTGAATGCCTCGGTCAACAGTACTGCCGCGATCGCTTCGGCCAATTGCGCGTCAGTGATCGCGCCGTTTTCCTTTTCGTAGGCTGCGATACGCGAATCCGTATCCTTGGTTGTTTCGCCGCCCAAGCCCATCACCAGGTGCGCAATCGCACGGCGCAGGCGTCCATACTGCTCGGCATCGGCCGCCTTGATCGCCTCCAGCTTCGCCGCGCCTGTCTTTTCCAGTTCGCCCGCCTTCGCCACGAAGCGGTCGCTCTTGGCGTGGTAAATCGGCCGCATATATGCTTCGGTCACCGCTGCAATCGAGCGCAGCACGCTCTTTTCGCCGCAGCCCGCGCAGGCGCCGTCGCCGCTCACCAGTGCGTCGTAGTTCGTGCGCACCATCAGCATGTTGCGCAGCGTCGCCGTCTTCGAATCGGCTGGATTCGCGCCGTTATAGAGGCCTAGATATTTCTGCGAGGTGTCGGGCAGCAGGTTCAGGAAAGCCGTGCCGGATTCGTGCTCGGCGTTCACCTCTTCGGTTTCCTGCACCATCTTCAGCGCCATGTGGTCCCCGCAGGCGGTGACGCAGGCCGCACAGCCTTTGCACAGGTCGCTGACGAAGATAGAGAAGATGCCACCGGAACCGGGTGTCTTGCGCTCCGGAGACGAGAAAATCGCGTTGACCTTTTGGTAGGCCATCGGCACTTTGTCTACGATGGAGAAGAATTGCGCTTTGGCTTCAGGCGAGAAGCCGTCGACGGATTCCGTGACCTCGCGAATGATGGTGGGCAGCGGTGTGCCGGTTTTCATCTCGGCAACCATGCGCTGGCGCGTGAGCTTGTCGATCTCGGGCAGCTTGTCGAGCATCTTGCGGCGCTCTGCCGGGTCGGCAACGTAGCGCGTGACGGCGGTGCCGAGCAGCGTGCTCAGATCCTGCGAGCAATTGGGGAGGGCGGTATCCGGGCATACCGAGATGCACTCCATGCACTGCGTGCAATTCTCGGGAATGTAGAGCGGTGTCTCGCGGCGGGCGACGTACTTTGACGCTGTATCGCCGGTGCCCGCAGCGATAACACCCATGGCCGACAACGGCGTTGCCGGCTGGTTGTAACCGAAATGCGAGCGAAACTCGGCATCGAAGACATTGACGGATGAGACAGGCGCGCGAGGCGCTTGTCCATCGGGAAGCGGCGTGCTGCGGCGCATTCCGGGAACGACGCTGGCGCCCACTTCAACAAAAGCCGGAGCCTGCGCCAGAATCGGCAGCAGCGCCTGCCCACGAAGGCTTGAGTGATCGGCCGCGGCAACTTCGCCGATGGCGATTTCTTTCACGCGCTCGAAGCCCTGAATCATGACTTCCATGTTCGACTGCACGACCGCATCGCCCAGCTTGCCAAATTTCTTGACGTACTGCTTGTAGACCACGTCGCGATACTGCTCCTGCGTGATGCCGAACTCCTCGAGCATGGGGCTGACGGCGAAGAACGCGCCAAGAAAAGCGTTGCCCTGCATACGCAGTTGCAGATCGGCGCGGTCCGTAGCCTTGCGCGCGATTTCAAAACCCGGCAGCGTGAAGACGCGAATCTTTTTCTTGATAATTTGCTGGCGCGCCCAAATGGGCAGATCCTGCCATGCGCGCTCGCCTTCGCGATCGGACTCCCAAACCAGGCTTCCGCCTTCCTGTATGCCGTCGAGGGGATTGGTATGCGTGAACGCCTTCGGGTCGCAGCACAGGACAACGGTGACGTGGCGCAGGTCGCAGTTAACGCGAATGCGGTCCTTGGCCGCGACCATAAAGTAGCTCGTGGGCGCGCCCTTCTTTTCAGAACCGTATTTGGGATTAGCGCTGACGTGAATGACTTCCTTGGGATTGCCGAGATCGTCTTTCAGGCCATCGCGCTCGAAGAGCAGATCGTTGAGGTCGCCGAGAATGGCGCCGAGATTTTTGCCGGTGGTGATGGCGCCCCATCCGCCAATGGAGTGAAAGCGCACCGCAACAGCGCCTGAGGGAAGCAGCGAGGGAGCCTCGTCGGCGACGACCGAGTAGGCGTGGTCGATGCCGAGAACGATGAAGTTGACGCCGTCGGCTGCGGTCTTACCGTCTTTACGCGCCCGGCCGGCAGTGGCGAACTCGAAAGCTCCAATGATGTGCTCCGGGCGGAAGTCGCGCGAGCCGAGCCCATAGCTGCCGCCAATGAACCGCGGAACTTCAGCCAGCGTGATTGCCGGCAGGCCCTCAGTGCCTTGCAGCGCCTTGGAAAATGCGGTGCGAATGTCGCGGCCCAGCGGATTATCGCCGGAGAGGGCTTCATCGGTCCGCTCGAGGATGATGACGTTCTTCTTGCCCTTCAGCGCAGCGACTAGAGCGGCCTCAGGGAAAGGGCGAATCACATTCACATGGACAGAGCCCACGCTTGAGTTCCGCGTCTCGCGCAGGTAGTCGACCGCGGCTTCGATATTCTCTGCGGCGGATCCGAGAGAGACGAAGACCGTATCCGCGTCGCTGGTTTTGTACTCGGTGACCAGGCCGTAGCGACGGCCGGTGAGCTCGGCAAAGTCTGCGTAGGCTTCTTCAAGGAACTTGAGAATCGGCTCGGCGAAATTGTTGCGCCGCGCAACGATGCCCTGCATGTAATGTTCCTGGTTCTGGACCGGCCCGAGAAGAATGGGATTGGTGAGATCCATCATCTTGGGAACGCGGCGACGGGTGGGCCCGAACAGAACGCGCTGCGCCTCAGTGGGGCAGTCGATGACGTCGTCGGGCGCGCCAAGATACTCGCGGATCAGCTCCGATTCGTGCTTATAAAACGTCCGCTCCAAATGGGTGGTGAGGAAGCCGTCCATGATGTTCATGCCCGGCGTGAGTGAGAGCTCCGTAACGCGGCGCAAAATCAGCGCCTGGTCGGCGGCTTGCTGCGCGTCCTTGCCGAAGAGCATGATCCAACCGGTGTCGAGCGCGCCATAAATGTCGTCGTGGCCGCAGTGAACATTGAGGGCATGCTTGGTGAGTGCGCGCGCTCCAACTTCCAGCACCATCGTGGAGGCCTTGCCTGGCGCGTGGTAGTACTGCTCAACTCCGTAGACCACGCCCTGACCTGAAGTGAAGTTGACGACGCGCTTGCCGCAAACCGAATGCGCAATGGCTCCGCCCTGCGCGGCGTGCTCACCTTCCGTTTCGATGGCGATCGTGTTGCCGCCGAACACATTCAGCTTGCCCTCGGCAAATGCCTGTTGAAAGAGCTCGCCACCTTCAGTAGAGGGAGTGATGGGGTAGAACACGCCGGCGTCGGCAATGCGCGTCTCAGTGTGGTAGCTGACGAGTTGATTCCCGTTGGCGGTAACGCGGATGCCTGGATAGCGAGCTTTCATTGTTCCCCTCATGTTGGAGCCTGATTCGATCTTGAGACCCTTGGTTCAATTCCTGAAGCCCTGGTTCGATCTTGGAGCCTCGTTCAATCTCTCTTGTTATCGGTCGCCGGCACTGATGTGGCCGGGCAGAGGCCTACTGCGCTTTTCGCCGCCGCATCGGCCTGGCGGCTGCCGCGTTGAGGGCAGCAATCGAGTCGCAGGCCACGTAGCGGGCAGCCCCGCTAAAAACCCTTATGAATTGTCGCGCAAGTCGAGCGGCCGGAGCGGCAAAAGGAGGCCCTAAGGGGAAGGTTACTCCTTCATACAACGGTCCATGATCAGTATGCGCCCGATAAAGAGACGGTATCTTATTATGTGGTACACATCGAGGCCGGCCAGAGCCCGCTTCGGCAGCGAAAGACGTAAGCCGGGGGAGCAGGCACGAGCGAGATCGCCAGCCCGCTTTTTGCGGCCGACAGAACGTTGGCTGGATTGCAAACGGGGATCGGGACCTCAGGCGGCGTCCGCTGCGCTACCATAAAGACACCATTGAGGTTCTCATGTTTGTCGTGGTCTGGCAGTTTGAGATTGCTGAGGACAAGGTGGCCGGTTTTGAGGCTGCTTATGGGGCCGATGGCGCCTGGGCACAACTGTTTGGCACTTCGCCAGAGTATTTGGGAACCGAGTTGCTCCGCGACGCTTATGTTCCGGGGAACTACCTGACCATTGACCGCTGGAGCAGCGAGCAGGCGTTTCGTGCATTCCGCAAGGACCACGACGGCGAGTACGAGGTGCTGGACCGCAAATGCGATGCGCTAACCAGCAAAGAAACCCGCGTGGGCGCCTATACCGTGGAATGAACCGTTGCCTGCGATCGCGAGGAATCCTCTTTCGATGACCAAAAATATGGACCCTCATCCTTCGCAAAACGAAGGATCTGCGGTCGTTCTTCGAGGTTTAGGTTCACCCGCCCGGATCGCTTATTCCAGCACCTGCAGGTTCCGCGCGTACTCCTGTCCCGCCAAATACCGCAGCCCGCGATCGAACGTCACCAGCACCCCGTCTTCCTTGATCGCCATTCCCAGCAAGTACGCATCGGTGATTTGTTGATGGCCTGAGATGCGCGCTGCAAACGGCGCCGTGAGTGTAGCCCAGCTTCGAGCGACGGGCCAGTAGCGATAGTTCGGGCGTTCGGCTATATCTTTGAGAATCGCGCCGGCCTGTAGAAAGGTCTGCATAATCGGACCGCTTGCCGGATTTGTCACCACTCGCACGTATCCCGCTTCGGTCAAAGGACAGATTCCCCAGCCCTCGTGCCCCAGGGAGTCGAACCATCGCTGGGCGGCAGAATACTGCGGATGTTCAATGCTGGTAAGCGCGACCAGCACGTTCACGTCGAGCAGATATCCCTTACTCAAATTCGTCCTCTGAGAGCTGCTTCACCATTTCGGAGGTGATCGTCCGTCCTGTTCTTGGAAGCAATGGAAGACCATTTGGAGACCGCTCGAATTCGTAGTGCTGTGGCTCTGGTGCCGGCGCGGACTCCGCCTTCCGAATCAGTTCCGCAATCGCTGTGCTCAAAGTCAGGCCGCGCGCGCGGGCATAATACGTCGCGAATTCATGGACATCGTCATCGAGCGTGATCGTGGTTCTCATACTCCTCATTGTGCATCATTTGTCGAATTGATGCAAATTGTTAATGTTGATGCATATATAGATATTTGATGCATAAATAGGCAATTGATGCATCTTGCTCCTAAACCTGTGCAAATCAAGGCCTCGAATTGTGACTGCCAGCACGCCTCTTCGCCTGCACCGTGAATTTTCCCTCTTTCTTCGCCATTTTTCCCTGTTCTTCACTGTCTCATCCTGCTACAATCCCCTTCGAATCGAACTAAGCCCCTCGCCGTTTCCTGCCAGAAAAGCATGAGATTTGGCGGGCGAGCACTTTTTTTGAGGAGCCCTCCCAATGCCCATCGTTGACGACCGCGCCAAAGCGGTAGAGCTTGCCTTAGCGCAAATTGAGAAACAGTTCGGTAAAGGGTCCATAGTGCGCTTAGGCTCCAGGGAGGCACTGCTGCCCATCGCCGTGATTTCTACCGGCTCGATCAGCTTCGATGCCGCTCTCGGAGTGGGTGGGGTCCCGCGCGGCCGAGTGAGCGAGGTCTTCGGGCCTGAGTCGTCCGGCAAAACCACCATCACCCTGCAGATCATTGCCGAAGCTCAGCGTAACGGCGGGCTGGCGGCTTTTGTCGATGCCGAGCACGCGCTCGATCCCAGCTATGCAAAGAAGCTGGGCGTCGACGTCGACAACCTGCTCGTCTCCCAGCCCGATAGCGGCGAACAGGCGCTCGAAATTACCGAAGCGCTGGTTCGCTCCGGCGCCATCGATGTGCTGGTAGTCGACTCGGTCGCTGCACTCGTACCCAAGGCCGAGCTGGACGGAGAGATGGGCGACTCACACATGGGTCTGCAGGCGCGCTTGATGTCGCAGGCGCTGCGCAAGCTGACCGGAACCGTTTCCAAGTCCCGCACCGCTCTCATCTTCATTAACCAGATTCGCGAAAAAATCGGTGTGATGTTCGGCAACCCGGAAACCACGACAGGCGGCCGCGCGCTCAAGTTCTACTCGTCTGTCCGCATCGATATCCGCCGCATCGCCGCCGTCAAGGAAGGCGACACCGTCGTCGGCTCGCGCACCAAGGTGAAGATCGTAAAGAACAAGGTCGCCGCGCCTTTCCGCGAGGCTGAGTTCGACATTCTTTACGGCGAAGGCATCAGCCGCGAAGGCGATGTGCTCGATCTCGCCGTCACCCACAACATCGTTGAGAAGTCCGGCGCGTGGTACAGCTTTGGCGGCGAGCGTATTGGCCAGGGGCGCGAGAACACGCGCGGCTTCCTGAAGGAGAACAAGGACGTCTACGCGAGGATTGACGCTGAGTTGCGCAAGCGGCTGGGCATCGCGGCGGCCAAAGGCGATGTGCCCGAAGCTCCCGCCGGCGGCGAAGCCCAGGCCAAGGAAGTTGTCCGCGGTAAGCGCGGCTAGCGCCGACTGCGGAATCGGGCGCTCCTCCAGAAAGGCCGCGACGGGGAAAGCCGGGTTAGTGCTGATATTGTTCCTTGCTGACTTGATCCAGCGACTAAACCGACTTGCCGTCCTTTTTCTCGTAGATGGGAATGTGCGCCATCGCCCGGGCGAGCCATGCCGTCAAGCCGGCATGGCTCCATCATCCGCATACGGCAGACCGGAGTCTCAACGCATCCCAATCCCTTGAAGCGTCGGCTTTAAGCGCTCCTTTGACGAGCTGATCATGATATCCAGATCCGCCCCCGTCCGAATGAATTCTGAACCCAGAGCGCGGCTATCCAGGGTTTGGCTCCCGGTAGGTGCGTTTGCTTCGCTTGTTATTGTTCTGGCGATCTCGTTGGTGGCAAATGCGCACTGGCCTTATCGATATCGCGTCATCAAGCCCATGCTCGAAGAGGTCCTAGGCGGCCAGGTCAATATCGCGCATTATCACCGCACTTACTTTCCCAATCCGGGGTTTATGGCCGCCGGCATCACGTTGGACCGGAGCCCAACACCCGCAGTCCCTCCATTAGGAACGATAGCCAGCATCTCCGTCCAAGGGAGCTGGCTTGACTTGCTCATGTTCCGCGAACGGGTGCGCCAGGTCGACCTCACCGGATTGCACCTTGTCATTCCAGCACCGGGAAGCGCGGCGAACAAAAAGGATTTTCCGCCCGGAAGCAGTTTGAGTTTCAGCGGTCCAGATACCCTTATTGAGCAGTTGAGCATTCACAATTCCGCGCTGGATGTCATCCGCGCCGAGGGCGGGATATATTCATTTCCTATTCGAATGCTCGTGATTCGCAATCTGCAAAAAGGCCGCGTGCTTTCCTATTGGGTCGACATGGCAAACCCCAGACCCAGGGGTCACATTGTTTCCCAGGGCAGCTTTGGGCCTATGAATCCCATGAATCTCGGCGCGACTCCATTATCCGGATCCTTCACATTCGATCGCGTGGACCTGCATGATATTGGCGACATCGGCGGCACATTGTCCTCACAGGGCAGTTTCAAAGGCAACCTGTCTCAGATTCAAGCCGAGGCTTCCACGACCACTCCGGATTTTGCCGTCGCCCGCGGTCGACCGACACCGGTCACCACGATCGCGCACTGCACCATTAACGCGCTCAGCGGCGATGTGCTTCTTGATGCGGTCGACGCAAAGTTCGAATCGACGGTCCTGCATGTACGAGGAGGAATCGCCGGCTCGCCCAAGGCCATCGATGTTGACATAACCGTGAGCGCAGGCCGCGCGCAAGATGTGCTGCGCCCGTTTCTTCACGCCGATTCTCCGATTGCGGGGATTGTCTGGCTGCGGAGCCACGCCCACGTCGATCCTGCCGGTCACGGTGTGCCCTTCCTCGATCGTCTTCACGTTGACGGTTCATTTGACGTCCCTTCGGAACGGCTCACCAACCCCGGAACCGAACAGAAGCTTTCAGCCTTCAGCGAACGGGCACAAAGAGATCCACCATCCAAAGCGAAGCTCATCATCGACAGTCCTCCCGGTGGCGCACCCCCGGATGCGGTCGCCGACGTGGTTTCTTCTCTAAAAGGCCCCGCCAGAATTGAAAAAGGCATCGCGACAACCAGGAGTCTTGAGTTTCAAATCCCCGGCGCTTCCCTTGATCTCCATGGGACATTAAGTCTCCACGACGGGACAGCCCGCCTCAAGGGAAACCTGCGGATGCAGTCCGACGTTTCCCATGCTGCCACGGGGTTCAAATCCATCTTGCTCAAGCCGTTGATCCCCTTTTTCAAAAAGCGCAAGGCCGGAGCAGTGGTCCCCATCCTGATTTCCGGCAAGCCAGGCAGCTACAAAGTGAGCCAGGACTTGCTTGAAAACAAATAGCCGATTCTCGTTGGCTGGAAATGAATCTTGACTTTTCACTTGGTGCGATTTCATCGCCGGGACGGGCGGCCAGAGCTCCCTCGCGAATTCACCCCCCTCGCGTAGAATCTCCATGGAGCCATCATGCCAGTCCGAGCTCTCTATCCCGGCACCTTCGACCCGCCGACCAACGGCCATGTCGACTTGATCGAGCGTGGATCGAAGCTCTTCGATCACCTCACCGTTGCGATCCTTGTCAATCCGGTTAAGAACCCGCTGTTCACGGTGGAAGAACGCGTAGAAATGCTCGAAGAGGCAACCGGCCCGCTCGGCAACGTCTCGGTTGCCACATTCGACGGGCTGATGGTCGCCTTCGCGCGCAAGGTCGGCGCATCGGCAGTGCTGCGCGGCATTCGAGCCATCTCCGATTACGAGCATGAATTCCAGATGGCTTTAATGAATCGCCGCCTGGCGCCGGACGTGGAGACGGTTTTTCTGCAGCCCGCCGGGCGCTACTCGTTTGTGAGTTCGCGCATGGTGAAGGAAGTATTCAGCTTCGGCGGCGACATCAGCGGACTGGTGCCGACAAACGTAGTGACGAAACTGCGCGCGCGGATCAACGGAGCCGGCAGCAGCTAATCCAGATTCCGTCTCTCCGAACAGATTCTTGTGGCGATGCCGGGAGCGGCCCATGCGCTTGGTCGCTAACGTCGGCAAATCGCCTCATCGCTTAGAATTGCCGGTATTCCATCCAAAATGAAGAGCCTGCGGGAATGAAAATGGGAAAGAGATCGCTATGGACGATCGTCGCAATTCTGATCACCGTGCAGGCGGCGCAAATGGTGTACGTCGTACATCGCGAGTCGCTGACCTTCGACGAAGATGACCATATGTTTGCCGGCTATATGATGGCCCACACCGGCGATTACGGCCTCAACCCCGAGCATCCACCGCTGGCGAAGTTGCTGGCCGTACTGCCTCTGATCGGCCGCCATCTTTACGTTCCACCACTTCAGGGCCGGAACTTCAAAGGGGAGGCCTACCTGGACGGGCGCGATTGGCTCGCCGCCAATGACGGCGCAAGCCAGCATCTTGTTTTCCAGATGAGGCTCGCCGTAGGACTGCTGGCACTGGCGTTTTCGCTGGTCGTCTTTTTCGCCGCACGCGAGTGGTTTGGGCCTGCAACCGGATTGGTCGCACTCGCCATCTTCAGCTTCGACCCCAACATCCTTGCGCACTCCGCTCTGGTCACCACCGATATCGCCGTCTCCCTTTTCTTCCTGGCCAGCATTCTTGCTTTCTACCGCTATGTTAAGAAGCCTTCGGCTCTCCGCATGCTGGCCGCCGGCGTCACGGCCGGCTTGTTACTGGCCTCAAAGCATTCGGGCATTCTGCTTGCGCCGATGCTCCTGTTGCTCATCGTCTGGGAGATTGCTTTCGCCCCCAGGGGCACACGGCGCCAGTTGTCGCTCCGCCTGGGCGGCGCATTTGCGGTGATCGTTGTAGTTGGCGTGGCGGTTTTGTGGGCCTTCTACGGTTTCCGATACGCGGCGCGCCCGGCCGGACTCGCGCTCAATCCGTCTCTGGCTGAGTACGTCAAACGGCTCAGCCCATTTGACACGTCGGCGATTCTTACTGCGGCCCGCCTGCACCTGCTGCCCGAGTCCTACCTGATGGGGCTGGCCGATGTGAAACACATGGCGGAGTTCTATCCCACATTTCTTTTCGGCAAGGTCTACCCACACGGTCAATGGATCTACTTCCCTGCGGTCATCCTCATCAAATCGACTCTCGGATTACTCGCCATGGTAGCGCTGGCAATCTTCGCCATCGCGACCGGCAGGCTGCGCAATAAGAACCGTGAGCTGGCTTATCTTCTCCTGCCCGGTGCTGTTTACCTGGCGGTAGCCATGCTGGCGGGAATGAATATCGGCGCGCGCCACATCCTGCCCCTCGCGCCGATCGCAGCCATTCTCGCCGCTGCTGGGCTTACTTCCCTGGCGGCGCGAAACCGGCGCTGGATATGGGTAGGGATCGTGCTGCTCGCTGCGCACATTGCCTCGGCCGTCTCCGTCTTTCCGAACTATATCCCTTATGCAAATGAGGCTTGGGGCGGCCCCAAAAACCTGCATAATCTGCTCAGCGACGCCAACGTGGATTGGGGCCAGCAACTCTACCAGGTGAAGGATTGGCAAGACCGTCATCCAGGCGAGGAGTGCTGGTTCGCCTACTTCGCGCGTCCCGAGATCGATCCTACCGTCTACGGAATCCGGTGCCATGCGCTGCCCACAATCGATACGTTTTGGCTGGGCGGCTCCGACATTGTGCCGCCAATGATCAACGGTTACGTAGTAATCAGCGCGGGCGACCTGAGCGGCTGCGAATGGGCCAGCGGCCGGCTCAATCCTTACACAGCCTTCCAGTCCCTGAAACCGGATGAGCTCATTGACGATGGTGTGCTGGTTTATCACGGCTCATTCCGCGTTGACCAGGCGGCTGCACTGAGCCGCGCACAGAATGCCAGCATGCTGCTCCGCACGCATAAGCCCGAGGAGGCTCTGCGCATGGCCCGCGAGGCGGTCGCGCTCGACCCAAAAGGAATCGACGCTGAGAACAGCCTGGGCGATGTTGCCTTAGCCCTCGGGCGGAGAGACGAGGCTCGTGCTGCCTGGCAAGCCGCACTGTCCTCTGCAAAACAGCTCGAGCCCGACGCCCAGGCCGCGTACGTTCCGGATTTAGAAGCAAAGCTGAAGCGACTGTGAATGCCACCTCAGATTAACCAGCAACAATATCCACTGAACCGTAATTTTGTCGTTCAGCGGAAATCTGTCAAGATAGAAATGATATGACCGTTATAGCTTCTCAAAAAGTGTTTGCCGACCGTATCGGCCGGATCGAGGTTTCCGCGACCATGGCGGTGGCCGCCGAAGCGGCTAAACTGCGCGCGCAAGGCGCAGAACTGGTGGATTTCGGGGCCGGCGAGCCTCACTTCGCCACTCCGCGGCACATCAAGGACGCCGCAATCGGCGCCATTGAAGCCAACTTCACGCGCTATACCGTAGTGCCGGGGATTCCCGACGTGCGCAAAGCGATTGTGGAGCGGCACGCTCGCGATTTTGGGTCGGACTATTCGATTGACGAGGCGGTTTTTACCGCCGGCGGCAAGCTGGCGCTGTTTAACGCCATCCAGGTCCTCATCGACCATGGCGATGAGGTAATTCTGCCGGTTCCGTACTGGGTCAGCTTCAAAGACATCATCCAGTACGCGGGTGGCAAAGTTGTGTACCTCGAAACCAGTGAGGCGGAGAGCTTTCGCATCACGGCCGACGCGATTGAGCGCGCGATTACGCCGCGGACCAAGGCCATCATTTTGAATTCGCCGTCAAATCCGGCAGGTTCGGTGGTATCGGCGGACGATCTGGAGCGAATCGTTCACCTGGCACACGATCGCGGGATTTTTCTGCTCTTGGACGAGTGCTACGTGTACCTGAATTATGCCGGCAAGCCGGTTTCCGGCGGCTCGTTCACGTGGGCCAAAGACCATCTCGTGATTCTAGGTTCGCTTTCGAAGACCTACTCGATGACCGGATGGCGGGCAGGATTTGCGCTGGCCGAAAAGAAGATCGCGGCTAACCTGAGCAAGCTGCAATCGCAATCGACGTCGAATGCGACCAGTTTTGTACAGAAGGCGGCGGTTGCAGCACTGACCAGCTCGCAGGAGTGCGTCGCAGAGTTTCGCGCCGAGTTCATTGAGCTGCGCGACTATATGCTGGCCGCGCTCAGCCGGATTCCCGGCGTGACTTGCACCAAGCCCGAGGGCGCCTTCTATGTGTACCCGAACATCGGAGCGTACCTGGGCAAAGGGGGGATTCGCACCGCGACCGAATTGGCCACGCGTATGCTCCACGAAGCGCATGTGGTCACCGTGCCCGGCGAAGCCTTCGGCACCAGCGAACACATTCGCCTCTCATACCCGGTGACCCGCGAGAATATCGATGAGGGCACGCGGCGGATGGGCGAATTCCTGACCGCGCTGCGGTAAGACAGGGAATAGGCAGTGGGGGATAGGAAATAGTAAACGAAGGGCTGCGAGAAGAGCGCAGAGGTTGAAAACAAAAGAGCAAGGGCCGCGGCCCTTGCTCTTTTTCTGTCCTGTCTCGTTCTCCGATTTCGTGTCTTTTCTCTTGTCTCTTTTCTCTTCGCCGGATTGCTGTTTTGGAGGGGGGTGGCGCTATTTAGAAAGAGCTTTCACCTCAGCGTCGGTGAGGATGCGATCCTGCGAACCGAACCGGTGGTAGTTGCGGAACTCGAACTCGTTAAGGATGGGATGCCTTCTGGTTTCCTGCAGGCTGACGGCTCCTCGCACCGGAAGCAGAAAATCGTGATCTTGCATGTTCACCCAGGCGTAATCGACCGACATGCTGGAAGCGCGGATCAGCAGCGAACTTGGAATATCGTCGGCATCGATGGTGACGCGGCGGACGCTGCGGGTGCTGGTCTCAAGGTAAAGCAGGCCGTGGAAGCCGACATAACGAGACTGGTTATTGCGATCGGAGAGGTCGAATCCGGAGTTGGCGCGCGCCACCTGGAAGGTGAAGACGTCGACAGGCTGGCCTTCGAGGACCGCATATCCCTTCCAGTTGAAAACGGTCTTTGCGGACGGATCGAAGAGAACGTGGAATACGGCGCCAAATTCGCCCGCCGAATGATCGAAATGGAATTGGTCCGGCGCCGCGCTGGTCGGGTCGCCGTTGAGCATGACGGTCGAGCGGGATTCCTTATGATCGACGTATTTCATCAATTCGACCAGCGTGTCCTTGTGCTTCCAATCGCCCTGCCCAGTGGTGTCGTCGGAGTGGTTGGTGATCTCAAAGCAGGAAAAGTTCGCAAGGGTATCAGTCCAACCAAGCGCGCGTTTGCGAGCGTCGTCGAGCAACGCCTGTATCTCGGTGTCGCTGGGTGGTGGGATGGGATTTGCTGGACTCGTGATGACGAATGCGCTGCTGCCGGTAGAGGCTTCAGAAACCACGCGGGAGTTCATTGCATCCGAGTTCGTGGCACCGGCGGCGGTAAGCGAAGAGTCGGCTATGTTCGAGGCCATGGTGCCTTCGACATCGAAAGAAGCTGAGCCAGACGCGGCGCTGCCGTCCTGGCTGAGAAAAACCTTGACCTGGTATGGCCCCGGCGGAAAGACGTGGCCGTGAATGGTGGCGAGGTAAGGAATAGCGGCGCCGCTACCGGATACCTTCTCCAGTTCCATGGGCATGTCGATGATGGGCTGGCTATTGCGGATGACTTGCATGCGCAGCGCCGGTTGGGTTTGGCTGCCGGCAATTGGATGAAGCAAAAAGAAGAGCGAGAGTGAACGTGTGTCTTTGGGCAACTCAGTGGCGAGATTGGGAACGACATGTCCGCCACGATAGCGCATCGGGTCAAAGGTTCCAGTGTCTTCCTCAGCCGGCTCCACGCTCAGCACGGGGGCAACATCGCTCAAAGCGGCCCCTTTTGACGGAGAATCGATCGTAAATGTGGTGCGCTGGGCGCCTGTCTTGTTGGCGACGCGGTCCATGACGGCCGTTTCCAAGGTGTAAACGCCGGGATCGGCGGAGAAATGATCCTGAAACGTGATGGACTGGCCGGAATCGGTGCGGAACATGTCGGGCGTTTCGTGCAGCGGAAAGTCCTCACCGAAACGCTGAAGAACTGTGCCTTTGCTGTCTTTAATAACGGCGACGATGGCCGCATGCACGGAGGTGATGTGGGTACTCGAGTCCTCATGCTGCTCGAGTTGCGCGATGGGAACCTGCACCGCAAGCTCGCCGGAGTTTCCATCTGGAAGCTCGCCGAGGTGCAGGACTCCAGCGTGAAACGCGACATCGGTGGGAATGGTGGTCCCGGCAAGAATATTCAGGAGCGGAACTTCAAAGGGGCGAACTCCGGAGGCCTCGGTGGGCGGGACGGCGAAATAGCCCGTGCGAGAACGAATGACGAGGCCTTTGCGGAGCGCGCTAATGTGGATGGGACGAAACTGGCCGTCATAGTTCTTGATCGGAGGCGTCCACGAAGCTTGATACCACGAGGTGAGTTGGTCGTGGAGTTGCTGCAACCTATGTTTGAGGCCGGCGGCATCGGCAATATAGATGCCGCCCGTGCCGCGAGCAAGAGGGACGAGCGGGCTCTCGTCGGTATCTGAGTCGCCAAACTCAAAACCGCTGACGTTATGCGCCATGGCGGTACCGAACCCGCCGGCCTGGAAGCCTCCGGAGGAGCTGCTGCCTGGGAGGTTTCCAACGCCGAAGGAACTGACGCTGCCCCCGGCACCGCTGCCGGAACCGATGAGCGCACTCACCGTGGAAGCCTGCAAACGAGAGTTCGCCTGGGAGTTAAACGGGTCGGCATTCACGACGCAGATGGTGACTCCGGCGCGGTTGGCCATGCCGAGGATGGAGTGGAGAACATCCCGAGCATCGGAGCTCGAAGCCGTTCGTCCCGCGAAATAGACGATGAGGTTGCGGCCGGTTAAAAACCGATCGCTGAGGACGAGGGCCTGAAGCGCAGCCAGGGATGGAAAATCGCGACGGCTCTCGAGGATCTGCTGCGACTGCTCGAGCGCCGAAAGAATCATCTTCCCCTCGGCCCGGTTGGCGGAGTCGAGGGTCAGTGCGTCACTGTGAATCGATGCAATGAGCGCTTTCTCGGCTGGGCTGAGATCGTTCGAAGGGACGGCAGGCAAGCCCGGCGTCGCGCTGACTACAGCTGCGTCAACGAGGCTGCGGTCTACGGTGTAGGGCTGAAGAAGACGGAGCCTTCCGTTGACCTGAAGAACAACGAAGGAGTAGCCCTTCACCGGGATCGCTGTGAGGATCCTTTCAGCCATTTTGCGTGCTGCTTTGGCGGCGCTTGGATCGAGACGATCAAAGACAAGGGTGACCAGGTGTTCCGCTCCCGAAGCGGCGTCGACCAGGCGAAGGGAAGAGAGCTGCACGGGTGACCCGTCGTCGGTCACCGCGATCTGCGAAGGTTCGAGGTCGAGGATCGGCTTGTTGTGCTTGGTCCGAATGGTCAGGTCAAGGTTGACTTCGTCAACCGTGGTGGCGAGCGGCGATGTGGCAGGAGAATCGGGGGCTGCCAACGCAGCCACAGCCTCACCACCCGGCCGTGCAACTGGCGGCGGAGCCTGAGGCGGCGCTTGGGGCGCAGCTTGGGCCGGTGAGAGTGCCGGCGACACCAGGAGCAACAGCAGGGAAAGAAAAGCGACCCGGCAGGCGCCGGAAAATGTGCAGTTCCGCACTGCAGGCATAAATAAATGCTCCCCATTCTGCGGGCTTAAGAGTTCAGAGCTCTCGAGGACCGGAGCCGATTGGCACTGCCATTATGATCCAGTAAGGTTAGGCAGGCAAGCGGAATGGCGGATGATCCGCCTAACTGCGGATGCCCTGGCCCGCGTTTGCGGCGGCAGCCCATTCGCCGATCGAATGCATCTTCTGGCACTCGCCGCACATGGTGTTGGGGAACTCAGAACCGCACTGCGGGCAGGCGGCGCGGAACGCGAATGTGTCGAAGTTCTGCCCGCATCCTGCGCATTTCCAGAGATTGCCGACCGGTGGGTGAGTTCCGCAATCGGGGCAGGCAAAGTCATTCCGGCGCGGCAGTTTATCCATGCGCAACATGGCCTGGGCGCTCTTGAATCCACCCCAGCAACTCATCAGAATGTAGGCGGCGATCAGCAATGACCAGGTAGAGTGCATCCACAAGGCTATGCCGACCAAACCCGCGGCACCCACAAATCCAAGAATGGTGGCCACGTACAGGCTGCGCGCCCGCCCCATGAAGAACCACAGCAGGGAACGAAGGATCTGGCCGCCATCGAGCGGGTAGACAGGCAACAAATTGAATACCAGCAGAATGACGTCGATCCAAAGCACCCAGAAGACGAGAGTGTAGGCGTCGGGCGCGGACTGTTTGAGTCCGGCTGCTCGCGCTGCCCACCAGGCCGCGCCGAGCACCGGCATGAGTGCCACATTGACCAGCGGGCCGGCGGCAAGGCTCCAAAGTGTTGCGCCAGGCCGTTGCGGCGGATCGACGTATGCCACTCCGCCCAGCGGCCAGAGCATGATGCGGTCTACTGTTCCACCCACCTGGCGGCACGCCAAAGCGTGGCCGAATTCGTGCAAAAGCACGATCGCGAACAGTGCCAGGTATTCAAGAGCGCTCCAACCGAGCGAACTGTACCGGCCTTCGCGGCCGCCGATCTCAATGACCGCGACGACGAACCATGACCAGTGCAGATAGAGATCGATTCCCGCAATGCGGCCGAGATGGATAGAACCCTGACGCAGGAAGGGCATTCCAGATAGATTACGCCAGAGCAAGGCAATCTGCGGGATCAGCACCGGCCCGACGGATATGCTCGCAGGCTTGAAGCCGCCTGTGACACGAAAGACACGAAAAAAAGCGGGAACCAACGCCTTCGACCGCGCGTTTCCCTTAATGTGACAAAGGTCCGGGCCACAGTGACGGAAACCGGCAAATTTATTCGTTCCCCTCTGTGCAAACGTTATCTTCGTCGGGTAGGATAGTCCTTCGAATGATAGACCGAATCGATTTTCGCCCCGT
This sequence comes from Occallatibacter sp., assembly GCA_036489735.1. Classification (GTDB taxonomy): domain Bacteria; phylum Acidobacteriota; class Terriglobia; order Terriglobales; family Acidobacteriaceae; genus Telmatobacter. The sequence continues at coordinate 7,445 of DASXFF010000090.1, read as the reverse complement.
GATTCTGGCCGGGGGCAGTGGGACCCGGTTCTGGCCGCGCTCACGCCGCGCGCATGCCAAGCAAGTGTTGGCGCTCGATGGGGAACGCTCCATGATCCAGCAGACCGTGGAGAGGCTGAAGCCGCTGGCCGGCCTGGAAAAAACCTGGATCATCACCAATGAGTATCTGGCTCACGAGATCGCCGATCAGTTGCCCGGTCTTCCCGCGGCGCACATTGTTCAGGAACCGGTGGCGCGCAATACCGCGCCGGCATGTGGGTTGGCTGCCTTTCTGATCGAGCGGGAAAATCCCGACGCGGTGCTCGGTGTGTTTCCCTCGGACCACGTGATTGCGGACGAGCCGCGCTTCCTAAAGGCGCTGCAAAAAGGCATCGCGGCCGCCGCGGCTGGCGAGAACATCGTAGTGCTGGGCATTGAGCCGTTCCGCGCCGAAACCGGATATGGCTACATTGAAACCGGCGACCTGACCAAGGACGACCAGGCGCTACACGTTCGGCGATTCATTGAGAAACCGAATCAGAACCGCGCCGATGAATTCGTGGCCGCAGGAAATTATTACTGGAACTCAGGCATGTTTCTGTGGTCGGCACGGACGCTGGCCAACGCCGTCCGCGAGCACGTGCCGGAGACGGCTCCGCTGCTTGAGGCCATTGCCGCAGCCTGGGGCACGCCGCAGTTCGACGAAGTCTTCCGCACGACGTATCCCAAGTGCGAAAACATTTCCGTCGACTATGCCGTGCTGGAGCCGCGGTCGGCGAAAGGCGAGCATCTCTCCCGCCTGTTCTGCATCCCCGCGGAGTTTAACTGGAACGATCTGGGCTCCTGGGCCTCGCTCTACGAGTACCAGGTGGAGACGCGCCTGCGTGGAGATGCCGAAGGCAATGTGGCCGACAGCACTGGGCACATCTCCATTGAAGCCAGCGACAACTACATCTTCAGTCCGAGGAAATTTGTCGCGCTAGTTGGTGTTGAGAACCTGGTTATCGTGGACACCGAAGATGCGCTGCTCATCGCTCACCGCGATCACTCCCAGGACGTGGGCAAGATCGTGAAAGAGCTGAGCATCACCGGGCGCAACGATCTGATCTAGGCGCATACACCTGCTTGGCCTCACGCAGCCACCCCACTCAACCGCTGTACAATTCTCGGGTAACTCAGCGCGGATAAATCGCCTGACTGGGGTGGAAAATGCCCGAAACAATTGATTGGCCGATGCACGGGAAACGTCGCAGCCCGCGCCTGGCAATTTACCTCCTCCTCGCCATCGTCATTGTCCTATTTGTTGGCAGTCGCACCGCCGTTTCCTACTGGGTTGACCTGCTCTGGTTCGGTTCGCTGGGCTACGCGAGCGTTTTTTGGAAAAGCTTCAGCCTGGAATGGGGAACCTTTGCGGTTTTTGCAGCGCTGACCTTCGTGATCCTGCTCGCCACGTTTCTCGCGTTGCGCCACAGCCATGCTGCCGACCTGCCGGATACGCACACTATCTTTTTCGGCGGTCGTCCGATCGAACTGCCGATCAAGAAGTTCCTGCGTACCATCGCCATCGTCGGCGCGTTGGTGATTTCCCTCGCCACGGGACTCGCCATGGCCGCCCAGTGGCAAACACTGGCGCTTTATTGGTATGCACCTCGCGGCGGCGCCATCACCGACCCGATCTTTGGCCGGCCGCTCGGCTTCTATCTCTTCACACTGCCGGCATGGGAAATGATTGCCGGATGGCTGCTGACGCTCGCAGTCATTGTGTGCGTCCTTGCTGTGCTCTTCCTCATCGCCGTAGGTGGAGGCCGCGCGTTGGGCGGGCGCTTTGGCGGCGCCACTTCCCTGCCCTGGCGCGGAGTTTCGATCGCCGCGGGGTTTCTGCTGTTCGCGTTGGCCATTCGCGAATATGTCGGCCGCTTCGATCTCCTTTTTGAGGAGCACACGATCTTCGACGGCGTGACTTACACCGACGCGCATATCACGCTCATCGGGATGCTGTTTATCAGCGTGGCCCTGGCGTTGGGCGCGGTCATCGTATTTGCCTCAGGCGTGATCAGACCGGGAGCACGTTGGCTGCTCGCTGGGATCGCTCCCGCGATCGCTTGTTACGTGGTGGCGGGTGTCGCCGGATGGTATGTGAGCACTTTCGTCGTCAAGCCGAACCAACTGGACCGCGAGCGGCCCTACATCGCTAACAACATCGCCATGACGCGGCAGGCTTACGGGCTCGATCGATTTGAGCAGCGCGAGTTTCCCGCCGAAACCACCGTCGCCGCGGTTGACCCGCAGCACAATCAAGCCACGCTCGATAACATCCGCCTGTGGGATGTGAGTGCGCTGCAAGACACGCTGCGCCAGGTGCAGGAGATCCGCACCTACTACGATTTTCCCGACATTGACATTGACCGCTACCAGATCAATGGCTCGCTGCGCCAAGTGATGCTTGCAGTCCGCGAGCTGAACGTCGACAAGCTGCCCGAGAGCAGCCGCAACTGGATCAACGACAAGCTCATCTACACCCACGGCTACGGCATCACGATGAATCCGGTGAACGGCTTCTCATCGGAGGGACTGCCCACCCTCTACCTGAGCAATATGCCTGTGCAAAGCACTGTGCCGGGCGTCCAAGTCACTCGTCCGGAGATCTACTTCGGCGAACTCACCGACACCGACGTCTACGTCAAGACGCATCAACAGGAATTCAATTATCCGCAGGGTCAAAGCAATAATCTTTCGTCATACGAGGGCAACGGCGGCATCGTAATGGGCGGATTCCTGCGCCGCGCGCTGCTCGCCTTCGATCGCGGCGACCTGACAAAGGTTCCGTTCAGCGACGACATCACGGCCGATAGCCGGTTGCTCATGCGGCGTAACTTGTTGCAGCGCGTCTCCACGCTGGCGCCGTTTCTGACCTTCGATAAGGATCCTTATATTGTGGTGGGCGCGGATGGCCGGCTTTCCTGGATCATCGATGCTTTCACCTCGTCCGCAACATATCCCTACTCCGCGCCCGCCAATCTGGAAAACCAACCCGTCAACTACATTCGCAACAGCGTAAAGGCCGTAGTGGACGCTTACGACGGCACGGTTACTCTTTATGTCTTCGACAACAACGATCCAATTCTGGCCGCGTGGCGCGGCATTTTCCCGGCATTGTTCAAGGATGCTTCCACGATGCCGGCATGGTTGCGCGCGCACGTTCGCTATCCGGAGACGCTGCTGACTGTGCAGGCCGATATGTACGGCCTGTATCACATGAGCGATCCCGATGTGTTTTACAACCGCGAAGACCAGTGGAGCGTCGCCACGCAAACCGGGTCGAACCAGGGTGACCAGAGCCAGCAGGAGATGCGACCGAACTTTGTGCTCATGACGCTGCCGGGCGAGGCAAGCGCCGGGGCAAATGGCGGCCTGGAGTTTGTTGAGATTTTGCCGTTCACGCCCATCAATCGCAACAACCTGATCGGTTGGATCGCCGCGCGTAGCGATGGCGCGAATTATGGCAAAGCGGTCGTCTTTGATTTCCCGAAAACCCGGCTTGTCGATGGCCCGCAGCAGATTGAGGCACGCATCGACCAGAACGCGCAGCTCTCAGGCCAGCTCACTCTGTGGAATCAGCAGGGCTCGCACGTGATTCGCGGCAACCTGCTGGTGATTCCCTGCGGGCAGGCGCTGCTTTACGCCGAGCCGATTTATCTGCAGGCCGCGCAAAGCCCCATGCCGGAACTCCGGCTGGTGGTGCTCGCGCTACAGGATCGCCTGGCGTACGGACCGACCTTCGAAGCGGCATTGAGTTCGCTGTTTGGGGCAGAAGCGCCAACGCTCACTGCAGGCGAATCGCAACCGTCGTCGACAGGATCCACAACCTCGACGACATCGGCGGGGGCTCAGCCGAAGGCAAGCGCAAATGCGCTTATTAGCCAGGCGAGCCAGGACTTCGCCGACTATCAGCGGCTGACGTCGGAGGGCAGGCTGGCAGAAGCTGGGCAAAAGCTCGACGACCTGAAGAAGGTACTCGACGAGTTAAATGCGCAGAAGAAATAGCTTACTCAAGCTCTATGGAAAGTCATTCGCCTGAATTGATTGCAACGGAGGATTTCGCCCATCATGAATCGGCGCTGGTTTCTGAAGTCAGCTGCGGCCACTGTGCCGCTGGTGCGCGCGGGAGATTCGTTTGCACTCACTTCCCCGGCTGCGTCTGCCTCGCCTGTGGCGGCGCAGGCCGGCGCGGCCGACATTCCCTGGCAGAAGAAACTGAGGCGCATCGGCCAAACGAATTTCACCGAGCACGATCCCGCAGTCTTCGACATTGAGGGATGGGCCGATTATTGGTCGGGCGCGAAAGTGGGCGCGGTCTTTATCAGCATTACCGGCATTCTTGCGTTTTATCCGAGCAAGGTTCCCTTCCATCGTCACGGAAAATATCTGAACGGGCGCGACTTTACCGGCGAGTTGCTTGAGGCGGCGAAGAAGCGCAACCTGCGAGCCGTTGCGCGCTACAGCCCCGACCTGAATTGGGGCGATGCCTTGGCTGCGCATCCCGAATGGTTCATGCGGAATGAAAAGGGCCAGCCGCTGGAGTCGGAAGAAGCGCCGGGGCTCTATTCGACGTGCATGTTTTCGACCTACATGACCGACCACTTCCCTGCTCTCATGCGCGAGGTCAATTCCCGCTACGACATGGATGCGCACTACACCAACGGCTGGCCGTCATTTACATTGCCGGTTTGTTATTGCAACATCTGCCGTACCCTGCCTCCGCCCAAAACGCCAGCCTACTGGGACAAATTCAACGAGCGTTTCACAACATTGTGGAAGCTTTACGACTCGATTGCCAAAGAAAAGAAAGCCTCAAGTTTCTACATCAACAATATGGGGGGCGGCGCGCACTCTGCGCCAAACCTGGCGATGCTGGGCGAGTTTTGCGAGTGGTTCCAGGGCGACAATCAGGGGCGCAACCGAGGCGATGCGCCGGTTTGGGGCGCGGCGCAGCAGGGACGCGTGTGCAACGCGGTGCTCGACAGCAAAATGGCGACGAATTTGACGGGCGCATACACCACGGGCCCGATTCGCTGGCGCGAAGTGACCAAGTCTGCCGCGGAGTCCTTCATCTGGTCGAGCCAAACGCTGGCCAGCGGACTGGTTCCCTACTATCACGTCGTGGGCGGCGAAGGCGGCCTCGGCGAGGATCTGCGCTGGGAGAAAATCGGCCGCGAATTCTTTCTCTGGTCCGCGCGCCACGATGCTCATTGGGTGAACAAGCGCGGCCTCGCAAACATCGGCGTGGTGATGGGCCAGCGGACACAGCTCTTCTATCAGCCGCCGCGCGACATCACGATGCAGCAGTATACCGATGCAGTCTATTCCGCGCTGCTCGAAGGAAGATTTCTCTTCGATTTTGTTCACGAAGACCGGCTGCAACTGAAACGAATCAGGAAATACTCGGCGCTGATCCTGCCCAACATTGCGCTACTCAGCGACGAGCAGTGCGGGCAGCTCCGCGATTACGTGAACCAGGGCGGCTCGCTGGTCGCGACTTTTGAGACCAGCATGTTCAATGAGCGCAATGAGCGTCGTGCCGACTTTGGGCTGGCGGACGTGTTTGGGATCCACGCTGCGGGTGCGGTGATCGGCCGGCCGGGCAATGCGAATTCGTACATGGCGCGCATCGAGCGGCCGCATCCCATTCTCGATGGGTTTGCCGACACGCACTGGATTGCGGGTGCGGAGTATCGCATACCCTTGAAACCTATCGACAATCCCGTGCTCACAGTTGTCCCCGGCTACACCGCATATCCGCCGGAGCTTTCGTATCCGCCCGTTCCACATACAAATGAGCCGGCTGTAGTGCTCAGCGAACGCGGCGCGAGCCGGCTGGCGTATTTCCCCGGCGACATTGAGCCGACGATGTGGCTCTCGGGCCAGGGCGACCTCAGCCGCTTGCTCGCAAATACAATTCGCTGGGTCACACACGGGGAATCGCCTGTTAGTGTCGATGGCAAGGGGCTGGTGGAGATTTTCGCGTGGGAAACAGAGCCGGGCTTCGCGGTTCATGTTCTGAACTACACCAATCCCAACGCGCATCACGGATGGTTCCAGGAGTTTTATCCCATCGGGCCGCAGAAGGTTCGCTTCAAGCTTCCAGCAGGCCGCCGCGTAACGAGGGTCGAGCTGCTGCGCGCCGAGCGCGACATTCCATTCCACGCGGATGGCAATACAGTTCAGTTCACCATTCCCTCGGTGACGGACTACGAGGTTGCAGCGCTCTACTGCGCATGAAGAACGGAGTAACGCCATGCCTCGTTTTGCCGCCAACCTGACCATGATGTACACGGAGCACAGCTTCCTCGATCGTTTTGGCGCGGCTGCGCAGGATGGCTTCACCGCCGTCGAGTATCTTTTCCCCTACGAATTCCCACCGGCGACCCTGGCCGCGCAGCTCAAAGAACATGGCCTGCGGCAGGTGCTTTTCAATGCACCTCCCGGAGATTGGAAGGCGGGCGAACGCGGCATCGCAGCATTGCCCGGCCGCGAGCAGGAATTTCGCGACGGTTTTCTTTTGGCTTTGGAATATGGTCTTGCCTTGGGAAGCTCGCGCATTCACGCGATGGCTGGCATTCCGCCAAAGGGAATCGAGCGTCCGCACCTGCTCGGCGTGTACACAGCGAATCTGGCGTGGGCTGCGGAACGGGCACGCGCGGCAGCAATCGATTTGCTGATTGAGCCCATCGCACTGCGCAATATTCCGGGCTTTTTTCTCCATCGCCAGGAAGAGGCGCACGCCATCGCGGAACAAATTGGAGCTCCCAACCTGAAAATCCTGATGGACCTGTTTCATTGCCAGGTGGAAGAAGGCGACCTCGCGATCAGGATTCGCAAATATCTCGCCGATCCGAAACAGACGCGGGTGGGGCATTTTCAAATTGCGGGCGTGCCCGAGCGCCACGAACCCGATACCGGCGAAGTGCGGTTTGAATATCTCTTTAAACTGATCGACGATCTCGGATACGACGGCTGGATTGGATGCGAGTACACTCCGGCGGGTGCCACATCGGCGGGGCTGGGATGGTTCAAAAAGCAAACCGCCGCGAGCTAGCTCTGAAGTCAAAGCGCGAACTACAAGTAAATATTCTTCCGCTTCGCAAGCTCAGCGTCACGATGACAAGGTGGCAAATTGAGGGGAGTGCTATCCCGCCCAAGCAGAGCTTGGACGGGGCACCCTCAGGTCGTGGTGGGTTCGAATCGCCAAAGTCGTGCCGCGCAGTTGAGATTTCGGATTCCCGACCCCCTAACAACTCAGGACGGGAAACCCGAAGCGATGGCTCCGCGAAGTCTTCTTATTTTTCCACCCCAAACGTAAACGTCGTCGTCGAATGGAACGTCTCGCCAGGTTTCAGAGTCGTGGTTGGAAAGGCCGGATGGTTGGGCGAATCGGGAAAATGCTGCGTCTCCAGGCAGAACCCGGT
>DASXFF010000046.1:0-70613 GCA_036489735.1 Occallatibacter sp. | reverse complement strand
TGCCGATCGAACCACGGAGGTTGCACCTTCCTCATCAAGCAGGTTTGCAAGAATTCACACGAGTTTAAATGCGGCTTCCTAGTTAAGGCCAACCCGGACCGTTGCGCCTTTATATTGCACGCTCTTCGCCGCGCTTGGCATGAATGGGAAACCGGCCGGATGGGCTTTAGAAACGAAAACCACCTGAAAAGTTCGCTGCTGCAACATTCCCGGAAACTCCCCCGTACGAGTTCCGATCGTCAGCGTATGAGTATGGTCATCCCACGCAATCGGGATCTCGGAAAAAGCGCCCTTCTCGTAGTCGAACGTCGTGCCTTGATCTTCATACAACGTGAACCGGCCGTTGGCTCCCGCATAAACGTAAAGAGTGACGGGATCCGCGGGCTTCTCGCCGATGTACTGCATCTCCGGCTGATAGGGAATGATCGACCCCGCTCGCACGAAGACCGGTATCTGGTCGTATGGCGACGCGGCAATCACGCTTCCAGAGCCCGCAGGCCGTCCGCTCCAATAGTCGTACCACTGTGCGGTGCTGGGCAGATACACCGAGCGGCTGCGCTCCTTGTACTGAGTAATGGGCGCAATCAGCAGCGCAGGTCCGAACATATACTCGTCGTTCAGTTCGCGGGCAGTGCGGTCTTCGGGAAAGTCCATCACCAGCGCGCGGAGCATGGTGTAGTCTCTCTGCGTCGTCCAGCCGGCCATCGAGTAGATATAGGGGAACAACGCGTAACGCAGGCGATCGAATTTCAATTCGGCGTTGTAGGCCGGCGAACCTTCTCCCATGGTCCACATCTCGCGTGGGCGCAACTCGCCGTGAACCCGCAGCAGTGGGGTAAAAGTTGAATACTCGAACCAGCGAGCATTCAGCTCCCGCCATTCCTCCTGATTGGCCTCGGTCATCGGTTCCCGCGCAAACTTTCTTTGCATCGTGTAGCCGCCCGTGTCCATGGTCCAGTAGGGCAATCCTGAGATGGTCGCACCCAAACCTGCGGCAATCTGTTTGGCCATCGCGGTCCACGTGGACGTTGTGTCGCCGGACCAATTCACAGTCGAGTAACGCTGAATCCCTGCGAATCCCGATCGCGTCAGGATAAAAACCCGCTGGTTAGGCGCCGCTTCGCGCTGTCCGGTGTAGACTCCTTCGCTGTTTTCCAGCGCGTATCCGTTCAGCATGCGCGACCCTGTACCCAGGTACGTGGGGTTCATGTGCGTCCGTTGGCCGTCGAGCGTTGGCGGCGACGGCATCAGATCCGGTTCAGTCGCATCCATCCACCATGCGTCAACGCCCTTCGAGAAAAGGTGACTGTCGATCTGCGACCAGAAAAGTTTGCGCGCGCCAGGATTAAAGGCGTCATAAAACGTATAGGGCTGGTTGATCCAATCCAAAATGTGTTCGTTAAGGTTGGGCATATACAAATAACCATGGCCCAGCATCTCTTTGGCGTTCGCGGTATTGGGGTTGAACTTTCCCCACACAGAGATCATCAAGTGCGCGTGTTCAGCATGAATCGCTTTGATCCACGCGTCTGGGTCAGGAAAGCGTGCTGGATCGAACTCATGCGAGCCCCACGCGTCCGGCCGCCAGTACTGCCAGTCCTGCACGATGTTGTCGAAGGGAATCTTTCGTTGACGGAACTGCTCGACTACATCGAGCGATTGCTGCGCCGTCTCGTAACGTTGCCGCGACTGCCACAATCCAAAAACCCAGTTGGGCAGCATGGTCGCTTTGCCCGTGAGCATTCGATAGCCCGCGATCACCTTATCGATCGAGGGGCCGTACACGAAGTCGTAATCGATGCCGTCACCCACCTCTGACCAGAGGGATGTGTTTTCGTCGGGTGCGGGCGTCTTCCATTCAAATTCAAGCGTGCTCTGCTGTTCGGGATCGTTCTCGATCCTGATCGGATAGCGATGGCCGGCCTCCAGATGAACGCGAATCTGGTCGTTCGAGGTCAGCCAGTTCTGCCGCCAGTGGTCCATCACCAGCTTGCCGTCGAGCCATACCTTGATGCCGCCGTTCGAGTAAGCCCTGAATTGATAATTTCCGGTGGACGGAGCGAGGATCGAGCCGGTCCATGATTGCTTCAGCAACCCAGGACAACGGGCTCCGTTATCGCAGGGAGTTGCGTGTAATGATAGGTCCGCTGTCCGGCTGGCCGGCGTCCCACCGGCGACAGCAGCCACCGTTAGCCCGCCCGGCTTTCCCGCCGCGTCGTAAAGATCGTCCGCCGGAATTGTGGTGAATGACCGCAGATCGCCGAAGCGCGTAAAGGAAGTGTTGTCCCACAGAATCCCATAGCCCTTCGAGGAAACCAGAAACGGCACCACAACATTCGTATTGTGCTGCCACAAATCCAGGTCGTAGCCCTTGATGTCGACCGTGCCCAGTTGCATCTGACCCAGTCCGTAGAGCGATTCACCCTCTTGCCCCTTCCACCTCTGTTGAAGATGAAAGGTCTTTTCGCCCTGCACCTCGGCCGCTTCAAGGATTCGTCCTCCCGGTACTTCGCTCAGCAACGGATGTCCTGCGCGATCGGCAAAGGCAACCGCGCCGCTCTCGCGATCGACACTCACGTGCAATTCGTCCGTGACCAGCGTGTAGATGGTTTCCGATTCGCTGATTTGGAAAGCTGCATTTTCTGGCGGCAGAGGAACGCGGTCAATCGAAGTGCGGTCGAAGAAATCCGGCGACGCGGAAAAAGCTACGCGCACAGCGTTTTCACTCAGCACCTGAAGATACAGTTCGCCATTCGCCAAGTGCAGCTTCATCCCGTCCGGCTCACGCTGCATGGCGATCCCGGTTGAGTTTGCCGCCTGTCCTGAAACGCTCAGGCAAAGAATCAAGAAGGCCAGGTAGATGTTTCGCATGTTAGAAGAATAAGTCCTGCGGGATGACTAATGGAGTGCAATTTACGTCGACTCCATCCGGAAAGACAAAGCTCCGCTGGCCGTCCCGACTCTATTGCCTGCCCGATATACGTCGCGCCGACTCAAGCCGCCTGCGAACCGTTTACGCGCTCACAGCCGCCCGCGCGGCGCGCCCTGAAGGCACGTATCCCATGTCCGTCGATATGCCGCGAACGCACTGCAATAAATGGTTCGCGATGGCGGGCAGCTTCTGCGCGGTCACGCGGAACGACGGTCCGGAGACGCTCACTGCCGCAACGGGCAGCCTTTGCGCGTCGAGCACCGGCACAGCAATGCAGCGCAGGCCCTCTTCCAGTTCCTCGTCGTCCACCGCGTAGCCGCGGCGCCGCGTTTTTTCGAGTTCCGTTCTGAGCGCGTCGGGTGTCGCAATTGTCCGGTGTGTAGTCCGTTCAAACCGAATGCGCTTCAGCACCTCCGCCGCCCGCTCCTGCGGCAAAAACGCCAGAATCGCCTTACCCACCGACGTGCAATGCACGGGATTGCTGGCTCCGATGCGCGTAATCATGCGCACCGCGCGCGACGGCTCGATCTTGTCGATGTAAATCACGCGCGCCGCCTCCAGCAACGCCAAGTGTGCCGTCTCTTCTGTTTCGGCCACGAGCCGGCGCAAATGCGGCTGCGCACGGTCGCGCAGGTCATATTGCTCAATCGCCCTGTTGCCAAAGTCAAACAGCCTCAGCCCCAGCCGAAATTTTCCGTTCGACGTGCGCTCCACCATGCGGTGCCGTTCCAGAACCATCAAAAAACGGTGCGCCGTGCTCTTGTGCAGCTGGAGCGAAGCCGCCACCTGAGCCAGGCCAAGCGGCGTCTCGCTCTCGCCCAGCAGGTCGAGGACCGCAAAAGCGCGGTCGAGAGCCTGAACTTTGTAGGTGCCTTGGGGAATCGCGTCTCGCATGTTGATCCTCTGTTCCAAGCCTTGAGTCCATCTCTAGATTCTCACCTAATGGGACGTCGGTCAAATAGGTGAAACGGCGGACGGCGCCGCACAGAAGACGAACCCGGCCAAACGCCACTCCGGCGACGTTCTTTTCTCCCTGGTTTCTAATCGCTAATCTCTGATTCAGACCGTTCCGCGCTAGCTTTCCGGCTCTGCCGCTTCCCCGCCCTCGCCCGGCGCAAGAAACAAGTTAGCTTCCAGTCCATGCTGGCGCGTGTAGAGGTCAAAGTAGCGTCCGCGAAGCGCAAACAGCTCGCTATGGTTGCCGCGCTCCACAATGCGGCCCCCTTCGACGACGAGAATCTGGTCGGCGCGGCGAATCGTCGACAGCCGGTGCGCGATCACGAAGGTCGTTCGCCCCCGCATCAACTCCGCAAGCCCGGTCTGGATCATCGCCTCCGACTCCGAATCGAGCGAGCTCGTCGCCTCATCGAGAATCAGGATGCGCGGCTCCGCCAGCAACGCGCGCGCGATCGAAAGCCGCTGCCGCTGCCCGCCGCTCAGCTTTACGCCGCGCTCGCCCACAATTGTGTCGTACCCTTCCGGAAATCGCTCGGCGAATTCATCCACGCAGGACGTATGGCAGGCGGAGAGGAACTGCTCCTCACTGGCTTCCGGCCGCGAGAACATGATGTTTTCCCTTATTGTTCCGTCGAAGAGAAACGAGTCTTGCAGAACTACGCCCAGTTGCGACCGGTAAGTATTCAGGTCCACCGTCGCAAGGTCAATGTCATCCACCACCACCCGACCCCGAACTGGCGTGTGGAATGCGCAAACCAGGCTGATGATCGTCGACTTGCCTGAACCCGATGAGCCCACCAGTGCGGTTACCGAACCGGGATCGGAGCGAAAACTTATGTCGTGCAGCACCGGCTTCTCCGGCGTGTAAGCGAAGTCCACATGCTCAAACCGTACATAGCCGTTTATCTCGCCGAGCTTGACAACGCGCCCCGCATCCGCGAACTCGTCTTTTTCCGACAAAATCTCCATGGTGCGATCGATACCCGCCACAGCCTCGGTGAGCTGCGTGCCGATATTCACCACCTGAATCACCGGCGCGATCATGAATGCCAGAAACATCGTGTATTGGATGTAGGTGCCATCGTCCATCCGACTCTGCAGCGCCAGATGCCCGCCCATCAGCATCACTATCCCGCCCACAATTCCCAGCACCGTCGTCGCCGTCATTGACATCACGCTGGTCATGGTCAGCGTCTTCATCACGTTGTCGAGCAGGCGCAGCACGCCCACCTTGAATACGGCAGCCTCGCGTTCCTCTGCGTGATAGCCCTTCACCACGCGCACCCCGCCCAGCGACTCCGTCAGACGCCCCGTAACTTCGCCCGTGATCTTCCCTCGCTCGCGAAAAATTGGACGGATGGTCTTGAATGCGTATTGCAGGACGAAGACAAAAACTCCGATCACTGTGAACACGATCAGCGTCATTTTGGGGCTGAGATGCAGCAAAAAGATGAACGCCATGACCGCCGTAAGCAGGCCGCCGACAAACTCCACCAGGCCCGTTCCGATCAGGTTGCGCACGCCTTCCACGTCGCTCATGATGCGAGAAACCAGCAACCCGCTGCGATTCGCGTCGTAGAAGCTCACTGACAGTCGGCCGATGTGCTGCTGCACCTGCTGGCGCAGATCGGCGATCATTCGTTGCGCCGCCTTCGACAGCAGCTGCGTGTTCGAGAAGGATGTGATCGACTGGATAATCGTCGCCACGAACACCGCAATCACCAGCGGCATCAATCTGTCTGCTTCATGCTTCCTCAGCACCAAATTGACAAAGGGCCGGGCTACAAATGGCAACGTCAATCCGGCCACGCGATTAATAGCGACCAGCAACAGGCCGAGCAACAGCAGCCATTTCCTCGGCCGTACCAGCCTCCAGATCTCCGGCATCGCCTTGCGGAGGTCCGTCTTCTTTTTCGGTGGGTCCGTACCTGGGCGCACACTTCGGCCCTGCGTGCGCTCGGCGCGCATGCCTATTCCCATTCCTCCGCGCATCGTTCCCATTGACTATCCCTGCCGCAATCTACGAGCTTGGATGAACGAGCGGACGCAAAGAATCACATAAATCAGCAGAAGGCCCGCCATGGTCAGCTTCGCCGCCAGCGCAATGTAGTCCGGATCCACACCCAGCGAGCGAGCATGAGCGTAGCCTTGCAATGCCACGACGAGCGCGCCGATGCAGCCCAGCAGCCCAACCGTTACATTGATGTGCATGAAAAGCTTGCGCCGGCCTTCGCTGGGACTGATCGCCAGCACACCGCCCACGCCTAATGCCAAACCAAACCACATCGGGATCAGCGCTGTCGGATGCCCGCTGCCCGTCCCCCAATACCCCACCAGCCCCAGAATGATGAGCAAAACGCCGAACATAATCGTTGCCTTCGCCATGCGCAACCTCACTCTCTTCGCATGGCCAAGAATAACAGTTCGCAGTTGTCAGCTCGCGGTGCCAGTTCTCTTTTCTCTGTTCTCTATCTTTACCGCTGTATTCTGGCCGACCCGCCCTTCGCAAATGCCTTCACCTGGTCCAGCGTCGCCATCGTTGTATCACCGATGAACGTGGTCAGCAGCGCGCCATGTGCCCAGCCCAACCTCAGAGCGTCTTCCGGCTTTTCTCCGGTGAGCAGGCCGTAAATGAACCCGGCCGCAAATCCATCGCCCCCGCCCACGCGATCCACCACGTCCAGCTCCGCGGTCGGCGCAACGTAGGTCTGGCCATCAATCCAGGCTACCGCACCCCAGCTGTGCCGGTTCGTCGAGTGCACTTCGCGCAGCGTTGTCGCCACGATCTTCACATGCGGATGCTTTTTCACGACCTTGTCGATCATTGCGAAAAACACGCTGGGATCGAGCTTCGACTTCGCATGAACATCGGGCCCCGGAATGCCCAGTCCCTTCTGCAAATCCTCTTCGTTCCCGATCAGCACGTCGACATTCTTCACAATCGTCGCAATCGTCTCCACGGCCTTATCCGCGCCGCCCGAAATCTTCCACAGCTTTTCCCTAAAATTCAGGTCGAACGACGTCACCGCCCCCGCATCTTTCGCTGCTTTCATCATCTCCGCAACCAGCGGTGCTGTGGTCGACGACAGCGCCGCAAAAATCCCCCCGGAGTGCGCCCAGCGCACGCCCTCAGCGCAAATCCCCTTCCAATCAAAATCGCCTGGCTTCAGCATCGCGCCTGCTTCATTGGCGCGGTTATAGAAAACCACTGGCGGCCGCACGCCAGCTCCCCGGTCGCTATAAACGGTCGCCATATTCGGTCCTGTAGCGCCGTTGTGCTCAAAGTGCTTGTAAATCGGCGTCACGCCCATGGCGCGTACTCGCTCAGCAATTAGGTCGCCGATGGGATAATCCACCATCGCCGACGCGATCGCAGTCTTCATCTTGAAACAATCCGCCAGGTTTGCCGCCACGTTGAACTCGCCGCCGCTCACGTGAATCTTGCACTCCGTCGCCTTTCGAAACGGAATAATTCCCGGATCGAGCCGGTGCACCAGCGCCCCCAGCGAAAGAAAATCCAAAGCACCATCCTTCTTGATATTCACTCCGTAACTCATCGTTCTCTCCTTGCCTTCCAAAACAATCCGGGCCGCGTTCACCCTTAAACCTGGGTGCCCCATCCTAGCCGCGTCGTTGTCTTTGCGGCTAGGGTGGGATACCACAAAGTATCCGTTGCCCCATCCACTAAGAACTCGATGCTACTTTCTTCAGATCCGCTACCACTTGCTCCGGCGTCCACTCATTGCCTGGATAAAACTGCGCCACCTTCCCATCCGGCCCGATCAATGTTGTCGAAAGCGTGTGTGTAATCGTGTCGTCCGGTCCGGACGAGATCCCGACATCGAAGTACTTTGCCATCTCCAGTAACTCTGCCTTTGTCGGCACGGCAAAATCCCAATGCGCAAATGCGCCCTTCGCGTCGCTGCCAATGTACTCTGCGCCGTAGGCCCGAAGCCGCGCCGGCGTGTCGTGTTCCGGATCGAAGCTGATACAGATCAAGTGGGTTTTTCCGTAAAGCGCGGGGTTTGCAGCCAACTGCTGCTGGATTACCGCAAAGTTGTGCGTGATCAGAGGACAGAAATTAGGCAGCGGGCACCGCGTGTAAATAAATGTCACGAGCAGCGTCTTTCCGCGAAACTGATCCAGATGAATCGCGCGCCCGTCCTGGTTGCGCAGCTTGAAATCCGGAACCGCATCGCCCGGTGCAGGCACATGATAAAACACCGCCGGCTTGTAGTCCGGCTTGCCCTGCGCAATCACAACAATATGATCCAGCATCACCGTTTCTTCGGAGCTCTTTGAAACTAGCAAGTCCGCGGTGATCGTGTCCCCAGGGTGCAAATCGCTGGCAATGGTCGGGTCTTTCAGTTGATACGGCATGGTCATGGCGTCCATGAATCCCGGAATCGCCTCATGATCTACCACCACAATCCCGTGCGCAACGTCGGTTGAAACAATCTTTCCGCGCAGGTGATAAACCGTGTCCTGTGGGCTCGTTGAGCTCTGTGGCCCTTGCGTTCGGTTGGAGTGGCAGCCCGCCAATGTGGCAACGGCAAGAAGACAGCTTGCAAGAACAATGCGCATCACAAGCCCTAGTGTACAACCGGTGGACTGACCACGTGAAAGCCGCGACATCCGATCGTTCTCCGTTCGTTTTCTACCGCAATTGCCGCTCGGTTCTGAGCAGTATCCTTAGTCGTAGGACCACCGACTGTGAATCGCGAACTTTCACCCGAGATCGATCAATGGCTCTGCGGCGGCTCGCTCCTCGTCACGGCAAGTGAGCGCGCTGCTCGATCGCTCATGTCGGCCTTCAATCGCGCTCGCCGATCCGAGGGCCTCTCCGCCTGGCAGACTCCAAACATTCGCGATTGGAAAACCTTCGCCCTTAACTCCTGGAATGAGCACAGTTTCGATGGCCGCATCGTCCTCAATCCCTTGCAGGAGCAGTCGCTTTGGGCCGGAATCGTCGCTGCCTCCGCGCCTGAAGCTGCGCCAGTCGCCGGGGCGCGCGATCGCCTGGCCGCTCTGGCCGTGGAGGCACACGGTCTTCTCTGCTCTTACGCTCCCCAACTCCTAAACAAAAAAGCGCGGAGCGCCTGGGATCAGGATGCAGGCGCCTTCAGTGAATGGCTCGCGCAATTCGATGCCACATGTCGCGCAGGCGGCATGATCAGCCCGGCGCGCTTGCCTCTCGAGTTAACTCAAGCGCTCAATCACGATCCATCCGAGCGCCCTCCGCTGATGCTCGCCGGTTTCGATCGAATCCTGCCCACGCAACAGGCGCTCTTTGGTGCTTGGGGCGTTTCCACACAAATCTCACCCGCACATCCAGCCCAGCAAATTGAATTCCACGAAGCGCCCGACCCTGTTTCCGAGCTCGCCGCCTGCGCCATTTGGTGCCGACTGGAGCTCGCTGCCAACCCGCACGCGCGCTTACTCGTTGTCACTCAAGATGCGCCTAATCGCCGCGGCGAAATTGAGCGTGCCTTCCTCCGTCATCTTTCGATCTCGTCTTCCGCGGCCGCCGTCTTTGAGTTTTCACTCGGCGTTCCGCTCGGACAAATCGCGCTCGCCCGAGGAGCAGCGTTGCTCCTGCGCTGGTTCAGCGAGCCGATCGAGGAGCACGAGCTCGACTGGATCCTCTCCACGGGTCAAATTGCTGCGTCACCTCAGGAATCGCTGGCCCTCACCGCCTTCGTGCGCGCGCTGCGCCATAAAAATCTGCAGCGCACACGCTGGAAGCTCGCCGAATTCCTCCGCCAGAGGCCCGGAGCAGAATTGCCTACCGCGTGGGTCGCGCGCGTCACCCAGGCCCAGCGACGACTACAGGAGTTCGCGCGCCGCCCACAATCTCCGCTGGCCTCCGCCGAACTCGTCCCGCAGCTTTTGGAACTCGCTGGCTGGCCCGGCGGTCGTCCGCTTTCGAGCGCCGAGTTTCAGGCTCATCGTCGCTGGCAACAGATCGTTGACGATTGCGCATCGCTCGGTTTCGATGGCCGGTCCATCGAGTGGAAGGAATTCCTTTCCGCCCTCGATCGCACGATCAGCCAAACTCTCTTCGCGCCTGAATCCCTCGACTCTCCAATTCTCATTGCAGGCCCCGCGGAGTCTGCGGGCCTCACTGCCGACGCCATTTGGTTCCTTGGCGTCACCGAACAAGCTTGGCCGGCTGGCGGCGCCACGCATCCGCTGCTTCCTGTCGCGGTGCAGCGCGCAACTGAAATGCCTCACTCCTCGCCCCGCCTCGATTGGGAACTGGCCAGCACCGTCACCCGACGCCTTCTCGCCTCCGCCGCCACAGTTCACTTCAGCTTCGCGCGCCAAAGCGAAGGTGTAGAGTCCAGACCTTCGCGCCTTATCGAGCAACTCGCCGGCGCACCAGCCCCTCTTCCCCCTGAACTCGCTTCACCGGCCGCGTTGCCCGTTTTCACCGTTCCTTTTCACGATTCATCTCGCGTTCCCTTCCCTCCTGGCGAGGCTCAAGGCGGCGCATCCACTCTCACTGCGCAATCGCAATGCGCTTTCAAGGCTTTTGCCACCGCGCGCCTTGGCGCCGAAACATGGGACCCTGCTGAAACTGGTCTCACAGCCAAAGAACGCGGCCAGCTCCTGCATGAAGTTCTGCATTCTGTCTGGGCCGGTCCGCCGCGTGGCATTCGTTCCCACGCCGAACTCGTTGCGCTTACCGACATTCGCGCCTGGGTCGCTGATCAAGTTCGACTCGTCATTCAGACCGCAATGCCCGTTCGTGCGCATCAGTCAATGGCGCCGCGCTATCTTGCGCTCGAACAGTCTCGCCTCATCAACCTCGTCACCGAGTGGCTGGAGTTCGAGCGAACGCGCGTTCCCTTCGTCGTCCTTGATACAGAACAGAAAACCGGCATCTCGGTCGCTGGCCTGCCCCTCCGCCTTCGCCTCGACCGCATCGACCGCCTCATCGACGATTCTCTTCTTGTCATCGATTACAAATCTGGCAGCCCCACGCCAAGCTCATGGGAGCTTCCCCGCCCCGATGACGTGCAGTTGCCGATTTACTCAAACTTCGCTCTTGACCGCGGTCCAAACGAAGTCGGTGGCCTCGTTTTTGCCAAAGTCCGCGCCGGCGAAATGGAATTCACGGGGAAAATTCGCAATGCCAAAGCCACTCTACGCGGCAAGATTAGCGGAAATTCGAATTTAGTCAAAAAGCCCTTGACCTCCGAGCAGCTTTCCGAGTGGAAACTTTACATTGAGAATCTCGCCCTGGCCTTCCTGGCCGGGCACTCAGATGTTGACCCGCGCCTTTACCCGGACACGTGCGAACTCTGCCGCCTGCAGGCGCTTTGCCGCATCAGCGACAATCCGCCCGTTTCAGAAAACGACGAGGCTGTCGATGCCTGACGCGCCTCGCCGCAACTCGCCTCCCGATCAGGAGCAGCGCAATCTTGCGCTTGATCCCCGCCGCTCGATCCTCGTGCGCGCACCGGCTGGCTCCGGAAAAACCACGCTTCTCTCGCAAAGGTTTCTCACGTTGCTCGCCGAAGTCGACGAGCCCGGCCAGGTGGTCGCTATTACCTTCACCAACGCTGCCGCTGCCGAAATGCGCAACCGCATTCTCGACGATCTCCGGCATCCCGATCCCAGCCCTATAGCCCGCCGTGCCCTCGAGCGTTCCCGCGAGCGCGACTGGGACCTCCTCAATTTGCCCGCACAGCTACGCATCCAGACCATCGATTCTTTTTGTCACGACCTTGCCATGCAGCAACCGGTCCTCTCCGGTCTCGGCGGCAATCTGAAAATCCACACTCAGCCGGGCGAGCTTTACCGGCGCGCAGCTCGCCGCACACTCGAACAGATTGGACTGGCCAACGTCCCGCTCACCGCGGCCATCGAGACTCTTCTCGACTGGCGCGACAACAACTGGCGCGAGATTGAAGAACTAACGGTCAAAATGCTCGGCGATCGCGACCGCTGGATGCATGATTTTGTGCTCGAAGGCGAGCAAGACTTCGACTGCCTGCGTCAGCGCCTCGAATCTCCTTTTTTGCGTGTTTCGGGCGAGGCAGCTCCAATCCGGTACTCAGACCCGGAATGGAAGATTATCCGCGCCTGTTTCACTCTTCTTCGCCGCGCTGCTGCCGAGCTTCGCGTCGTCTTTGCCGAGGCCGCCTCGGCTGACTTTACTGAAGTCGCACAAATCGCGCTCAGCGTCCTGAAGAGTGAAGATGAATTTCCCATCGACGCTGCTCAGGGTGTCGCCGATGGAATCCGCCACCTGCTCGTGGACGAATTTCAAGACACCAGCCGGCGCCAGCACGAGCTTCTCCGTCGCCTCATCTCCGCGTGGTCTGATCGTGCGGGCCGCACCTGCTTCGTGGTCGGCGATCCCATGCAATCCATCTACGGCTTTCGTGAGGCCGACGCCGAACTGTTCCCGCGTGTCGAAACCGTCGGCCTTGAGGTATACGGCGACCTCCCATTCTTGTTCGATTCCGTCCGTCTCACCGCCAATTTCCGCAGCCATGCCTCGCTTGTCGCCGGCATCAATGAAACGTTTGCACAGGTCTTTGGCGCCTCAAGTGATAGCGGCGTTGTCTTCGCTGCTTCCGAAGCTGCTCGCATTTCCGTCGCGCCTTCAGGTCCTCAACTCGTCGCCGCACTCACTTCGCCGATCAAGCTCCATTGCGCTTTTATCCCTGAATCGCCGCGCAGCGCCGGTGCCGATTTTAAAAAACAAGTCGCCGACGAACGCCAGGCTGCGCATCAAAAGCAAATCGATGAAATCGTCTCGATCGTTCGCGCTCATCTACCGCGCATTCAGGCCGCTCGCGCGGCTGGCGAAAAATATCGCATCGCCCTGCTGGCTCGCGCGCGCAAATCGCTTGTGCCCATCGCCGCCGCTCTGCGCCAGTCTTCCATCCCTTTTCGCGCCGTCGATCTTGAAGCGCTCCAGGACCGCCCGGAGATCGTCGACGCGCTTTCTCTCGTTCGCGCGCTCTTCAATCCGTACGACCGCGTCGCGTGGCTAGGCGTGCTCCGCGCACCATGGTGCGGCCTCTCGCTCGCCGATCTGCACACCCTCACCAGCTCCGACACGCCCGAGCTCATCCGCCGTCCGATCCCCGAGCTAGCCCTCGAGCGCGCGCATCTCATCAGTTCCGAAGGCCGTCTCGCCGGCGATCGCGTTCTTCGAGCGATTGCAGCTGCCGAGCGCCTCCGCGCCGCGCAGCCCGCGTACAGCCTCGGCACATGGCTCGAACAGACCTGGCTTCAACTCGGCGGTGCTCACTGCGTCGATTCCGAAGCTCGCGCCAATCTTGATCTTTTCTGGAAGAGTCTCGACTCTTTGCCGCAGGGCGATCCCGATCTCCTCGGCTCCGCGCTTACTTCGGCCATTGCAGATCTCAAGGCGCAACCCGACCCCGCAGCTGACAACGATTGCGGCGTCCAGCTCATGACGATTCACGGCGCCAAAGGCCTCGAGTTCGAAGTCGTCATCGTGCCTGACCTTCAGGCTTCCCCGCCCCGCCCTGCCTCAGGCATGCTTTCCTGGCTCGAACGGGGCTTGCCCTCCGAAGTCGTTCCAGACGACTCCGAACCTTCGGAATCCGCCACCGAGTTTCTCATCGCGCCAATCCAGCAAAAAGGCTCCGATGGCGGTGCAGCAAGAAAGCTCGTCGAACGCTTGCGCCACGAGCGCGAAGTGCATGAAGCGTCCCGTCTGCTCTATGTCGCTGCCACGCGCGCTCGCGAGGAGCTTCACTTCTTCGCGCGCCCCTGCTACAAATCCGCAAACGGCGTGCCCACGGAACTCATCGCGCCTCGCGAAAGCCTGCTCCGCACCGGATGGGCCGCATGGCAAGCCGAAATTCAACGTCGCTTCGACAATTGGCGCGCCGCCACCGCATCGGTCGCCGTGCCTGCCACTCTCGACTCCATCGCCGCATCCGGAACGGACGCCCCTTCCGCCACGGGCAATCTGTTCGAATTTCAACCGATCCCGGTTCGGCCCACCCTGCTCCGCCGTCTTCCATCCGACTTCGCGCCCTCATCCACTCCGCTCCCTGTTTCTGCTTCCGATGAGCCGCTCGTCGGCGCCGGACGTCTCTACGAGCGCCATGAAGGCGGCTTGCTCTCCCGCGCTCTTGGCAAAGCCGTTCACGCGCTCCTGCAGGACCTGGCCGGGCGGCTCATCACGGAGCCTCGCGAGGTAGCTCTTGCAGCCCTCGCTCGTGAGCAACCTCGCATCTCCGCACTCATTCGTGCCGTGGGAATCGATTCCGCTCAATCCAATCGCATGGCCGCGCAAGCAATCGAAATCGTTCGCCAGGCCACCGCCGATTCGCTCGCACAATGGATTCTTGCGCCGCACCACGACGCCGCCAATGAAGTTCGCTGGACCGGGGTCGTTGCAGGCAGCCTGCGCACGGTGCAAGTCGATCGCGTCTTTCGCGCCGCACCCATTCCCGAATTGGCCACCACTTCAACCCACGATGGCCCACTCCGTAAAGACACGCGGCCTGAGGATACCTGGTGGATCATTGATTACAAGACCACACATGGAGCCGGCCCCGGCACCGCCGCCCTGCTGCCTGAACTGCGCCGCCAGTTTGCGCCGCAAATAGAGGCTTACGCAACCGTCCTCCGCAATCTCCGCGGCGTCGACATTCAGATCTGCGGCGGCCTCTACTATCCGCGCATGGCTCTTTTCGATTGGTGGCCGCTCTAGCTGGCTGACAGCTGAGGGCTGAAAGCTTGCGTTTACGCCTTGCACAGCTCTTCAGCAAACACATCGCGATGTGCCAGAACAATCTGTTCGGCGTTGCCGAGCTCAACTTGTCTGCCCCATTGGGACCGAGCAAACCGAAAAACTCCCTGCATCCACGCACAGGTTCACATCCTGAACCGCGGTGAAGTCACTAAATCGGCGAGTGAGCGCGGTCGTATCGATGGCGGGTGTAGTCATGGCCTTTATTGACTTGAAACCACAAATACACTCTGCGCGCTTCGTCCGCATCTAACGCATCGTGACCGGAACCGCTGATTTATTTCCGAGGTTCTTCACAATAACCTCTCCACAGCCAATTGATTTTTCGGTATTCTGTAGAAGAACGCTTGTTAGTTTGTCGAACTTGCAAACCCGAGGAGTTTCCCAATGGCTAAGTCCGTCAAGAAATCAGGCGCCGCGCCGAAAGTTGCAGCAGCGAATACACCCCAACTCGCAGAGCAAATCTCACCCAAACCCGCACAGAAAAAGACCGTTGCTTCCACAAATGGAATTGGAAACTCGGTTCATGGAAATGGGAGTTCGGTTCCCCACGATCAAGTCGCACAGCTTGCGCATCGTTTCTGGAACGAGCGCGGGCGTGCGCACGGACATCACGAAGAAGATTGGTTGCGCGCCGAGCAGGAGCTTCGTCACCGGGCTTCATGAACGGCACGCCCGAACAGCAGAAGAGTGAATTGAGAAATTCGGCGTCGCGCCTCAATGCGAGGCGTTGCGCCTGTTGCTCGGAACGAACTCGATTTCCGGGCTACTGTAAATTCGCCATCAGGCTTTCTAATGCGGATTTCGGCGGCCGTGTAAGCGACTCGGGCAATGTGCCCAGCGGTTCGTCCACCATGTTCAGCTGATCCAGAAACGTCGGCTTCTGCGTATCGATGTAGAAGACGCCAGTGAGAACCTCGTCCTTCTCCTGCGCCTCCATCAACGTCCGCACCGCGTTGGCCTTGTTGGTTGGGTCGTAGTCTTCGAGCAACTTGCGCAGGCGCAACTGTGAGCCGTCGTGCATCTGCACATCGAACACTTCGCCGGAATCGTAATCCACTTCGATGTCGTCGAAACTGGCCACAAACCCGATCTCATTGATCGGCTCGTCGTTTTCCTGCAAGAATTTGTAGCTCTTCGTCGATCCCTCATGATCGTTGAACGTCACGCAGGGGCTGATCACGTCGAGCATCACCGTTCCCTTGTGCGCGATCGCGGCCTTCAGCATCGCCAGCAGTTGCTTCTTATCGCCGGAGAACGAGCGCCCCACGAACGTCGCACCCAATTGGATCGCCATGGCGCAAGTATCGATTGGCGGCAGTTCATTGATCACGCCCGTCTTCAGCTTCGATCCCAGATCGGCCGTGGCCGAGAACTGCCCCTTGGTCAACCCGTACACGCCGTTGTCCTCGATGATGTAGATCATCGGCAGGTTGCGCCGCATCAGGTGCACAAACTGTCCCATGCCGATCGACGCCGTATCGCCGTCGCCGGAAACTCCCAGCGCCATCATCGTCTGGTTCGCCAGCATCGCACCCGTGGTCACGCTCGGCATGCGCCCGTGAACACTGTTGAAGCTGAATGACCGGTTCATGAAATACGCCGGGCTTTTCGACGAGCAACCAATGCCGCTCATCTTCATCACTCGCTCCGGCTCCACGCCCATCTCGAACATCGCATCGATGATGCGCTCACTGATCGCGTTATGTCCGCAGCCCGCGCATAGCGTCGACTTGCCGCCGCGGTACTCCAGCACAGGCAGTCCAATGTGATTCAGTTTCGGGCCCGTTGCCCCACTCGCTGTTGTGGTCGCCATCTTATAGGCCCTCCTTGGTTGCAAACTCATCCGTAATCGTGCGCGCATCGGCCGGCAATCCGTTGTATTCCAGAATGCTGCGCAGCTTCACCACCTGCTCGCCCGGAAGATCCAGCTTCAGCAGGCTCGCCATCTGTCCATCGCGATTCTGCTCCACAACGTAGACGCGCTCGTGGCTGGCGACAAAGTCGTGAATCTCGTGCGCAAACGGATACGCCCGGATACGCATGTAGTCCACGCTGAGTCCATGCTCTTTTTTGATCTGGTCCAGGCTTTCTCTGAGCGCGAAGTCCGTCGATCCGTACGCCAGGAACCCCACCTTCGACGTTCCATCCTTGGTCACAACCGGCGCCGGAACCAGCTTGCGCGCATTCTCAAACTTGCGTGCCAACCGGTCCATCACTTTCTGGTACTCATCGGGCCGTTCCGTGTATCCGGCTTCATCGTTGTGCCCCGAACCGCGCGTAAAGTACGCCGCCTTCGGATGCGGTGTCCCTGGCAACGTGCGCCAGCCGATCGCATCGCCATCCACGTCGCGGTAGCGCGCAAAGCTCCCCAACTTTTTCAGTTCCTCGGCCTTCAGCACCTTGCCGCGGTCCAGCGGTTTGTCGGGATACACAAACGGTTCCGACATCCAGTTGTTCATGCCCAGGTCGAGATCCGAAAGCACAAAAACCGGCGTCTGCAGCCGCTCCGCTAAATCGAATGCCGCATAGCCAAACTCAAAGCACTCCTTCACCGAACCCGGCAGCAGAACCACATGTTTCGTGTCGCCGTGAGAGAGAAACGCCGTCGAAAGTACATCGGACTGCTGTGTGCGAGTCGGCATCCCTGTCGAGGGCCCGCTGCGCTGCACATCGAAAATCACACCCGGAAGCTCCGCGTAATAACCCAATCCAGCAAATTCGCCCATCAGCGAGATGCCAGGCCCCGAAGTCGATGTCATCGCCCGCGCTCCGGCCCAACCTGCGCCCAGCACCATGCCGATCGCCGCCAGTTCGTCTTCGGCCTGCACCACGGCGAACGTCGCCTTGCCCTCCGCCGTCACGCGAAACTTCTTCAGCAAATCCGTCGTCGCCTCCACCAGCGAAGTCGACGGCGTAATCGGATACCACGCCACCACCGTGACGCCCGCGAACACCGCGCCCATGCCGCACGCCGCGTTCCCGTCCACGATGATCTTGCCCTTGGTCTCGTTCATCCGCTCGATATAGTACGGGTCCTGCTTGGTAAACTTCTCCTGCGCGTAGTCGAAGCCCGCCTTCACCGCGCCAAAATTCAAATCGAAAACTTTCTGCTTCTTGGCAAACTGCTTCCGTAGTCCGCTGTCCACCACTCCAAGATCGATCCCCAGCAGTTGCGCCACTGCGCCCACGTACACCATGTTCTTCACCAGCTTGCGCAGCTTGGCTTCGGGGCAAATCGATTGCGTGATCTTGTCCAGCGGCACCGGATAGCAGACCACGTCATCGCGGTACTGCTTCAGGTTCAGGTTTTCTTCGTAAATCGCCGCGCCGTCCGGCAGCACGTTCATCATGTCTTCGCGCGCCGTCTCCGGATTCAGCGCCACCAGCACGTCGATCTCGCGCTTGCGCGCCACGTACCCGTCTTTGCTCGCCCGGATCGTGTACCACGTTGGCAGCCCGGCAATGTTCGATGGGAACAGGTTCTTCCCGCTTACGGGAACGCCCATCCCAAAAATGCTCTTCAGCAGCACGCTGTTCGCGGACTGCGATCCCGATCCGTTCACGGTGGCTACTATGATGCTGAAGTCGTTGACGATGCGCGGACGCGCGTTGCTTTCGCTCTTTTCCTGACCAAGAGCAAGGTTTCCAGTCGCCATTTGGCGGGATTCCCTTCAATGAAATTGTGACCGTTGACGGGCTTCGATTGTGACCGTTTTACGGGCGCGGACACTCCACTACGATGCCGTTTCTTTACCGCACAATATGTGATTATAGTCACTTTCTCGCCAACACCGTCCCACACCGCGCCACGAAGGTAACCCCTTCATTCACCCTCTGGGTGCCCGCCTACTTTGCTCCAAGCCCTCCCACAACTGCCTTGTTTTCCTGATCTTTGACTTGTGTTCCCTCGCTTCTCGAACTCCGACAACTCCGCGACCTCCGCTGACCTGCTGACTCGCTATCTCGCTGACTCGCTTCCCCACTGCTTCAGGCTGTCTTTCCGCCACCGCGCAATCAGCACCAGCGCAATCACCACCAGCGCCAGCGTCAACCCGATCCACAATCCGTAGATTCCCCACTTCAATCCGAAGCACAGAAAAAATCCGAGCGGCAAGCCCAGAACCCAGTACCCCACCAGGTTCGCCCACATCGGCCCGCGCGTCTCGCCCAGCCCGCGCAGCGCCCCCGTGCTCACTGTCTGGATTCCGTCGAACACTTCAAATGCAGCCACAATCGCCAGCAATCCCGGCCCCACCGCCAGCACCCGCGCGTCAGATGTATAAAGCTCGATCAGCGGTCGCGGCCAAACCAGGAAGGTCACTGCGGCCAGCAGCATAAAACTTGTGCCCAGCCCCAGCGCCAACCACCCTCCGCGTCGCGCTCGTGCAAAATCGCCCGCGCCCACCGCATGTCCCACGCTCACCGCCGCCGCAGCCGACATCCCCAGCGGCACCATGTACGTCACGCTCGCGTAGTTCAGCACGATCTGGTGTGTGGCCAGCGCCACCGGCGTCAGGTAGCTCGCGGAAAACGTCGCCAGGTTCCACGCGCCCACCTCCAGCAGAATCTGTCCTGCAGCCGGAGCGCCCAATTTCACCATTCGCTTGAGCCGCGCGATCTGCGGCCCTGCCCAGTTCCGAAACAGTGGATGCCCGCGCTTGCGTTCGTATCTCCATGCGAACGCCATTAGCGCACCGCCCATCGTCACCCGCGCAAACACTGTCGAAATCGCCGACCCGTTCACGCCCAGCGCCGGCATGCCCAGCTTTCCGTAGATCAGCACCCAGTTCAGAAACCAGTTCACCAGGTTCGCCGCCACAAGGGTCACTGTAATCACGCGCACCTGGCCCACGCCTTGCAGATAACGCCGCGACGCGCCGTAAATCAGGAGCGGCAGGGTGCCCCAGCTCAGCCACAGCAGATAGCCGCTCGCCGGTCTCGCCACTTCCGCCGCAATCCCGATCTTCGGCAGCCAGTAACTCGCCAGCGCCAGACCCAGCATGATCGGCACGGTCGTAATCGCCGCCAGATACACACCCTGCGCCAGCCATCGGTGGCACTCTTCGTGATCCTTCCGTCCGTAAGCTTGCGACACCAATGTGTCCAGCCCGAGCATCAGCCCGATGCCGGCAATCGAAGGCGTGTAGTAGACAGCGCTGCCCAGCGCCACGGCTCCAATCGCGACCGGGCCCAGGCGGCCCACCATAATGGTGTCCACCACGCCCATCACCATCCAGCCCAGCTCGCTCAGCACCACGGGCACGGCGAGCTTCACCAGCGCGCCCAGCTCTCGCCGCCACTCTGTATGAATCCGACCCGCCTGCGCTTGCTCCATCATTCCAATGTATCCGGGCGAGGCGCATCCCCACTCGCCACCAACAAATGGGTGCCCCATCCAAGCTTCGCTTGGGTGGGGTAGCAAGAAACTCAACCCACCAACGGAGGAAGCAGGAGCCTTCAGGCCCCTGAAACCGCGCGCACACACGCATCTCGGTTTTTCGCGCTGTGCCCCGTTCATCGCGCGCTTTACGATGAGCGGGTCTTCGGATAGCATCCCGGCTTCGCTTGGGCGGGAACGAAAACGTCCGAGCGGCCTGCATTTGCCTCTCGCCCCCTCCATCCACCACCAACGTGGGTGCCCCGGGTCCCTCGCATTTGGGGACCCGGGATGGCACTCCCCTCAACCTGTCATCCTGAGCGACCGAACCCGGAACGAAGTGAAGGGAGAGGGAGTCGAAAGCCTGCCCTGAGCGAAGATCGCGGGAGCGATCGGAGTCGAACGGGGACCTGCGGTTGACTTTGTCCTGTACCAGGGAATGGCCGGTAGGTCGTGGATTCATCCCCGACGCCGCAAGCGCCGCAAATCGAACCGCGCTTTAGCTCCTGCAAACAATAGAGGGAGCAGGAACCTTCAGGCCCCTGAAACCGCGCGCACACACGCATCTAGGTTTTTCGGGCTGTGCCCCGTTCATCGCGCGCTTTGCGATGAGCGGGATCGACGGGAGCAGGAGCCCTAACAGGCTGCGAAAAAAACCCGAGCAGAGCTTTGTATCAGGGCACGAGTTTACTCGTGCCGCCGATGACGCATAAACATTGGGGGCTTTAGCCCCCGTAGGCAACGGAAGGAGCAGCGGCCTTCAGGCCGCTGAAACCGCCCCACATACCGTCTCGGTTTTTCGGGCTGTGCCCCGTCCATCGCGCGCTTTGCGATGAGCGGGTCTTCGGATAGCATCCCGGCTTTGCTTGGGCGGGAACGAAAACGTCCGAGCGGCCCGAAAAACCGAACCCATCCGCCCGCGCAACCCGAGAATGCACCCCAGACCCTTGAACACCGGAACTACCCCCGCCGAAGACGTCGCAAATCGCGGCCACTCCCGAGCAGCCGTTTGCCGATACCTATCCTGTCCCCCGGCGCAGACAGCCCTTAATGAGCGTCTTGGACTATGATCACAGAAGATATATGAAGTCGGCGGTTCACGAAGCTGGCGTCTTCGGACCGGTGTGGTCGTTCTGGTTCCGCTGGCTTGGAAAGAACCGGCCGGGAAGTACAACCTTACTGATGCTGCAGGACTTGCAAATCCGCAAAGCCGTGGCCGCAATTCCACAGCGGTCTGAACGCCAACTTGACAGCAACAAGCTTCAGGCGTCGTTCGTTGATGTAGGCTTGGTGCCCCAACTGGAAACCATAAACAATCAAATCGCTTTCGGCCGAAGGGGCACCGGAAAAACGCACGTATTGAAGATTCTCGAATCAAATGTCCGCAAAGATCCCACTGCCGTCGCTCTATACATTGACGCAAGGTCCCTGGGAAGCTCCGCCCAGTTCCTCGACTGCAGTCTCCCGATGCAGCAGAGGTGCACCTCGCTCTTTCGCGATTTTCTGGCCGAAATCAACAACGCCCTTCTGCAATATGTCGTCGAGCACGAATCAGAGCACACAGCTTATCTCCTGCAGCAATTGAGCGATTTTGCTTCTGCGGCGACAAAGCCAACAGTAACCGAGACCGAAGCAACCATAACAGCTCGGCAGAAAAGCTCCCAGTCCGACGCAGCCAACTTAACTCTAGACATTGCCCCCGCACCAAAGGCGAGCGCGGCAATCTCCTCGGGATCAACACGCGAGCTAGAGACCACAAGATCCGGCACCATATCACTGGAAGACAAGATTATCTTCCCAGACGTTACAAGCTCTCTCACGGCCACTCTTTCAAAGGGCGGACTGAGCCTCTGGATCTTACTGGACGAGTGGTCATCCCTCCCAAGAGATATCCAGCCATATCTGGCTGAGCTGATAAAACGTACCTTGCTGCCAAACTCGCGAATCTACATCAAGATTGCGGCCCTCGAATACCGCTCTAATTTTGGAATCCGTAGGGAGCGCGGTCAGTTCACAGGATTTGAACTCGGCGGAGATCTATCCGCCTCCCTGGACCTTGACGACTATTATGTATTCGACCGCAACCCCGAGCAGCTGACGGACGCATTCGAGGAATTGCTCTACCTACATCTGAAATCGGAGCTCCCCGAGGATTATCTTGCTTCAACGCTAGGAGTTTGCGCTGCAAAGGACCTTACACGCAGTCTGTTCACTGACCGCGAAGTATTCCAAGAACTTGTGCGCGCTTCCGAGGGCATCGCACGAGACCTGATCAACATCTTTACGGTCGCATTTTTCTCCGCACTCAAGCAAGCCAGAACGAAAATTGACAAGCGTACGGTCGTCGAAGCAGCGAGGCAATGGTACGAACAGGACAAGCAGCAGGGCCTCAGCGAGGAGTTGCACAGCATTCTCGGCCGAATCATGGGAGAGGTAATCGGCAAAAAGCGCACCCGCTCATTCATGGTTGAGAGACGTCTCGAACGCAACGAGCACCTTCAAGGCCTTTTTGATGCCCGAGTCATCCACCTAGTTCGCAGGGGTTACGCAGACAAGGAAAATCCGGGCGTCAGATATAACATTTACACGCTGGATTACGGGACCTACGTGGACTTGCTGGCAACGAAGAGCGCGCCCGATGGCTTCATGGATTCAGCGAGCGAAGTTCAGGACCCGGACCTAATCGTGCCCTTCGACGACAAGCGAAGCATCCGCCGCGTGATCTTGGGTGACGAGATCCTGCAGATTAGCAAGCAGGGTGAGCTCTCCCTGTAGTGACGGGTGGTCCGCCTCTTCCGGGTTTATTTTCTGCCGAAGCACCGCACAGCCACATTCGATTCTTACGTTGCGTGGCCCAAATTGCGAAGGAAAGTTGCAGCGGTCTTAGCGGAATCGCGGAATGGTTCTTACTCGCGGAAGCGCCGCGAGGAAATTGCTGGGGCTCCGACCAATATTAGTACCAAAATGTCGGCCTCTCACCAGCAAAGCTGGCCTCCTCCCCCGCCTGTCAACCCCCCTCGCCCAACACGCTCCCATCCACCGCCCCTCGAACTCACTCACTCCACTTCATTTATTCACCATTTCACTCCCTAACTTTTTTCTTTGAAGTTTGCCGATCATTATTGCCCTCTGGCGCATACTAGTCTCAAGAATTCCAAAAACAGGCTTTCGTCGCGGCGGATCATATCCGCCGTTTTCGTTTTTTGCGTCATTGTTCCTCTGATCTCTTTTCTCCGATCTCTGGCCTCTGACCACTGACCACTGACCACTGATAACTGCTTTACCGTCAGGATCTTGTGCCGAACTCGAATCGTTTCAGGATTTTCGAGCGAAGATGTGCCGCAACTGGCGATCGATGAGGACTTTGCGGGCAATGACTATATAGGGGAGGGGGAGGGGGGTACCTAATGTTCAAGGAGTGTCGATTCGTCAAGCCCAACGGACTCAGGTGCGGTTCGCCCGCTTTGCGCGGGTCGCCGTTTTGCTACTTCCACGCACGCAACCGCGTCTATGTCCCCCGGCGTCTCCGCACCGGCGAAAAAGTCTTCGAGGTGCCCGCGCTTGTCTCCCCCGCCGGGCTCCACAATGCGCTCGACGCCATCTTCCAGGCGCTCGCCCGCGGCGATGTCGATTCCAAGCGCGCACGCAGTCTGCTCTTCGCGCTCCAGCTTGCTCAGAAAAATCTCGAGACCTCGCCTTGGCTGGCAGAGGATCCCGCGCAACCCGCCAGGCCCCCGGATCTCTGATGTCTTGTCTCTGTTCTTCTAACGCCGCCAGCGCCGCTAGCTCCGCTTGTTCCCTCGGTCCCTAGTTCCCTGCACTTCAGTACGAGAACGTAAAGTCGTAGCTGGCGCTCTCTGGGCTGTAAACGGCATTAAACTTTTTTGGGTAGCGCACGTTCGGCGTCGCTGCGATCTCGGGAATCTCCAGCGAAAACGACTGCTTCTTCATCAGCAGGGCCTTGGTGATCATGGGCTCGATGAAGACGGGCTTGCCGCTGTAGTAGCCGACCAACATGGAGCCCGCCCAGGTCTTGGTCGTCAAATCGCCGGCTGGAATGGCGTGCATGCCCATCTCCGGAATGCAGATGCCGGTCAGCTCGCCAATCGGAGGAATGTTCTCGTCGGGCATGGCGTATCCGGCGGGAATCGCGTTCGGCTTGTTGGTGTCTTTGCAGTCGATGCCGGCCACCGTTTCCGGCGGCACAAAGTAGAAATGAAAATCGTAGTGGGGCACCATATACGCTTCCGGCACGTGGCCCATCGGATTCCAGTAAATGTTTGAGAAGGTGAAACCGGTCTGGTCCTTCACGGCATCGGCGAACGGGATGGCCGCGTCGGCCTTGGGCGGCCACACCATCGGCGCTGTTGCCGGCGCCTGGTCAAGAAGCGCAATCGGCACCCGCAGGCTGAACTGGGTCACCTTCCCCGCTTCAAGCCGATACGACGTGCACACCTTGGCGCCGAACACAGTGCCGCACTGCTCCGCGGCGGCCGATTCGCTGTGGGCGGTGTCGCCGCTTTTCGGCTGCACTCCCGCCGCAAACGCGGGAATCGTAGCTGCTCCAGCCGCAAAACAAAACACTGTGCTCAATGCCAGACCAATCCTCATGACTTCTCCTCTGCAGATTTTGCTCGTCGTTGGAACCCTGGGGAGGGGTAAGACGCAATTATATGCCGCCTGGATTCCCCGCTACGGCTTTACGATCATCTTTCCCCACACACAATACTTCATTCGCGCCCATCGAGTAAGCCGGGAAGCGCGCCTCTCAGCCGAAAAGCCGAAGTCGTTCGATCCAGCATGCGGCCTCCTTGTAATACCTTTGAAGAGCGATAAAATCTGGGGCCAGACCCAAAGTGCAAAACCTGATGTCTCTATTGCAAACGACCTCGCGCATCCAAATCTCGAGTATCCTTTTCTTCTGTTCGTTGTGCGGCGTGTGCGTCGCGCAGAACTCGGCCAGTTGGCCTGTCTACAATGGCGGGCCGGATGGCGACCACTACTCGACCCTCAGGCAAATCAATCGCGCCAATGTTCGGCGCCTTAAAGTAGCCTGGACTTTCGATACCGGCGAAACTGGCGGAATCGAAGATAATCCGCTCGTCGTTGGCCGCACCCTGTACGCGTATACGCCCACACAAAAGGTGGTGGCGCTGGACGCCGCGACCGGCAAGCTGCGATGGAAGTTCGATTCCGGAATCGTCGGCACGCAACCGGCACGCGGCGTCGCTTATTGGACCGACGGCAAGTCATCCCACATTCTTGCCGGAGTGATGAATTACCTTTACTGCCTCGACGCTCGCACCGGCAAACCCGTGACCACGTTTGGCGAAGGTGGGCGAATCGATTTGCGCAAGCAGCTGCGTGGGAATTTTCAAGAGCAGTCCGTCGTGCTCACTACACCGGGCATCATCTACAAGAATCTGATCATCGTTGGCGGACGCGATCCCGAGACGCACCCTGCGCCCCCCGGCGATATTCGCGCCTTCGATGTGCGCACCGGGAAACTGGTGTGGAGCTTTCATACCATCCCTCATCCCGGCGAGGCAGGCTACGAGACATGGCCTCCGGACGCATGGAAAACCGCGGGCGCGGCCAATAATTGGACGGGGATGGCGCTCGATGCGAAGCGCGGAATTGTATATGCGCCAACCGGATCGGCGGTCATGGACTTTTACGGTGGCGATCGCCTGGGAGACAATCTCTACGCCGATACGCTGCTGGCGCTCGATGCAAACACGGGCCGCCGCCTCTGGCATTTCCAGGGTGTGCACCACGACATCTGGGATCGGGATTTTCCGTCGCCCCCCGCGCTTTTCGAGATCAGGCTTGCCGGAAAAGGGAGCGGCGGAAAAACCGGCGAGTCACGGAAGATCGACGGCATCGCGCAGACTACTAAGCAGGGATATCTCTATCTCTTTAACCGGATCACCGGAGAACCTCTGTTCCCCATTGATGAGCATTCTTATCCGGCCAGCGCGGTGCCAGGGGAGGTGACCGCACCAACGCAGCCCACGCCGGACTTGCCGGAGCCATTTGCGCGGCAACTTCTGACCGAAGACATGCTGACGACGCGCACTCCAGAGGCCCACGACTGGGCGCTGAAAGCCTTTAGCGAGTTTCGAAGCAACGGGCAGTTTTACCCGTTCGCCGTCGATAAACAGACAATTATTTTCCCCGGATTTGACGGTGGAGCAGAATGGGGCGGTCCGGCGATTGACCCTGCAGCCGGTGTTCTCTATGTGAATTCGACAGAGATGGCCTGGACGGGCGGACTGACCGCGCCGGTAGAAGGCGGAAGCAGCGGCGCGCGAGTTTACCGGCAGGAGTGTGCGTTTTGCCACGGATTGAACCGTTTGGGATCTCCTCCAGCTTTCCCTGCGCTCGTAAACATTGAGAGCAGGATGGATCCGGAACAGATCATTGCCAGGATCAGAACGGGCGCGGGGCGGATGCCGGCGTTTCCGGATCTGAGCAATGCGCAGGTGGCGGCGCTGGTGAAATATCTGCGGACCGGCGATGCAGGGCAAACGGAAGACGCGAAGGAAATGAGCGCCACTCAAGAAAACAAATCCAATGCGTTTATTTTTACCGGATATCGCAAGTTTCTCGATCCCGAGGGGTACCCGGCCATCGCGCCTCCGTGGGGCACGCTGAACGCCATCGATCTCAAGACGGGAAAGTATCTCTGGAAGGTTCCACTCGGAGAGTATCCGGAGCTGGCCGCGCAGGGAATCAAGAACACGGGAACTGAGAATTATGGTGGCCCGATTGTGACCGCCGGCGGCGTTCTATTCATCGGCGCGACTGTGTATGATCGGCGCTTTCGGGCATTCGACACGCGCACCGGAAATGTGCTCTGGGAAACCCAACTTCCGTTCGCGGGCGTAGCAACTCCATCAACCTACATGATCGATGGGCGCCAATATGTGGTGATCGCCGCCAGCAGCGGACGCGACCCGAAGTCTCCCGCAGGCGGAATGTACATTGCGTTTTCGCTTCCACAGGAAAAGTCGGCCGTATTCAAACCCGTCCGGTAGGGAGAGCCGTAATCAGCGCAGGGTAGAGTCCGCCGCGGCGGAGGAAACCGTGGGAAAGCGGCGTTAACTGCCCTGTGGAAGGAGTAGGGCCGGCCCTTCAGGTCCGTGCGCTCTGAGGTGTGACAGCTGCTTTTCGCGCCGGAAGTCCCGTCAGGCTGCCTCAACCGCCTCCGGCCCTTTTCTCGGGTGGCGAAGCCAATGTGCCACCGAGAAACCGCTTGCGACAAAGCAACCAATGATGAAGATCGCCATCGTGATCTCGAACGGCCCTGTCTTAGCGATACGCACAATGTCGCGCCCGAATCTCAGGGCCAAAAAAGAAAGGATCGTGAAGCGCACGCCGCGCGCGAAAAAATTGGTGGCCATAATCTTCCATTGCGGATAGCCCACCGCGGCAACCGCGGCGATCACGATGGTGAAGGGGAACGGCGGCGGAGCCAGTCCCGCCAACGCCACGGCGAATCCGGATCGCGAGCCGACTCGTTGCCTGAGCTTCTCGAATCTCCGTCGGCCAAAGTTCCTGCTGATACCCTTCTCACCAAGTTTCCGTGAAACCGAGGCCAGCAGAAATGCCCCAACGGTGGACCCTGCGGCAGCTGAAAGCACGTACCAGGGAACCTCCTTTGGGTGGCGAACTACCAAGGCAACCACCAGCAGATCGTTGCCGAATGGCAGCACCAGAAACGAGGAATCCAGAATCCCCATCAGGAAAGGCCCGAGGATTCCGATGTGGAACAGGACATGAATCACTGGAGCAAAGAACTTCATTCAAGATGAGATGACATCGACGGATCGCGTGGTGCCTCGCGCCTCGATTTTCAAAAAACGCAACCGACCGCCGCTCATGTGAGCTGACGGCTGATGGCTGTCTTCACGCTACCGTCGGCCTCAGTTCCACCTGCTTGGTCGTAATTTCAATCTTCGCCGGTGCGACGGTGCTGCCGCGCACTCCAGTGGTCGCTTCGATTGTGATCGTCCCCGGGGTCTTGGTCGACTGCACGATCGCTTGCGCAAGCCCGTTGTAGAGCGAGCGCTTCGGCTCTTTGTCGCTCTCATGGCAATTTGGATCACCGTTGCCTACGCCGATCAATACTCCAACGTCGCCTGCGGCTCCTCGGGCGCCATCCCCAGTGACTTTGAAATTGATCATATTTTCCGCGATCGGAATCGCGCGGCCCGCGCTGTCGAGCGCGTCGACTGTGAGCACGACAACGTCCTCACCGTCGGCATCGATTGCGGTCCGATCGGCCGCCAGTCGCAGCGATGCAATCGGTCCCGTCGTCTCGCGTTTTTCGCTTAGAACCTGTTTGCCGTCTCTCCAGCCCTGCGCCTCGATCGTTCCCGGCTCGTAGCGTACCTTCCATTCCACATGACCCAGCCGCGGAACTTTTTGCCGCCCCTGACTCTCGCCGTTCAAAAACAGCTCAACCTCGTCGAGGTTCGAGTGCACCCAGACTGGAATCTCCTCGCCTTCCATTCCCTCCCATGTCCAGTGCGGAAACAAGTGCAGCACCGGCTCTTTCGTCCACCACGATTTGTAATAGAAGTAGTTGTCTTTCGGGAATCCGCACGTATCGACGATCCCGAAGTTCGAGTTGACCGATGGCCATCCGTAAGGCGTCGGCTCGCCGCGATAATCGAAGCCGGTCCACGCAAAGCCGCCCGCTTCCCACTCGCGAGTGGCATAGAACGTCCACCATTCCTGGGCGAGCTGGCTCCAGGCGGTATGGTTCACGTCGTAGGCGCTCAAACTGTTGCGCAGCGGATCGGTCTGATAGCAGCCGCGTTGCGAAATCGTGCTGGCCGTCTCTGAACCGTAGATCGGCCGCGTGGGATGCTCCTTGTGATAGCCATCGGGCCGATTCAAGCCATAGTTAAATCCGACGATGTCGAGTGGGTCAGAGAGGCCTTTTTCGTTGTCTCCATTCACGGCCGCGCCGACCACGCGCGTCGGATCGAGCTCATGGCAGCGGCGAACCATGGTTGCGGCAATCTTCGCGCCTTCCTCGGCCTGCTCGCTCTGCAGGCGCCACTCTTCGTTGCCGATCGACCAAATGATGATCGAGGGCGAATTACGGTAGCGCTTGACCATCGCATCGAGTTGCGCCAGTCCTTCGGGGCTGGAGCTCATCTGCCGCGTCTCGCACATCATCATCATGCCCATGCGGTCGCAGGCCTCCACCAGTTCCGGCGTCGGCATGTTGTGCGAAGTGCGAACGGCATTGCATCCCATTCCCTGCAACACTCCGACGCGAAACGCCTGCAAGCGGTCCGGCACAGCCGCACCCACTCCCGCGTGATCCTGGTGATTGCACGTACCCTGAATTTTCATCGACTGGCCATTGAGCGAGAATCCGTGGTCGGCATCGAACTTTACCGTGCGGACACCGAATGTAATGCGCTCGGCGTCGCGTACTTTATCGCCGGATTTCAGCGTGACGACGGCCGTGTAGAGATTCGGTGTCTCCACTGACCACAACGCGGGATCGCTTAGCTTCGCCGACGCTGTGAAACTTGCCTTACCGTCAACATCAATCGCTTGCGCTGGAGCTTCGGCCGCCGCCACCGTCTTTCCGGCTGGGTCCAGAATCTGCCAGCTCACCGCAGCCTTGTCGGCATCCTTGCCTTCGTTACTGACCACTGTCGCGAGTTCAACGTTCACGGCGCTGCCACCGGTTGCGTGCGTGCGCACATAGCTCTCCCATTTCCCCAGATGCAGCGCATCGGTCTTCGTGAGCCACACATGCCGGTAGATTCCGGCGCCCTCGTAGAACCATCCGTCACCAAAGCTCGCGTCCACCCGCACCACGATGCAGTTCTTTCCGCCTACCGCCAGAAAATCCGAAATATCGAATCGGAAGGGCGCGTATCCGCTGTCGTTGCGCCCGATAAAGCATCCGTTCACAAACACCAGCGCATCGCGCACGGCGCCATCGAACTCAACTGCAATCCGACGTCCCGCGTCGCTTGCCGGAATATCGAACTCGCGCCGGTACCACCCCACGCTGGTTTCCGGATAGCGTCGCCCCAGCGGTTTGAATCCGTGCGACGCCAGCGTGTCGT
Source organism: Occallatibacter sp. (assembly GCA_036489735.1). Classification (GTDB taxonomy): domain Bacteria; phylum Acidobacteriota; class Terriglobia; order Terriglobales; family Acidobacteriaceae; genus Telmatobacter. The sequence continues at coordinate 40,491 of DASXFF010000046.1, read as the reverse complement.
CCCACACAAACGGCAGTTCCACAGCCCAGTCGTGGGGCAGGTTCAGCGCGCGCCATTGCGAGTCGTCGTATCCTGTCTGCGCGAACTTGAAGTTGACAGTTTTGGAGAAATCTTCCTGCGTGTTTCCAAATCCGAGATCCTTGGCCGGATCGGTCCCGTTCCCCAGCTTGAACTTCCAGCCGAAGTCGAATAAAAGCTCTTCGCGCGGCCCAACGGCTCCTGACCCGACGGCTCCTGCACTGTTCGCGTCGGACCCAGCCAAAAACTCTGCGGCGCGCGCCCATCCCTGGCGCGCCAGCAACGACGAAGTTGAAAGAACCAGTCCGGATGAGAGCAGGGTGCGGCGTGAAATAGGAGACATAGTGACCTCTTTCCGATGAATGACCGAAGCCGAAGCATGAACAGACGCTTCGATGGGCGCCAACGCGAACAACAACGCACTATAAACCAGCCTGGCCTGCGTTGTATACGCTTTCAGGAAAACCCGTAATGCCGTCAGCAAGAGCCCCGGCATACTCCTTGAAAGAATGCCGACCCGGCCATATGATCGGCCCGAAAGTCAGCCCATCGTCGCCGAAGTCCGAAGGCTTTGGAGATGGTAAACTCATTCAGTCAGCCCGCATCATCGGAGAGATGGCCGAGTGGCTGAAGGCGCACGCTTGGAAAGCGTGTTTAGGGGAAACTCTAACCTGGGTTCGAATCCCAGTCTCTCCGCCAGAATTTGGCTCTCAGATTCACTGCAAATACAAAGACAATAAAAAAAGTCAGCTACCGGACTCGGCCGGTTGCGGCGTCGGCTCTCCTTGTCCGCGATTGAGCCCATCGTGATTTCGAGCGGCGCTCGCTTTGCATGGTCGAGGCGGGAAAGTCGTCCAGCCATCTGCTACAAGAAATTCGACCCCTCTGAGAATCGATGTTCCTCATGCCGGAGATGACGGCCAGGTTTCGTCCCCGAGCGTGCGAGCAATTTGTTCCGATTTTGTTCCGGGAACAAAAAGCAGAGGCTGGGTGTCTAACGGAAAGAGGCTTGGTCACGCTCGATCGGCTTCCGCGTGTTGTGTGGGTCATTCCGCAAAATTGAGGGTTCATGCAAAACGCGAACCGCAAAAGATATTTGTTGCTGAGTGCGGCCACATTTTTCGCTACGATTGCATCGGGCGTGCTTGCCCTGGCACAGACAACGACTCCAATGCCCGACTGGCAAAAGACGGCTGGTGGCAAGCAGGAATTCGAAGTGGCGTCGGTTCGAGAGGACAAGGTAGGCGGGAGCGCTTACAGCAACTTTTCACTGGACGCCGGGAACGAATACTTCGTCCCGAGCAAGAGCGACATTCTGGATCCGACCGGCACTCTCTTTTCAGCCAGGAATCAACCGTTATTGCGATACATCGTTTTTGCATACAAATTGAATGGGACACAGGAACTGGCTTTGCGGTTCGACTTCTATGCAGGACTTGGATTGCATGTGCCGCTATGGGTGAGGCAAACCCAGTACGACATTGAAGCGCGCGCGCCTGGCGAAGCGACCAAAGATCAGATGCGGCTGATGATGCAGGACCTTTTGTCCGATCGCTTCAAGCTGGCGGTGCATTGGGAGGCACGCGAGGCGCCTGTTTTTGGTCTGGTGCTGGAGACTCCGGGAAAGCTGGGGCCACAACTTTTGCAGCATCCCGCGGGAAACAATTGCGAGGCGACGGCGTTTCCTGATGACGCCGGCAGAGCTCCGGCCAAGGAGCAACACGCGGCCACGAATCTTTCGACTCTCCCGATTCCATGCGGCGTGATTGCGCACTTAACAGCAAGCGCGTCCGGAGGACATCGCTTTGGTGGCCGCAATGTGCCGCTGGCCCTGCTGGCTGATTCGCTGCCGACGCAGACGGGAATGGCAACACTGCCTCGACCGGTCGTCGATCAAACCGGGCTGGCGGGCAAGTTCGATTTCTGGCTTGATTGGACACCCGAAGACACCAGCGAAGTGAATAACGGTGAAACGGGAGGCACGTTCCGCGAGGCGCTAAAGAAACAACTCGGGTTGAAGTTGGTTCCGGAGAGGGCGCCGGTCGAAGTGTTGGTCATCGATCATGTGGAGCAACCGTCGCCGAATTGATTTTGTCTGGGCGGCGGCGCCGTCGCCGAAAGCAGGCGAACAATCGTGTGGAACCGGGGAGACAACAGAAACGTACATCCGTCTTACTGATGTATTCTTTTCGAAATTAGGCAAAAAGGCTGCCAGCGTCGTTCGTAGTCATCGAAGCGGGCGCAGAGAGAGAGTTTTCGGAATGAAAACGCAAGAGTCGTGGTGCACATTGCAGAGTGAGCGGAAGACCTTGCGCAGAATAACGGGCTGGATCGCCGGAGCGCTCGTGGTCACTTTCACAATCGCGGGCGGAGCCTTGGCAAGCGGGCAGGCAGCGCCAGCTACGACAGCGCCCGCCACGTCACAACCCGCACCGGCGCAGAACACACCACCGACTGCGGCATCTGCCCCTACAGCGCCGACGGCATCGCCGCAGGGCATTGCAGGGATTTGGCAGGGGACGATGCATATCGCGCAGGCCAATCGCGACCTGCGCACCGAGATCAAGATTGCAAAGGCCGCCGACGGCACTTACAGGCTGACCTTCTACAGCATCGATCAGGGCGGACAGCCGTTTGTGGCGTCGAAGACGACATTTGAGAACGGCACGCTGAGCTTCACGATGGATGCCATTGGCGGCAAGTACGAAGGCAAGATGAGTGCCGACGGAAAAACCATCGCGGGGACCTGGACACAGGGGCCGAATGGGCTGGCACTGAATCTCGAGCGCACAACGGAAGATGCGGCGTGGCCGATTCCCGAGCCGGTTAAGCCGATGGCCGCAGACGCTCATCCAAAATTCGATGTGGTGACCATTAAGCCGAGCCAGCCGAACCAGCCGGGAAAAGGTTTCGGATTCGACGGCGCACACACCAAAACATTTCACACCAATGTGAACGACTTGATTGCTGTTGCGTACGGGCTTCATGCAAAGCAAATCATTGGCGCACCGGATTGGCTGGGCACCGATCTCTACGATATCGACGGCGTGGCGGACCAGCCTGGAAGGCCGAGCCTCACGCAAATGGGCGAGATGATGCAAAATCTGCTGGCCGACCGCTTCGCGCTGAAGTTTCACCACGAGCAACGCGAGCTCTCGGTGTATGCGATTCAGGTGGCCCCCGGCGGTCCAAAAATGAAGGAGACAACGGCGGGACCGAACGATCCACAGGGTTTCGGCCTGAGAGGATTTGGCGACCTGATGGTTCGCAATATGACCATGAAGGAATTCGCAACCTGGATGCAGTCGGGCGTAATGGATAAACCAGTGGTGGATCAGACGGGGTTGACGGCCAAGTACGACTTCAACTTGAAATGGACGCCGGACGATTCGCAGTTCGCGCAGTTTCGCGGGACCAATGGACCCATTCAGCCGCCGGCAGGAGACAATCCAGACGCTCCCCCGAGCTTGTATACAGCGACACAGGAGCAGTTGGGGCTGAAGTTTACGGCAACCAAAGCCATGGACGACGTGATTGTGATCGACCATGTGGAGAAACCGTCGCCGAACTAGAGGCCAAGAAATCTTCAACCCGGCTGTGAGCGAATTTGTGGCTTCGAGCGTCTCAAATGCAGCTCCTTTTGCAACCAGATCAAGAAACCGGCTTCCCCGGCCGCCGAGAAGTATCAACGAATTTAAATCGGGCTGCGCAATCATGGCCAAAGCAAATCCGTGCCGAGGAATCTGTGTGGCGTTTTCCGCCGCTTGCATTTTGTTTGCGGGGCAAGCACCGCCGGCGCAGGGGAACCAGGCGCCGGATGCGTCCCCAACGCACACGCAAGATGCGGCGCCTCAATTACCGGCCTTTGACGTGGTCTCAATTAAGCCGCACAAGGACGAAGGCATGATGGGGCGGTTCGGGATCGGGTTTACGCCGGATGGCGTCTCGATCACCGGCGTCCCTCTTTCTTTTCTCCTGCACGATGCATTCAGATTGCCTGACGATTGCATCCTCAACGATCCGGAATGGGCAAAATCGGCGAGATACGACATCCAGGCGAAGGTCGACCCGGCGGATGCGCCAAAGTTGGAAAAACTCACGGCCGACGAGCGCCGAAAGATGCTGCTGCCGCTTTTTGAGGAGCGCTTCGGCCTTAAGTATCACCACGAAACCAGAATTCTGGAAGTGTATGCGCTGGTGGTAGCGAAAGGCGGCCCCAAGCTGGAACCGGCAAAGCTCGATGAAGCGGGTGCCGGCAGCAAGGCCGGAATGGGCCGCGTCTGGATGGCTAGCTCGGCTAAGGGCGAGAAGATTGGGGCGCGCGGATCCAATTCGGCGGCGATCGCAAACATGATCTCCACTGAATTGGGCAGCACGGTGGTAGACAGGACGGGTCTGACAGGCACGTACGATTTCACGCTGGAATTTGCGCCGGAAATGGGTTCGGGGTTAACGGCTTTGCCGCCAGCCGCGCCAACTCCCGGTGCAAGCGCTGCGCAACCGCCGGAGGCTTTGGGACCGTCGCTGTTCACGGCGCTGCAAGAACAGCTTGGCTTGAAACTTGGAACTCAAAAGCAGCCGGTCGACGTGATTGTGATCGATCGCATTGAGCAGCCTTCGCCGAATTAAGGCAATGGAGAGTGATTGGATGTCTTGGCGGCGAATAGTCTGGGGGCTGGCCTTGTGCGGAGCTCTTGCGCTCGGCGCTGCTCGGCCCGCGCAAGCATCCCCCTATCGCGGAGTCGTGACATTCGGCGGGCTCCCGCTTCCCGGCGCCACCATCACAGCGAAGCAAGGGGCAAAGACACTCGCAACCGCGTCAGATGCGGATGGTGCGTTCGCATTTGACGATCTGCCGGACGGAAAGTGGACGATCGAAGTCGGGATGGAGTGCTTTGCCACGATCGATGCCGAAGTGACGATTGCTCCGAGTATGCCTGCAGCGAAATGGGAACTGAAACTGCTGGAGCCGGCTCAGATCATGGCGCAATCGCAGCCGGCAAATCAGCCGACTGCGCCGCTGCCCGTCCCCGCGCTGAAAACCGCGGAGGCGAAGCAACCCGGCCAGGCAAATGCAAACGGCAGCGCGCAGGAGATACCGAAGCCACCGGAAGAGGATAGCCAGAAGAGCGCCGACGGATTCCTGGTGCAAGGAAGCGAGAACAACGCTGCTACCTCGGCGTACGCAACCAATCCGGCCTTTGGAAACACGCGCGCGGGCAGCAAGGCGCTTTACACCGGCGGATTTGCGGCGATCATTGAAAACTCGGCGCTGGATGCGCGGCCTTATTCGCTGGCCGGCGCTCGATTTGCGAAGCCGTCCTATAGCGATTTCACGGGCGTGGCGGCCTTGCAAGGACTCATCAAGATTCCGCATGTGCTGGAGCGAGGACCGAACTTTTTTGTTTCCTACCAGTGGACCCGCAACAGCAACTCGCAAATCCTTCCCGGGCTGGTTCCCACGCAAGCCCAGCAGAGCGGCAATCTCGCCGGACTGACGAATGCATTGGGCCAACCGGTCACGATCTACAATCCGGCGACGGGCATGCCTTATGTTGACAATCAAGTTCCTGTGAGCTCGCAAGCTGCGGCGCTTTTGAAGCTTTATCCGCAGCCGAACATCGCGAATGAAGCAGGATATAACTACCAGGCGCCGGTGCTCAACGACACCCATCAGGATTCGCTGCAGTCGCGGCTCGACAAGGCAGTCGGTCGCAAAGATTACATCAACGGCGGATTTAACTTCCAAAGCACACGGGCCGACAACGTGAATCTCTTCGGGTTTGTCGATCACACCGGGACTCTCGGAGTCAGTGGCAACATTCACTGGTCACACCGGCTGAAGCCACGCATGTTTGTCTACACCAGCTATACCTTCAGCAGGCTGCGTTCTGAGGTGACATCCAACTTTGAGAATCGGATGAATGTTTCTGGCGCGGCAGGCATCAGCGGAAATGACCAGGACGCGATCTACTGGGGTCCGCCGACTCTGAACTTTGCCAGCGGCTTTGCCGGCTTGAGCGATGGGAACAGTTCCTTCAATCGCAATCGCACCGACGGTGCGTCGGCCTCGACGTTGATCTATCGCAGCAAGCACAACATTACGGTGGGCGGCGATTTCCGCAAGCAGGATTACAACGACTTCTTCGAACAGGACCCGCGGGGCGCATTTTCGTTTACCGGTGCGGCGACTGCGGGTCCTGCAGGCATTCCGGCGAGCGGTTCTGATCTGGCAGACTTCCTGATCGGGATTCCCGACACCAGCGCCATTGCTTACGGCAATGCGGACAAATATTTTCGACAGCCGGTGTACGCAGCATACTTCACGGACGACTGGCGCGTACTGCCGATTCTGACCATCAATGCCGGGTTGCGGTGGGACTATGGCGCGCCGATCACGGAACTGTTTGGGCGGTTGGTGAACCTGGACGTAGCGAGCGGGTTTAGCGCCATAGCGCCGGTGGCGGGCAGCGATCCGGTGGGTTCGCTAACCGGGGCGCGCTATCCTGCATCGCTGGTTCGGCCGGAGCGCCGCATGATCGAACCGCGCATCGGCATTAGTTGGAGACCGATTCCCGCTTCAACGCTGGTCGTCAAAGCCGGCTACGGCATCTATCCCGACACGTCGGTATACCAGAACATCGTGCTGCAGATGGCGCAACAGACACCGGCATCGAAAAGCCTGAGCGTAGAAAACAGCGCCGCATGCCCGCTGACACTGGCGAATGGTTTCGCATCGTGCATCAGCGATTTGTTCGGCATCGATCCGAACTTCCGCATTGGCTACGTGCAAAATTGGCAGCTGTCTGTGCAGCGCGATCTGCCTTTTGCGCTTCAGATGACGGCGACCTACAACGGCATCAAAGGTACGCACGGGCCGCAAGAAATCCTGCCCAACAGCTATCCGCTCGGGGAAGCGAATCCGTGCCCAAGCTGCCCCTCGGGATTTATCTACGAAACATCGAACGGCAACTCGATTCGCGAGGCCGGTCAACTGCAATTGCGGCGCAGGCTGCGCAGCGGATTTACCGCGTCGCTCACGTACACCTATGCCAAGTCGATTGACGACGACGCATACCTGGGTGGACTGGGACACGAGGTGGCAAATAACGGAGGGAACGCACAATCCGCATCGCTTTCAACTCCGTCGGCGACCGTTGCACAGAACTGGCTCGATCCGCATGCGGAACGCGCGCTCTCGGGGTTCGATCAGCGTCAACTGATGAATGTGCAGGCGCAATACGTAAGCGGCCAGGGGCTCGGCGGCGGCACATTGCTGGGCGGTTGGCGGGGCAAGGCGCTGAAGGAATGGACGGTGCTGGGGATGGTGGCGTTTGGAACGGGCCTGCCTGAGACACCGCTTTATCCGGCAGCTGTTCCCGGCACGGGTTTTACCAATATCATTCGGCCCGATCTGACCGGTGCGTCGATTTACGGTTCAAGTACCGGCGCGCACCTGAACGTCGCGGCCTTCGCGCCGCCAGTTGCCGGACAATGGGGAACGGCGGGAAGAAATTCGATCACCGGTCCAAACCAGTTCACATTGAACACTTCGCTGGCGCGGACGTTTCGCCCGCATGGGAAGCTTTATCTCGACTTCGTTGTGAATTCCACGAATACGTTCAATCACGCTACGTTTACGAGCTGGAATAACGATGTGAACAGCACGCAATTCGGGCTGCCCACGTCGCCCGGAGGAATGCGCAGTTTGCAAATTACGGTTCACCTGAGGTGGCAATGACGCGCAGCCTGGCGACAATTGCGCTTTTGCTGGTGACGGCAATCGGGGTACTCCCGCAACAGGTGGGAGAGAACAAAGGGGCCGGCGAAGCACAGAGCTTCACGCTGACGGTCAAGTCGAATCTTGTGGTGGAAGCCGTCGAGGTGAAGGATAAGCAGGGCAACTTCATTCACGGGCTGACGGCGAAGGACTTTGTGTTGACCGAGGATGGCGCGCCGCAAACCATTCGCTACTGCGAGCACCAGGACCTGAAGGAAACAGCAAAGCCGTTGCCGCCTGAAACACCCGCAGGTGAAGACCTGACGATTTATAACCGCCTTGCGCGTACCGGAATTGCACCGGAAACGATGGACAATGAGCGCTACAAGAATCGGCGGCTGCTGGCGCTCTACTTCGACATGAGCTCGCTTCCGCCCGCCGATGAGATGCGTGCGCTCGCTGCAGCGGAGCAGTTCGTCCGCACGCAGATGACGACCGTCGATCTTGTGGCGATCCTGCGCTATCAGGGCGGATCGGTTGACATCCTGCAAGACTTTACAGCGGACCGCAACCGGCTGTTGAGCATTTTGCAAACCATGGTGGTTGGCGAAGGCCAGGGCTCCGCCGATAGTGTGGACGACGCCAGCAGCGCCGATACAGGCGCCGCATTCGGGCAGGATGACAGTCAATTCAATGTGTTCAACACCGATCGGCAGCTTTCGGCGTTGCAGACCGCAGTGCGGATGCTGGGAAATGTCAACGAGAAGAAATCCCTGATCTACTTTGCCAGCGGACTGCGGCTCAATGGCATCGACAACATGGCGCAAATGCACGCCACCGCCGACACGGCAATCAAGGCCGGCGTTTCAATTTGGACTGTCGATGCGCGCGGACTGGTGGCGCAAGCGCCGATGGGGGATGCAACACAGGGATCGCCCGGTGGGCAGACGATGTATACCGGAGCGTCGGCGCAAGCCTTGACCAGCAACTTCCAGCAGTCGCAAGATACGCTGTTCGCGCTGGCCGGCGACACCGGAGGCAAGGCATTCCTGGATAACAACGACCTGTCGGGCGGAATTGTGCAGGCGCAGCAGGCGATTTCGGACTATTACATTCTTGGCTACTACACCACGAATACCGAGCAGGATGGTAAGTTCCGGCGCATCCGCATTTCGCTCGCCGGAAACCAGGAGGCGAAGCTCGATTATCGCCAGGGCTACTACGCCGGCAAGGAATTCAACAAATTCAACGACATCGATCGCGAGCGCCAGCTTGAAGACGCGCTGATGCTCGAAGACCCGATCACCGATCTCACCGTCGCCATGGAGATCGATTACTTTCAGCTCAACCGCGCCGAATATTTCGTTCCGATCATCGTGAAGATCCCAGGCCGCGAGCTGGCGCTGGCCAAGCGCGGCGGTGCTGAACACACGCTGATCGATTTCGTGGGCGAGATCAAGGATCTTGTCGGCGGCTCGACCGTTTCGAACGTGCGCGACAACGTGAATATCAAACTGTCTGACGCGACCGCGGCAGAGTTGGCGAAACGGCCCATTGAATATGACGCCGGGTTTACGCTCCTGCCCGGCAAATACATGATCAAATTCCTGGCCCGCGACGACGAGACCGGCAGAATCGGAACCTATCAAACCACGTTTGTGATTCCGAATCTGAATAAAGTGGAGACGCGCGTCCCCATCAGCGCCGTCGTGCTCAGCAGCCAGCGCGTGGATTTGAATCAGGCACTCTACGATGTGACAAAAGCCAAGCAACGCGCCAAAGACGATGCCGTCAACCCGCTGGTTCAGGGCGGAAAGAAGATCGTTCCCAGCGTGACTCGGGTGTTCAGCACTGGCCACGAAATTTACGTTTACTTCCAGGCGTACAAGCAATCGGCAGGATCGGCGGCCACACCAGCCGCAGGGCAGAAGCCGGCGGCACCGAAACCGTTGTTTGCATTTGTCAGCTTGTATCAGGGCGGAAAAAAGCTGTTTGAGACGCAGCCAAAGTCGATCGTGCCTGACGCGACGAGCCGGCTGGGTACGATGTCGCTTAACTTCGATCTGGGTGTGGACAGCTTGCCACGCGGGCAATACGACTGTCAGGTGACTGTGATTGACCCATCCGATCAGAAGGCTGCGTTCTGGCGCGCGCCCATCAAGCTCGTTCAGTAAAGATTCATCGTTGTGAAGCGCAACTCTGCTCCGGCCTGCGCTTCCTAATCGTTTGTAAAACTCGCGAGTTGGATAAGGGATCTCACACCCGCCGAACGCACCGCGGCCCGGAGTCCTTCTGGAACCCCGGGCCGCATTTCCGCCAGTCATATTTCGAACTTACGTTGCCAAGGTTGCCGCGTTCTTGTCTTTGCGGGAAGGGTGGAAAACCTCGATTCCAAACCAACCCGAGGAAAACTACGCTGCTTTGGCCTTCGTCTTTACTGGAGCCTTGGGCTTGGGCGGAGCGGCCGCCTTGGCCTGCTCCACAAGCTTCGCAAACCCAGCCGCGTCGTGCACCGCGATGTCGGCCAAAATCTTGCGATCCAGCTCCACGCCGGCCTTCTTCAGCCCGTTGATGAACTGCGAGTAGCTTGTCCCATTCAGCTTGCACGCCGCGGCAATGCGAACGATCCACAACGAACGGAACTGGCGCTTCTTTTCGCGCCGGCCCTTGTAGGCGAACTTAAGGCCGCGCTCAACGGCCTCCTGGGCCGCCTGGTAGAGCTTCGATTTGGTGAGGAAATAACCGCTGGCGCGCTTGAGAATCTTCTTGCGCCGGTCGTTCCGCTTTGTCCCACGTTTTACGCGAGGCATGTTTCTCTCCTTTTTTTGATTCCGCTCATCGCTCCCGCTTTTGCGGAGCATCGCGGAATCCGGTTCAAGCACGTCGAGCTAAAAGCTAGGAGATAATAGCTAGCGGCTGTTGTTACGCGGCTGGAGGCAGGAGGCCGTGATGGTCACGGCTGTCAACCTCTTCACACGCTCTGGTCGAGCCTAATCTCTCGCCGTTTTCGAGTGCTTTCGCAATCGGCGGGGGCCAATGCATCGGCCGATCTGCAGTGGCACAACCCTCATCCAAAGGGCTGCTCCACGCAGTGGCACGCCCCTCCTCCAAAGAGTCGAGGGCACAGAGTACCTTAGGCGTAGGGAATCATGCGCGCTACCTTGAAGTAGTCGCCGTCGGAAACCAGCTTCTGCTTGCCCAGCTTCCGCTTGCTCTTTTGCGGCTTCGACGTCAGGATGTGCCGCGTCTTCGTCTGGCCCCGCTTGATTTTTCCGGTGCCAGTCTTGCTGAAGCGCTTGGCCGCGCCTGAATGGGTCTTCAACTTTGGCATTTTCTTCTTCTTTTCTGGTTTTGGAGGGGCGAGTGGCCCCAACCTCCCTATTCGACAGGGATTTCCCTGCCCTTCAGGCCTCAATCAGTATACCGTAAGAGCGTTTTTCCTGCGACTTTAGCCCCGCCAAGCCAGCCACATAGTGACCCAAGGGATTTAGTTTTCCCTTGTGCGCCCTTGCATCGCCTGCGACCATTCCAATGATGGAGAAGACTCGATGAAGCGTGCGTTCTGGATCGGCGGGGTCGTAGGACTTGTGATGCCGTTGGTTCTCTTCTTTCCCGACCAGATACTTCCATCGCGACTCTGGTACGCTCTCACGCCCGGAAGCTTCGCCGGGTCAACCCTGTATATCTCCCTCCATAGAGGCAATCCGGCTCCTCTTCCCATATGGGAGAAGAGCCTCTGCTTGATCGTAGTGGGGGCAGGAAACTTCTTGGTTTATGGCCTGGCCACCTACGCCTATTGGCGATTTCGTTCCCGCAGGTCTGTGGCCGAGGGTTGATCCTGCGGACTCGCAGCCCCGCTGACTTGCTAACTCGCTAACTCGCTAGCTCGCCGATTTCCTACTCCGCCGGATCTTCCGCCGTGAACTCGGAGCAGCACGGCTTCTCTGTCGCATGGAAGTTCATCACCTCAACGCGCGTTCCATCGGGGTCATACATATTGAACTGGTACTTGCCGTCGAGGCCGATCTTCGGCGCCTGGTCGTGCCGCCCGCTCAGCCGGTTGGCGTCGACCAGCACTTTGTACGCGTCGGGAACCGAAGCCACGCCGATCGAGAAATGGTCGAGCACTCCCAGTGTCTGCTGCGACATATTCGCCGGAATTCCTTTGCCCGGGCCGCCCGACACCATGTACTCAATCCAATCGTGCGCGTCGGGAACCTGCTGGCTGACCCACTCAACCTTGCCGTCGCGGCCGCCCCACCAGTACGGCTTGAATCCAAGCAGGTCACGATAAAACTTGTCTTCCTCAGCGCGATCGTGCACCAGCATCCCCACATGAATGATGTGATGGCCGATGGCATTCGGCGCGTCCACGGGCTTGGGATTGGCGGGCGGCTGCACAAATTGAATCGTGTTGCCCTCGGGGTCGAGCACATCGAACCAGCGGCTGCCATCGTTGCCGCGCTCCACGCGCGACGGCGTCTTCCATCCCCTGGCCGCGAGATACTTGCGCATGCCGTCGGCGTTGTCCGTATTGAAGGCCGCATGATCCAGGCGATTGATGCCCGCGTCGGCCGGCAGCGGCAGCACTTCAACAAACTGCGTGGCGCTCAGCATGTAGCGCACGCCCTGCGGATTCTCCGGGTCCGGCGCCTTCACCGCGCCCACGCTCACGATGTAGAAGTGCTCAGTAGTCGTCGCATCCGACGTATAGACCGCCAGGTGCGAGATGCCGGTGATCTTTGGCCGCGCCGGCACTTTTTGCGCTGCGGCGGCGGTGACAGATGAAAGCGAAACAAGAGCAGCAACGACCAACCTGGAGTTCATCGCGATTCCCCCTCAAAATGTCGGGCGTGATCACAATAAATCGGTTGAGCGGCAAGGCGCAAACGAGGGAGATGGATTCTCAGACCTGGGAAAGCGCATTGCCGCCCCCCACGAACTGGGGTGCCCCATTCTAAAACTCGACGCACAGCGACGAGTTTTAGGGTAGGAAGCACTCCCTTCGACTTGTCAACCACTGGCAACCACTGAACCACTGAACGCCGATGACCGCTGATCACTGATCCCTGACCGCTGTTCTCTGTTCCCTCGGTCGCCGCTTTTTTGTCAAGACCTCCGGCCGAAAATAAATCCGCGTGCCTCCCGTAAGTCCTTTATCTCTTATCTCTTATCTCTATTCTCTTTTTTCCCCAAGTCTGCCGATTATTATCCCGCTTAAGTGCATACTGGTCTCAGCATTCCAAAACCAGCTTTCGTCGCGGTGGGCCATCCGCCCAAATCGCGATTCTCATGGAAGGGCTCTTCATGGCAGTCTCATCCGAATTCAATACCGGTAAGAAGGCGACCTCGCGTTGCATCTGCACCTGGAACGATGTTTGTAAAAAGGAGACCCTCCCTCTCGCCGGCAACTCGAATCAGGCCGCGCATGGGGCTCATCTCTGCACCACGCGCGTCTTCGCAGGTTACAAAACAGCCCCCGCATCACCGGAAAATAATCAAAAAAGCATTTTTACCCTGGGGGGTCACAATGTCTTCACCGAATCACTGCAAATAAATAACTTATCGAATCGTCATCGACAAATTTCAACAATTTCCTTCGCTTTTATCTCCGAAACGCCAGAATCGACAAGGCAGCTTTCGCCCCGCTAAGGGCGCCGGACAGCATGATACAGAGTGTCATCGGATGTATGAGTCGATCGAGATGGCAGCGAGGGATTACGCCAGCGACGGCTTCGGTTTGTCCTCTGCCCCCTTCTGGTGCGTGGTGAGCACAAGGGCGACCAGGGCCGTGAGGAGCGAGATGCCGGCGAGGGCGACAAACGCCATCCGCCAGCCGAAGGCGACCGCGACGCGCGCAACGGTGTCGCCGGAGAGCCATCCGGCCATGTAGCCGAAGCCGTCGATGATGCCGGCGGCGGTGGCGCTGCCACGCTGTCCGCCGAAATCGAGTGACATAGCCCCGGCGAGATAGGAGTAGGGCCCGAGCAGGGTGAAGCCGACCAGACCCACGAGAATCGAGGGCGCGAGCGGGCCGGCGTGCAAAGGAATTCGCCCCATGAGCACAAGACAGACGGTGCAAGCCGACATGCCTGCGACCACAAGAATGTTGCGGCCGTTGGGGCCGAGTTTGTCGCTCAAGAATCCGCCGAGCAGGACCGAAATTCCGCCGCAGAGAGGAAAAAGGGCGCTGCGGCTGGCGGCGACGCTCGGCGCGAGGCCGGCGAACTGGACGAAGTAAGTCGGCGTCCAAAGGTTGAAGGTTTCGCGCAAAAGAGTGGCGCCGAAGGCCAGCACGCAGACCATCCAAAAGGCAAAGCTCGAAAGCAGCGGGCGGAGGATGGCGCCGATCCGCACATGGTCGTCAGTCGGCGTTTGCTCGGCCGCATAGACATTTCTCGGATTGACCACCGGAGCGGGCAGGCCGCGATCTTGGGGTGTTTCGCGGAGGAGGAAGAGATTGACCAGCATCAAAACCGCGAGCGCGGCGGCGGCGAAAAAGAAAACTCCGCGCCAGCCCACGCCGTGCGCCATCAGCTCGCTCATCGTCCAGCGGCAGCCCGCATCGCCGAACAAAAAGCTGAGGCTGACCACCGCCATCACGCTGCCGTAGGTGGAGTAGGAAAACCAGCGCGAAGAAACGCGCACCAGGCCCGCCCATCCCTGCGACTGGAAGAGGCGATTGCCGATCCAGGCCAGCGTGAAGAGGGGCAAGCTGCCGCTCATGGCAAAGATGACGGTGAAGAAGATGGAGCCGGCCATTCCGCCGAGAAAGCTGCGCTTTCCGCCGCCGGTATCGGCCAGCGGCCCGGAGAAAAACTTGCCGAATGCGTACGCCACGGTGCCCACCGATGCGATGAAGCCGAGGCGGATCTGCGCTTCGTCCGCAGTGAATCCGTGGCCAGACATCGAGTGGATCAGATCGGGCAATACGACGGAGAGATCGGAGCGGCAGAAGTAGTAGCCGGAGTAGCCGAGCGCGAGGAGCGCAGCCGTGCCCGCATGCCACGCAGTAAATCGCCGCTTCAAGCCTGGTTGTGCAGGCTCGATTTGGCCGGTGGCCAGAGAGTTGGTGGTGGACACACGAACAAATTACCACAGAGGTCGCGGGGGCGGTTTGTGCTCGGTGGAGCCCGCGAAAAGCAAATGCGGATTCGAGGATGTGCTATCCCAGGTCCCAGAATCGGGACCTGGGGCACCCACTTTCGTGCTCGGTGAAGCCCGCGAAAAGCAAATGCGGATTCGAGGATGTGCTATTCCGCCCAAGCAAAGCTAGTATCCACCCCGGAGATGGGGCAGCCGGTTTGATGTGTAGAATGTTTCGGAGCGAACGGCAATCCAATATGAGCTATTACGACGACGTCGCAGAGGCAGCGGCATACCTGAAGGAGCGGGTGGGCACGCTGGGTGCGCAGGTCGGCATCGTGCTGGGCTCGGGGCTGGGTGCCGCCGCACGGTCGGTTGAGAAGCCGATCATCGTTCCTTACAGCGAGATCCCGCATTTTCCGCAATCGACAGTTGAAGGTCATTCGGGCCGCCTGGTTGCGGGGCTGATGGGTGGCGCGCCGGTCGTGATTATGCAAGGGCGGGTTCACTACTACGAAGGATATTCGCCGCAGCAAGTCACCTTCCCGATGCGCGTGCTGGGCATGCTTGGCGTTCGCGCTGTGGTGTTGACCAATGCGGCGGGCGGCATTCAAACCACCTATCGCGTGGGCGAGCTGGTGCTGTTGAGCGACCACATCAACATGATGGGCTGGAACCCACTGACCGGGCGCAATGAGCCGCGGTTTGCGGTTCGGGCGGGCGCCGGCGAGCGTTTTTTTGACATGACCGAAGCGTACAGCTCGCACCTGCGCGCGCTGGCCAAACAGGCGGCGCGCGAAGAGGGCTTCGCGATGGAGGAAGGCGTCTATCTGGCCACGCCGGGGCCGAGCTTCGAGACGCCCGCGGAGATTCGCGCCTTTCGCGCGCTGGGCGCGACGCTGGTGGGCATGTCGACCGTGCCGGAGACCATTGTGGCTCGACACATGGGGATTGAAGTGCTGGGGATTTCGTGCGTGACCAATCTGGCCGCGGGATTGGGGGCGACACCATTGAGTCATGCAGAGGTGGGCGAGACCGGGCGATTGGTTGAGGGCCGTTTGGCCGGTTTGCTGAAACGGCTGACGCCGGGAATTGCCGCGAGGGTGAAATCGAAAGAGTGAGCGATGAGCGGGGCGGGGTAAGAGTAGAGATAAGAGAGAAGAGAGTAGAGATAAGAGAGCGGAGACAAGAGATAAGTGAAAAGAGAGTAGAGATAAGAGATCGTTGGTGAGTGGGCGATGCGGCCCGGAGCGCTGGAGCGATCCGGGCCTTCGCCGCGAAAAATGATTGGTGGGAATTACTTGCTCTGGCAGCAGCTCTCGTTGCAGGTCCCTTTGCAGCAGGTTTTGCCGTCGCACTTCTGGTGGCAGCAGTCGCTGCAGTAGATGGCCTTGGCTTTGGGGGTCCATGGTTGGCCAAAGGCGGTGGAGGCGAGGACGAGGGCGAACGAAAGAGCTGCGATGGTGCGTTTCATGGAATTCTCCTTATCGTTGGAAATCCGGTTTACAAATCGAGCCGCAAGGCCGGAATAGCGCGATGCGACTGCTTCATTTGCAAGGGACGAAAGAAGAGAGATTAGATGCGGAAGGCCTGGTTGAGAATGTAGCGCGGAGGTGATGAGAATTGCGGCTCGAGGTTGGCGAGAGGGCGCAGCTGCGGATCGGCGACAGCGATCAGGGCCGGTTGCGCAACGGCTGGGACGAGCGCGATGAGTTTCAACTTGTCGGGCGTCGCCGAGGGAGCCATTGACTGCGCGAAGGCATGTGCACAGCAATTCTCAGGGCAGTCGCTCGAGGCCATTCTGTTGGTCGTGGGGTGGGCTGCCGCGTGGTTCATGGGGCAATTCGGGCCCATGCCGTTCTTGGCCATCGGGCAACCGGGCGTGCAGGCCGCGGATGCCCCAAAGGCGCATGGGAGAGTTGCAAGGGAGGGCTGAGCAACCAGGACGCCAATGGCTAGAACGGCAACGAATTGGACCAGCTTTTTCACCAGCTGGTTTGAAGATACGGGCTGGTGGGCTGGGAATCTGTGTGCTGGATCACATGAGATTGGGGCCAATCGGAGTGGAGGCCGGCTTATTGCGGCAGGACTTCGACGCCGGTGACGGATGCGTAGCCGCGGACGGGAACGAAGCCCAAGTTCAGCTTGCCCTGCGCGTTGGGCTCCAAGCCGGCGAAGCGGCGAATGACGACGTCGGAGTCGTGCGCTTCTTTGGCAAGGTCGAACGCGGAGAGCAGGACCTGGCCGTTGCAGAAAACGTTGAACACATGTGCGACGGTCGGCTTGCCCTCAAAGGCGTCGGCTGAGGGCTCGTCCCAATTGCCGTGGCGCGCGGCGAAATACAAGGTCACTGTATATTTTCCGGGAGCGACCGGGACGGCATAGGAAAAGTTTCCCCAACGCTCGGTTTCGTAGAGCTCGGGATCGTCAGTTCCCTTCACCGGCGCAGTATAGGCCGCGAGCTGGCCACCTTCGAAGTAGTCGTCGGGACTCCACCAATGGCTGTCGTTGGAGTAGTAGGGAGATTCCCTGGCCAGAATGCGAATGGGGCGGACGTGCCCGCGGATTCCGGGCAGGATTTCGATGGCCGAAAGAATCGCCTGCTGGCCGTTGTCGGCGGAGAACTCGAGGTGAAGTTTGCCGTCGCGGGCCGGTTCGATGCCGGTGAAGACTTTCACGTCGGCGGTAGAGCTGGCGCCGGCGTCGGCCACCACGTCGAACTGGCTCAGGAGGGTAACGCCGTTGGCGCGAATGTTCATGATCCGGCTGCCTTCTCCTCCGCTGCCTGAAGACTCGGGACCGTAGACAGTTTCGGCGAAGTGAAGGTGCAGCTCGTAAATGCCGGGGCGCAGGGGAATGTCGTAGCGAAATGCACCCTGCCTGCTGGTGCGATAAAAGCCGGGGTTGAGGGTGCGCGCGATGTGCTCGATGGAGCTTTTTACGGCAGTGCCTCCGGTGAAAAACTCGTCGCCGCTCCAGAGCTTGTCGGCGTGGTCGACGAAGCTGCGCCCAGCGCCGGCGAGGATGCGGACTTCTTCTCCGCCTGGCGGACCGAGAGGCGGTTCCGAGGGACCTTCGGAAGGTGGATTGGCTGCGATGGCGGGCTGCTGCTGCCTTTGCCACAGCGAGTGACGAGCGAGCAGGGCGGCGGCGACCCCGCAGAGAACAACGACCGCGGCAGCCACCCACCACCAGCGGCGGAAAAGTGTAGCCTGCGACGACTGAGCAGATGCGGGATTTGGGTCGCCGCTTGTTGCAGCAGCGGATTCCGGGGGATCCGGGGACGGAGGCGATACGATCACATTGAACTTTGGAACGTACTGCCCGACAGGAATGGAAATCTGCAGGCGATTCTGCGCGCCTTCGCCCCGGTAATACTCGGCAAGGCGCTTGCGCAGGCGGTTGGCTTCAACGCGAACAATGGAATCGGAATCCTGATCGAATGAATCGCTGCGGCGAAAGGCTTCGACGGCAATCGAATATTCCTTGATCTGATTGGCCTCGCCGGCAAAGACCTTTTCACATAAATAGGAGAGAAGGTTGGCCAGGGTGGGCGCGCGCGCGAAGCCTTTCGACTCGAGTACGGTTTTCAGCTCGGCTCGCTCTTCGGCGAATTCGATCGATTGGGGAGTTTCCACGGTCACGTGCCGCCTCGCGCAACAGTCAGAGATCGTTTTGAGCGGAACCAGAATTGATGTGCCCAATCCTCAGGGCGGCCCTTATCTCCATCCCTGCGACGAAGACCTGTCGCCGGGGACCCCGGAGAGAAAAAGCCACGGAGAAGATGTGCTGCTGGGTACAGCCGTTCTGGTTCCGCTGTATCGGATCGTCGCAACGATTGTAATGTTAGCGCGGCTTACTGGAATGGGAAGGCTTTAACGGTGTCCGAATGACCAGCGTACCGCGTGTAACGGGGTGTAACCTCGGCAACCGGGGTTCGAAACAGCGCCGAAACAGGCTTTCACCGTCAGTACAAGGTGCTGAATCCGAACGTATTGGGAGCAGGCCAGCAGCTGTAACCGAAGTGCTGCGGAGAGGTAGCAGGTATAGCGTTGTCGACCCACGCCGGATGGTCTTTACTCGAATCAATCGAATGCGGGCGACTCACTAAGCAGCCCTCCCTGAAGTGGCCCGCATCGAGAAAGAGGTGTTCCATGAAGAATCTTGCAAACATCATTGCCGCCGTGAGCCTCAGCCTGCTGTCCTCGGTTGCCGCGTATGGCTGGCGCGCTCCGCTGCGGGACCTGCCCCAGGGAATCAGCCTGGAGACAGCATCGGCCGCCGAGCAGAAGGGCGACATCGCCCGCGCGCGCACCGACTATCCCACAGCAGCAGCCTATTATCAGCGGGCTCTGCGCGCCGGCACCCCGGACGCGCAACTGTATAACAAGCTGGGGATTGTCCAGCTCAAACTGAATGAAACCAGCGCCGCACGCAAGAGTTTTCTGGCGGCGCTCAAGACCGACCCGCGCAACGCGATCGCGCTGAATAACCTGGGCGCATTGATGTGCGTGGAAAAGAAATACAAAACAGCGCTCAACTACGAGAAAGAGGCGTTGGCGATCGACGAGGAGAATCCCGCGTTTCACGTCAATATGGCGGAGACCTGGGCAGGGCTAAGCCAGATCGACCGCGCCATGACCGAATACGCGAGGGCGCTGGAACTCAATCCCGACGTGTTCAGCTCCAGCGAAGACGGCGTGATTGCCCAGGTAAGATCGCCGGAACAAGTGGCGCGCATGGACTATCTGATTGCCAGAATCTTTGCACGGAGAGGCAATCTCGAAGGTGCGCTTGACTATTTGGGCCGCGCCAAACAAGGCCACTATCCGCAGCTTGACGATGTGTATGTGGACAAGGAGTTCGCGGCGCTGTGGCAGGATCCGCGGCTGCAGAAGATCGTGAAGCCGTAGCGCGGGCGGGAACCGATTCAGGGCTCGTTTGAATTGGCGCGCTCAATGGGAAGGTTCGCGGGCAACAACCGCGGAGATGCGCCAGGGCTGGTTGCCGGCAGGTGCGGGGTTATACGCAGAACTCAAGCGCCGCCGGTGGCCAGCGGAACCTGGGGTTGACGGTAGATCGGCGCACCGTTCCCGCCGCCGGCTTGGGAAATCGTCCGATAGACCTGGAAGCTGTTTTTGCCCTTCTCTTTTGCTGCGTACATGGCCTCGTCTGCGCAGTGCATCAAGGTTTCGAGATCGGTGCCCGCCTCAGGGTAGGTGACGACTCCCACGCTGACGGTGATCACGGCCTGCGTGTTATCGATGGCATAGGGCTGTGCAACGGTCGCCACAATTTTGGCGGCGATGGATTCGGCCTCCGCGGGAATTCGCAGGTCGGGAAGCAGCACAATGAACTCATCGCCGCCGATGCGAGCCACAGTATCGGTAGAGCGAACGCAGTCACACAGGCGATTGGCGAGTTCACACAGCAATTTATCACCGGCTAGATGGCCAAGCGCGTCATTTACGATTTTGAATTCATCCGCATCGACCATGAGCAGGCCCAGACAGGATTGAAAACGCACGGCGCGCCTGAGCGATGTCTGACATCGGTCGTTGAGCAGGATGCGGTTGGGCAGGCCGGTAAGGGCGTCATGCTCCGAGAGGTGCCGCAGGCGTTCCTCGCTGCCACGAAGCGCGCGGGTCTGCAGCGCTACGCGGTGGCGGAGAACGACGATCCAGACCAAAGAGCCCACAACCAGCAGGGTGGCAATGGCGAAGCTTTCGTAGGTGTGTTGCGCGGTCCACCAGGAGGGCGCCTGTAGCACGGAAATGTCGTCGAGCGAGCGCAAAAAGATGTGAACCGACTCGGGCCGCACAGCGCCCTCGCTCAGATTGGTGCTGAGAGAGTCCACCTGCACATTGCTGACGCCGGTGATGCGCACCATGCTGCCGTCTTTCCATGGCAGCGCAGAGCCAAGATTCACGTTTCTAGGGAGGATGGCCGGGAAGAGCACGCCACCGGCGCGAAACATGAGAGTGGGATCGGATGCGGCGACATCGCGGCCAATCAGTTCGGCGTCGATCTGGACAAGTTTGCCATCGAGGTCGCCTTTGACGGCCTTGTCAGGGGTGATGTCCACGGGCCGCGGAGGCGAGTCTACGGTTCCAGCCTGGTGAAAAATCGCGTCTTGAAGCGAGGGCTTGAAGAAATCGATGACGGGAAAGCCGACCACCTCGACTAAGGAGCCGACCGGGACGACAGTCGTCTCGGTGGTCTGCATGCAGATGCCCGCTTTGACGTCTTGAATGCAAAGCATGCGTCCAGGCCAATCGAGCGTGACTGTGCCCTGCACATGAACGCGGTGGAGCAACCCCGGATCGGGCGAGAAGCGGAACAATTCCGACACCGGAACCGCGGGCACAGCGAAAGGATCGCGCGGCGCCGGCTGGAGGACGGTGACCTGGCCGAGCGCGGGGAAGAAGAGGTGCACCCCGACCATCTGACGGCGCTGATTGAACAGGGGCGCCGCGTTGCCATCGATGCGAACCAGAGAATCGACAAGTGAATCGTAGTCGACCCCCTTCTGGCGCACGGTCACGGCAGTCAGCATTCCGCCGTCGCCAGCCACGCTGAGCAGCACATCGTTCGGCGATACGTGCACAGAGCGAACGCGGCCCTCAACCTGAACCCACTGGCAATCGAGTGCGCCGGTGAGCAACTGTGTGAGCGTGACCTTGAGCGGGTTTTCAGGCAGATTGGATTGGCCAATTGGCCGCACGTTGTCGCTGGAAACGACGGCCGCGTAGTCGCCGGCATTGGTGACGCCGGCGATGTCAACGAGCGTGCCGGGCTTGATGGAAAGGATAGGCCGCGCGGGAACGGAAATGAAAACCCCGCCCGATGCATCGGCAACGAAGATCGCGGCGTGACGCGCGTCGATGTAGGGGTCGTAATAGGTGACGACAGCGCGAAGATGAACGGGAAGGTCGCGGGCTGCAACTTCCGGAGAGAGATTATGCACTCCCCTCGCGGTAAGGATGGTCTTCCCGGCACCCCCGGAGGGAGATTGATCAGAGGCAGGGCTGGACTGTGCACCTGCGGTCATGCAGGCTGCGACAATCGCGATCAACGGCACCCATGCGCGCCGGATTCGCATCCATCCTCCCTTTGAAACGTCTTGACCTGACTCCCTGCTACCGTTGACCTCGCCGCGAAAAAAACGCAGGCCAGTTCACCCGCAGAATGACCTATACCTTGAAGGCCAAGAATGTCATCGACCATTATGCTCCAAATCGTGAGGAAATGGCACGTTACCAGCGTGATACGAACGAAAGTGGCAGAGGTCACGCCGAAGTGTCAGCCGGCTTTAGCGATTGAAGAGAACTCGCGTGGCGCCGAGCTGGATGCAAGGAGTGAACTGAAGCTATTTTCAAATCAGGATCGGCCGGGCTGGAGTTGAACGGCAGCCTTATTTTGCTATGAGCGCCTCGACCGGCAGCAGCATGTCTTCCTTGCGCATGACCAGGTTGGTGGCATTCAGTTGCGCCAGTTCGAAGCCGTGTCCGTGGGTAATAGCATCCGTGGGGCAAGCCTCGACGCAGTAGCCGCAAAAAATGCAGCGGTTGTAATCGATGTTGTAGACCTGGGCGTAGCGTTCCGAGGAAGAGATGCGAGTTTCGGCGGTGTTTTCCGCGGCCTCGATGTAGATGCAATTCGCCGGGCATGCCGCGGCGCACAGAAAACAAGCCACGCACTTTTCCAGGCCATTCTCGTCGCGCTGCAACACGTGTGCCCCGCGAAAGCGCTGCTCCAGGACCGCGCCACGGTTGGGGCCTTTGCCGTCGGGGTAATTCTCTACTTCAGTAGGCGCAAACATTTCGTGCAGGGTGATGCTCATACCCTTGGCGATGCCGGCGGCGTTGCGCACAATCGACATGGGTCCAGTATACGATGAACTTCGGGAGACATTCACGATGCGTTGGGGCATTCATAGCGCCATCTTCTTGTCGCTGCTCGGGGTTACGGCGATGGGCGCGCAAACTCCAAGCCAAAGCCAGCAGAAGCCGGCGCAGCCCACTGGCGAAATGCACAAGCCCGCGCCGCCAGCGGGCCCACTGGCAGTGAGCTATGGCGACAAATCGGCTACGTGGACGGCAGCGACACTGGCCGCGCTGCCTCACGTGACGGTAACGGTTCACAACGAGCACACCAAGGCCGATGAAACCTATTCTGGCGTACCGGTGATTGCGCTGCTCACGCCGCTCGGCGTGACCGACAAGCCGCGCGGTAAACAGCTGCGGCTTTATGTTCTGGCCGATGGTTCGGACGGATATGAAGTTGTGTATTCGATTGGCGAAGTGACGCCCGATGTGCATGACGCAACCGTAATGGTGGCCGATACGGAGAATGGCCAGCCGATTGCCGCCGATGGACCGCTGAAGCTGGTGGCTACGGGAGAAAAGCGCCCCGCGCGGTGGGTGCGCAATCTGGTTGCGATCAGTGTGAAGACGGCCGAATAGCGACGGGTCAGGGGTCAGGGGTGAGGTTTCAGGGGTCAGGGGTCAGGTTTCAGGGGATTCGCGCGATCCTACCCTGAACGTCCCGCGGGCGCGGGACGTTCAGGATGAGGCAGCCACTGTTTCTAGTGGTGGCGTCCGCCGCCGCCCTGCCCACCGCTGCTGCCATGACTTGCAGGTGCGCTGTGCGAGCTGCGATCAGCCGGAATGGGCCGGCTGACGGCCGGCGTGGCAGGCCGTCCGTGATTCTGCGCCGCATATTGCCCGCGCACGCCGCCGTACGTCTGCTGGTGCTGCACCTGCGTGTTCATGCGTGGAGCGCTGGGTTCGCGCGCCGCTTGCCGTTCCGCAGGCTGAGGCCCGTATTGAACGCCCGAACCGCCGCGGTAACTGGAGCGTGGACTGCCGGCCGGCCGGTTGTAGGCTCCGCGATTGCCCGCGCGATAGCTGTAGGTGTTGTGCACGACGCGAACGTTGATGTTGTTGTATGCACGGTTGTAGAAGAAGTGGCCGCCGTTCCAGTAGCCACCTTCATACCCGAAGCCAACGTAGCCAAAGCCGTAGTTGATGCCGCCGTAGAAACCGATGTGGGTTCCCCAATGGCCGGGATAGAAGAGATAGCGCCCGGTATAAAAGCCCCAGTAGCCCGGCGTCCACAGCGCACCCATGTAAGGCGGCTCGACCCACGCGCCCGGCACCCAGTAATAGCCGCCCGTTCCCCAGGCCCAATAGCCCGGCGTCCAAAGGTATCCGTCCCCGGGATCTGCCGGCTGATCGTAGTCAGGCAGCGCCGGCGGCGGCTCGGTTGCCTGCTCCGTCGGCAGCTCGGCGTAGCCGGAATCGTCGGGAGCCTGGCCCGGCTGCTGAGCTGACTGGTCGGGCTGCGGAGGTGCTTCAGTGGTGTAAGAAGGACCGCTCGGCGCCTCATTGACGGCTGCAGGGTCGGGGCCCTGGTCCGGCTGGCCCTGGTCGGGCGGCGCAGCCTGGTCAGGTGGCGGAGCCTGATCTTGCGCGGCGGCAACGGCCGAAAAGAGCGCAAAGTTGGACGAAGCGGAGTTACTGCCGCAGACGGAAATCAAAAGAGCGGCGGCAACACCGATCGACATTGCAATGGCAAATCGAGGAATTCGGTTCATCTTACCCTCCAAGTACTCAGACGTGTCCCGTGGTCACCAAGTCTAGCGCAATGCCCGGACGCCGGGCCATCAAGGCACGCCGTTTGTGATTCTATGGCAGAGATATAAACGCCAATGCGGCCGGAAAGTTTTGCCAGAATCTACTGCTGCACAAAAAACTCTCCCATTGAGGGCGCGTTCGCCGATGCACCGGGAGGGTCGCCAAGGCCGAGCGCATCCATGATCGCCAACAGCATGCTTTGATGCTGGTACACGGTAGCGGAATTTTGCTGGTAGCCGGCCTTCACATTCGGGCCCCAAAGCACGGGCGCAACGTGGCCGCCGCCATTGGTGGTATCGCTGTCGTCGGCTTCGTCGAAATCAACCACAAGAATCCCATCGCCTCCTGCCTGAAACGCGCTGAGGCCTGCAAGCGGGGCAACCACCTGCGACCCGAGCCAGCTGTCGGCCTCGAGCGCGGTTCCCGTATGCGCGTCGTCGTCGATATTGGGCACAATGAAGGAGAACTCAGGCAGCGCGTTGTTTTGAACGTCGAGGGCAAATTGAGTGAAAGGAAACATCACCTCGCTGGCCACCTGCGCATTGTTGGCGATGTCTGAAAGCATGGCGAACGGATTGTGGCGGATCACGTAAAGCCCGGTGTCTCCACCGGTGTAGCCTTGCGAAATCCCCTCCGCGTAAATTTTGAAAGAAACACCGCTCGACAGCATGCGGCGCGCGATGTTATCTACGTTCCACACTTCGGTGGAAGTATCGTCGTTGGTCAGAATCTGCCCGGTTGTCAGCATGAAATAGTTGCCGATCGAGGGATGCGTGTTGGCGTAGTAGTTGGTGGCCAACGAACCTTTGCCGATAAGCGCATTCAGCGCAGGCCAATCGGTGGTGTTACCGACCACGGTGGAATAACTCTGGTTTTCTTCCATCACCAGTACGACATGCTTGCTCGGCGCCACAAGATAAGCGACGGTGATAGCGGTGGTGCCGGACACCTGGGCCGCGGCGACGCTCGTTGCCTTTACGCTGACTTGGCCTGTGGAGGAGGGCGCAGTGAATAGGCCGCTCGAATTCATGGTGCCAGCACTCACTGTCCACGTAACCGCGGCGCTGCCGCCCTGCACAGTGGCGCTGCATTGCGCGGTCGCACCTGGAGCCACAGTTGTAGGTGCGCACGACACCGTGACCGAGGTTGGCGATGGAGCCTGGACCGTGCCGCCTTGTGTTATTCCCCCGCAACCGGCGAAGCCCAGCAGAATTGAAGACAAGGCAATGGGCCACGCCGCACAGCGGCCACGAAGGGCAATTCCCGGGCTCATGAACCGGTTGGATGCGTTGACGAAAGAATCATTTGTCTGTGAGTGTCTGTGAGTTCGGAGCGCGCATGCGCCGGACCTCCGGTTAGTGCCGCGCGCCGGGTGGAGCGGATTTGCCGCGATTGTTTGCCGGAGGAGTGGTGACGGGCTTGCGCTGCGGCTGAGTGCCGAGCATTTGCTGGCAGACTGCGGAGTCCTGCCCGCGCTCCAGACCCTGGACGGTGTTTTGCCCGCGGCAGAGACGCATTTCCATCGCGTCGGCATCACCTCTGGTTAGTTCCACCGTGCGCTCCATGCCGCTGATCGGATCTACGTCATAGCGAAAGACCGTGTTGCTGGGCGGCCGAAGCTTGCCGTATTCGAAGTGATTCCATGTCGAGAGAAAAGCGCGGCCATCTGGCTCGGCCATTACGGCGTAGAGTTGCGTCCACGCGATGCCGCTTTCGGCGCTGGGGCCGGTCGCGTTCCAGACCAGAACTCCCTGGCCGCCGCGCAACCAGCGCGCCGCAAACATGTGGTGCGCAAGGTCGTAATAGAAAGCCGTGAAGTATGTGCTGGCCGCGCAATCGTGGCAGTTGTCGTAGAGAATGGTCAGTTCCTGCGGCGAGTCCGCGCGAAAGCTCTGCCAATCGAACCAGCGCAAATTGACCCCGGAGATGAGCGGAGCCACCACGTGGCTGGTGAGCGAAACGTTCCATACTGTGAAGCTGTCGTCGCCGGGCGTGGACTGCGGGCCGGGGCGATCGGTGGTGACGACAAGGGCGGCGTCGTAGATGACGCCGATCTCGCGGATGGCCGTCCATTTCTCAATGGCGAGCGAGCGCGTGATCCAGGCAACGATGTTTTGATCTTTCGCGTCGTGAAAATCGATCCAGCGGAAGGTGTCCGATGTTTGCTGAGCGCCAAGAGGAAGCGCAAAAACGAGCGCCGCGGCGACGGCGATGAGGCGCGTGGGGAGATGAACCCGCATGAATTTAGATATAGCAGAAAGAAAGGAACCGAGGGACCTAGGGAACGAGGGAACAAGAAAGCAGAACGGGGAAATTGGAGGCGGTCATTTTTGCTGAGCGGCGGGAGCAGCTTTGAGCCGCGAATCGATTTGTTTCGCGAAGTCGGGGGGCGGAGCATCCTCCGTTGCAACGCTTGCTACCAGAGCGTCCCAGCCGTCATCTGCGCCGTGAACCTTCGTATATTTTCCTTTGCAGTAGGTTGCCATGCTCGTTGCATCCTGCGGAATGGCGGCGGCCTGCGCCAGATTCATGGCGCGCGCGCAGTACCAAAAACCCTGGACATCGAGGGGCGTCGACTCAAGGTCGGCGACCGCCATCTGGTAGGTGTCTTGCACGTTTGTCGGGTCGAGCTTCAACGCGCGGCCCAGCCAATCCATGGCCTGCGAGTAGTTTTTCTGTTCCACCGCGCAGTAGCCTTCCGCGCCGATAAAAATATCGTTGAGCAGCTTGCTCAGGCGCACATAGTCAGCCGGAGACATATTGGCGGGCCGACGCCACATGGGCACGGCGAGCATTCCACCGGAGGCATCCACACACATTTCATTGAGCGCCGCATTATCGCCTTTGGCGGCGTTCACGCGATCGAGCGCCACGACGATGCCCAGCGCGCGAATGTTCGCGGGGTCCAGCGCGAGCAGGCGCTTGGCCACCCTCATCACCCGGCTCGAGTCGCCCGCCGTTTGCCATGCCGCCATCTCCTCTTCCAGCGCCTCGGTCATGACCGCGGTGTGGGGATACTGCTGGACAAACGCTTCAAGAGATTCGGCGCGCGCGGTTGGATCCTGCGTTTGCATCGCCGCTGAGTAGGCGCTCAACTCGACGGGGTCGTGGATGGGGCCCTGGGGCATGGCCGAAGTTGCCGCCGGGGGCGTCGCCGAGGTTGGGGCGGGCTGCTGCGCGCCGAGGGTAACCCCGGCGAGAAGAGCGAACGCACAGATCAGAATTTGATGGAAGCACACGCGATGCACAAAGGAAGCGTAGCACAGGCTACGACCTTGGCTTGAGAGCTCGTGTTGCGTATCTGGCCGCCGTATTCGCGTGGAAGCCGAGCCGGAAAGAGCGGAGCCGCACCGCGTCCTGCACCCGAGTTCTTTGTCCGCGTTGGTGTGGTAAGAAACAACCCAGCCCTGGCGCCTGTCATCTCTGACTGTCAGGTTGTAACCGCTGTGTAGCTGTGTATCCGACGAGGAGATGAATACGATGAAGCTGAATTGTTTCCCAAGCTCGTTTCTATTAGGCAGCGCCATACTCATGGGCGGAGCGATGACGATTGCAGGTTGCCACAAGAGCTACCCAGACGAAAAAGGGGCCGTTACGAGCTCCCTGAACAGCAACAATAACCTTAGTTCCGTGGATGTATCGCAGGACCGAGATAAGGGTGTCATGACCCTGACAGGCAAGGTGGCCTCAGAAGATGCCAGGCAGCAGGCCGAGACACTCGCCAAACAAGCTGCTCCGGATTACACCATTGTCGACGAGATCGGCGTGCGGCCACCGGATGCTCAGAATGCCGGCCCTGTCGCCTCCAACCTTGACTCTGGGATCGAGGACAATTTCAAAGCCGCCATCAAGGCTAACCCGAATTTAAACGACCAGAGCATTCACGCCTCGGTCAAGAACGGCACACTCGTCATCACGGGAAGCGTGAAGACCGCATCCCAGAAGGCGGAAGTGAGCACATTGGCGAATCAGGTACCGTACGTGCGGCAAGTCGTGAATGAACTTGCTATCGAGCCGAACAAGCACTCCTCGCCCAATCCTTAGCGGACAACGCTGCGACAGCGGCGCCAGAGAGATGGAACGCGAAGATTGGAATGCGATCGAAGCGCAGGCGATGCCCGACGAAGCGTAGCAGAGGCGAGGAGGGGCGGCAAGCCGAGGTAAGTACAATTGCGGGTCTTGCGAATTCTTCTTGCGCGGCGAATGGCGAATGCAGCTCCTTCGAGTCCGTTTGGCCAAGAATCCGGCTTAAACCTCACTCAGCGACCACTCGTTGGGAAGCTTCACCGCGGTCCAGGAGTGTTTGGTACGGCGTTTGCTCCAGGCCATTCGGTGGCGACGAGATACGAAATCTCATTCACCACGTGTTCGAGCTCATCGACGATGGGACTTTTGAGGCGTGCGCGAAAGACTTCGAGAAGCGAATGGAAGTACCAAAGCTGCTCTTTCGGGCCGCGCTTGAATCGCTCCCACACCGCGGGACCGATTTGCTTGAGATCATCGAGGATGGATTTTGCGTTGTAAAGCTTGTCGGCGGCTGAGATGACGAGGACGTCTTCGGGTTCCGTGCGTAGGCGCACGAGATACGCACGCTTGCGCTCATCCCAACCTTCTTTTTTGTCGTGATCTTCGGCGAGCGTGTCCGAGAGGCCCTCGACCATGCGCGCAACATGAGGCCCGAAGATCTTCTCGACGTCGTCGAGGCGCGGCTTGCCGCCGTGGTCTTTGACCGTGTCGTGCAGGATGGCGGCGATCACCATATCTTCAGTGAGCGGAACCGGGCCTCCGGCCTCGGCCATGACGAGCGCGGTGACTCCGAGCAGATGAGCCATGTAGGGGATTTCGGTTCCCTTGCGGGCTTCGGTGTGGAGCAGGCGCGCGTAGTCGACGGCGCGGGTGAAGCGGGCCGATAGGACAAGAGGCTCTCGGGGAAAGATGAGGGGTTGTGTGGGGTTTTTCATTTTTTAGTATCGCACGGGGAAAGATTAAACGGATGTTACAGCACCGCTTTTGGTCGGGCTGCGCCAGCGCGGACATCGTCCCAGGCCAATTCTTTCTTGCTAGAACAATCGCATCTTCGATAACGCGTCTGAACTCGCCGAAAGTGCAAAACGAATTGCCTTGCACTTGAGTCCGTGCTCCTGCGAGCATAATGGCCATGAAATAGAACCGTTATGGTTGTTTCGGACTCATCAGCCTTTGCGTGTTCCTGACCTTTCTGGCGTTCCCGAATGAAATACGATGGGTTCCTTATGAGGTCGCTTCCACCACATTGCTGCTCTCGATGTTTTGTAGCATCCTATTCCCGGTCTTAGCCGGCATACGTGGCAGCAGATGGTGGTTGATCGTCACCCTCTGTGCAGCTGTGAGCTTGGTCAGGTTTTTGTGGTTTCTCGCGCCCTGATTCCGAAGCTACGGAAGTCCCTGCCGAAACGGCTACATCCATCACAGCCCCAGCTTCGCCCACATGGCGTCAACTTTGGCTTTGGTCGCGCGATCCATTTCGATCATTGCCGGCCAGGGGCGCGCAAATCCTTCAGCGCGCCACTTGCGCGTGGCGTCTATGCCCATTTTTGACCCGTAGTTGGGCAGGCGCGAGGAGTGGTCGAGCGAATCAACGGGGCCGAGAGTGAATTGAATGTCGCGCTCGGGATCGATGTTATTGGCCACGCGCAGAACAACTTCGGGAATGTTCTGCACGTCGCAATCCTCATCGACCACGATGATGCACTTGGTGAACATGGCCTGGCCCAGCGACCAGATGGCGTTCATCACCTTGCGCGCCTGTCCGGCGTAGCTTTTCTTGATCGACACGATCATCAGATTGTGGAAGACGGCTTCGGCGGGCAGGTGAACATCGACCAGCTCGGGAATGGCCATCTTCATCGCCGGAAGAAAGATGCGTTCGACGGCCTTGCCCATCCATGCATCCTCCATCGGCGGCTTGCCGACGATGGTTGCCGCGTAGATGGGATCTTTGCGGTGCGTGATGCACGTGATATGGAAGACAGGGTACTCGTCTTCGAGCGTGTAAAAACCAGTGTGGTCGCCAAAGGGGCCTTCCGCGCGCAGTTCGCCAAGCTCCACGTAGCCCTCAAGCACGATCTCGGCATTGGCGGGAACTTCAAGGTCGACGGTTTCGCACTTCACAATTTCGACGGGCTTGCCGCGCAGGAAGCCGGCGATCATAAACTCCTCGACTTCAGGCGGAGCCGGAACGATAGCAGCGAACGTTGTCGCGGGATCGGTGCCGATGGACACGGCGACTTCGAGACGGGAGCCTTTCAACGCCCCAAGTGAAACCTGGGCGGTACCGGCCAGAGAGCCATCGGGAATGGTGACCGCGCCGCCGGCGGACTCGGCCATCGCTGATATGCGCGCACCTTTCGGGTCGTATTCTCCGCTTGCCTCTGCTGCTGAAGTGACTGCGGCACGCAATGCCTCGCGGTAGTGCTCGGCGGCGACTTTCTGGCGCTGCCAATGCATCCCGGTGGTCTGGCCGTCGTAGACCTGCATGCGATACATGCCGATGTTGCGCTTGCCCGTTCCCGGCGCGCCTTTTGGATCGCGCGTGTGCACGCAGGGCACCGTGATGAAGCGCCCGCCATCCTGCGGCCAGCACTTGAGAATGGGGAAATAATTGAGGTCGAATTTTTCGCGCCGGATCATTTCCTTGCATGGCGCGTCTTTGGCGCTCACGGTTTTGGGGAAGGCGCTGTTCAGCGCGCCAAGCTGCGGCAGCATCTTCAATTTGTCGAGCAGGCCCTCGGGAGCTTTGACGTCCATCAGGCCGCGGATGCGATCGGCGATGTCATCGAGGTGTTCGACGCCGAGCGCAAGCGCCATGCGCTTCTCCGAGCCAAACTGATTGATGAGGACTTTGTGGCCGGGATGGCCCTTCACGTTCTCAAAAAGCAGCGCCGGGCCGCCGGCCTTGGTGACGCGGTCGGTGATCTCGGTGATTTCGAGCTCCGGCGAAACTTCTTCGCGGATGCGTTTGAGCTCGCCATGTTTTTCGAGCGTCTTAATCCAGTCGCGCAGATCGTCGTAGGGCAAGCGAGTACTCCCAGGGCAGCGAGGGCCGCCTTCAACCCTTTAGCTTATAGCGTCGCGGCGAGATTGAGATGTTCTTGCCCGGAGTCAGATAATGTCCCCGTTTGAATTACATCCCTCGGACCAGTATGAAGGTTAGGGCAGTTAAGAAAGCGGATACACCTGTGGCTATCGCCAGACTGACCCATTTCGCCATCTGGACTCTCGCGATGTCCCAGGTGACTAGACTGACGGCTAACCCCTCGGCCGCCAGCGCAACAATGAGGGCGCGAAATGCTTTGGCCCCGAAAACAACAGCGTCCTTTTCTCGACTCGGCAATCCAAGAACGCCTCCATAAGCCATTCCGTTTCCTACGTACGATAGCCACGTGAGTATGGAGATGAGGACAAGGAGACCAGGCGCGATCCAGAGTGCAGTACGTAATCCTCGAATCACCATGCCCGCCATCATAACTAATGGAGGGCGGCCAAGGTCATCAACTGGCGGGTTCGATCGTGGGAACCAGCGTTCTGAAGGGCGGAATCGCGTCCATGGGATAGCCGAGACGCTTCCACTCGTCGAAGCCGCCGCGCAGCGGGCGCACGCGCTCGACGCCCAGCTTGTGCAACTGCATGGCGACCTTGGCTGAAGTGGCTTCGCTGGGGCAGGTGCAATAGAGGACGACGTCCCGATCTCGCGGGATCTCACTGTTGCGCGTGGCGAGTGCCTCAGGCGAAAAGTGTACGGCGCCGGGCAGCGTGAATGGGTCAGGCACGAGTTCGAGGGGATGGCGAAGGTCGATAATGTAGACCGGCTCGCCCGCGTCGAGCTGCTTCTTCAGTTCTTCAGGTTCGAGGCGCGAGGCTGCGAGGTCCTTGAGCACCATTTGGCGGCGAACCAGTCGTCCAACGAAGAATCCCACGACGCCCAGAATCAACAGCGCGCCGGAGAAGCGGCCAACCCAATCGAGAACGGCTGGGTTCCTCTTGATGAGGTCGCCGAAAAAGCGGCCGCAGGCCATGGAGACGCCCACCCAAAAGGCGGAGCCGATGCCGTCATAAAGCAGAAACGCGCCGAAGCCCATTCCGTTCTGTCCGGCGACGGGCGGCGCCAGCGTCGACAGGCCGGGAACAAACTTGGCAAAAATGAGCATGGTGCCGCGACGGCGGCCAAATGAATCCTGCGTGCGGCGAACGCATGTTGTGGGCTCGAGAGAGAGCTTGCAGAGCAGTTGCAGGACGCGATGACCCTGGCTGCGCCCGATGAAAAACCACAGACTGTCTGCGGTGAGCGACGCAGCCACAGCCACAGCCAGGGCCACGGGGAAGCTGAGTTGGCGCTGGGCCGAAAGCGCTCCGGCGGCGAGCAGCAGCGGAACCGACGGCAGCGGCAGGCCGAGTTGCTCGATGAGCACCCAGGCAAAGATCACCAGGTAGCCGTAGGTCAACAGGATGTCGGTCGGCAGCGCCATGGGGGTTTCCGAGTGAAGGCGTGATTGAAATTTGGCCGCTTCGGTCCGCGGAACAATTGCGGGGGGAAGAAACGCGGTCAACTTATCAGATGATACGGGACAAAGTTCGTTGCAGAAGAATTGGGAAAAACTAGGGGTAGCGCGTTAGCGGGAGGGTTTCTGCAAGGAAACCACCTGTTCAATGGTCCAATCGACCCAGGCGGCCTGTTCGGCGGGGCAGGCCAGGCGCGAGGGATCGTTGGCCAGCATCGCGTCAACAAAATTCTCCACCATGGGGAAATGGAGGTTGGCATGCGGCGGCAGCAGCTCCGTGCGAGAGCCGCTGGAATCGATTACGCGCAGCTCTGGGCCGTTTAATGGATCGAGGTTGATTTCGCCGCTCTCGCCGATGATGCGGAACTGATCGCGCGGCACGCGCGAGTTCCAGCGCACGTCGATGACAGCATGGACGCCGCCCTGAAACTGCATGAGCACGGTTGCGGAGTCTTCAACGGCAATGCGATGGACGGTGTTCGACAGCAGGCCGCGGGCGCGCTGCGGTTTGCCGAAGAGGAAGTTCATGGCGTCAATGCGATGTGACGCAATGTCGTAGAGCGGGCCACCGCCCGAAAGTGCGGGGTCGACAAGCCATTCACGGCCCTCGATCTCAAGCGGCCCGTGACAGTTGGCCTCGGCCAGCAGCGCGCTGCCGATGGCTCCTTCCGCGATGATTTGTTTGGCGCGGATGAGCTTGGGATAAAGACGGCGGTAATAGGCAACGCCGAAGAGTGGCGCCGAAGTGCGGCCCGCGGAATATTTCGGCGCGCGCCCCTCGGCAACCATCGTCTCGGCTTCGGCAAAGTCCATCGCCATGGGCTTTTCGCAGAGCACGCTTTTGCCCGCGCGCAGAGCTGCGATAGCCGCGATCGCATGGAAGGCCACAGGCAGCGCAATGTAGAGGGCATCGACAGCCGGGTCGGCGATGGCCTCGTCGATGGTGGGCCAGATGCGCGCGCCGGAATAAGCTTGAGCCTTGGCTGGATTCCGCGTGACGAATCCGTAGAGATTGCTGCGCGGCTCCGACTGAATGGCGGGAATGACCCGCTTCCGCGCTATGTCTCCAATGCCGGCGACGACCCAGTTCACGGTGTTCATGCTTGAGACAGCATAAATGCGCGGCGCCGGCGGCAAGGAAAAAGAGTCGTGGTCTCGTTTGAAAAGACATCCCCCAGGGGCTAAAGCCGCGCTTTTTTTGCGCCGTTTGCGGCACGATTGAAACAGGCTGCGGAAAAAGTCCTGTGCACTGTCAGTCGAGGACAGAATTCATCCCTCGGCGCTAAAGCCGTGTCGATCTTGGCGAGCTTGTTGGCACGGATAAATCCGTCCCCCTTCAAAACGGCAGCCCGATTGAGTTTTTCAGCAAGCTGTGAAGTCGTGCCCTTTCAAACTCGATTCGGGCTGGCGCACCGCAAAGACAAAAGCCGCCCCTGGTTGAGGGCGGCTTGATTGCGATCGGAATCGGTAAGTGAATTTACTGATGGGCCGCGGCGGCGGCACTGTTGGCCGAAACCGGAAGCAACGAGCCTTGCGAGCGGCCTTGATCGGAAGTGGACACGGCTTCCTGATCTTTATTTCCAAAGTAGTCGTGGTCCCAGAGATCGGCGTAAAACGCGCCGGTCAGCTCGGCAGCACGCGGGCCGAATGTAGCGCGGCCACCCTCAAGAAAGAACACGGTGACCAGGCCTCCCTTGGGCGTCTCGGAATAGGCAGCAAACCAGCCGAAGCGAGTACCGTCGTTCGAGCAGGTCCCGGTTTTGCCGAAGACAGGAAGCTCCTGGAAGTTGGCGCGCAGGCGGCGAGCGGTTCCATACTCAACTGCTCCGGCCATGCCGTCTTCAAGGTCGGGAAGGTAATTCGCAATGTTGAGCGTGCGCTTGACGCGGGGCTGAAAGTCGGCAATCTCTTCCGGCGTGGTCGGATGCTGCAGGTAGTAGAGTGTTCCACCATTGGCGATGGCCGCGACCAATGCGCCCAGTTGCAGCGGAGTCACCGAGACTCCCTGACCGAAGCTGCACATGCGAGCAACGCCGCCCTGAGACTCGGGAATCGGCTGGTCGGGATAGACGCCTAACTGCTCACCTGGAATGTTGTAGCCAGCCAGCTCACCCAGGCCGAACTTGGTAGCGTAGTGGCGCACGCGATCAAAGCCCAGTTCGCGGCCGAGCTCTTCAAAATAGAGATTGTTGCTCTTGGCCAGCGCCTGCGTCATATTCATCCGGAAGCCGGCGAGCTGCACCATGGTGTCGCTCGTAACCAGCGACTCAGAAAGCGCAGCCAGAGCCACCGTGAGCTTGATGGTAGAGCAGGGTTCCGCGCCAGGTGAGAGGGCGAGCTTCTGGTTGACCATGGCAAGAATGCGGCCGTTGGCTGGGTTGATGACCACGGCGGTGCCGTTCATATCGCCGAGCGCGTCGATGGCAGCCTGGCGAACCACCGGATCTTCGCCGGTGGTATTGTCGCCCGCTCCAGCGACTCCCTGAATAAACGAGTTGGCTGTGAAGCGCTCGTAATAACGATGGCGGCGGTGAAAGGTAGCGCTGCGCAGATGCGCGCCGGCACCCGCTGTGAGCCGGCCGGCTGTTGCGTTTGTCGAGGCGAGGCGTGCGGAATTCCGGCTGGCAGACAAGTTGTGCGAAGTTGAATGACGCGAAGTTCTGTGAACGCCGGTATGAGTTGTACTCGAGCGAGCGGCGCCGCTCGTTGCCTTGCGGGCTATTGCATGATGCGTCGATTCGGTTCTGGATTTGCTGTGATGCAAAGTTTGCGGAGCGTCCGACGCCGCGGCGGTCACAGCGCCGCAGACTAAGAATAAGATGAATAATTTTGCAGGCCCAATGCTGTAATGCTTCATTCCGTCAACAACCCCTCAAGTCCTGGATCTCGTGCCGCGCGGTCGCCGCACTTTTTACGATTCGCTCGTGATGCCCCTTCGTTCTGCTGCTGATCCGGCACCACGCGAGTGTTGAAATCCACCTGCGAAGACCGAAAAGATCTGCCGCGAATCCAAGGTCTTTCTGTCTCAAAAACGGCCCAGGAGACAGTAGTTTCCCTTGATCCGGCTTCGCTACCCATACAACTTTCGGGGCGTTGTGCTTACTATACCGTTTTTTCGCCCGGTTTGGAACCTTTCCCGATAACGTACTTCGGCCTTAGCCGCTGATTCGATGGAACTTTAGAACTTCATGCGGCGCAGGAAGGTAGGCACATCGAGATCGCGCTCGGGCTGCTCGGCCGGGCCCGCGAACATGGCCGAAGCGGACTCGGTGCCGGGCTCGGCGGCAGCGCGCGGAGTCCCAGCGAAGTCGGCGACAAAATCGCGACGCTGCAGATCGGACTCTGACTCAACGTCGCTGCCTGCGAACTGCGAGGCGTTAACGTTGTGCTCGGGGGCGAACGGCTCCATTCCCCGACCGGCCGGCTCGCTTGGCGAAGCAGCAACCGTGACGGTGGTGGCAACTCCGGGGGCAGCCGCGGCAAAAAAGAATCCGTCGGCATTTTCTCCCGCTGCATCGTCTTCCTCGCTCATAAAGCGCGGCGTCTTGGCGGCAGGTTCGGGGTCGCTTTCACGCATCCAGTTGCCGGGCGCGACGACGGGCACCGAAATGACCGGCGCGTCGATTCCCAGCTCCTGCACATTCAACATGCGCGCGCGCCGCTCCGGCATCTGATCGCGGAAGCCGGTGGCGATGACGGTGATCTTGACCTCTTCGCCCATCTTTTCGTCGAGAACCGCGCCGAAGATGATATTCGCGTCTTCGTGCGCAGCTTCTTGAATCAGCGACGAAGCTTCGTTGACCTCAGAGAGTTTGAGCGAGCTCGATCCTGTGATGTTGATCAAAATGCCGCGTGCGCCGTCGATCGCGCCCGCTTCAAGCAGGGGCGACGCCATGGCTGCCTGCGCAGCTTCAATGGCGCGGTTGGTGCCCGACCGCAGAGCCGTGCCCATTACCGCCTGACCCATGCCTGCCATGGTCGTCTTCACATCGGCAAAGTCGCGATTGATAATGCCGGGAATGGTGATGATGTCGCTGATGCCCTGCACGCCCTGGCGCAGCACATCGTCGGCGATGCGGAAACTTTCAAAGAAGCCCGCGTCCTTGGCCACTGCGAGCAGTTTTTCATTGGGGATCACGATCATGGTGTCCACGCTATCGATCAGTTCCTTGAGCCCGCGCTCAGCCTGCGCCAGGCGGCGCTTGCCCTCAAAGGCAAATGGCTTGGTGACCACGGCGACCGTGAGGATGCCCATTTCGCTGGCGAGGGATGCGATGACCGGGGCGGCGCCGGTGCCCGTGCCTCCGCCCAAACCCGCGGTGACAAACACCATGTCGGCGCCTTCCAGCGCCTCGATAATTTTTTCGGAATCTTCGAGAGCCGCGCGACGGCCGACGTCTGGATTGGAACCTGCGCCCAGTCCCGAAGTGAGGCGCACGCCGAGTTGCAGCTTGACGGATGCCTCAGACAGCTTGAGCGCCTGCACATCGGTGTTGGCTGCAACAAACTCTACGCCTTCCATACGCGCCTGGATCATGCGATTGACGGCGTTCGAGCCGCCTCCGCCCACTCCCACGACCTTGATGCGCGCTCCGCGCACCACTTCATCGTGGAATTGAATGCGCATCTCGCCGGCTTCGCTGCGCGCTTCTAGGGCTTCGTTAATGGACTGTTCCATGCGTGCTCCGCTCTCCTCGACTTTTATCTGCTTCTTCACGGTTTTGGACCTCGCTGTGTAAACGCTGTTCGAATCCCCGATCTCAGTTCCCTGCTCTCTTTGCTCTATCTCGTCGTGCTCCTTCGTTCCCTCGTTCCCTTGTTCCCTGTCTTTAGAAACTCGCGGCAAACATGGCGCGCAATCTGTCGCGCAAGCTGCTGTTGTTGTCCTCGGCCGCACGGGTCATGCGCGTCCGGTGCGCATAAAGAACCATTCCGATTCCGACGGCCCAGGCTGGATGACTCAGATCCTGCGGCATGTGCGACAAGCGCACAGGCAAACCTGCACGAGCCGGTGCGCGCAACTGGCTTTCGGCCACGTCGAGCATGCCCGGCAACATGGAACCGCCACCGGTGAGCACGCAGCCTGCGCCGAGCGCATCGACTACGCCGCCGTAGCGCAGACTTTCTTTGATGTAATGCATGAGCTCGCGCGCCCGCGGTTCCAGAATTTCGGCCATCGTGCGCAAGGGCAGCGTGGCCGGCGCACCTTGCGGCGTGGTGATCTCCACTTCAGCCAACTGCGGAACTGCGGTGACCACGGCGTTGCCGTATTGCTTCTTCAGCTCTTCAGCCTGCGCGACCGGCAATTGCAATCCGATGGCAAGATCATTGGTGAAGTGCGCTCCGCCGATGGCGACCGACGCGGTGTAAGCCACAGCGCCCTCGAAGAAGACAGCGAGATCGGTGGAATGCGCGCCGATATCCATGACGCAGACGCCCAGCTCGCGCTCGTCGGCCGAGAGCGTGCACTCGGCGGCGGCCAGCGACTCCAGCACCGCCTCCGACACTTCAAGCCCCGCGCGGTTGGCACATGTGACGGTGCTTTGCAACGCGCTTCCGCCACAGGTGGCAATGTGCAGCTCCACTTCAAGGCGTGCGCCCACCATGCCAACGGGATCGAAGATGCCGGCCTGCTCGTCGAGGATGAATTGCCGCGGAAGAAGGTGGAGAATTTCGCGGTCGGCGGGCAACTCGATGGCACGAGCGCGGCCGATTGCGGAGCGGACGTCTTCGCCTGTTATTTCGCGCATGCCGCGGCTCAACTGAAAACCGCCATTGGTGTTGACGCCGCGAATGTGCGGTCCGCCGACGCCCACAACACACTCGTCAATGTTGGCGCGGGCTACGCGCTCGGCCTTCTCGTTGGCCGCGCGTGCTGCCTTGGCCGCGGGCGCGAGCTCGGCGATCAAGCCCTTGCGCATTCCGGCTGACGGCACAACGCCATGGCCGCGATAGCGCAGCACGTTCTCGTTCACATCGGCGGCCAGAACGCGCGTCCAGGCGCTGCCGATATCGAGAACCACAATCAGATTGTCCTGTTTCTGGCCCATCGCGATCACCCGCCTTCAGCCACGGCCGGGACCGCGGCATGGGGCTTGCTTGCATGCGTGGCCGCGGACGGACGGGTTGTGGAAGCGCGCTTCTTGGCATCTTGAAGAGTTGCCCGCTTCGTTGCGCCTGGGGCAGCGGCGCGCTTTTGCAGGGCCGCATGTTTCTTGTCCGAAGGAGTCTTCGCCTTTTTGGTTGTCGAATTTTTTGCGAGTGCCGGCTTGGAAGGCGAGCTCTTTGAGGCTGGGGTCTTTGCGGCCGAAGTTTTCGGGGTGGGCTTCGTCGTTGGCGGAGTGTTTGCGGACGGCGCAGCCGGTGAGGGGCCGGGTGCATTTGCGGCACCTGTATCGCCCGCCGTAGCTTCCTTGCCGGAGACCATTTCAAGCACAACCTGATTTTCGTAACGCAGATCGACCGCCGCGAGGTGCGGATACTGCTGACGCCACGCAGCGATGTGCGCCTGATAGCGCTCGTAGCGCTCCAGGAAGTGGTCTTCGCCAAAATGCGCCAGAATGTCTGAGCCCTGCTCCGGCATCAACGCTCGCGCGTCTTCAGGATCGGTGAGGTCAATCTCGGAGATCTGCTCGGAGTTGCGCTTGCCGCCCGCATCCAGCTCCGCCATCATGCGCATGTAAACGTCCATGCGCTCCTTGCGTGAGTCGGCCGGATCGCCGGCATCCATGCCCGTCAAAACCGGAAACGAGTAATGGTGCTTGGCCATTGTCGCCGGCGACATATCCAGCAGAACGCCATTGGCATCGACGAGTCCGATTTGGTCGCGATGGCGCGTGAATGCGACCGGCTGCCGTTCGACGACAGAAACGCGAATCTGATCTGGCAGCACGCGCATTACCGTGGCCCGCTCGACCCATGGAATTCCTTCAAGCTCGCGGCGGCGCTGCTCAAGGGGAACGAAGAAGACGTTGCGCCCGATGTCTTCGCCGAAGACGGGCATGATATCGGCGCGGCTCACTTCAGTGAGGCCGGTGGCCTGAATGTCTTCGCTGCCCGCAATGCGGAATCGCGGATCGTGCTCAAGGGTGTGACGAATCATGACGCAGGCGGTGGTGAAAGAGCCGAGCACCACGAGCGCACCGGCGGAGAGAAACACGCGGCCTACGGTCGAGGTTGGGCGCCACCACAGCCGTTTGGATTTTCCGAAACGGTCTGCCGTCGGGCGCAGATGTCCATCGCCATCGGGATCGTCGAACTCCAGCGGCATGCCCGGTCCGCGCCTGCCTGCCGATCCCGGACGAAATTCCCTCGCCAAAGGAGAATCTTCCCGCGTGCGCCGAGATCGAATCTCGACAGGCGGGTCGTCCTCCCACAGCGTGGGCCGATTTGTCGTATTCCCTTGATTCGCCAATTGATTCGTCACGGCTGGGCCGCGTCGTCAGGCGTCGCCAGATTTCACTATAGCCCGCACTGAGTTGTGAGTTTTCTG
>DASXFF010000030.1:0-11194 GCA_036489735.1 Occallatibacter sp. | reverse complement strand
TGGCTCGCCGATGTGCTGACCCGTATCGCCGAGCATCCCGTCCACAGGCTAGACGAATTGTTGCCCTGGAACTGGCGACCATTGCAAGCGCGTGCCCGTCAGGCCGCCTGACCCTGCCTGCGGTCCTCACCGCATGCTGACGTAACCCGGATGGGCGGAGACGCCGCGTGGCGGCTCCGGTCGCCTTCGACTTGGAGCGTGACCGCGCGCAGCGCGGGGCCGCCGGAACGCCCTAAGGCCTAGGGCGCGTCACTGTAATATTGCTTCAGCTTATTGTGGCCGGCGAGATTCTCGGGACGGTACGGCGTGCGCTGGTAAAAATGCTGGACAACGTCGGCCGCGAACCGCGCATAGACCGAAGGATGCAAGATCGCCTCGTGATCGATCGTTCGGAGCGCCTTCTTCCACTTGAACAATCCCCAAAGATAGCCCGGCTCTCGGGCATCGTGCTGAGGTCCGCAGGGATCCGGAGCCAGGTGCAGCAAATTGCGGTCGGCCTTGATACCGTTGCCGTCATTGCTGCTCGCGTCCGGAAGGTTCGTGGCGGCGTGGAGCATCCACTCCAGGGAAATATCCGACAGACGCGATTCATTCTCGGCGTAGCTTCCGCCAACATCAGAATGGACACCGGCGAACCAAATCTGATCGAGCCAGTCGGGATACGCATCCGCGCGCGGCGGCCCCTTGTTCTGCGAACTGCCCCAGGGAACGCGGGCAAAATCCGCGCGGTTTTCGTCGATCGACATGGCGTGCCGCGCGTACCACACCGCGTTGTCGAGGTGGAGGTCGTAGAATTTCATTTTTGGCGCGGTGACGTGAAAGGTTTGCCAGAGGGTGTAACCCGGCAAACCGCGAGCGAAGCGGACATGCGTTATGCCGTACCAAAGCACGGCGATCGCCCCTGCGAACAGCGAGAGCCACCAGAACGTTTTCAAAAACGGAAACGCAAAGAATGATTGGGCATAGCTGATGAGCCCGAGGAGCGCCACGAGCACGATGACGTAAGCGAAGGTGAGCAGGTAACTGCCGAGCGCCGCCACAGTGTCAAAAACGCCGATGAAGAAGGCATTGGCGTTGGGATTACCTTCGGCGTCGGAGTTGTATTTTTTCCGAAACTGGAGCGCGAGCGCTTTGCGCTGCTCGTAATAAGCCTGGTCTTTAGGGGAGCTGACGTGCTGGTAAACGAGCTTCACCGCCTCCTTCGCAATCTTTCGGGTCGAGCCGTCATCGCGGTAGAGCGGCGTATGGCCATCCGCCATCGTCGTCGGAACGCCGCAGAGCGAGAGCACCGCGGCCAGACAGCGGACCGTGTAGGCGCCGCGGCTAAATCCGAACAGGAAGATGCGGTCGCCGGGTTGCCATAGGCGCAGGATCGCGGCGTAGCAGTCGATAATATTGAGGGTGATCCCAAGACCCGTGGCCTGGCTTACGACGTTATGAATCCAGCGATAGAAGCGTTGGGCGAAGAACAACCCCGTATCCGGTTGAGACCCGAGCCCCGGATCATAGAAGGTCAATTGCTGCCGGGGATCGATCGAGGAATCCGGACCGCAGCGCGTCGCACGATAGAGCTTGTAGATATTGCTGAGGTTCTCGTCCGGGCTGAGACCGCCCGCCTGTCCCGTGCCGTCCGAGAATATGATGAGGTTCTTCGGCAATTCTGCCCCCCTTCACTAGGCATTGCGAAGCTCCGAGGCGTCCAAGCCTCGGCCACATTATTACTGAGTCCGCCGGAAAATGCGTCTCAACGTGCAGCGCCCTCGGGTCAGGCAGGCATGGTTGCAGGGGGTATGTCCGTAAAGAGGTCCCGCACTTTTTGGCGCAGATAGATCGCGATAATCCTTTGTTCGCCGGGTTTTGCGTTCAGCGCGCCCTTTAAAATGGATTCGACATTCTTTTGCTCTAGCGCCAAATAGGTCGCCAAATTCTCCAGTGAAATATTCTGTTCGGCCAGTTTAGCCGTCACGTCCTCCCGTATCCAGCGGTCCGGCTCGTCCGGTGCGGCGGCGCCAAAGAACGTGCCCGCCTTTAGCTGAACCGATGCAATCGCTCTTTCCGACAACAAGCCGGAGATGATGGCCAGGAACGATATAAAATAGGGATTAATTGGCGCGTCACCTCCCAATTTCGACGCATCGGCCACCAGCGGCACGCCAGCTTTGGCAACCACGAAGATCACGAGCGCGGCAATAGCCCCGACACATATCTGAATGAAATAGCTGCCGAAATTCCTAGATCCGCCTCCCTTAAACACTGAGTTTGTAATTTGGAGCGAGCTCCCTAATAGGCCCATAAAGATTACCAAGGAGAGGGTCAGGATTTCCGGCTGCCACGTGACCAGTCTGTTGATCGTTCCACCTACCCAATCGTCGGTTGGGTCAAGTTCATAAAGCGCGCTCTCAATCTTCGATATGTCTGCTTCACTCGGATTGTTCTTAACGGGGCTAAGAACTGTGACCAAGCCGCTCTTCGTCGTGGCGATGCCTTTCGTCAGCTCGTCCGTCTCAATCGCCAGCGCCCTTCCCTCGGCTTCGGCCTGCTCGTGCTCTTCAAAGGCCGGCTCCCATTTGGCGTATGCACTCGAGATGGAGGCGATGAGCGGCTTCAATTCCGGGTGATCCTTCTCGAGCTGCGGTCGGCGCGGCTGTATCTGGCCCCAATAGTCGAGCGGGCCCTTGCCGTTGAGGCGGCGGGCCAGGTCCGAATCGAAGATTGCGACTTGAAAATCAAACTCAGTGTCGAGGGGACCTATTCGTGCGTTTGCCGCCCCCAGGTTTTCGGTGGCCTTCGAGCGACGGGAATCCGACGCCGTACGCCGTATGTCGACATCGGCCAGCGCGGAGTTTTGATTCCCGAGTTGCTTTTCGAGCAACGACCAGTTCTGCCGAATGAAGTTCAATTTCCATACCGTCACCCCGATCCCATCGATCGAAATGCTCGACAGCCGGGTTTGTGTCAGTGTCGACGCCAGAAGGATAATGGCCATGAATGCCACAGCTAGGGTGAACAGGCTCACAACAACAGCTGTTACCCAATCGCGAATGATCCATTGATTATTTTGTGCCGCGTCGTCCGTCATGGCTTTCCCCCAACTTGCGACATGCGCACCGCTGAATACCGCGCGATTCTCCAGAACCGACATAGCCGTCGAAGCGTTTTGACCCTCCGCCGCACAAGGAGGGGGTAACTGCGTTAGTCGAGCAGATGATGATCCTTGTTTTTCTTATCCA
Source organism: Occallatibacter sp. (assembly GCA_036489735.1). Lineage (GTDB taxonomy): Bacteria > Acidobacteriota > Terriglobia > Terriglobales > Acidobacteriaceae > Telmatobacter. The sequence goes on along the minus strand of DASXFF010000030.1, from coordinate 7,964 downwards.
CCGAAACCGTCGCTACAAGGACAGGCGAGAGGCTACTCAGCGCAGTTTTGATCTGACCGACGAAATCAGACCAGCCGTTAGGTTTGTTCCTGAGGACGGTTGGGCAGTCTTTCGCCGGGTACCAATCATGGTGCTGAAAGATGCCCTTCGGTACCGCGATCTTGTTCTGAAAGGCCAAAACCGCGACCAATAAGGCTGCCCTGTCATAAGCGGCCTTCACGTCGAGATCGGCATTCATGCAAATCTCGACGCCCAGGGTTGTCGCGTTGCCGGTCTTGTTGTGGGCATGCCAGCCGACTTCGTTGGTCGGAAGGCTTTGGTAGACGCTTACATCATCGACCGTGAAATGCCAGGAGACCTGTCGCTTACGCGCATCGGCGCCTTTCTGATATTTAGCATGCGCGGCGGCGTTAGCACCCTTGTCCGAATTATCGGTGTTGTGAATTGTAATTCCCGTCGGCACGAGCTTTGTTCCCGGCCGGTTTGAACTGCCGGCCGGGATCAGGTCCTGGACAATATTCAGTAGCGCGTAGGCCTCGTCGATTTGCATAGGTTCCTCCCGTCAAAAACCTTATGAGTGACACGACGATGTCCGGGACATCGCGTTTGATCAAGGCGCCTTCAAACGGGCACCTCGCGGAAGAATGTCCAAATTTCGGCGGGCGCCTCGTCCCAGCACCAGAAGCTGTACGCCGTAAAGCCTGCCGTATGAACGCGATCGATAAAGGCCTTCGCCGCTGCGAGACACGTGTTGACGTCTGGAAGGCGGACGTCGCCAGTGACGGTGATATTTCCGGTTGGCTTGAAGCGGTCCTTAAAGTCGCGGGTCTTTTCCAACACGGAGTACTCGGCGACCGATTTGTTGAAGCGGGTCGCAACGTCTGCTGACTGATAGTAGACTTGGGGACAATTGTCGTTCACTGCGCCGAGAAAGACTGCGAAGGGTAAATCCTGATGCAGCACCGGCTGGTCGTGACTGGAAAGTGCAATACCTTGACCGTTCGCGACGAGCCCACCGCGAAGCGCCTGGGCGTACGTATCCGCCTCTGCTGGACCGCCGCGAAAGCGCGGCGATTCGGGGGTTCTTTCTGCGTCAATCAGCACACCGGCAAGGGTGTAATGAGCCGCCCACCGCAGCACCTTGGCGGCCTCGTCCTTGGCTGCGCCCATATCGGCACAAAAAGGCACGTGCCATCCCCACAACGCAATTCCCGCTTCGTCCAACGCCTTCCTAAGCGATGGCAGGGACGGATCCGAGAAGTTTGCATCGATGTGTGCTCCGCGCCCGAGCCGCAGCCAAAGCGAGCTGAGTTTTGCGTCCACACAGGTCGCCGCAATCGCCTCCGGCCCGCCAGCCTGGGCAAGCACGTTTTCCAGGCTTGTCACGTAAATGCCACGCCCCGTCACCCGCACCTTTAACTCCTATGTGCTCGGCTGGCTCATAATTTCGCCGATGCGCCAACATCCGTCCGACGGATCACTGGCGGGGTCCGAGGCAGGCAGTCCAGTCGGACGCTTCCGTGCCAAGAGCCCGGTTGAGGATGTAAGCGAGCCGTATGCCGGCTTTGCTCAGTTGCAAACTCACGTCCTTTTTCGCCGCTTCGACGTAGCTTGAATCGAGGTGCTGCACTTCGGACTTTGAAAGCGGCGGACTTCCATAGGTGTCGCTTTGGGCGATGTGGAAGGCCTCCATGGCCCAATCCTCGGGCGTTCCGGTTGCCCAGGAAGCAGCGTCGGCCGGCGTGATCTTTGCGAGCAGCTGTTGGGCAAGCTTGGTTGGCGGCGTAGCCAGGGCATCGACGAACTGTGTGTCCCAAAAGCCGTGCAGTTCATCTTTCGCCTTGTGGGGAAATCCGTCCACGATCACTTTGACCTCGTTGCCGCCCTCGTCGTTATTGTCCGAAGAATGCAGCGGCTGATGGAGATCGCCCACAAAATGCAGGATGAACTTGAGCGCAAAGAGCCGCTCCTCGGCGTCGGTACCCGGAGCGGCAAGCTCAGTCTCGAACTGTTCGATTTTGTCGACCGCGCAATCCATTTTGTCGCCGTTTGAAGCGAGCGTGCCGGCGGGAAGAGGCTTGCGGCCAAAGCACGCGGCCGTCAGGTCGGGATGGCTGATTTCAAGATCGGTAAAATGCCAATTTTTTGTTTGTTCGTAATGATCCCGGCGATTGTTTTCGTCGCGGTATTTGTCCGCCCAGGTGGCTTCGCTGGCGATGTCGTGCTTCGTGAGATCATCGGTGTCCGCAGCCAACAGCGCCGCGACGTCTTTCTCAACGTTTGGTGTCAGGCAGTGCTGGGCGATCAGGGCGATAGTCTTGTGGCCATCGTCACCCCAAGAAAACGCATGGCCGGATGCGGCCAACAGCAGCGACACGCCCAGCGCGGCGGTTGTAGCTCTCATACCGTCCCCCCTCGAAGAAGCGATAAAACCTCAACCCGCGGACGAATAATATGGGCGGTGCCCGCCTTTGTCCACTTAGCCATTCAGGGGGAGAACCGCCGGCCGTCCCCGGAAATGCCATTCCCTTTTGAGTTTCATGCGCGCGGCGCTGTCGCGCAATAGTCGTCAAACTGTGAGAAATAACCTTGGATTGATCCTACTTTCGGTTGTTGGCGTATGCAATCCGAGATAGAATGCAGATGCTGACGTGGGGGCGAACATGCGGACGATTGGCGCTGGACTTCTCCTCGCAACCCTCTCACTCGGACAAGCATGGGGATGGGGGCAGGAAGGCCATTCGATTGTTGCCGAGATCGCGCAACGTCGGCTCGATCCGATTACGCGGCAAAAAATTGAAGCTTTGCTCGCCGCGGAGGCCCCGCCGCTCGCCCATGCGTCCGTGGCGCTCGCGTCGGTCGCCAGTTGGGCCGACGACTACCGGGATACGCATCCGGAATCGGAAGGCTGGCATTTCGTCAATATTCCGATGGATCGCGCCACCTATGATCCGAGTGCCGACTGCAAGAACGGCGATTGCGCCGTCGACGCCATCGCGCGGTACACAGGCATATTGAGTGACTGTTCGAAGTCCGCGCATGAGCGCCTGGAAGCGCTTAAATTCGTGGTGCATTTCGTGGGCGACATTCACCAGCCGCTTCACAGCAGCGACCGCTGGGACCCCTATACCGGCAAGGACGACAAGGGTGGAAATCTGGACCCCGTCACCTTCTTTGGACAAGGCAGCAATCTGCATGCTGTCTGGGACGTCGGTCTCATCATGCGCACGGTCTACGACTGGGGCGCCTATGTGGTACGGCCGGAGACGACATGGTTTCCCGGGCGCGACCTCGGCGCCTTGAGAGGCGGAACGCCGGCTGATTGGGCGGTCGAGGCGCACCATTTCGCTCAGGCGGCCTACGATTACCCCGATGACGGGATTCTTGGCCTCCAATACCTGAACAAGAACAGGCCGATCGTGGATCGGCAACTCGCGCTGGCCGGCGTGCGCCTTGCCAGAACGCTTCAGGATGCGCTTCGTCCCACGGACTCGTGCCCCTGACGCGCCGTACAGGATCGATCCGAGGAGCTCGTGATGAAATCAGACCGGTGGCGATGGGCGTGTGCGGTTTCGGCGGTGATGACGGCGATGTGGTGGGCCGCACCTGCGGCCCGCGCCGGCACAGTCACGGAATGCACGATCGACAAGTTCTGCTATTGCGTCGATGCCGACCTGAAACCCGCGATCGACAAGGAGGTGGCGCTTGTCCGATCGCTCATTGCAGCCCAAAGGAAGCAGAATAAGGCGATCGGGTATCTAAGCATCCCGCTGTCGAGTGGAGAGGGCAGCTATTTTCCACTGAACGTTAAGATCGCCGCCACGGTCAAGGAGGCCGTCGAAAATCGGTTCGGGCCCAAGGACGTCTGGATGCTCAATCCTGCCGCGCCGGATATCGGCCTGCCGGATCATGCGTCCGGAGCGGATTACATGCTTCTGTGGACGCGCGTGCTCGAAGGAGACGCCGGCGAGGGCGCGGATTTCGACTTCGTCTACTTCACCGGACGACGCGATTTCGCGGGCTATTTCGGGCTCCACGGGCACGGCGATCTCGCCAAGCTGAGTGCCTACTATGATGGCTTGCTCAAGACGGAGCTGAATCTGAAAAGCGTCGATAGGACCGCGTTCCGAAACTATTACGGATTGCGCGCGTCCGTTGCCTTCAGCCGCGGTTCGCATGACGAATGGAATATCGTTCGCGCCATTAACGCCAAACGCCGCACCGCGGACAGCGGCATTCTCAAGCAGCTCGGCGTGTTCTTTGACGGCCGCGACGCGGCTCCCGGATTGTTCGAGGACCAGGCCGCCGCGGGCTACGCGGCACCTTGTCAGTCTCTTCCGCCCGCGGGTGGCCAGTGAGATTTGAACGCTTGCAGGCGGCGGAGGTCTAACAAGCGGCATCCACTCAGTTGGCGGGCGCGAACAGCGCACCTTCGCTCGACGAGAGCTCCTTGACCCTTCGGCGCCTCGTGTGTGCGGCCAGCACTTTCAAACGTTCACTGAAGCTGGGAGGCAGGTCATGAGAAAGAAAATTGCCGCGAATGGCTTTGTGTTGCAGGCCGTCGCCGGAACCTATGTGGTTACGCTCGGCTGGGATATTCAAGACGCAAATAAAAAGGACGGGCTCCTTGGCTTTGCAATTCAAAGGACCGACCACACCGAGAACGAAACCTACTTCATGCGGGGCTCAAAGACCTTCCCCGACGCATCGCCCAAATTGCCGTTGGGCGGCACCGCCTCCAGCCACGAGCAGCCTTTCCAAAGCTTCCAATGGGCCGATTACTCCGCGAAGCCCGATCATTCTTATAGCTACACCTTGATTCCAATGTACGGCCGGCCAGGAGCGCTCCAAGACGGCGCTGCATTGACGGTCGACATCAAGACTGAACCGGAGTTGGGTGCCACTCACAGCGTATTTTTCAATCGCGGCGCGGTCGCCTCACAGGAATATGCGCGGCGCTTTCAAAACAAGCCGCCGGACCAAGTGGGGCAAGCCGCCTATGACTGGCTGTCGCGCGGGCTTTTGGAGTCGATCCTTGCCTTCATCGGCAAGGCGGCCGGGCGCGGCTTCGGATTGCGCATCGCGATCTACGAATTTCAGTGGCCGGCCATTCTTCAGGCCGTCCACGACGCGGCCGGGCGGGGCGCGGATGTAAAGGTGCTTTTCGATGCCATTGAAAATGCCACGGATGACCCGGTGACCAAGAATCAGGAGGCAATTGAGACGGCTAAGATTGCGGACCTTTGCCAGGGCATTACCGAAGGCAAGATCATGCATAATAAGTTCATTGTTCTATTGCAGGCAAACAAACCGGTCGAAGTCCTTACCGGCTCGACCAACAATACCGAGAGCGCGCTCTTCGGCCAGCTCAATTGCGCACATATCGTGGCCGACGCGGCGGCGGCCGGAATGTATCTTGATTGGTGGAATGAGCTGGCCCGCGACCTGCCGCTTGCGCAGCTTCGCACCTGGAACGATCAAAAAGCCCCCGCGCCGCCAAACCCGCCGGACCAAGGCACGTCAGAGGTCTTCTCCCCGCAAAAAGGCACGAGCACACTCGCGCGCTACGCCGAGATTTCCGGCGGCGCCACGCGCGCGCTATTCATGACCTTCGCCTTCGGCATGAATAAGGATTTCGTGCCAACGTATATGCAGGAGGACGACGTCTTGCGGTTCGCGTTGATGGACAAGGAAGGATCGGGGAAGGGTCTCGCCAAGCAAAAGGCCATCATTGACGAAATCCGGAAGCGGAAGAATGCCGTGGTGGCGATTGGCCAAAATATAACGTTGAATGAGTTTGATCGTTGGCTGAAGGAACGGAGCGGCTTGCCCTCCAGCGTGCATGTCAAATGGGTCCACACAAAGTTCATGCTGGTTGACCCGCTTTCGGACGATCCGGTCGTGATCACAGGGTCGGCCAATTTCAGCGATGCCAGTGTCGAGACCAATCATGAGAACATGCTGGTGATCAGGGGCGACACGCGCGTAGCCGATATTTATCTTGGCGAATTTATGCGTCAGTTCACGAGCTACGCCTTCCGCGACGCGGCGTACAACGCAACCCAAGGCGACAAAGCCGAGGACTGGAAGCCGCAAGATCTGATTTCGGATCCAAGCTGGATAAAGCGCTATGACGGGCCGGGAACGTCCGGCGCACTGCGCCGCCGCTATTTTTCCGGACAATAGCGACATGGTTCACTGTGGCCGTCCGCCTGCGGCCGGGAAACAGGAGGTTTCAGCGATGTCCAAGAAGCTGAGCGTTGTCAGCGCGCTATTGGTCTTGAGCCTGGCTCACGCCGAGCCGTCGCACCTCATCATCGCGCGTCACGCGGAGAAGGGCAGTCGTTACGCGTTGTGCGACATGGGAACCGAGCGTTCACAGGCGCTCGTGCACCAGTATCTCGGTCGCGGAGCGGCGGCATCTCTGTTTCCCCGTGGACAGGCACCGGATGCGATGATGGCGATGACAATGCATACGATTGACACCATCACGCCCGCCGCGGAGAGCTGGAACCTGCCGGTCATCGCCTATGCGGTTATGCCGACGGATGCGAGCGCAAAAGAGGTGGAAAATGCACGGACCCAGCAGGCCGCGCGGGATGTTCTCACCGCGCCCGCCTATGACACCAAAACGGTGGTAATGGTATGGGAGCACAAACGGATTGCGAATGCGAAGCTTGAGAAGAAATCCCCTGGCGTGACGCTACGTCAGCTGCTGCATCTCGATCAGGTCAAAGGCGTACCGGAGGATTGGCCCGATCAGACCTACGACTATTTTTGGATTATAGATTTTGCGCGGGGAAATCCCGTGCCTGTGTCGTTTCACATGCTGCGACAGGAGTTCACCGCACCATTCAGCGATCTGCCGAGCAACGCCTGGGGCGAACCCGACGCGGCTCACGTCAAAGCCGGCTGCAAGGACTAGAACGAGCGGAAGAAGGACCCGCGTCGCGAGCGGCATAAAGCTGGGCGCGCAACTTCAGGGCCTGATTCCGATAACCCACACCGGCGTTCGCATGAGGTCAAAGAACGATTCCACGGTAATGAGCGTTCGACTGGGCACCAAAAAGCAAATCCCTCGCCCAGCACCCGTCGCGCCCGCTCCGGCGTATGTATGGGCTACTTCGGCAAATCAAGGCCGAACTCGATGCTACAGGCGCCAATCCAGACCGTCTGCGGATCGGCCAGCTGGAGTAGCGGCCGCGCTTGTTCAATCCGCGGTGCTCGGGATATTCGACGAACCTCTGAACAAAGTCGTTAAGGAGGTCACAGACGAAGAATACGTCCTTGCCGCTGAGGCCATTAGGCTTTAGGGCGAATGTACCAGTGCCTAGAAATACTCAAACCACGCCGGATGCAAAACTGATGTTGACGGTGCAGGATGGGTACTGATGGAAAATTCTCGTCGGAAACTGTCCAAACGCTGAGCAAGCGGGCGGCGTTGCTTTGCTCGAATCCGGACTGCGGCGCGCTGACGGCCGGACCATCGGTGGAAGTGGAAGCCTCGCTCAATATCGGAGAGGCCGCGCACATCCATGGGCGGACCGGCGTATCGGCCCGCTACAAACCCGATCTTAGCGCAGCGGAGGTTGGCCTGCACCCGGTTCCGCGGACACCGAGTTAGGTGTTTTTATGGGACCGGAGGTGAGTCATGGAGAGACGGAAGTTTACACGAGAGTTCAAGCTTGAGGCTGTGCGGCTGATCAAGGAGCGGGGCGTCTCGTATGCCCAGGCCTCGCACGATCTCAGTGTGCATCAATCGCAGTTGCGCGGTTGGGTGAAGGCGCTTGCGGACGATCCGCAACATGCGTTTCCCGGCCAAGTGTGAATCGGCTTCCAACATTGACCCCTCACCAAATCGACAGAACCATTTGATTCGAAAACAATTTATTGAGATCAGTGGGGGTCACGCTTGGACGCCGGTCGCTCCCGAAGAAATTTAAGAATTTTACAGATGCTTCAAC
>DASXFF010000028.1:0-5960 GCA_036489735.1 Occallatibacter sp. | reverse complement strand
GCCAGTACAACGAGGTGAGACCCCACTCTAGCCTCGGCAATCTGACACCGGCAGAGTTCAAACGGCAACTGAGTGCAATAACCAACCCTGAAACGGCCATTTCTTAAGTCAGCGCTGGACCGAAGAAGGCCGGCAGGTCAGTTCGTGCTCTCCGGTAAGCTAAGGCATTGCTTAACGAGTCCAGCCGTACCCATTTCATGGAAGTCACTGAATGGCGTTCTTTAAGATCGTAAACGTTGATTCGCCGCCACCCGCTACAGGACGTCGCTGCGCCTATCTATTCGAGGATCGATGGGATTGACCGGCCCGGATAAATCCGGACCAGCGGCAGGGTGAGTTCTGCGGCAAAATCAAGTCTATCGGGGCGGAGGTTTTGTCGTGAAGAGAAAAAGGTTCTCGGTTGAACAGATCACGGGCATCTTGAAGCAGGCGGAACTCGGCACCCCAATCGCAGATCTGCTGCGGCAGCATGGGGTTTCGGAGCAGAGCTATTACCGGTGGAAGAAGCTCTACGGCGGTATGGAGCCCTCTGAGGCGCGAGAGCTCAGGGAGCTGCGGGAAGAGAACGCCAAGCTCAAACGCCTGGTCGCGGACCTATCCTTGGACAAGGTCATGCTGCAAGACGTATTGCAAAAACAATTCTGAAGCCTGTCAAGAAGCGCGAGATCGTGAACTACTTGATGGGCAGATACGGGGTTGGCAACCGCCAGGCCTGCCGGTGCGTGAAGCTGCACCGGTCTGTGTACTACTACACCAGTCGCATGGAGCCATTGACCGAACTACGCCAGCGGATGCGCGAGCTTGCTCATGCCCGCGTGCGGTTCGGATACGGGCGAATTTACATCCTGCTGAGGCGAGAGGGCTGGGATGTCGGCAAGGACCGCTTCTATCGCGTGTATTGCGAGGAAAACCTGGGATTGCGACGCAAGCGTCCCTGGCGGCATGTATCGGCGGTGCATCGAGAGCAGAAGCGTCCGGCAGGGAGGCCAAACGAAGTCTGGGGAATGGATTTTGTCGCGGATCAGCTGTCTGATGGTCGAAAGATTCGGACTCTGACCATCATCGATCTCTACACACGGGAGTGCTTGGCGATCGAGGTGGGCTTCAGTCTGCGGGCTGAGCATGTCGTAGCGGCGGTGAATCGACTGGAGTACTCACGTGGGCTGCCCGAAAGGATCTCCTGTGACAATGGATCGGAGTTCTCCGGCGGCCAGATGGACCTGTGGGCCTACAACCATAAGATACAAATGGATTTCAACCGCCGGGGCAAGCCAACGGACAATGCGACTGTGGAGTCTTTCAATGGGAAGTTCCGGGAAGAGTGCCTGAACGCACACTGGTTCGATTCAATCCAGAATGCGAAGGAGAAGATTGACGCGTGGCGATGGGATTACAATGAGCGTCGTCCTCACCGTTCTCTCGAGGGTCTCACACCTCGGGAATTTGCGGTGAAGGCGGTCTCCTAGGGGTCGCAGCCTCATGCTCTGCATGGTCCGAATTTCCCGGGCCGGTCAAAGGGCCATTTCCTAAGTCAGCGGCGGACCGAAGAAGGCCGGCAGGTCACACGCTCAAGCGCATCTGGCTCTACGATGACTTCGTCATCCTTGCGATCAACCCGCCGCTCCAGATGAGATTCACCTATATTCCAACGGCAGGGATGAGCACAGAGGTGCGGCGCGACCTTGAGACAGCGAGCCAAGGCAACGCACATCTCATTCAGGCCGACGGCGATGATGCCATCCATGCTCACTGGCAAAGTGTCTGATCGGCCACAACCGGTCAGCCAGCGCCGCGGTTTGATATCGCAGTTAGCGGACAGTGGAATCGACCCGTCGTCACCTGAGCGGCGCGAATACTCCGGCAGCGATCCCGACGGGTCCTGTGCGAAGGAGCCGCGCATCATTCGCGGGACACTGCCAGCTGGCCGCCACGTTGACATCGCCGGTGCCGACATATTGGGCCATTCCGGGGTACGGGCATAGCGGCATGGTTCTCATTACTCGATCGTGCGGATCGTCATGCTCAAACTTTGTAGCGATGATCGCCGCCGGGGCGCGACCCGCTTCGACCCAGGCCTCCAAGCTAGCGAGGACGTCATGATCCACTGGCGCATCGAGAACAACTGAACTGAACAACTGACCAAAATTGTTAGGACCTGGGCCGCCGGAGCAGTGCGCCATTCCCGGAACCATGTACAGCCGAGCGTTCTTCTGCAGGGCTTGCATTCCACCATTCAGGCTCGCGAGGCTATCGAAGTATTGCATCGTACGGTAAGGAGTGATATCCCCGTCACTGAAGCCGTGGTACATGATCAGTTTTCCACCATCTCGGAGGAAACGGGACGCAGCTGCCGGAGTCGTGCCACTTCCCGCAGCAGTCATCTTTCGAAGCAGCGCGACTGTTCGGTTTGGGACTACGGCATACATGCCTTCCCATCCGTGGATGCCCCTATTGAACGTGATGCCGAGCGCCTTCCTTACGTCAAGACCCACCCTGTCAGCGTAGACCTCGTACCTCGCCGTCTGCTCGGTCCAATACCACGCCTCAGGTTCCCCGAGAGGGTTCGCGCTCCACGGCTGCGGCGCCATTGGCTTGCTCGGCGGCTCCGGGAAACCGAGCGATTCGACAAGCGAATCTCCAGCGTCGGCGCTGGCACTCCGAAACCCGATGTCACTCACCGACCAGCCAGGATAGACAACCTTTCCAGCGGGATTCCGCTTTCCCAAGAATATGACGCTGAAGGTGTCGATCTGCTCAAGGGTGAAGCAGTCGTCGCCACTGCCGCTAGCGCCGCACCTCGGCAAATCTCGATATGGGTTGAAATCGCATGCTTCCGGATTCTGAATAAGTCCGTCCTTAACTCCATCCTGGGAATCACATTTGTCCATGATGATACGATTTGCCACACTCCAAAGCCGAGGAGGTATTGCCGCCCCCGGGGAGCGCAGTTCCGCCAGGAAACTTGTGAGTGTGGTGCCGAGCTCGCTCGCTATATCGAAGTAAGGAGCGCCCACGATCATGCCGTCGTAGTCGCTCGGATATCTCGTGAGCTCGAGCATGCCCTCCCGGCCGCCGTCCGAGCATCCCTCAAAATACGAATACTTCAATGCGGATACCGCGTAGTACCTCTTCGTGAACTCCTTGCCGATCTCCGTGACCGTGTGAACGGCGCGGTAAAAGAAGTCTTCGAGGGCACCATCGTCGAGCTGTCCGGGGGCTATGACGGCCCAGGTCGCATCGTCCTCCCGCGCGAACTGGGGATTGGCGCTCCTTTTCGCAACGTGTCCATCGTCAGTGGCCCAAACCGCAAAACCCTTGTGCAGGGCCGTGGAGCTCGGCGGGTAGATGACGCCGCAGTTGGTGCCGCAACCCTGGAACAGGAACTTGCCGTTCCAGATGTCTCGGGAAGGCAATGCTGCGGCAAAATGCGTCGTACGATGGGGCTTCAACTGGGTAACGACCGAACCAGTCACGAAACAGAATGCTGGGGCGCCGTCACCTAGTGCGTTAGCCGGTATCAGCCGCACGCCGCTGGCTGTTTGCAGTCTGGGTTCCGGAGGGTCAATCGCGCCACCCGATCCCAAGGTCATTCCTCTCGGCGCGATCTTCTGGATCGCCGCCAACGTGCACGGCCCGTTCGCTGCGAGCGCGCGAGTCGGGCAAACGGAGAGGGCTGCAATAGCGATGATGAGGGGTGACCATCCGGCCTCGACCCGGGGCTGTCTTGGACCGCTCAACGTTGTTTCGAGGATACAACCTCTGCGGGACGGATTGAACATCGTTCTAAAGGGCATCTGGCTCGAGCGGGTCCGGGTCGGCCAATTGAACGTGGTGGCAGACGGACCCATTATCCTGATACGTTTGTGCGCCCGCATAACGGCTTGCCACCCATTGCTGAAGTGAGCCTGCCGAGAGCCTATTCACGAACCTGTTCTTATACGCCGTACGTCAGAACCATTCTAGCCGCGGGACCGCCTCTGTTCGGCCAGGAGCCGACGTAGACTCTGGACAGTCACTCGTCCCATTCCGGACTTTGGAATGCCGGCATCTCGCGGCGATCGGTGTTCGATGCGGGATCGTCAGGTCGCAGCGGACTGGATTGTCAGCCGCATGCCAAGTGCCCGTAGTACCTTCGTCAAGGTCGATAGCTCCGGGTTCCCCTCGGCGGAGAGCGATCGGTACAGTGCCTCACGGGTGATGCCGGTCTTGCGTGCGAGCTCCGACATTCCACGTGCGCGCGCAACGTCACCGAGCGCGGCGGCGAGTACCCGGGGGTCCTCTTCAGCGGCTGCGGCTTCCAGGTACGCGGCACTATCTGCTTCATCGCGCAGGTATTCGGACGCATCGAACCGCCGCACGCCGAGTCTGCGCGCGACCTTGGGGTTGATCTTCGTACTCATTTCGATTTCCTCGCCTTCTTTGCTCGAGCAGTGGACTTGAGCTCGCTTGCCGTCCGGATCGCACGATCAACGTCCTTCGCCTGCGAGGACTTATCGCCGCCACCGAGCATGAGATAAACCTTTTCGCCGACGCGCATGTAGTACGCTCGATAGCCTGGACCTACATCGATTCGCAACTCCCACACACCTGCGCCGACAGGCTTCACGTCGCCCGGGTTGCCAAGTCCGAGGCGGGCGAGCCGCGTGAGAACTGCCGCGCGACCGACGGGGTCCGGCAGCGCCGCGAGCCAAAGCGAAAACTCTGCCGTTTGGCGCACCTCGAACATGCGCTAGTGTAATGTATAAATTACGCTCTCGCAATGCGGCTGCAGGACAGTAGGTCCCGTCGGCCAGCTCGGATGGCAATCAGCGGTGTGAAGGTAGAAAACTGATGGCGGTCTCACCATCATAGGGGTACCACCGTCATGGACCAGTCGATTCGAACCGCGTCCAAGCGCGAACCTTGGAACAAGGGCAAGCTCGTTGGTCAAAAGGCGCCGCTGCGCCTCAAGGATATCTGGGCCATCCGCATTCGCCTTCAGCTTGGGGAACGCACCCGAGAGCTCGCCATGTTCAACCTCGCCGTCGACAGTAAGCTCAGGTCCTGTGATCTCGTGAAGCTGCGCGTCCGAGACATCACGCACGGAGATCGCGTGGCCGCTCGGGCCATCATCATGCAGCAGAAGACCCAGCGACCCGTACAGTTCGAGATCACCGAACAGACCCGAGAGGCTGTGGCGGGCTGGATCCAGCACGCACGCCTGAGAACCGACGACTTCCTGTTCCCCAGCAAGGTACGCTCGTCACCGCACGTCTCAACACGGCAATACGCGCGAATAGTGCGCGGCTGGATCAGAGAGATCGGGCTCGACGCTTCAGCTTACGGGACCCACACGATGCGCCGCACCAAGGCTTCCCTGATCTACCGTCGCACCAAGAACCTTCGCGCTGTCCAACTGCTTCTTGGGCATGCCAAGCTCGAGAGCACCGTCCGGTACCTCGGGATCGAAGTTGACGACGCACTGGAGATGGCCGAGCAGACCGAGGTCTAGCGCCCGTGGCCGGCCGGCGGCGGCTCGGGTCGCTGGCCGGCCATGAGCGATCATTGAACTTACGAACCCGTTGCCGCGCAGCGGCCGTTCATAAAGGCGGTGGCAGCTCAAGTACAACCGTCTTGCGTTTGATCGTGACGTAAGTGGCCAGCGAAGGGTCGAGGTCGACTGCCGTGTGAAGATCTGTCACAGCCTTTGCGCGGTCACCAGAATTTGCGAAGGCAACGTTACGCAGGTAATAGGCCGAAGCCAGCTTTGGATCAAGCTGGATCGCGCGAGCTTCGTCTTCTATGGCGTTTCCATACTCGTGTAGACCTAAGTCCACCTCGCCTCGATCGCTCCATAACGCAGCAGTTTCGGGCTGTAACCGGATGGCCTCTGAATAGTCCGCCAGTGCGCCCGCCAGATTACCCCGAGTCGTGTAGATCTTCGCGCGCTGACGCAGCGCGGGGACAAACTTGGAGTCGAG
>DASXFF010000026.1:0-3500 GCA_036489735.1 Occallatibacter sp. | reverse complement strand
CCAGAGTGAGGGTTGCGTCAGGAATGACGGCGCCGGTTGGATCGTCGACGGTTGCCACGATCGAGCCTTGCGAACCACTCTGGGCCAAGGCCGGCGCGCTGCAAACTGCGAGTGCAGCCATGAGACTGAAAGCAATGCCCGTGAGGCATTGGATTCGACGGGTCAGCATAGTACTCCTCCCAAGAATTGATGAAACGTTTTCTCTGCCTGTGGCTCCATCGGTATGAGAATCGCGAGGGCGCAAGAGAGACAGTGTTCCGATTTTTGTTTCTAACGTCGGGTCTTATTGCCCGCGCAGCTTGACACCTGTTACCACCAGAAACCGGTCCGTACAGGGGGTTTCGGTGGTGTTTCAACTTGTATTCGATATTGTATTTATTGTCAAGGAATTTTTAATTTCAGCCCCCTCCGGTAGGGAATTTCTGCAACCTGCCAAGCGATGAAGCCGTCCTGCTGCTGTATCGCTGTTTCGGCTCGAGCTTAGATGATTCCGCGGCGAGGCAACTCGCTATTTTGCCCGCCGGAGGCTCCGATGGATACACTACTAGCCTGCAGAATTACCTGTAAATTGACCTTCGCCAGTCTCCGGCGGGGCTGCTCGATGTTGATCGAGGCGAAATTTTCGCACCGCCTTGAGCACTCGGAAGAACCGCTCGACCCTGGTCAAAATCCGCGCTTTGGTCCGGTTCTTGCGCTTCTGCTCTTGATCCACACACGTCTTCGTTTTCACGCGCCGCCAAGCCATATCCCGTGCTGATCAACAACTAAGGCGAACGATAGCTCCTGTTGCGGATAACTGAAAAACGGGACCGCTTTTCCGAGACCGGAGGACGGACGATGGACGAGAATGAAGTGGACACCGGGTTGGCGAATTCATAGGAATCGGAGATGCGACGAATGCAAGCCTCACTGAGAAGAAGGACGCGCGATGGAATGCTCGTTACCGCCGTATTCGTTCTCTTGCTGTGCTGCTTTTGTTTGCGGGCGTATTCCCAAGCTACGACGGTGGTTCTGGATGGCGCCAGTCAAGGCCGAGTGTTCGATGGGCTTGGAGCTGCCAGTGCCGGCGCTTCATCGCGGCTGTTAATCGACTATCCGGAGCCGCAGCGAAGCGACATTCTGGATTATCTCTTCAAGCCAGGCTACGGCGCGGCCCTGCAACGTCTGAAGGTGGAGATTGGAGCCGACGTGAACTCGACCGATGGATCAGAGCCGAGCCCCATGCGGAGCGAGACAGATCATGACTTCACACGGGGATACGAGTGGTGGCTGATGGCGGAGGCGCACAAGCGAAATCCAAACATCATATTGGAGATTCTTCCCTGGGGCGCGCCGCGATGGGTGAATCCGAATCCCGGTGAACACGACACCGTGTATACACCGAAGATGGCTCAATACGTCGTGGACTTTATTCGCGCGGCCAAAAGCGAATACGGGCTGGACATCGCGTACGCCGGTGTGTGGAATGAACGGGTCTACGACAAGGCCTACATCGAAGAACTTCACCGCAAGTTGCAGAGTGAGCATCTGCGCACCAAAATAGTCTGCTGCGAGGAGTATCCAGGAGAGGGCGCGGGCCAGTGGGCGATTGCCGATGAGATTTTGAAGGATCCGGAGCTTGCGTCGGACATCGATGCGATCGGAGTGCATTATCCGTTGGTCGAGGGAAAACTGACCACGCCGGGCGCCGCTCGCAAAACAGGCAAGCCGTTGTGGTCGAGCGAGGATCAGCCCAATGGCGGCAGCGGCCCTTTTTTAACGCGCGATTGGCCGTTGGGCGGACGCATTCTTGCGCATCTCTACAACCGCAACTACCTCGATGGAACATTAACATCCACGGAGATATGGAGCCCCATCACGTCGTACTACGACAACTTGGCTGCTCCAAACTCGGGGCTGATGTACGCCAACACCCCATGGTCGGGGCACTACAGCGTTCAAGGAACAATTTGGGCCACGGCGCACACTACGCAGTTTGCACAGCCGGGATGGCAGTACCTGGATTCAGCGTCAGGATATTTGCCGGACAAAGGAAGCTATGTTTCGCTGCGATCGCCGGACGCGAAGGACTGGAGTGTGGTGTTGGAGACGATCGACGCCAAGCAACCACAGGACGTGACATTTCGTTTGACTGGGGGCTTGATCGCGAAGGAAGTTCATGTATGGGAGACAAACAATTCCCGAACCTTCGAGCATGTTGCAGACGTCAAGGTTGCCAACGGCAGCTTTGTGTACACGTTCGATCCCGATTCACTGTACTCGCTTACTACGACCACGGGGCAGGCCAAGGGTGCGGCGCAACCACCTGCTGCGAAGCCGTTCCCATTCCCATACGCCGACGGCTTTGAAATGGTGCCAACGGGTCATACGCCAAAATATCTGTCAGACCAGGACGGAGCCTTCGAGGTGCATCCGTGCGACGGACGAACCGGCAAGTGCCTGGAACAGGTCGTTACAGAGACGCCAATTGCGTGGGGCCCGCTGCCCGATCCATTCACATTGGCAGGCGATTCGAATTGGACTGACTACACGGCTTCTGCCGACGTACATTTTCTTTCGGATTCGCCGGCAGCAATCATGGGCAGGATTGACTCGTCTGATGTGTTTCAGAGCGACAAAGCGCGCTGGCCGAGCGGCTATATTCTTCGCCTAAAGCCGAACGGCGCGTGGGAATTGCTCTCAGCCGCCTATAAGCAGCCGCTTGCAATCTATGCATCCGGCTCCGTCGTGCTGGACAAGCTGAAGTGGCATCGGCTGATGCTGACTTTTCGCGGTAGCACGGTAACCGCAGCCCTTGATGGAAAAACGCTGGCCTCTGTCGAAGCCACTGCCCATTCGCACGGCATGATTGGGCTGGGCTCGGAATGGAATCATGTTCAATTCGATGATCTCAGTGTGACAAAATAGCGCATTTTCCGTTTCAGCCGTAGCCAGCGAGTGGGAGCCGAAGCGCGTTGAGGCTGTAGGAAGAAACCAGCCATACCGATACCGCCTCGCCAATCGTGGCGTAAATACGCTGATCGTTCGTGTCGGCGATTGAGGTGAACCCCACCGCGCTGGAGACTATTGTGCGTGAGCGGAATGGCGCGATTGAGTCGCAGCGGGCTAACCACAAGAATCCGAGTGCTCGGAATTGCCGGCAATGATGCGAGGTTTTGAAGGACATTAGCCACACAAGTCCCCGCAATCAAGTGTCTCTGAGCGTTATCGGGGAGAATGAATGATGCCATTGTCCCGGCATTTGTAGAGTAAGGCAGCCGCGCATTTATCTCGCCTCCGCACACCTTTCATCCCCGCGCCTCATTGCCTGGCAGTCCTTCTCGTGGCGCTCTCTTAAAAAGTGAACCATTCGCTGGCCGTCACTTTTATGAACCGCCATTTGCCCTGCTCGCACTGCTCTTGCCGGCTTTACGGACCTCCGTACCGAGAAGTTCATATTGATCGGAAGCAAGATAATCGACATGTGCTTCGATGGCGGCGCGCCATCGCACACGCGCAGT
>DASXFF010000211.1:0-24606 GCA_036489735.1 Occallatibacter sp. | reverse complement strand
AGAGAATATATTCACTCGAAAGCAGCAGCTCCTCAACCGTCGCCGCAATGCCGCGCTTCAAAAGGATCGGCTTGCGTACCTGCCCAAGCTCGCGCAGCAGGTTAAAATTCTGCATGTTGCGCGCGCCCACCTGGAAACAATCCACCAGCGGAAGCATCGGCTCGATCTGCGCGATCTCCATCACCTCGCTCACCACCAGCAGCCCGTTGGCTTCGGCCGCTTCGCGCATGAGCTCGAGCCCGGAGATTCCCAGCCCTTGAAATGAATACGGCGAGCTGCGCGGCTTGAACGCGCCTCCGCGTAAAAACCCTCCGCCGGATGCCTTCACTGCCGCGGCAATGGCAAAAATCTGTTCGCGATTCTCAATCGCGCACGGACCGGCAATGACCGCAACTTTCTCCGCCCCAATCTTCGCGCCGTTTCGAAACTCAACGACGGTGCCCTCGGGGCGAAACGCCCGTCCAGCCAGCTTGTAGGGTGCGCTGATGCGGTGCACATGCAGCACCCCAGGCAGCATCTCGAATTTCGCCAGGTCCAGATCCGCGGTAGGACCCACTCCCGCCAGAATGGTCTGGAATTCTCCCGTGGTGCGATGCACGTTCACGCCCGCCTCTTCCATGGCGCTGATCACGGCGTTCACTTGCTCTTCTGTAGCTTTCTCCTGCATGGCGACAATCATTTGCTTTTCCCAGTCTCGGGCGCGCTGCCCGCGGCTTGGCCCGGCGTTGCCCCAGTTGATGGGGTGGCCTGGGCGTTTCTCTGGCTGGCCAGCTCGTTCCGCTGCAATGCGCGCATCACGTCGATAATGCGTTCGTAGATATGCGTGAGCTCAATGTCTGGCAGCGGACCTTTGTTGGCCGCGCGCACGTTGGCATAGATCACCTTTTCGCGATCCGGCTCGTATACCGGAAGCGAGGTCGCGGCCTTCAGGTTGCCAATCGTCTGCGCAGCGCGTGCCCGCTCGCTCAGCAACTCAACAAGCTGCCGATCCAAGGCATCGATTCGTATTCGCAATTCTTCGATGGTCATTGCAACCCCTAAAAAAACTAGCTACTAACTGCAAGCCGCTAGCTTTTAGCACTATCCCGCCGGCAAAAGCCGCGGCGGCAACGCTCGCCACCATACAAGCTAGGAGCTAGAAGCTAAAAGCTGGAAGCTGCATTTTCACCGGGCTAGCGCTGCGTGCTGCAGGCGCAAGCCCTCGATAAATCGAGCCACCGCGCCCGCCGCTGCGTCCGGACCAAGCTCTGTCGTCGTCCGCTCGACCAGCTCGACGATCGCACTGCCGATCACCGCGGCATCCGCGAACTCCGCCACCTGCGCCACGTGCTCCGCGTTGCTGATCCCGAATCCCACGGCCACCGGCAGCTTCGTCCACCGCCGAATCCGCTGCACCAGCGCCCTGGCGTCATCTGTCAGGCTCTGCTGCTTGCCGGTAATGCCCACGCGCGAAATCGCGTAGACAAATCCCTTTGAGCTTTTTGCGATCGCTTGCAGCCGCGCATCGGGGCTCGTCGGAGCGGCAAGGAAAACCGGCGCAAGTTTCGCGCGGTTCAATTCCCTCAAATATTCAGCCGCCTCCTCCACGATCATGTCGACGGCCAGCACGCCGTCTGCGCCTGAAGCCGCGGCGTCATCGGCAAACTTCGCCAGGCCGTAGCGCAAAATCGGATTGAGATAGCTGAATAGGATGAGCCCTGCGCCGGGACGGGCAGCGCGAATCTCACCTGCCAGCGCCAACACGTTCTTGAGCTGCGTCCCGCGAGCCAATGCGCGCTCGCTGGCGCGCTGGATGACAGGGCCGTCCCCGATGGGATCACTGAACGGAACGCCGAGCTCGATCACATCAGCGCCCGCGTCAATCGCCGCAAGTGCAATCTCTCGCGTTGCGCCCAGGCTCGGATCGCCGGCCGTCAGATAAACCACCAGTCCCGGCTTGTGTTCGAATCGGATCGGCATTGGTTTTGCATCAGGGCACGAGTTGCTAGGTCTCCCAGGTCTCGATTTTGAGACCTGGGAGACCGGGACTTTCAGCCCAACTACAGCTTCAATTCCCGGGCCAGGATCCCCATATCCTTATCGCCTCGCCCGGATAAATTCACCACCAGTATTTCACGCGATGTGAGCGCCGGAGCCATGCGAATGGCCTCAGCCACGGCATGCGCGCTCTCGAGCGCCGGCAAAATTCCCTCGGTTCGCGCCAGCTTCACCACCGCACCCAGCGCCGTCGCGTCATCGCATGAAACGTACTCCGCGCGCCCCGAATCGTGCAGCGCAGCATGTTCCGGACCAATCGACGCATAATCCAGCCCCGCCGAAACCGAGTGCGTCAGCGCAATCTGGCCGTCCTCATCCTGCAGTACGTACGAATACGTCCCTTGCAACACACCGGGCGCGCCGCCCTGGAACCTGGCTGCGTGCTCGCCCAGCACGGAACTGCGCCCGCCCGCCTCCACTCCGATCAGCCGCACCTGCCGCTCCGGAATGAATTCGTAGAACGCTCCAATCGCGTTCGACCCTCCGCCCACGCACGCAACCACTGCCGTCGGCAGCCGGCCTTCCTTTTCCAGGATCTGCTGCTTCATCTCCCGGCTGATGCAGCGCTGAAAGTCGCGCACCATCGTTGGGTATGGATGCGCTCCCAGCGCCGACCCCAGCAGATAGTAAGTGGTCCGAACATTCGTGACCCAATCGCGCATCGCCTCGCTAATGGCATCCTTCAGCGTCTTCGAACCCGACGAGACTCCGCACACTTCCGCGCCCAGCAGCCTCATGCGCTTCACGTTCAGCTCCTGGCGCTCCATGTCCACTTCGCCCATGTAGATCACGCACTCCAGACCCAGCAGCGCGCACGCGCTCGCCGTCGCCACGCCGTGCTGTCCCGCGCCGGTCTCGGCAATCACGCGCTTTTTGCCCATGCGCTTCGCCAAGAGGCCCTGCCCCAGCGAGTTGTTGATCTTGTGCGCTCCCGTGTGCAGCAGGTCTTCGCGTTTTAGGTAGATCTTCGCGCCGCCCAGTTGCTCCGTGAGCCGTTTGGCAAAGTAGAGCGGTGTCGGCCTGCCCGCATAGTCGGCAAGCAGCAAAGAGAGCTCCGCCTGAAAGGCCGCATCCCCTTTGGCTTCTTCGTACGCGTGCTCCAGCTCATCCAGAGCAGCCACCAGCGTCTCCGGCACATAGCGCCCGCCGTAGACGCCGAAGCGCCCCGCACGCGATTCGCTCGGATTTGCCGGAACAATAATCGACGCCATGGCGCACTCCCGCTGGATTCCCAAGAGGATGGGGAACCTTCCAGTGTACAAGAACAGCAGGTGCGCAAAGCGAGGCCGGCGAACCCGCTTCTTCTCGAAAAAAAGCGGCTGCGAGCCCGCACAACGAAAGGATCAGTAACTTCAAAGGCCGCGAAAAACCCAATAACTATAGCCTTGCAACACGGCAACACTTCACTCGTACCCATTAGCCCTGCCGCAATCAAGTCATTCCGCAACCTCCCTTGGCAGGAATTGCAGATTTTTATTTCTTCTCGCCGCCAAAACCCGGTACAGTATTGGCAAACGGTCCCCTCCCGCCGGTGATTTTTTCTTCGCTGCGTCCCCCCGCAGTGATGGGTATATTGCGTTAGAAATCTTCGATTGTTCGCGTAGTTCTTCCTCAGTTTGCAGGCCCGGAAGCCTTCTAGAGCGCAATCGGATTGGGAGTTCATATGGCAACCACCGCTCCTCCGCTGATTTGTCCGCAGGGACACGGGCCTGGAGTGCCCGGTTCGCGGTTCTGCACGTTTTGCGGGACGGTGCTTGTAGCAGCGTCGGTTCCGGCGCAGCCGCTTCCGGCAACTCCCATTGCAACAGCGCCGCCAGCCCCCGGCGGGTGGCAGCCGATAAACGCGGGCCAAGTCACGGCCGCTCCGCAGTGGCAGTCATCGCCGGCAACAGCCGTCCAACCGCCTATCGCTACGCAGTGGCAACCCACACCGGGAGCGCCCGTCAGGCCCCTACCGCCAGGCGCCATTCCCGCCGCTGCGCAAGTCGCGCCCGCTCCAACCGCGCCGATTTCCGCGAATCAATCGCCGCCCTGTAAAGTTTGCCGAAACACGGGGTCAGGACTAGGCGAAAGCGTTATGGTCTGCCCGGAGTGCAGTTGGCTACGCCCGCTTTTCCCCGGTTACACGCTCGATCGCTCGGTCTTTCTTTGGGCGCAGGATGGCCAGGCGATGAACAAATTACAGAGCATCTCCGCGCTGCATTCTGCGGTGAAATCGGTGTCAGACAAAGTGGGCCGCCCGTGGATCGAGTCCACATTCAACGGCATTCGCCTCGGCCCGAGGCAGTTCCCGGATGTCTGGATTCGAGCGGTTCTGGCGGCGCGCATTCTGGGCCTGCCGAAGATGCCCGACGTCTATATCTCGGGCGATTCGCAGTGGAACACGTACACCTACGGCACCGACACCAGCGCATTTATTGTGTTGGGCACCGCCATCCTCAACAACTTTCAAAACGACGATTTGCTTTTCGTGCTGGCGCGGGAGATGGGCCATTGCCGGGCCGGACACGCGCTTTGGAAGACGGTCTCTCGCTTCCTGGTCGGCGACACCAGCACACACGGCATTCTTTCCAACGGCGTATTGAACGCCATCAGCCTGAGCCCGACGAAGTGGCTGCAGGATGCAGTTGACTTGCCGCTGATGGCGTGGGCACGGCAGGCGGACGTGACCGCGGACCGTGCCGGATTGCTGGCGATCGGCGACGAAGCACTCGCACGGCGCGTGCTGCTGGCGTGGTCCATCCGCTCAGCCAGGCTGCTAAAGCAGGTGAACATTGAGGAATGGATGAAGCAGGAAGACGCGAGCGACGATCAGATGACGCGCTTTTCCGAAATGACCACCAGTTCTTCGATGTACACGACACGGCGCCTGCGTATGCTGGGCCAGGCGGGACGCGAGACTGAATTGATGCGCAGGAGCCAGACCATTCAACCGATACGTAAACAACTCTCGCCGCCACCGCAGTCGGCAATCTTGCCGGGGATGGGCGGTCCCGCAGCTGGCGTCCGTCGACCTGTGGCAGTTCAGCGCCCGGCGTCAGCGCCAGGTTCGGCTCCGACTGCTTCGGCGTCTGCGCCTCTACCGCAGTCGGATTCGGTAAGAGTTCTTTGCAACAAGTGCCAGACGGCAATGCGTATTCCTCTTGCCGTCTTGCGCGGCAAAGCGTCACTCAACGTGCGCTGTCCAAAATGCCAGAACATTTTCACGCTGCGACCCAAGCCGGCTTCTCAGGCGACGGCTTCAGGAACAAACGCAACCACCCCGCCGGCGTCTCCCTCCACGCCGGCAAAACCGCGGGCCGCTTCCGCACCGCAATCGAAACCATCTGGCGCGGCGTTGCCGGCATCGAAACCACCTGCAGTCCCATCGCCATCGATCGCGAAAACAAAATCGCCCGCACGGCCGTCGGTAGCTACAGCCCCCCACAAACACGCCAGGTGACCCAAAGGAAAAGAGAGGATAACTTATGCCAGACGATCCCAATGAAGTTGTCGTGATTGTCCCCGATGCTGCCGCGAGCTCGCCCGACGACTCAACCCCTTCTGACACCGAGCCGGAGATTGTCGAAATCTTCGAGCCTGGAGCTGACACGACTGGGAGCACCGATCCCGAAGTGGTGGTGGTTGAAGCGGCGCCCGACGGGCAGGAAGAAGTCTTCGTCATTGATCCCGATGCCGTTGAACCGGACGGATCGATGACCGACCCGACCACCGATCCAACTACGGACCCGACGAGCCAAACCGATCCGAGTGGCGATCCACCCAGCTCGGTCGATCCAATTTCTACAACGCCGGGAGATCAGGGACCCGATGGTTCGGTGGATCCGATCGGCACGACCGATCCCGGCGACTCGCCAGGCATCGGGTCGGCGGGCGACACAGAACCGGAAGGGTCTGTCGATCCCATCAGCACGTCGACCGATCCGGGAGACGGAACAACGTCTCCAGACGGCAGCGATCCGACCACCGGCAGTTCCGACGATCCGACGGCGGGAGGAACGGTGGGCACCGACCCCGATGCGACGAGTTCGACCGACCCCTCGCAACTTGCCACCGACCAGGACACCCTCCAGCAGGATGAGCAGCAGGAACAGCAGGACGTCCAGGCGGGCAACTACACGGCTGCATCCGACGACGCCCAGCAGGCCTATCAGCAATCCGAAACGGTGGCCGGCGAAGGCGGCCCCGACAACACCGACGAAACCTGGACGGCCCAGCTGGACGAGAGTTATGCCGCGTCCGACCAGCAGACTGCGCAAGAGGATCAGCAAACCGCCGACAGTTACGCGACCGATGCCTCAGGCAATCCAGCCGACGCGGCGGACGCGGAACTGTACGGCGACGCGGCCTCGAACGAGATGCAGGACGCCAGCGCCGCTGGCGATGAAGGCGAGTACGGCAGTTCAACCGGCGAAGAAATGGACACGCCTGCGGACGAGGCTCCTGTGGACGACGCCCCTGTCGATGACGCACCGGTTGATGATGCGCCCGTCGATGATTCGACGGTGGACGACGACTCGTCGGGGAGCTAGGGCCATCGGAAGATTGCGATTCTCCGGCTGCTGTACCGTGAATGCGCAACGGCAGCGGGAGAATCGCATTGTTTAGCGATCGCCGTCTCGCGGGTCCGCCCTGACGTCGCGTTTCCACCGCGCCGGTAGGCGCAATGGTCGTTAGCCCCGCGCTTCAGCTGGGGTAAACTTCCTCCTGATTTGTCATCCTGAGCGGCGCGCGCTTGGAGCCCCACGCGAGTGGGGTAAGCGGAGCGAAGGATCTGCTTCTGCTTTTCGCGATCTCAACCTGCCACAAGCTTAGACGGCGCGCCCGAGGCACACTGCAAACCAGCCGTGCTCGTCGGTCCAGGTTGCTTCGGGGTGGAAGCCTGTTTCGGCAAGCAGCAATTGCGGCTGGCCGAGCTGATATTTGTAGCTGTTTTCGGTGTGGATGGTCTCGCCGGGTTCGAACTCGATCGTTAAGTCAAGCGCGGCAATCTGGACCCTCTGGCCGATGCGGCTGGCCAGGTGCATTTCCATTCGTGACTTCGCCTTGTTCCATACCGCGCGATGTGCGAAGGTCTCCACATCGAACTCCGCATCGAGCTCGCGGTTGAGGCGCACCAGAACATTGCGATTGAATGCCGCGGTCACTCCCTGCGCGTCATCGTATGCTGCCACAAGCTTGGCTTTGTCCTTTATTAGATCGACGCCCAGCAGCATGGTGTCGCCAATTTCCAGCCCCGCACGCACGCGGCGTAACAGCCGTTCGGCCTCGGCCGGCTCAAAATTTCCAATACTCGAGCCGATGTACAGCACGAGACGCTTCTCATCTGGCCCCTTTTTTCCAAGATGAAATCTGCGGCCATCGCCATCGGTGTAATCCATCACCCGCGGCGCGACCGTCACACCGGGGATTTCGCGCTGGATGCGACGCCGGGCTGACTCGAGCGCGCTGGCCGATACGTCGATTGGCTCGTAGAGCACCGTGTCTTGCCGATCGACCGCGGCGCGCAGAAGCAGCCGGGTTTTTTCTGCCGATCCAGCGCCCAACTCGGCGATGCGGAGGAATGATCCCTTCGCAGCGCGCGCAACGATTTCGTGGGAGTTCCTGGCCAGAATGCATCGTTCTGTTCGCGTGGGGTAATACTCGTCGAGTTCGGTGATCTCCTCAAAGAGACTCGAACCCGCGCGATCGTAAAACAACCAGGCAGGCAGATGTTTCTGCCGGCAGCAAAGTCCTTCGCGGACCGCCGTGGCGACGCGTTCGTCGTATGGCAGAATTGGGGCAGGGGAAGCTGCTGCGGTCATGGGCTCTCAGTTGGATGCGCTGGCTCGGTTAGGACGATAGCCGAATTCCGGAAAACTGCCATCTTGTCTCAGGCGGGAAGAAATTGCGGTAGGTGGAGCGAATGTGCCGCGCCGGAGTGACGCACGATCCGCCGCGCAGGACCATTTGCCCGCTCATGAACTTGCCGTTGTACTCGCCAAGCGCCCCATCGAGCGGTTTAAAGCCGGGGTAGCCGAGGTAAGCGCTGCTCGTCCACTGCCAACAATCGCCATACGACTTCGTTTTTTCCTGGTCTTGGACGAGATTTGAGGCAGGCGAGGATGGCATAAGCAATCCCGAATCAAGCAGATTGCCGGTGACCGCGTGGCCTTCGACCGCGATCTCCCATTCAAACTCGGTGGGAAGCCGATGGCCGGCCCAGCGGGCGTAAGCATCGGCTTCAAAATAACTGACCTGACTGACCGGCGTTACCGCGAGGTCCTCAAGGGATAGCTCTCCGCGCAAGGTAAAAATCGTCCAGTCGCGTTTGTCCGGGGTCCGGTCCGTCTCAGTCGGGCCCTTCGAGGCGCCCTCTCCTGGCGTCCAATACAACGGAGCTCGCCAGCCGTTGGCTTTCACGGCGTCCCATCCCGCAGAGAGCCAGAGCTCCGGCTTGCGATAGCCTCCATCTGCCATGAACTCTGCATATTCGCCGCAGGTTACCAACCGGTCGGCCAAGGCAAACGGCTCGATCCAGACACGGTGGCGCGGCATCTCGTTATCGAAGCAAAAACTGCCGCCCAAATGTCCGACATCTTTGAGTCCGCCCTCAAATGGCTGAAAATTCATCGGCGATGCGTGCTCCCTTGGTCCCTTGGTCCCTCGGTCCTTGCTTTCCGTTCCGTGGTCCCTGTATTTAGGCCGCAGCGGATTGGTGAAAAATGCATTCAAAATATCGGTCAGGAGCAGTTCCTGGTGCTGCTCCTCGTGGTTCGCTCCCAGCTCAATGCGCCGCAAAGCCTCAGGCTCGGGGTCGCGCTCAAACAGCCGCTCGATTCCTGCGTCAACATGCTCGCGGTAACATCGAATCTCTTCAAGACCGGGGCGCGAGAAGGATGAGCGAAGCCGCTTCTCGGGAAACGCCGAAAAACCTTCGTAATAGCTGTTGAAAAGCCACGCAAAGTCTTCATTGAAGAGCCGGTAACCGGGCAGAAACTCCCGCAGGACAAAGGACTCGAAGAACCAACTGGTATGCGCCAAATGCCACTTGGCCGGGGAGGCTTCAGCGCATGACTGTACCATCATGTCCTCCGCCGAAAGTGGCTCGCAAATGGTGGTCGTGTTGCGCCGTACGTGATTGAATCGGTTAAGAATTGCCGACTCGGACCTTAAAAAAGTGCTTGTGCTCACGGTCCCCCCTCGCGCATCCGGTGAGTGTAGAACATTTTGATGCGACCCACCGTTAAATCGACGCCCTTTTAATGCGTTTAACCGTAAAGACCTCGCTTAGGAGATCTCGAAAGCACAATTCGGCAGTATCTTCGGAATGGGACGCCCAGGTTCTTCGTCCGCCCAGGCAGCCGATTGGATATGGCGCTGAGCGCATCCGACGCTAAGAGTGGCACTGGCAATCGAATGTGAATGGTGGTTTAATTCCTGCGAGGGATTGGCGTTTTCCTGGGCTCCCATGGCAGGAGGGAGTATGTTGAAGTTCGAAATGCAGGGGCTATCGGTCGCGGCATTTTTCGCAATCTCCCTGACGATCCCGCGAATTCTGCCGGCCCAGGCGGGCGACCAAACCAAGCCTGCCACCAATCCAGCTCCCGCTCAGGCAGCGACACGCCCCGCTGACCAATCCACGCCCCCTGCGGCGCGCACCCCACCGACACCTGAACAAATCGGCGACTCGCTCACTGCCCGTCAGCACTATCAGGCGGCTATCGACGCGTATTCCAAGGCGCAGGAGAGAACAGCGGCAATCTGGAACAAGATGGGCGTTGCCTACCAGATGATGTTCAACTCCAAAGACGCGGCACGTTGCTACAACGAGTCGCTGCGTCTCGATCCGACAAAATCTCAGGTTCTGAATAATCTTGCCACCGTGTATGCGTCGCTCAAGGAGTATGGCCAAGCCGAGCGTCTGTACCGCAAAGCGCTCAGATTCGATCCGCATTCCGCGCTGATTCTGAAGAATTTGGGCACCAATATGCTGGCTGAGCATAAGTACAACAAGGGGTGGGAGGCCTACCAGCAGGCTTTGGCGATCGACCCGGAGATCTTTTCCGATCACGACAGTCCGTCGGTGGACGATCCATCGTCAATTGAAGATCGCGGCGCGATGAACTACTACATGGCGGCCGGTTGCGCACGTGCCGGCTATGCCGATTGCGCTCTGCAGTATTTGCGTCGCGCGCTCGATGAGGGATTTACGACGCGCAAAAAGGTCGCAAACGACGTTGAGTTCGCCAGCCTGCGCACGAATCCCGCGTTCAAGCAGTTGATCGAAGAGCAGCAGCGCAGCCAGTAAGCCGATCGAACTCCATACCGCTGTGGCCCGTCGTCTCCCAATGCATCTCAAGCGTCTATTTGATCGGTTGGCGTATATGCCAGCCAGGGAGATCCAATGAACATCCGTCTCTTGACCTCACTTGTGATGGCCGCCGCTTTCACGACCGGCGTTTGCGCTCAGGAACCCAACACCGCGGGTCAGCAACCTGGCTCTGCGCCAGCCGGCCAAAGTGCGGGCCAGAATGGAAACCCGGGCGGCAGATATGGACAGCGTGGCGGCCGTGGATTCGGCGGTATGGGCGGCGGCGGTGGCATGATGATGGGCCGCGGCCTGATGGGAACAGTCACAGCGGCCGCAGCCGATCACTACACCATTAAGACCGATGCCGGCGATGTCTACACCGTCCATTTCACGGCGGACACACGAATGTTCAAGCGCGAAGCCAGACCCAGCGGGCAAAATACCGGGCCGGCAACCGGCCAGGGCGAAGGCGATGGCCAGCGCGGATCAGGACGACGCGGAACGGGCTACCGCGACGGCAATCCGCCGCAGCAGATCGCGGCCACGGACATCAAAGTGGGCGACATGATTAGCGTGATGGGCGATACCGACGCCACAGCCAAAACGGTAAACGCTCGGGGCGTCGCGCTCATGGATCAGCAGACCGTAGATCAGATTCGCGCCATGGAAGCAAACTTCGGCAAGACCTGGCTGATGGGAAAAGTGACCGCGATTGACGGCACAAAGATCACACTCACCGGCGTGCTCGACAACGCACCGCACACCGTTGTTGCCGATGAAAACACCGAATTCCGCAAACGCCGCGATCCCATCACGCTTGCGGACATTCAAGTGGGGGACACAGTGCGCGCCGACGGCGCAGTGAAGGATGGCAGTTTCATTGCCGCCAACGTGAATGTCGCTGGCGGGCAGGGCGGCGAAACGCCTTCAGTTCCGCGCGGCCAAACGCCGCAGGTTCCGCAAAGCGCGCCGCCCCAATAAGCAAACTCTACTCAACGGACTGAAGAGTCCACGCGCCGTTTGTCAGCGCAAACGTGGCCTGACGCAGCGAGCTCAGTTTGTTGCCGGGATTGTGCGCCATATCTGCAAGCGGCTGCGGGAGTCCGTCGAGATTCACGTCTTCAGTATATGAAGCGATCCTGGTATCGCCCACCGACTGAATATCTCCCACGTTCCTCGCCTTCGGATGACTCGTCGCGACAGTCTGAATGACGACCACAAAGTTGGGGTCGTTCGGGCTATCGGGCCGCCACTGGATCACGCTTCCCCCGCCCGACAAAGTGAGCACCTTCTTGCCATCGGGGGTCAGCGTGAAGTCTCCCCAATAGCCGTTGGGATACCTCTTGGATTCGCTCCAGTATTTTGCGTTCACTCCCTGCTGCATGCCAGTGTCGTTCACAGTAATGCTCACGGGCGCCGCGGGAGCCTGGTCGTATTTGGCCTGAATCATCGTCAATGCCTGGGCCTGCGTCAGATCTGGCGCCGACTTGCAACCGGCCAAAAATAGTCCGGCCGCAAAAACTACCAGGATTCCCAAAATCTGCACCTTCACCGTGTTCTTCACATTCCCTCCCTTAGACCCGCGAACGAACCGAGCCACGACCCGAACCAATAGACAGCCTCGACCGGCTCGAAAAGTTTCGCCTCGCCATTTTTCATCTACTTTCTGCTGCTGTCAATGCAATTGAAAGTGACCCCGCTCACAGCAGTAACCGCGAAGGTTGCAGCACTGCGAATCCAGGCATTGGAACCTGAGACAAGGATTCGCCGGGTTTTGGACTTCGTGTCGAGGTCAGTGAGCGGGATCGCTCAAAATGCGCTCCAGAAGAAACTTGAGAAATTCGTCTCTATCCGATCTGAGGCAGACCTGAACATTGGGTTTTCCGTCCGTGGGTCGCGTAATTCCCTGATCGTCCACTTCCACGTGCATCGCCTGCATCGGGCATAGATCGGGACGAATTGCGGTGGCAGCAGCGACCGGATCAAAGAGAGTGGGCATGTTCCAGGCGCTGATTCCTGTCCACTGGTGATAAAGCAGGGTGAGCTGATCGGTCAGCGGCGATCCGTGTGCGAGGATGGTGGCGAGTTGCTCCGGTGCCAAATGAATCTGTGTTGAGTCGAGAGGCAACATGAAAACAGGCACACCTGAGGCCAGCAAAGCTCGCGCTGCCGCCGGATCGCAGCGAATATTCCATTCCGAGGATGGAGGCGGACCCGCGCCGCCTGGGTCTTCTTCGCCATATCCGCGGTAAATGCTGCCGCCCATCAGGACGACGCGCCTGAGTTTTCGGAATGCCGCAGGGTCGCGCTCAATCGCCGCCTGCACATTGAATAACGGGCCAATCGCAATCAGCGTAACCTGGCCGGGAAATTCCGCGGCAATGCGAAGGATGAATCCGACCCCATCGTGCCGTTCCTTTTTGCAGAGTTCAACTTGCTCCTTTTTGCGGCGAGGGATGGGGATTTGAGATTCGGAACGCAATCCCATCGCGCAATGATCGAAGAGCAAGCGATCGAGAGGCGAGCCGGTCCCCTGCTTCGCATAAGCCGCCTGCGTGAACACATTGTTCGCCGGCGTCTGAACTCCGGCCATCACTGGAATGTCGTTGCGCCCCACCGCGGCAAGATAGCGATCGACCAGGCGCGCGCGAAGCTCGGTATCGCCGAAGGCCGTGGTAACGCCAAGCAGCTTCACCTCGGGGGATCGGAGCAAAAGCGCGAGCGCGAACGCATCGTCGATATCATCGCCTATGTCCGTATCCAGAATCACAAGTTGCGGTGCCGAAAGCTGCTGCGAATTTACAGCGGGCGGCTGGCACGAGCCGGTCAGAGGCCCATTTGCCGCAAGCCCCAGGCCCGCGATCGCTATGAGGACAACCTTTAATTGCATGCAACCCATTGTATGTGCGGGTCGAAAAGCAGTGAGTGCGCAAGAGTATGCCGCGACATGCGGATTCAAGCCCCAGGTGCCTCGGCTTCAGCAGCGAAGAAGCTCAACGCCGCGTCGCCCTGCTCGAGCACGCGCGTTCGCCGCAAGCTGCCATAACGCTCAGCGAGAGCGAACTTCCGGCGATGCTCGGCAATTACCATCGCGCCCGGCGCCAGAATTCCTTGAGCCGCGCCGCCCAACGATGCTAGCGAGAGCGCATAGTCCTCGGCAGCATCGTACGGGGGATCCAAAAACACGACTTCGTACCGCTCTGCCCTTGGATTGTTTTCTGGTTTTTCTCCTGGTCCTGGACCAGGAATTCTGGCGGATCTCAAAAATGCGCTCACGCTTTTCCGATGAACGCGGACGCCCGCGCCAATTCCCAGCCGTGCCAGATTGGCGTCGAGAACCTTGAGCGCTTCCGGCGCACGCTCGACAAATGCAACGCCCGCGGCTCCGCGGCTCAACGCTTCAAGCCCAACCGCGCCCGAGCCGGCATAGAGGTCGAGAAAAGTCGCGCCCTGAATGCGCGGTGCAAGCACATTGAAGAGTGTTTCGCGCAGGCGGTCGCTGGTGGGCCGTGTACTCATTCCCGGCGGGGCGCTGAGCGTGCGCGAGCGAAACGTTCCAGCAATGATGCGCATCGACAACCAGCATATCGAACCGGCGCCGCTGGCCTTCCCGCTACAATCTTCCTATGCGTGGCTGGTCCATTCCGCTGGGGCGATGGTTCGGTGTGGAGATGCGTGTCCACATCTTTTTCCCTCTGCTGATCCTGGTGCTGTTTGCCATCAGCGGTGCGGACGGCTGGGCGCGTGCTCTCGCGCTGTTTCTTGTGCTGGTGGCAGCGGTGGTGGTGCGTGAAACTGCGCGGCTACTGGCCGCGGCGTGGTTGGGGTTGAAGCTTCGTGCCATTTTGCTTTTGCCCATAGGCGGGCTGTTTGCATACGCCAATCCAGAGAGTCAGGAGACGGCCAATCACGGCAGCGGGCAGTTTGTTCTGGCACTGGCCGGGCCGCTGGCGAATCTCGGCGCAGCGCTTACGGCCGCCGGAATCATTCTGGGTGCAAGCGGCAATGTGCGGCTCTTCGATCATCCCTTTATCACCGCCGGTCACCTGCTGCGCAGCCTGGTCTGGATGCAGGCGTCTCTGGGCATTTTGCATTTCTTTCCCGCCTATCCTCTCGATTGCGGGCGCTTGCTGCGTAACCACTTCACGCGAAGCCATGGTTCGGCTCCCGCGAGCCGCGCTGTTTCCGGCCTCGGACAGGTGCTGGCTCTGGCCGCAATTCTTGGCGGCATGCTGGCGCAGGAGCCTTGGCTCATCCTTGCCGGCTTTTTCATTATGATTGGCGCTCAGATCGAAGATCAGGGCGTGTTCTTCCAGTCGGTCGTTGACACGGTGCGCATGCGCGAGGTGATGCTAACCGACTTTGCGACGCTCTCGCCCTCTGATACTTTGGCCGACGCGCTCTATCGCTGCGTCCATTCGCTGCAGGAAGATTTTCCCGTAGTGCGCGGCCCGCAGCTGGTTGGCATCGTCTCGCGCCAGCGCATTCTTGAGGCCTTGCGCAGCGAGGGCAACGGGTACGTGCAGTCTGTCATGTCGCGCGCGTTTCAGGTGGCTCGGCCCGAGGACACGCTGGGCACTACCATTCGGCGGCTTACTGCTGGCCACGGCCTCGCGCTGATTCCCATCACCGAGAGCGGAAAAGTCGTCGGCATCGTCAGCGTGCAGAACCTGATGAGCTCCATGTCGCTCTTGGCCGAACAGCGCCGCATCGAGCGCCAGGAAGCGAACGAGTAGCCGCTCCCTTTGAACATCCGTACGCGTTCCCTTCGAACTATCATCCTGAGGCCGCTTTAGCGACCGAAGGATCTGCGGTTGCTTCTCTTGACCATCCGCGGCACGAAAATGGGTGCTGGCTGCTGTTCTATCCGGGTGGCCAGGTCATCGGTCTGCCGCCCATCAAGTGTAAGTGGAGATGGTCCACGGTCTGGCCACCGTCTTCGCCACTATTGACCACCACGCGGTAGCCGTTGCCAAGGTTTTTCTGGCGCGCAATCTCCGCGGCAGTCCACATGAGGTGGCCCAGCAGCGGGCGGTGCTCATCCACGGCCTCGGCCAGCGAGCCGACGTGCTCGCGTGGGATGACCAGCACGTGAACCGGAGATTTGGGATTGATGTCGGCGAAGGCGTACACCAGATCGTCCTGATAGACGGCTGTCGATGGAATTTCACCCGATGCAATCTTGCAGAACAGGCAGCTCATGGCGTGTCCAGTGTACATGCAGGCCACGCGAGGGAGTGCACGGTCGGCCACCAATGGACGGCGGTGGACGGTGGACGTGAGATTGAGGGTGAAAAACGGAAACCAGGGCGGTGGGCCGCCTGAGTTGGGTGCCCCCCTCCCCCCTCCCATTTTGGGGTTAAGAGGTTTATTTTCAGGTACTTATACCACCGATCAGGCGCCGTAACCCCATGATTTCAAACGGGTTAGATCGTAAAATATCTGGAATCAGTAGGTTAGGAGCGATCAATGGAGCAGTGATCGAGACGTGCAGCAGGACAGCAAACGGCGAACAGCACTCGTCTACCTATGAAATTCTGATTTGGTTACAGTATGCGCCAAAGGGTCGAAATAATCGGCAAACTTGGGAAAAACAGAGATCAGAGATAAGAAGGAAGAGGGAAAGGACTTAGGGGAGGTGGAAGGAATTATTTTGACGGAAGGGGCTTGACACGGAAGGCAGAGGCACCGGGAATCAACGCTTGCGGGCGCGCTCACGCTGCAGCTCGCGGTAAACCTCGCTCTTTGACCGGCCCATCTCCCGCGCCAGCCGCTTGAGTGCTTCCTTCTCGTCGATTCCGTCACCGGCTGTCATGCTTGCCACGCGCTCCGCGATCGATTCTCGTGTGCTGGCCACATCTGCCGAGCCGGCTGCCTGCGCATTTTGCGCGGGTAGCTCGATAAGTAGTGTGATCTCTCCGCGGATGCGATCGCGAGCGGCGAGCGCGCTGCGCACTTGGGCCACCGTTCCGCGCAGAAACTCTTCGTGAATTTTCGTCAACTCGCGAGCCACCACTGCGTGGAACAACCCTCCCCAGATTCGCTCGATATCAGAAAGCGTGTCGAGAACGCGATGCGGCGCTTCATAAAAGATGAGCGTGCGAGCTGTTTCTCGGCGCCGCGCGGCGAGATCTTCGAGTTTCGTGCGTCGCGCGCCTGCCTTCTCGGGCAGGAATCCGAGAAATTCAAATTCGTCCGCAGGCAGCCCCGAAGCAATCAGTGCGGTCACCGCCGCGTTCGCTCCAGGAATTGGAAACACTGGCACGCCGGCGGCGATGGCCTCGCGAACCAGCCACGAGCCAGGGTCGCTGACGCCGGGTGTGCCCGCATCAGAAACAAGGGCAACCGGCCTCCCCGCTTTTATGTCTTGGATCAGTTCCGTGGCACGGGAGTGTTCATTGTGTTCGTGGCAACTAACGGTTTTTGTCTCGATTTGGAAATGGTTGAGAAGCTTTTGGGTTTGGCGGGTGTCTTCGCAGGCGATGCGGTCCACGGCGCGGAGGACATCGAGGGCGCGCAGAGTGATGTCGCCAAGATTGCCGATGGGAGTGGCGACGAGGTAGAGGCCGGGAGCGAGCGGCGGGGTGTCAGCCGAGGGGCGATCCATGCTGTGGGTAGTGTACGTCGCGATCGCGCGCACGGCGCGGCAGTAGCGAATAGCGAGTAAAACCAATACCTCGATCCGAGAGGTTTCGGCGAATTAATAGAATAGGGCGCGCTATCTGGCGCTTCCTATTTCTTTTCTTGTTCCCTCGTTCTCTTGGTTCCTTGTTCCCTGTTGCTAGAACGCCGGCTGTTGCGAGAACTCCTCTTCCTCTTCCACGCCGTAACGGCGCAGGAGGACCGGCAGGCTCTGCGAGAAAGCCGAGCGTGGCATGACCGAGTCGCATCCAGCCTCAACGGCCTTCATCTTCAGGTCGCCCTGCAGATGATTGAGGAAGCCGATGATGGAAACGGCCTTTTTGAATTTGGATTTGAATTTTGGAATCAGGGTCATGGGCTTGGCGTTCAGATTGTTCAGGTCGAAGACCACGAGCGCAGGCTTTTCGTTTTCGCCGGCCTCCAGGATGCGAGTGATCGCGTCCTTATTTTCGCCCTTGATAAACTCCACCTTCACGCCCAGCTTGCGCGCCGTCTCCTGAATCTTCGCCAGAAAGAAGAGATCCTCAATAAAACAGAAGATGCGTGTAGGAGCGTCTTCGCGGATGGGAGCGGGCGGCTGCGCCGAATACACATCGGGATAATAGCCGCTGCTGTGGCCGTTGCCCGCGGTGGGAATCGTGGACGGCGGACCGTCGGCGACGTTGCCGTTCGCAACCCGATAGCTGTGGTCCATGGGGCCAACAAAAGCGCGAGGTCCCTTCTGGCGTCCCCTGCGCTTGCCTTGCTGCGAGCCTGAGACGCTATTGCCTGGCTGCGCTTGCGGAGCCGAACTCTTCTGGAAGAATTTCTTCTTCTTGCGGCCCTGATGCTGGTGCTGAGGCGGGTGCGGGTGATGCGGCGCCTGCGGCTGCGGCGAATCCTGCATCTGACCCTGCGGCTGCTGGCCTTGCATCCCGGCCTGCTGACTGGATTTGTTCTTGCGGCGCCGGCGGCGACGCCGATGCCCATGCGACTGCACCTGACCGTTGTCAGGCGAAGGCCCCTGTTCAGGCTGGGGCTGCGTCGGTTCTGTTGTCATAATGCGTATGCTTCCTGATGCTGTTCTTTGGGATGTATTGAATTGCGAGTTTTACTCTTGGTTGAGCTGTTGAAGGACCGTGCGCAAATGCTGCCGGATTTCATCCCGAAGGCGGCGCCGATCAATCCATCCACTGCTCAAATTCTTAAACCGGTGCAGACCGTTTCCTTCCTCGCGAGGTTTTTTCATCGACGAGGAACAAGAGACTCCACTGCGAAGCGACGAAATGCTGCGCGAATGGCAACTGAAACTGGCCCGCGCCTCAGATTCTCTGGTTCAACCCCTTGAGCTTCTTTGAGAATGCGATTGCTGCTTCATGCGCGGAGCCGTCAACCAACTCCATCCGATCGCCGGACCTTTCCCGGCGCAGCCTCTGCTTTTCTCGGAGAATGCCCTTTCCTATGTGAGCCCTCATCGCACACAGCTTGAAAGCAAGATCAGACTGGAGGATGATGATTCGCTTGCTCAGCGGCGAGCTTGCACTACCCATACCCTGGGTGGCCTGCGTCAGCCGCCTAATAGGCAACTCCGATAGTACAGGGAAGGCCACCGGCTGGCAAGTGCGGGATAGGGGAGGAACCGCCTTAAGTAATAAGGCAGGCGAACTCCAGATTTGACGGCGCGGCCCGCTGAACGGGTTGTGGAAATGAGCCCCTAAAGCACGAAACGCCACTCCTTTGAGAGTGGCGTTCCCCCCGAGGCTCTGCGCTGGTCACTGGCCTCCAGCGAGCTGAAGAGCGTGCTTTCCTCCGCTCAGGTTGCAGGCTTCCCAGCTGGCTCATCCCTTTTTCAGGGCCGCTCGTTGGCGGTTGCTCCACCGGGTACCCGGTGCTGATCGGACTCGCTTTGCATTTCTTATTAAAGCGAAACCTACATCACTGGCGCAAATAGAGTAGCAATCTGTGGACCGTTAGCAACATTGCTTGTTTGCAATCATTTATGGGCATACGGGCGCGAAACTGTCTGGATTCTGGAAGCAAAAAGGCAAAAATCCTTCAAAAAAGCGTAGCGGGAGCGGGTCTGGGTTCCGAACGCACGGCCAAACATGGTTGTTTTGGGGCTGGCGTCAGTGCTGGCAGTTTGGGCAATAATGAGTTCCGCGGCCAGCCAGCACGATCCTGCGAATCGGCGTTTGACAGCGGCGGCAGGGTTCTCCGGTTCGCTGGTAAACACAGTGCTCAAGCTGGAAGAAGCCACGCTCGCCTGTAGCTCCAACGTAATCGGAGACCGATGAACCGCCTAGCCGGATGGCATGGTGCAGAATTTCGCGTAGTGCCAGGCGAAGGCGGTCGAGTTCCGGGCGCGTGAGCCGGTTGGCGCGACGCCGAGGACGAATGCCGGCATGAAAGAGGCTCTCATCGGCGTAGATATTGCCGACGCCCGCGAGCAAAGTCTGATTGAGCAGAGCAGCCTTGATGGATGTGCGCCGGTCGCGGAAAAGGCCTGCGAATTCGAGCTCGCCGACGGTGAGGGGCTCATCGCCAGGTGCGCCGAATGCGGAATCGCGAGTGAGATCTCTGAATTCGAGCCGCCCGAAACGCCGGGGATCGACGAAGCGAAGCTCGCGACCGCTTTCGAGAAAGAGCCGCGCATGGGTGTGTGGGGCAACGGGAAAGTCGGGCGCGGTAACCAACAACCGGCCTGTCATGCCGAGGTGCACGATCCATTGCGCGTCCATCGCGGAACCGAGCGAAGCCAAATCGAAGACGATGTGCTTTCCGGTGCGGTGAACGGCGAGGATGGCACGACCTGAGAGACCTTTGGCCTGGCGCGCGGGCGGCGTTTTAAATGTTGGTGGTTTTCTGGAGAACCAGATTTGAACGATGCGATCGCCTCGAACGCGCTTATCGGCGCCGCGCGCGATGGTCTCAACCTCTGGCAGTTCGGGCATCGGCTTATTGTAAAAGATTGCGATTCAAGCAGATCGCTAGCGCGGATTCTCAGCCAGTTCAGAATCTTCTTCAGCCACGCGGCTTTGCAGAGCCCCCCACTGCTCGAGGTAGACCACGCCTAGTACGAGACCCAGTACGAAGACTCCTACGGAAGAATACTCAATCAAATTCAGTTCGCGGTTCTCGGCAGGGGTTTGATACACCGTGGTTCCATGAATTCCGCGAGGCACGACGCGATTGACCTCGGGCGCGGGCCACCGGGGCATGGTGTCAAGATAGTGCGTGGAGATCATGGCTGAGATGATGAGACCGGCGAGGCCGGGCAGGAGAAGCAGCAACGCAAAAAACTTGAGCGTGGCTAACCGGGCAGCTTTCATCGCTATCACCTCGAGTCGATCCAGATATTCGAGCCGGATTTTCGAGCGGCCCAGGAGTTTCGGGCTGGATCGAGAGAGAACGCCGGGGGGTCGCTGTTCCCATCTAAATTCTAGATCAGATTTTGCGGCGCTCGCCACTAAGAGCTTCGGGCATAGACGAGAGAACATGCTCCGGATTCCCAACAGAGCTCCGGGAGCGCCCACGTGTTGCGGTGCGTTCTTGCCGATGAGGGCACTAAACTGAGTGCACGCATGACCACGCTCGAATTCGTAGCAGACACCATCGCCGCTATCTCCACGCCACCGGGGCGGGGCGGCATCGGAATTGTCCGCTTGAGCGGGCCGCAGGCGGCATCGATTGCGACGCAACTTGTGCGGTCTCAACAGCCTCTCGAGCACGCGCGCGTGCGTTTTGCCGATGTGGTTGACCCGAAAGGTGCGGATGGAGCACGCATCGACGAAGCCCTCGTAACGTTCTTTCGCGGGCCGAATTCCTACACAGCGGAAGATCTGGTGGAGATTGCGGCGCACGGTTCGCCGGTGGTGCTCGAGGTTTTGCTTCGTGGGGCAATGGACCTGGGCGCGCGGCTAGCAGAGCCCGGCGAGTTTACCCATCGCGCTTTTCTTGCGGGCCGGCTTGATCTGACGCAGGCCGAAGCGGTTCGCGACTTGATCGATGCCCAGACGCTCACGCAGGCTCGACTAGCCGCCAGCCAGCTAGGGGGCGCACTGAGCCAGCGGGCTGCGCCGGCCAAGCAGTCTCTGGTGGAACTGATCGCGCTACTTGAAGCCGGCATCGATTTCGCCGAAGACGACATCGATGTGACCCCAGAGCACGAGATTGCGCGACAGATCGATGCCATCACGCCCACGCTCACGTATCTGGAAGCAAGTTTCGCGCGGGGGCGGATCGTTCACGACGGATTGACGATGGCCATTGTTGGTCGGCCCAACGTGGGCAAAAGCTCGATTTTCAACCGCCTGGTGGAGCGCGACCGCGCAATCGTTACTGCTTCGCCGGGCACGACGCGGGACCTTGTGAGCGAGCGCATCTCGATTGGTGGCATTCCGATTGAGCTTGTGGACACCGCCGGGTTCCGTGAAGGTGGACGTGAGCTTCTGGAGGAAGCCGAACGGCTTGGAATCCGCCGCAGCCACGAGGCGCTGGCCGATGCGGCGCTGGTGCTGGTCGTGCTGGATGCAACCGAGCCGTTGAGCGATGAAGACCGCCGACTGCTCACGGCGATCGAGGGAAGGCCAGCAGCCATCGCGCTCAATAAGAGCGACCTGGTGGCGGGCAAGAAAGCGCCGGTATCCTCGACGGATCCTCTACTCGGCGGACGCCTTCCGATTTCAACTTCGGCGCTCACCGGGGAAGGAGTTGCGACGTTGCGGGAATGCATTCTGGCGCTCGCGACCGGTGGAGCGGCCGATGAGCCCGGGATGCTGACCAATCTTCGCCAGCACAAGGCTGTCGCCACAACGCTTGCAGCGCTCACAGACGCGGCCAAGGCCAATGCCGGCGGTATTCCTCACGAGATGATTCTTCTGGATCTTTATCGAGCGCTTTGGGCTCTCGACTCACTGACCGGCCAAACCACGACTGACGATATATTGAATCTTATTTTTTCAACTTTCTGCATCGGAAAATAATTGATAAGCTATTTAAGCTAAATGATTACCTATATAAGAAGCTCGCCCAAGTCGACGATTGAGGTGAAACGGAGTGATCGCTCTTGACCACGATAAGCGAGAGCTGCAGCATAATCCGGTACTAAGTTAAGGTCATGCAGCGTCCATTTTTGAGCAGCTACCAGGTCGCGTGCGAGATGGACGAACCGTGCGGGTGTGCCGCACAACACGGTGACGCGAAAATCATCCAACGGCGTGAAGAGTCCGTCGCCGGTGGCCTTGATATATGACTCTTTCCGCGTCCAACAGCGAAAGAAAGCTCTTTCACGTTCAGCCGCCGACAGCGACATGACTTCGGAGGCTTCCTCAGGGCAAAAGAATCGGGCGGCGATTTCTTGCATGTCCGATATAGGGCGAATCTGTTCAAGATCGATACCAAGTGGGCAATCCATTGTCAACGCTATAGCAGCCATGGTGCCGGAATGCGTCATATTGAAATCGATACCGGTGACCGAAGCTAACGCGGGTTTCCCCCTCAAACCGTAAACGAAACGAATGCTCGCCGGATCGGTATTCAAATACTTTCCAAGCAAGAATCTGAGAGCACCACGAGCCAAAACAAAAGAATCGCGTAGATGCGTGGAATGAAATCGCGCTCCACGATCTACTTCTTCCGAAGGGAGAATTCGCTCGAATCGCGCAACCAAATCATTCGGAGCCTCGGTCGGAAAAATCCAAATGTGAATTTCGCGCCTCGATAGCGTAAACGTGAAATTGGCTCTCATGTGGCTTGTAGTTTCCTAGCGAACTACTGTTAGCGAACTGTTTGCATTTCTGGCGTTCTCGCACAGATATTGCAAGCTTGGGCCAGGCTCCCGTCGTGCTTTACTTCTTAATCTGCTTAAGCTTGGCCAGCAGCAGTTGCTCTACCGTCTCGTCGGAGATCTCGCCGAGATCAATCCCGCTACGCGAAGTCTCTGGCTCTGCTTTTTCACGGATATCGGCAACGAGAAAGTCAAGCACCGACATTTCTATGAACTCGGCGATTGCCTGAATCGTGGGATGTTCGAAGATCAACGTCGATCTCAGGGACTGCTTTCGACCCAATCCAACAGCTAGGCGGCGAGCTAGTTCCAATGCCATCAGTGAATCCACACCCAAATCCATTAGTCGTTGAGTTCGACGCGGCGCCTTTTCTGGCCTTAAGCGCAGCACAGCCATCACGTGCTCTCGAACAAACTTGACCAACTCTTCGACTCGCTCCCCGTGTGTCATAGAAGCCAAGCGCGACATCAGTTCCTGTGCCTCCGAAACGGGCGTTGGATTGGCGGACGGGTTGAGCGGTTTTTCAAATGCGGCCCGAGTTGCAATGGTTTCCGCTTTCGACCCAACACCGATCCGCGGGCCGCGCGCGAGAAAAACGTGGTGCCCAAGAATCTCGGTCGGGCAGCCAGGTTTGGGAAGAACGTCCACCGCTTCGAATCCGTGCTCGGTCAAAGCTTTCGCCCATTCACCTGGCTTGAGCAGGGGATGCTGCCGGCGCGGGTGGTCATTGTGCTTCTGCCAACCCTCGATCAACGCGACAGTGATATCGAACCATGGCAAATGTTCGGTAACCTCGTAAGCGAGTAGAACAGCGCCAGAGGCAAGCAGCGATTTCACCCGTTCGAGTGTAGATCCGATGTCGCGCGTTGCGTGCAGGACATTGGCCGCGATGACCACGTCAAAGGAGTGCGCCTGTACGCCCTGGTCGCCGAAATCGCGGTCAAGATCGAATGCCTGATAGCGCACGAATGGATAGCTACTGAACTTGCGTTCGGCGCGGGTGAGAAACAAATCCGAGAGATCCGTGAACCAATACTCCGCGTCTACACCGGAGAGCGCTGGGAGCGCTGATGCAGTTGTGCCGCCCGTTCCGGCGCCTACCTCCAGGATTCGCAACGACCGTCCGTCGCGCGCCGCGGCGAGGGCTATCGATTCGAGCGCGCTCTGCAAAATCCCGTTGAAGTAACGCGGCAGCGCCCAGTTCTGATACAGGAATTCGGCCGTTTCAAATGAGCCCTCGGGAAACAAAGTGTCCAAAGGATTTGATTTTCCGTGCAGAATTCCGTCCAGCGACGTGCAGCAGCGATCAATATAGTTCCAGAGAACCGGGGTGTCAGCAAGCGCCTTCTCGGCGCTTTTCAGGGCGGCGTTGGTATCTGGCTCCGGCAGCGGTTCACCAGAGACGTATTCGTTGCGATCTCGAGCCAGAATCTTTTCAATCTCAAGACGATGAAGCCAGCGAGAAATCAGATTGCTGTGCGACTTCGCGATCCCTGCCGATCGCAAGACATCTTCCACCGAATTTCGTTCTCCCGCGCGGAGGAAAAGCCCAAAATCGCGTAATTCCTTGACTATCTGGGCTCCGGTTAAAGCATCCAGTGCTCGCCATGCAACTGCGAATTTGGCCAAGTCCATGTCAATCGGTACATACTCAGCCTGCCTACCTGCGCGTTCAGTCACAGATTTCCAGAGATCGAACGATGGCTCGGATTCGAGCGGTTCGCCAGGTGCGTTTTCAATCCAGAAGCGTTGACGCTGGAAGGGATAGGTAGGGAGTGCGAGACGGCGTCTTGGGTAGTCGCGATCGAACGCCTGCCAGTCGATCCTCACGCCCTGCACGTACAGGGCGCCCAGTGCCGACAACAACTC
>DASXFF010000106.1:0-7242 GCA_036489735.1 Occallatibacter sp. | reverse complement strand
GATGAGACAGGGTTGACCTTTGAAGGCTTCGGCATCCCGCCGACCATTGTCGGCGACATGTTCATCAACTTCGGGCCGCTTGGAGTTATTGTCGGCTGCTTCATCTTCGGTGTCATGGCGCGCTGGATTTACGACAAACTTATCATCCAGAAAGCCTTCAGCGGCGTCTCTCTCGTTTACTACGCTTTGCTTCTTGAGACCCTCATGAAGATGCTGTCCTCAGGATTTTCTGCCCAAAGCCTCGGTTTGGTCTGGTCCTCCGGAGTCTTCTTTACGATTTATTTCTTTTTCCGAACCGACCTTCTCGAAACCCTATAGCTGCATCATCGAAGCTGCTTGTAAAAGAAGAAAGTGAACCAAGCATCATGATGAATCGTATCTGCGTCTCCCTTGTCGATCCAGTCGGTGGACATGGCGGTGCATTGCATCTCTATGACTTCGGACTTGCCGAACATCTAGGCACGAATGGCGTAGATGTGACGCTCTATACGTGTGCGGAAACTCCGCCGCCCGAGCCCGGCGCCGGTTTCAGCATTGTGTATTCATTTATCGGCATCTGGGGCCGCGCCAATAAGCTCAAACGGTTCGTGCGATATCTGCGCGGAATGCTGAATACCATTGGAAGCAGCCGCCGCCAAAAAGCACGAGTTGTACATTTCCAGTTCTTTGCAGTCACGCTTCTTGAAGCCATCAGCGTGATCTTTGCAAAGCTGGCCGGCTTGAAGATTGTAATTACAGCTCACGATGTCGAAAGCTTTGCCAACGACCACAATCAATTTCTCTCCACCTGGGTTTACCGCAGCGCCCGCAAGGTAATTGCGCATAATGATTTCAGCCGCGGAGAGCTCGTTTCAAAAATCCGGGTTGCCGCGGACAAGATCGCTGTCATTCCCCATGGCAACTACCTCACCTGGCTTGGACAGTCGGTCTCGAAAGAGGAAGCCAGGCGTACACTCAAGCTTCCATCCGGCGTTCCCATTCTTCTGCTGTTCGGGGCAATCAAACCCGTAAAGCGCCTTGATCTGCTGCTGCGTGCTATGCCTCTGGTGCTCAGCGAGATTCCGGATGTTCACCTGGTGGTCGCCGGCACGCTATGGAAAGGCGGGACCTTCGACTCGTTCCAGGAGCTTATTGATGAGGCGGGGCTCGGCAGCCATGTAATTACCGACCTTCGCGGACACATCCCGGACGACGATGCGGAGAACTATTATCGAGCTGCCGATCTCGTCGTTCTCCCATATGACCGGGTGTATCAAAGCGGTGTTCTGTTGATGGCCATGAGCTATTCGCAGCCAGTGCTGGTATCAAATGTTCCCGGAATGCTGGAACTCGTTGAAGAAGGTGTGACAGGATTCACATTCGAGACCGGCAACGTTGAGAGCCTGGCAGAGAAGCTGAAAAGCGTGCTTAAAGCCGACGCACTGCGCGAAACTGTGGCGAAACGGGGATATCAGAAGGTGACCGAGCTTTACGACTGGAAGCGAATCGGCCGCCTGACAGCCGACGCCTACCGCGAGGTTCTCGGTGAGAGCCGTCAGCCGGACGGCGGCTATTGAACTGTTTTGTACATTCCTGTGAAGACAGGCAAGAATCGGTTGTCCGGAATTCATTGCCAATAGTACTATTGCGCCAGAGAAGCCGTTACGTTTCTCCAAAGAAAGGTCCTAAAGATATGCGGAGTTTGAAATCACTGAGTTCGGTCGTCTTCGCGCTGCTCGCATTGCTTTGCATAGTGTCGGCGAAGCCTGCGCAAGCTCAATACCCTGCGTACCTTCACGCGATTTCCAACCTGCGCACGGCACGCGAGTACCTCAAATTCGACTCGAGGCCTGACGTGCGGCAGGCGCGTGACTATGCCATCAGCGAGATCAGCATCGCCATCGACGAAATGAAGAAGGCGGCTCGTGACGACGGCAAGAATACCTCGTCCTGGGTTCCCCCGCAGAGCCCCGGCAACGGAGCTGCGCCGCTTCATTCGG
Organism: Occallatibacter sp.; assembly: GCA_036489735.1. GTDB lineage: Bacteria > Acidobacteriota > Terriglobia > Terriglobales > Acidobacteriaceae > Telmatobacter. The sequence continues at coordinate 5,263 of DASXFF010000106.1, read as the reverse complement.
CGGTTAAGCTGATGAGGGAGGCTCGCCACGATGCTGAATCAGGGCAGGATGCTCCGCAGAATGCCGGGCTGCAAATGCGTTCCCTTAAGCACCTTGACAATGCGTTGAGGTCGATTGCGCCGTTCCTCTAACGGCTAAGTTCCCCTTCTTAACCTAAGCGGCCACTGTCGTGATTATCACCTCGGATCGCTGAAGAAAAATGAAGCCATGCTCCAGGCATCCCCTGGCGCATGGCTTCGTTGCTTGCGAGCGCGACCCTTACGAGCAACCGTAAGCTTCCAGATCGGCACTCCAAATCTCGAGCCATGCCGGGTTATAGACATTCGCCTGCGTGACCATCTGCTGAAACCCCTGCTCATCGGATGAGTTCGCGTACATATCCAACTCCTGAAGCCCGATTCGGCCATTGATGTCATTTCCAAGCACCAGGTCGGCATAGGCATTCGAGGGGTTGAACCACGACTGCCCCGTAAATGCATCGCTCTGTGGATAGATCGTATTCCCGTATTTCTGCATCGAGTACTTCAGCACATCCTGAGAGATGTCGTACCTGACCTGAGAGCCGTATTGGTCATGCACCGCGATCGTCAGCGGAGTGTTCGGAAATGCGGCCGCATAAGCATCCACATCCTGCTCCCAGGCATTCTCGTATTTTTCCGCGCTGAATCCGACCGTCTGTAACTCCGCGTCTGTTCCAACCAGAAGCATCTCCAGGCCATTTACATTGCTGCCGCCGGTTACTGCGATGGAATTGAGCTGAACGCCCGCGAGGCTCTTCGCCAGGTGTTGAATCATGTCGATGAGGCTAGCCTGGTAGTTCGCGTCCCACGGAACCGGCGAAGATGCAAGATACGGCGCGCCGGTACCGGTGTACGGATCCTGCACCGTGTATGTCATTTGCTGAATGGCCGGGTTGTTCAAGACAAACTGCGGGGACCACATTCCGGGGAGGATGGCGAGATTCACAAGCTTGCCGCCGCTCTGCGCTTTGTTAATCGCACTTATCACACCGGAAAAGTCGAAAACCCCCGGCTGCGGCTCAATCTTCTCCCAACCGAAGTAGAGTGTAATTCCGGCAGTGCATTGCGATGAGATTGAATCATCCAGCGCGCTGGCCGGGTCGGAACTACGGACAACCGAAAATACTTTTAGAGCGGCAGGCGCCGCGGGGGGCGCGGACGGCGCCGAGGGAGAAGAAGGCGATGAAGCCGTGGATGACTGAGCCGCGGCAACTACTCGCTCTGCGCATCCGCTCGTGAAGATAGATGCAATCAATAGACACGCCGCGGCAAAGGCATAGCCGGCGTTAACGCGGGTGCCGCTCTGCGCTTTGGATCCTCTCTCACCCGCGCAGCTTCTAACCTCTTGCATTTGAGCGGCGGAAAGTTCAAGTGAGTTATCTGGATTTAGGGCAGAAGGAGTAATTGAATCTATCGATTGCAAATATCTCATTAGGATCTCCAAAGATGCGCTGCTTTAAGTGGCGAAGGCAGTTCGCATGCGATGTGTGGATTAGCAAGCTCACACGGAGATCACATCGGTTATAAGTAAGCTGGGACGAACATTGACGCTGTCTTATTCAGCAAGGAGGTAATAAGTGGATTTATTAGTGGACTCTAATAATTGGAGAACTGCTGGCTGTGAAAAGTGCCGCGCTAGACTTGGCGATTAAAACTAACTTCAAACAAAGAGCTGTCAAGATCGGAATTCCTCTCGGGCCGATCATGCTGCGGCGGGAGAGTGCTGCGGCGAAAGGGAAGGCTTGGAAATCACGCCGTGCGCCGGGCTGGATGCAGTGAGCTGAATCGCCTGAATCGACAGTCGCGGCCTGAGGGTCCAGGAGGCTCAAACCTCAGCCCGCGCCGGCCGCCCCGCTCGCATTGCAATCCTCAAGGCTTTGCCGGTAGGCTAGGAAGGGCAGCATCGGTGCCGATACGAACCGAAATCGCTGCAAAGCAGTTGGCCCCGTAGCTCAGGTGGATAGAGCGACGGTTTCCTAAACCGCAGGTCGGAAGTTCGAATCTTCCCGGGGTCACCACCTTTGACGATGGCGCGCTTAGCCCTTTAAAATGTTGATGGCATGGAAGTCAGTTCCATGTCATACCGGCTGCCCGCTTCTCCCGGCAGCGCCTCTCACCACAGCAATCGCCCTGGATGCTCGGGAAGGCGGTGAAATTCCGCCACTGCCCCGCAACTGTGAGCGCCTCTCGCCTCGGCTCCGTCCTATTGGATTGCCGAACAAGGCAGGATTTCAGCCAAGGCCTACATCGCACCGCTGCGATGCCGGCCATTGAACCACTCAGAGCGAGCCGCAAAGCTCGGCTTCGGGGAAGGTGGCTGAAGATGGCGTAAGTCAGGAGACCGGTCCTTGGCGCTAATACCCGCTTGCGTTCCGAGGGGAACGAAGGAGCCCGCAATGCCTGACTCTGCATTTCTACGCGTACTGCACCGACGCGCCATTCCAGCCATTCTTCTTATCGTTTCGATTGCCGCAAGCTCGCCGGCAAGTATCGCCGCGGCTATTCACGGCATGGTCAGCGATCAATCCGGAGCCAAGGTCAGCGGCGCGAACATTTCGCTGGTTAGCAACGGGAAAGTTGTGGCCTCCGCCGTTTCCAACTCGGATGGCAGCTTCCAGGTCCTTACCGGAACCTCGGGCAGATTCTTCATCATCGTTTCGGCCAAGACCTTTCGCCAGATCACTACGCCCGGCTTCTATGCCGGCACTCTGGATAATGTCGAACGGGATGTGGTTCTTGAACCCGAATGGGTGCGGGATTCGATCGTCGTCACCGCTACCGGAACACCCACGCCGCAGGCGCAGACCAGCGCCGCGACCAGCGTGCTGAGCCCGACTGATTTGTCGTTGCGGAATGACCTGGGCAGCGCGCTGCGCCTTATGCCGGGAACCTTCGTCGTGCAATCGGGCCAGATGGGTTCCGTCACCTCGCTTTTCGTGCGGGGCGGCAATTCCGACGACAACAAGATCCTGCTGGACGGCATTGACGTCGGCGACCTGGGCAACCAGTTTGACTTCGGGCCGTTCTCCACCACCGCTGTTGAAAGTGCGGAAGTCTATCGGGGAGCCAACTCGAACCTTTATGGCGCCGGAGCAGACAGCGGCGTGGTCAGCATCACCACTCAGCATGGAACCACAAGCTTCCCGTCGTTCATCTTCCATGGCGACGCGGGCACCTTCCACACCTCCCATGAAGAATTGGAGGCCGCCGGCGCCCACAACAAGCTCGATTACCTGGGAGCTTTCAGTTGGCTGCAGACCTCCAACGATCTGCCCAACGACGAGTTTCATGTCGCTACCACAGCCGGCAATCTCGGCTGGCAGCCTACCGGAAACACCCAGGTTCGAGCCACGCTTCATTACGGAGTGGACGCGACCGGGGTGCCCAACGCCTGGGATTTTTATCACGTGGCCGATAGCGCCACCCAGAAAGACCAGGATGTTTTGTTTTCCGGTTCGATCGATAATCAAACCACCGCCGATTTCCACCAGAACGCCCGCTACGGCATGGCCCGCAAGCGCGAGCAGTACCATCTCTGGTCCGGTTCGGGCGATTTGATTACCTATGACAGCTACGGCGATCAGGCCTACTTCGGTCTCCCCGTCGCCATCACCGGAGCCAACGGCTACTCCGTCTCCGGCCGCGCCATCCTTGATTTTCCACCCTACTTTCCCGCCACATATCCTGAAGAAAACCAGTTGGTCAACAACCGGGACACAATCGGCTACCAGGGCGACTACAGCTTTACTCCGCATATCACCGCAAGTGCCGGTTTTCACTACGAAAATGAGCGCGGCGCAGCGCCCGGAAGCAGCTTTATCTCCCCGGAACAGCGCACCAACTACGTCTATCTCGCCAACGTTCACGGAGACTTTAAAGACCGCTTCTTTTATACGCTGGGCGGCAGCCTCGGCCACTACTCAATCTTCGGCACGCAGACTCCTGCCCGCGCCGGGCTTACGTATTACATTTTGCGTCCACGCCGTGGAATCTTCAGCGGAACCCGCGTCCTGTTCAACTTTGGCGATGCGGTGCAGGAACCCACGCTCGACGACCAGTACTACTCGCTTTACAACTTTCTGCAGACGAATGGCGGCCAGCCGACCATTCAGCAGTTGAACCTGTCACCGCTCGCAATGCCCACCACGCGCCTTTACGAAGGCGGTTTCGAGCAGGCTTTCTTCGGCCAGCGTCTCGTCCTGCGTTCAAACATCTTCCACAATGAATTCGGCCGCCAGATCGAATTTGTCGGCCTCGACCTGGTTCCGGAACTCATTCCGGGGCTCACCCCAGCCCAGCAAAACGCGCTGGAGCAAATGCTTCAATCGGACTTTGCCTACGAGCTTGCCATCAACTCCGAGGCCTACCGCGCGCTGGGTGTCGAGACCACCGTTGAAGGCGGCATTGGCCGCAGCATCTTTCTCCGCGGCGGCTATACCTATCTCGATGCGGTCGCGCAGCGCTCGTTCTCAAATGACGATGTCGCTCTCCTCGGCCCCGTGCCCACCTACAATAACGTCGCCAACGGCATTCCCATCGGCGAAGACTCGCCACTGCAAGGCGCGCGCCCCTTCCGCCGCGCTCCGCATACCGGCTTCATCACGGCTACCTATTCCACAGGCAAAATTGCCGGCCTGCTCTCCGCGGCCTTCGCCGGCCGCTCAGACGACTCCGACTTCCTGGCCTACGACGACATCAACGGCGGCAACAGCCTGTTGCTGCCCAACCGCAATCTCGACCATGGGTACGCCAAGATCGACCTTGGCGGAAGCTACGAGCTTCGCAACTGGCTGGGCATCTATGCGCAGGCTGAGAACCTGACCAATAGCCAGCACATCGCTCCCATCGGCTATCCCAGCCTCCCGTTCAGCGCGCGCATCGGCCTCAAGATTCAGTGGGGGCCGGGGAGCGCGCATTAGGGCGGATTCGGAATAGCTGCGTCGTTCGGCAAGTTTCTGATCCTCTATCCGCGCAGGAAATCCTTGGCCTTCTGCACCAGCACATCGCGGCTGATATCGGAGATGGCATTGGTCAGCGGAATCCCCTTGGGACAAACCTCAACGCAGTTCTGCGCAAAGCCGCACTCTTGTATGCCGCCGTCTCCGGCCAGCGCCCGCAGCCGTTCTTCCTTGAAGACCTTTCCGGTCGGATGATCGTTGAACAGCTTTACCTGTGCAATGGTCGCCGCGCCCACAAAGCCCGTGGCGTCGTTAAACTGCGGACAAACCTCCATGCAGCAGCAG
>DASXFF010000078.1:0-3993 GCA_036489735.1 Occallatibacter sp. | reverse complement strand
CACCGGAGCCATGACTCTCTGCTGGTCACTCGACAAACTTGGTCCCATGGCGCGCTGCGTTGAGGACACCATGCTGGTGCTCGACGCAATCTCCGGGCCCGATCCGCGCGACGTGGCCAGCGTGCCCAGCAGTCTGTCGTTTGATTCCGGTGCAAGCGTCGCCGGCCTGCGTGTCGGCTACTTCCCTTCCTGGATGAAGGAAAGCCCGGCCACCGATGTGGACCGCTCCGCCCTCGACAGCGTTTGCAAGCTGGGCATGGTTCCCACCGCGGTCGCCCTTCCGGACTGGCCATACGACTCGCTCAATGTCATCCTCTTCGCTGAAGCCGCGGCGGCGTTTGAAGAGTTGACGTTGAGCCACAAAGTCGATCAGCTCAAGGCGCAGGTCCCGGATGCATGGCCGAATGTGTTTCGCCAATCGCGCTTTCTTTCGGCTGTCGATTTTGTTCAGACTGACCGGCTGCGGCGCAAGGTCGCGCTGGAGATGGCCAGGATTTTCTCCGAGGCCGATCTCCTGCTGGTGCCGTCACTGCGCGACGAAATGCTGGTCATCTCCAATTTCACCGGCCATCCATCGCTCACACTCCGCGCCGGCTTCGTCGAAGTCTCCGAAGCCCGCAGCGATTGGGCTCCAGACCCGACGCATCCTTTGCCCAGATTCTCCCCGCCCCGCCGCGTGCCTCACGGAGTCACCGTCATCGGGCGCCTGTTCGATGAAGGAACCGTGGCCCAGGCAGGCCTGGCGCTGGAACGCGAGTTCGGTGTCTCGGCTGAACATCCATCCGGCTTCTAGGGCTGCTGCCTTGCGTTCTCCAGCGCGACCGCATCCCGCGAAACACCGCCGCGCAAACGCTGTCCGCAACTTTGGCAATATCCTTGCCGAAGAACCGCAATCGTGGTATACAACATTGTACTCATTCACCGACGGTTTCTCGTCGTCCTAACCTCGCGCACCAAAACACTTTCTACTCCCGGGGGATGCGTTGTATGGGCCGGAGCCAGTTAAGTTTTTCTATCGCCGCCAGGGCAGTAGCGCTCGGCTGCATTGCCTCCATGGCTGTTTGCGCTCACGCGCAACTCACGCGCAGCGACTTCGATCACGCACTCGACCTTCAAGACCATTACCGCGGCCTCGTCGATCACCTTCCCGATGCGCCCGAGTGGATTGAAGGCAGCAGCCAGTTCATTTATCGCGAAAGCATCCGCTCAGCCGCCGGAGCAAAGCCCGGCGCATTTCGCTTTGTGCTCTTCGACGCCAAAGACAATTCCTCACGGCCTCCGTTCGACGCGCAGCGCCTCGCCGATTCGCTCACGAAGGCAGGCGGTGCAGTGGTCGAAGCGACTCACCTTCCCTTCGTGCGCTTCCGATTTGAAGACGGCCAGAAAACAATCGGGTTTCGTATTGGCGAAGATAGTTGGACCTGCCAACTCTCCGACTATTCCTGCGCCAAAGCCAGTCCCATGCATCCGCGCGATCCTGAGGACGAAGGATACGACCCCACTCCGAAGCCGGAGAACGGCGACGCGCATACGGTCCCCTCGCCCGACGGCAAGTGGCTAGCCTACGTCGTCAACAACAATGTTGCCATCCGGCCGGTCGCCGCAATCGCACCGCCTGCGCCGGCGCAGAATGCCAAGGCTGACCAGCACAAGCAGCAGTCGATGCTGAGTTCCGATGGTTCTGCCGATAACTACTACGCTGTCTCAACCATTGCCTGGTCGCCGGATTCCAAACACATCGCAGCCTATCGCATTCGCCCCGGCTATCGGCGCATTGTCGACTACGTGGAGTCTTCCCCTCCTGATCAGTTGCAGCCCATTCACTCCACCATGGTCTATCCCAAGGCCGGAGACGTGCTGGCGTTTTATCAACCGGTGCTTTTCGATGTCGCAAGCAAACGGCAGTTCGAGATTGACTCGTCGCTGTTCCCCAACCAGTTTTCAATGGGCGACCTGTCGTGGTGGAAAGACAGCCGCGGCTTTACGTTCGAGTACAACCAGCGCGGTCATCAGCTTTACCGCGTGGTTGAGGTTGACGCGGCCACCGGCAAAGCTCACGCACTGATCGATGAGACCAGCGAGACATTCGTCAATTACGAGCCGCTGTCGGCGGACCAGTACGATCACGGCAAGTACTATCGCCACGATCTCGACGATGGTAAGCAAATCATATGGGCCAGCGAGCGAGACGGCTGGGAGCACCTCTATATGCTCGACGGCAAAACCGGCGCGGTCGAGAGACAGATCACCAAAGGTCTATGGGTGGTTCGCTCGGTCGATTTCGTCGATGAGAAGAACCGCGTCATCTATTTCAGCGCCAGCGGCATGGCGGCAAATGAAGACCCCTACTATGTTCATGGATACAAGATCGGGTTCGACGGCGCCGGAATGACTCCGCTGACACCCGAGGCCGCCAACCACTCGTTGTCCTATTCGAGCGATGGCGAGACCTTCACCGATCTTTATTCAACGGTAGATACCGCTCCCACCCTGGTGCTGCGCAGCTCAAAAGATGGTTCCGTTCTGGCCAAGGTGCAGACCGCCGACATCTCGGCGCTGCTTGCCGCTGGTTGGCAGGCTCCGGAGCCTTTTCACGCCCTTGGCCGCGACGGCAAGACGGAGATATGGGGCGTGGTCTATAAGCCTGAACATCTCGATCCATCGCGAAAATATCCGGTCATTGAAGACATCTACGCGGGCCCCCAGGGTTCGTTCGTGCCAAAGAGCTTCAGCATGCGCGTCCAGCCTCTCACCGCGCTCGGTTTCGCGGTGGCGCAGATCGACGGCATGGGCACCAACAACAGATCGCGCGCCTTTCACGATGTCACCTGGAAAAACCTCGAGGACGCCGGCTTCCCTGACCGCATCCTGTGGCATAAGGCTCTGGCCGCCAAATATCCCTGGTACGACATCAGCCGCGTAGGCATCTTCGGTACTTCGTCCGGCGGGCAAAGTTCGATGGGTGCGCTTCTGTTTCATCCCGAATTTTACAAAGTGGCTGTCTCCAACTCCGGCTGCCACGATAACCGCATGGATAAAATCTGGTGGAATGAGCAGTGGATGGGGTGGCCGGTCGGGCCGCAGTACTCCGAGGCTTCCAACGTGGATAATGCGTGGCGGCTGCAAGGCAAGCTCATGCTCGTGATGGGCGAGATGGACAAGAACGTCGATCCAGCCTCCACCCTCCAGGTAGTTGACCGGCTCATCAAGGCCGATAAGCAGTTTGACCTGCTCGAGGTCCCCGGTGGGGCACACGGCGCCGGCGGACGTTACGGCGAACTTAAGCTGATGGACTTTTTTGTGCGCAACCTCCTGGGTGAGTCCACGCCAAACTGGAACAGCAGTGCGGCAGGACAGTGAGATGCCGCGAAGAACTGCTATCGCGGCAAATCCGGAGATGCAGGAAATCAATTTCGCGGGCTCTGATGAATGAGGCGCATTCGACAGGCCGGCCTGAATTCTCACAGACGGTTTCCTTGCTTGGTGCGCCAGCGGCATTTCGCTTTCTTGATTCGGCAAACCGTGTAGAATCGGTAGGAAACAACAGTTCTGCAATCGTACCTTCGCTCTCATCGAGTTGACGCCAATGCCCCTCTCAGCCAATGGAAGACCGAAGTCGAAACCCACGCGAAAGCCCGCCGCCAAGGCAGAGCACGGCACCAGCGTCACCACCGCCTTCCAGCAGATTCGCGAGATGATCGTGAACGGCAAGCTCTCTCCCGGCACCTGGATCGTGGAAGGCGACCTTTGCGAGCACCTGAACATGAGCCGCACTCCGGTGCGCGGCGCGCTATATCTGCTGCAGCGCGAAGGCTATGTGCAGGAGCATCGCAACGCCAGCAAATCGCGCATGGTAGTTTCATCGCTCACCAAAGAAGATGCGAACGAGCTTTACCCCATCATCGGCCGCATTGAAGGTCTGGCCGGCCGCAATACCGCCCAGTTGCCTGAGCCCGCTCGTATCGCGCTTGCCGGCGAGCTCAAGCAGATCAA
>DASXFF010000063.1:0-5828 GCA_036489735.1 Occallatibacter sp. | reverse complement strand
AAGAACATCCTCGGCATGACGCTGGTGACTCATCAGACCGGCCCGCAGGGACAAAAGGTGCAGCGGCTGCTGATTGAAGAGACGGCGGATATTGAACGCGAGCTCTATCTGGGCATCGTGCTGGACCGCGCTTCGGGCAAGCTGGTGTTCATGGCGTCGCAGGCGGGCGGGATGGAGATTGAAGAGGTGGCGGCGAAGACACCGGAGGCGATCTTCAAGGAGACGATCGATCCCGCTGTGGGGTTCGGCGCGTGGCAGGCGCGCAAGTTGGCCTTCGCGCTCGGACTCAAGGCGCCGCAGATCAATCACGCCGTGGCGTTTTTCCAGAGCCTCTACAACGCCTTCATTGAAACCGATGCTTCACTCGTCGAGATCAATCCATTCATCACCACGGGCGACGGCAAGCTTTTTGCGCTCGACGCCAAAATCACCTTCGACGACAACGCACTGTTTCGCCATCCTGATATCAAGGCGCTGCGCGATGTGGCCGAAGAAGATCCGCTGGAAGTGGAAGCGAGCAAGTACGCGCTGAACTACATCAAGCTCGACGGGACAATTGCCTGCATGGTGAACGGCGCCGGCCTGGCGATGGCGACGATGGACATCATTCAGTACGCGGGCGGCAGCCCGGCGAATTTTCTCGACGTGGGCGGCGGTGCGACGCAGGAGCAGATTGAGCACGCCTTCGGAATTCTGCTTTCCGACAGCAACGTGAAAGCCATCTTCATCAATATCTTCGGCGGCATTCTGCGCGTAGACCGGCTGGCGACGGGCGTGGTGGCGGCTGCGCGCAATCTGCATGTGAATGTGCCGATTGTGCTGCGGCTCGAGGGAACCAATGTGGAAGAGGGCCGCAAGATTCTGAAGGATTCGGGATTGAACTTCCAGGTGGGCGCAACGATGAAGGAAGCGGCAGAATTGGTCGTGAAGGCCGCCAGAGGGTGATCCTTGCCTTGGAGGCCTTGTGAAGGATCGTTTCGAGTCGGGCCGTAATCAGCCGGCAGAAGTTGAACGAATGTTGCGCTCTGCCGAGTTGCAAGTTCAAGTCGTATTTCGCCCGCTTGGCGCTATTGGCGTCGCCATCATGCAAGCGGCTACGAACTGTCGTGATGCGGCAAGGAAGTTGATTGCGCGCGAAGAAGGGGCCGAATCGCGCGACAAGGAGGTATACCTTTTCTTCGAATTCATCTATTTCTTTATGCACATGACTCTTCGAAAAGTCCATGGGCGGATGTCTCGATCAAGGCTCCGGCTGCTCCAAGATTTCCTTTTGGCCATGGTTCCCTCGGCTGCGATCGATTCTTATTTTTTCGATTGGCGGGAAGATTTGAAGAGGGATATGGTCGATGAATTTGTCGAACGGCTGGACGTAACTGAGGTCGAGTACGGCACCTGCACCGCGGACGGGGATTTCTCTCTAATTCTTACTCTATTTACCCGTAACCTTATCCAGATACTTGGGGAGGGGACCGATGTATTGACCCTCCGACCGACCCTCGAGGCTGTCGCAGGGGAATTGGAGGCTATGCAAATGGAAGAGAGTGTCCGCGAGTTCACGCAAATCGATATGAGCGAGCTCGATGAGAAACAAATGGGTGAGGGGCTCGAAAAGTTCAGGTTCGGAAGCAGCTAAAGGGTGCGCCAGTTGGGTATCAAAAGGAGCCATCATGGCAGTTTTAGTGGACAACAACACGCGTCTCATCGTGCAGGGCATTACCGGCAAGGAAGGCACGTTTCACGCCAAAGGCTGCGCGGAGTACGGTACAAACGTAGTCGGCGGCGTCACCCCCGGCAAGGGCGGAACAACCCACGAAGGCTGGCCGGTCTTCAACACCGTCGCAGATGCCGTGGCCAGGACCGGCGCCAACGCGACCATGATTTTTGTGCCGCCGCCGTTCGCAGCCGACGCCATCCTCGAAGCCGAAGATGCGGGAATTCCCCTGATCGTCTGCATCACCGAGGGCATTCCAACGCTGGACATGGTGAAAGTGTGGGCCAAGCTGAAGACGTCGAAGTCGCGGCTGATTGGCCCCAATTGCCCCGGCGTCATCTCTCCGGGAAAGGCCAAGATTGGAATCATGCCGGGCCGGATTCACAAGGAAGGATCGATCGGCATTGTTTCACGCTCGGGCACGCTGACCTATGAGGCAGTGCACCAACTCACGCAGCGCGGAATCGGCCAGTCCACCGCAATCGGCATCGGCGGCGATCCCATCGTCGGGACCACGCACATCGACGCGCTGCGCCTGCTGAACGATGATGCCGGCACTGAAGCCATCATTATGATCGGCGAGATTGGCGGATCGGCTGAGGAAGCGGCGGCAGAGTTTGTGAAGCACCACGTGAAGAAGCCGGTGGTGGGATTCATCGCCGGGCAAACCGCCCCTCCAGGTCGGCGCATGGGTCACGCTGGCGCCATCATCAGCGGGGGCCAAGGCACAGCAGCCGACAAGATGAAGGCCATGACGGCAGCCGGGATTCACGTCGTCATATCTCCGGCCGAAATCGGCGCCACGCTGGCCAAGGTGATTGGCAAGTAAGGCAGCCGTCAGCCACCAGTGCGCGGCGTGCGCTTGCGACTTGCAGTTCAGCGGAGCAGCTTCTGATGAAAACCCTCTGGATCGGCGTCGTGGAAGTTCTCACTGAGCCGAGCAGCGGCGGCGGCGACACTCGAGCCTTTACCAATGTTGTTGCTTGGGCGGAGGCTGCTTCGGATTTCATCGGATCGGTTTCCAGAGTGTTTGAAGGTTATGGATGGACTGTGCTTGGAGTTGAAAACGCAAGGCCAGTGGTTGACGAAACCGATTTCAATGAAGAGATTACTGAAATTATTGAACGCGCAAAAACAAACCCAAAGGCCTGTATTTATACGACATTCCACTACTATCCATCTGCGCCATCTTAGCGATCTTGCGACACCGCAGGGCTTCATACTTTCCATCCAGCGCATCCCGGTAACTCACCTTTGATTTCGTCCGATGCGAGTTATCCCGCACAATCCTTCCTTCGCTACTCAAGCGAAGCGGATAATCATCGCGACGAAAAGCTGAACGAGCTTATGGACCATAGACTTCGTTGCTCGCGATGAGGTTGGACGCGGAAACCAGCCGGGTAAATGGCGGAGACTCAGGTTGAGCGGCCGCGCAGGCCGGCTGAGCCGGATCAAGCGCGGTTTGTACGCGGACGTGGACCCGCGCACTATTCGGCGTGAAAGACGACATCGAACAGCAGCAAGCTTGCCGTCGTGAAGATGATGTCGTACCCGACCAGCATCTTGATCCATAGCGTCGGGTCGCCGTCGCCGGTCAGGATCGACGTGACGGACTGGACCATGGCGAGAAGCGCTGGAATGAAAATCGGAAAAAGAATGAGCGAGAGCAGAAACTCGCGATTGCGGCTGCCGATCGAAAGGGCCGCAAAGAACACGCCGTTGACGACCAGTGCCCACGTCCCCAGCGGCAGAACGAGGGCCAACATCCACGCGTTCCCCGCGATGTGAAGGTTATAGAAGATGAAAAAAAAGGGCGCGAGCACGATCTGGACGATCGAAACAAACAGAAAATTAGCAATCGTCTTGGCTAGGTAAAGCTCTGCGCCGGGCGAAGGGACCATGCGCTGCGCGTCCATCACCTGATGCCGAATTTCGCGCGCCCATGCCTGGTTCAGCGCGCTGACCGAAGCGAACATCGTCGCCACGCAAAGCACGCCGCCGGCAATTTGCTGTGAAAATGCGCCGCGCGGATCGAAGGCAATCGAGAAAAGCACCACCACAAGCCCGGAGAAGAAAATCATCGAGATCATCGCATCCAGCGTGCGCCACTCGATGCGTAGATCCTTGGCGAGATGCGTGAAGAGGGCGCGGGTCATTGCCGCACCTCCGGCTTGGTCAGGTCGGCCGCTTCCACCGGCTCGCCAACCGCCGCGGCCGCGCGAAGATAGTCGTCGGGCGTCAGGATCAACTGCGTACCGCGCGTGCCCGCCGACACGCTGATCCGATCGAACAGAATCGCAGTTTCGTCGACAAAGACGGGATAAGGCTTTTTGGCTCCGAAGATCGTCACGCCGCCGCGAATGTATCCGGTCAGCGGCTGCACATCCTTTAACGGCGCCATTTCGGCTTTGCGCCAACCGGCCAGTCGAGAAAGCTTCTTGAAGTCCAGCGCAGCATCGCCCGGAACCACGGCAAAGACGTAGCCATGACCGCCGTCCGTCGTGAGCAGCGTTTTGAAAACCTGCTCCGCCGGCATGCCGATCTTTTTTGCCACCGTGATCGCTGTCAGGTCTTCAGGGTCGACATCGTACTCGCGGAGCTCAAACGCAATGCCAAGAGATTCAAGGAAGCGCGCACCGTTGGTCTTCATTGCGTCGGCCTCCCTTCATCGACCGATGCGACGCGGCCCCCATGAAGGGTGATGACGAAGTCCGCAATCGGCGCGGCGAGCTCGCGCTGATGCGTGGTCAGAACAATGGTCCGGTCGGACTGCCGAAAACCCTTGAGCAGCGCCACCATTTGCCGCGCGCTCTCGACGTCCATGTTGCTGAAAGGCTCGTCCAGCAGCAACAGCTCCGGCACCGAAAGCAGAACGCGCGCAAGTGAAGTGCGCTGGCGCATGCCCTGCGAGTACTGGCCGAACAGCCGATTGAGCTCGGGGTCGAGGCCGACCTGGCGCAGAGCTTCGGCCGGTGTGAGGCACGCGCGGCCTGGATAAAGGCTGGCGAAGTAGCGCAGGTTCTCCTGGGCGGTCAGCTCGTCATAGAGCATGGGCGCGTGGCTCATGTAGCCGATGCGCGCGCGCGCCTCCTGGGGCTGCGTGGCGCCAAAGACGCTCACCATTCCGTGCGTAGGCCGAAGCAGACCGGCAAGAATGCGCAGCAGCGTCGACTTGCCCGCCCCGTTTTCACCCAGCAGAACGTAGCAGCGGCCCGGTTCGAGATCGAGAGAGACCTGGCGCAGCGCGGCAAAACTTCCGAAGAGCTTCGACACCTGATTCAGCCGCGCGCAAAGCGTCTGACTGCCGGCTTCGGATGCGTTCGTGCTCATTCCGATCAGTTGGCTGCGGTCTGGGCTGATGCAGGAGGCGCCTGAGCCGGAGCCGATGCGGTGTTCGACTTGGACGTCGCCGGGGACGCAGGCGATGCGCCGGGCTGTTGCGGAGCGTATTTGCTGGCGCACTTGGCCTGCAAGACCGTGGCTTGGAAAACGCCGTCGTGGCTATAGGTACCCTCGGCGAGAGCTTGCGCGTCGTCCTTGAAGGTGTCAGGCGGCGGCTCGGTTCCTTTGTAGGTCACCTTGAGCAGTTTGCCCGTCCCGGCCTTCGGCGAGTGGCTCTCGTACTCGTTGAGCACAAAGTCCACGTGCGTCCCGTTCTGCTCAATCGAACCGGGCTGTACGAAGCCTTCCACGCGAAGATTGCTGTGGTAAGCCTTGTCGCCCATGGTGCCCAGCTCGGCGATGGTTACGTAATAGCTCTTGTTGGAGCTGTAGCCGGTAAAAGCCAGCCAGGCTACCGTGCCAAGGATGACTGCGACGGCGATGCCAATGCGGAGGGATTGGAATTGGGACTTCATAGTGATCCAAGTCTAACGATACGAGTGTGAGGGACGGCGGGTCAAATTCGAGGTGATCCAAATCACACTCCATAGGGCCGCCGTTTTGCCACTCGCACCCTCCACCTACCACGATCTGAGGTTGCCCCATCCTTTCGCGCACTTCGCGAAAGGGTGGAATACCACAAACCTCAACCCAACTCGGTCATCCTGAGCGAGTCACGCAACGCGTGACGAGTCGAAGGACCTGCATTTAAATCACGCGCGGTCGTGCGCAGCGA
>DASXFF010000059.1:0-60441 GCA_036489735.1 Occallatibacter sp. | reverse complement strand
CAGGACGTTCGCGGACGCTGGATGAGCGAGGGGACGTTCGTCGAGATGAGGCCGCACATCGACCGGAAGAAATCGCCTGATGACGTGGACGATTCATCGGACACCTTCGACACGATCGAGTTCCTGCTGAAGAACGTGCCCAACAACAATGGCAAGGTGGGCATCTGGGGCATCTCGTATCCGGGGTTCTACACTTCGGCGTCGATCGTCGATTCGCATCCGGCGATCGCCGCGGCCAGTCCACAGGCGCCTATGACCGATCTCTTTTTCGGCGATGACTCCTATCATGGCGGCGCCTTTATGATGGCGGCCGGTTTTGAGTTCTATGCGTTGTTTTTCCATCCGCAACAGAATCCCGTGCTGCCGAAAACCGAAGCCCCCTTCGATTTCGGAACGCCGGACGGCTATAAGTTTTTCCTTCGGGCAGGAAACGTGGCCGGCCTCGATAAGTACCTAGGTGATGCGGCGTGGATGTGGGACGACCAATTCAAGCACGACACCTACGACGACTATTGGCAATCGCGCGATCTATCGCGGCACATGAAAAACGTGAAATGCGCGGTCCTTGTGGTGGGCGGATGGTACGACGCTGAAGATATCGAAGGGCCATACCGAACTTTCTATTCGATTCGGAAATTCAACCCCGATACCCCGATTACGCTCGTCGAGGGACCGTGGGTGCACGGCGGCTGGGCGCACACCGACGGCGACCATGTGGGCGATGTGCAGTTCAACGCGAAAACTTCTCTTTACTTCCGCGCCAACATTCAATTCCCCTTTTTCGAGCATTATTTGAAGGGAACTGGAAAGGTCCTCCCAGCGGCGATCGTTTTCGAGACCGGAACCAACGTCTGGCGGCGCTACAATGAATGGCCCCCCAGGAACGCGGTTGCGAAGACGCTCTTCTTTCATGCCGGCGGCAAGCTCAGTTTCGATCCGCCCGTTGAGGCCGCAGGCGAGGACGATTACGTGAGCGATCCCAACCACCCAGTCCCGTTCGTGGGCTACACCACAGATACTGTGCCGCAGCGCTACATGGTCGACGACCAGCGCTTTGCCGATTACCGGCCTGACGTTCTGGCTTACGAGACTGATCCGCTCACCGAGGACGTGACCATCGCCGGCCCTATTTCGCCGCATCTGAAAGTGGCAAGCTCGGGCACCGATTCCGATTTCGACGTCAAGCTCATCGATGTTTATCCCGACGAGGACACCGATAACGTCTCTTTGCCGAACAAGCGCGTGATTGACGAAGCGCCCTTGCACATGGGCGGCTACGAGGAGCTGTTGCGCGGCGAACCATTCCGCGCAAAATTCCGGTCGAGTTGGGAAAAGCCGCAACCGCTTGTGCCTGGCAAAGAAACCGACATCGACTTCACCATGCCCGATCTCTACCACACGTTCCGCCGCGGCCATCGCATCATGGTGCAGGTGCAGAGCTCGTGGTTTCCGCTTACCGATCGCAACCCGCAAACCTTTACCGACATTCCCTACGCAAAGCCAGAAGATTTTAAGAAGGCGACCGAGCAGATCTTCCGCCAGAAGGATTCAGCTTCTGGCGTGGAGGTGTCGGTGTTGCCCCAACCTCAACCACAACCGTGGTGCGCCATGCGGCGCCTGCAAAACACAGAGGACCCTATGACCGTTCGAGCTCTTCGCTCAGTTTTCGTGACCTCCGCGTTACTTTTCGCAATGGTGGCGCCCGCATGCGCCGAAGAGGGCATGTGGACGTTCGACAACCCGCCGCTTAAGGCCCTGGCAGACAAGTACAACTTTCATCCGACGCAGGCATGGCTCGATCATCTGCGACTTTCGAGCGTCAGGCTCAACGACGGTGGGTCCGGCTCATTCGTCAGCCCTAATGGACTGTTGCTGACCAACCACCACGTGGCGCGGGACCAATTGCAAAAGAATTCAACGGCTGAGCACAATTACGTGCGCGACGGTTTCTACGCAGCCACGCCCGATCAGGAAATGAAGACGCCCGATCTGGAAATCAATGTGTTGGCGGGTATGGAAGATGTGACTGCGCGCGTGCAGGGCGCAGCCAAAGGCGCCAAGGACGATGCCGCGGCGCTGAAGGCGCGCGATGCCGAGATTGCCGCGATCGAGAAGGAAAGCAAAGACAAGACCGGCCTGCGCTCCGATGTGGTCACGCTCTACAACGGAGGCGAATATTGGCTGTATCAATATAAGGTGTACACCGATGTGCGGCTGGTGTTCGCGCCTGAGGAGCAGGCCGCGTTTTTCGGCGGCGATCCGGATAACTTCACCTATCCGCGATACGACTTCGATATGGCGCTCTATCGCGTCTATGAAAACGGCAAACCGCTGCACACAGATAACTACCTGAAGTGGAGTGCGAAAGGCGCCGCGCCCGGAGAGCTGGTATTTGTCTCGGGGCATCCCGGCTCGACATCGCGCCAGGAAAGCCAGGCTGAGTTACAGCTGGAGCGCGATGTGATTGAGCCGCAGGTCATCGACTACTTGCAGCGGCGCATCGACGCTGAGCAGGCCTTCGCAAAGCAAAGTTCGGAGAATGAGGAATGGGTGGGAACGAATGTGTTTCTGCTTCAAAATAGCTTGAAGGTTTACGTGGGACGCGAGGAGGCGCTGGCCGACAAGTCTATTTTGGAGAAGAAACAGGCCGAAGAGAAAGACCTGCGCGACAAGGTGGCAGCGAATCCCGACTTGCAGAAGGAATATGGCGGCGCGTGGGATCAAGTGGCGCACGCCGTCGACCTGGCCAGACCCGAAATGCAAAAGAGAATTTTTCGGCGCACAGACAGCGAGCTGTTTGGTCTCGCAATGCAGATTGTCCAGTATGTGGTGGAGGTGAAGAAGCCGGATGGCGAGCGGCTGCCGCAGTACCACGAGGCAGGGTTGGATTCTCTTCGCTTTCAGCTTCTCTCTCCGGCGCCGATTCATCCTGCGGTTGAGAAACTCTATATGACCACGGCGCTTACCCTGGCGAAAGAAAAGCTAGGCGCCAACGACGAGTATCTTCAGGCGATCCTGCAGGGCGGCGACATCGACAAGTCGGTTGACGCTCTGGTGGATGGGACCAAACTCGGCGATCCGGCGTTTCGCAAGAGCCTGCTAGATGGAGGAGAAGCGGCCGTGGCCGCTTCTACCGATCCGATGATTGTGGCTGCTCGCCGCGCAGATCCTGTATACCGCGCAAGCTACATCTTCTATCGCGATCACATTTCCAGCGTCTTCCAGGCAGCGGAAGAGAAGCTGGGAAAGGCGCGCTTCGCGGTTTATGGCAAGAACGCATATCCCGATGCCACGTTTACACTGCGGCTTTCGTATGGCACGGTCGATGGCTACCCCTATAACGGAACCATTGCGCCGCCGTTCACCACGTTCTACGGACTCTACGATCGCGCGGCCAGCTTTAGCGACCAGGCGCCGTGGAATCTTACCGCGAAAGAGGAGGCGGCTCGCGACAAGCTCGATCTGTCTACGCCGATGGACTTTGTGACCACCAACGACATCACCGGCGGCAACTCCGGCTCGCCAGTGGTCAATAAAGAGGGCGAACTGGTGGGGCTCATCTTCGATGGAGACATCGAATCGCTGGCCGGCGACTTTGTCTACGACGGCACCAAGAACCGCGCTGTCGCGGTCCATTCGGCGGGCATCATCGAAGGCATGCGCAAAATTTATGGAGTAGGCGCGCTGGCCGACGAGCTCCAGGGCAAGCAATAAACCGAAAGTTGAAGAGAGCGGGGGCTGGGTGCTCCCGCTTTTCTGTTCTTAGGGCAAGTCCGAATCGGCCTACTGTGTAGCCGGCCCGACTCCACGTACAATCAGAGACGGAGAGGTGGCCGAGTGGTTGATGGCTCCGGTCTTGAAAACCGGCATACCTGAAAGGGTATCGGGGGTTCGAATCCCTCCCTCTCCGCCATGTATATTTATAATCAACAACTTAGGATGGATTCTCGCCAGATACTGCTGAATTTCCCGGCATAATCGACAAATTTCTTGATGGAACGGAACTAGAGAGCGCTCTCCGGTACTGGCGACAATCGCTGCTTTGCCGGCGTTTCTCTAACCGCGAATCTGGCGGTTCCGTTTCGATGAGGAATGGGCTGGATACACGGCGGGAATGTGCCATCATTTGCATGCGCTGGCGTCATCACTATGCGGGTCTTGCAGCCCGACTGTACACCTGTTTGTTCCAGTTCATCGGGATTGAGTTAAGCAGGTCGTCGAGCGAAAGAGGCATCGAATGGTGTCGGGTCATCAGGTTTTCGATTGACTTCGGACTGAGCTGAATCAGTTTTATCTGTACGTGAAGGTAGCGTGCAGATAGGCCATGCATTTTGGCGAGCTGCTCGATGCTGCCGGCCTTGCCGGTGGTCAGTTGCTCGTACCAGATCCGGGCGCGGGCGACGGCTTTTAGAATCGCCTGTCGGCTTGCGTCCGTCGTGATGTTCGTATTGCCGACGATCAACCGCAGGGCACGGCCCTGAGGTATGTGGCGGAAAGGGCATTCGATCGAGACAAGGGGTTGAAGGTACGCCTGGACGGTGCCGGTGTTTTCCGCAGCCTGGCCGGCTGCAGCGTTCTTGTCGCCGAGGAGTTGTTGGACGAATTGGGCTGTCCGGATTCTGATTTCCACCCGGGTTGGGTGGATGATGACTCGATCGATGATCGCTCGCAGGAAATGCTCCCGGTTGGAGCTGCTGAGGGATTGCCAATTCGTCGCAGTCGATGAAGCACACGCGGCAATTCTTGTGAACAAACCTCCATTAGGAAGGTCTCCTTCCTGGGGGATCGTCCAGGATGTTCGCGAATAGGTCGTCTGGATCGCGAAGGAGTTTCAAGAAACGATCGATGACGGCAGATTCTAAATCGGGCGCCGGGATGCGCGTCGGAATATCGATCTTCTCTGCTTTCTTGATGATTGCCTGCGAGGTGTAGGTCGGTTAAGCGCGGTCGGCGGCTCGAACCCGCCCCAACAGCGCCTCTTGTTCCGATGATTCACGAATCCGACATGACGACTATACTGGCGAGTCGTTTGCCGAACGCTGGTCTATTTCCAGCTATGAATTCGGCGACAGCTATCGAGTACTTTCAGGATGCCGACATTGCCGGGTATTCCGGCTCGGCACAGATTAACTCTCGCCATCATCTACAAACTTTCATAGAGCGAATGACGAATTGACACAAGAAGGACGCCGTCCTTTGGTGCCTTGGCATTCCCACGTGCACTTCATCCCTCTATAACTGTATTTCGTCACGATCTACAAATCGCGGGAACTGAAAAACCAAATCCTTAAACGAAATCAAGCGTGGCCTCGCCATTGAAGCTCCTCAGGTGTCTCCGATGCATTGATGGCGTTCCTTCGTCCCAAAATATCGAGCAGCCATCACAAAAAGCCCCACAGTCTCGCAATCGGAAGCATAGTTGCATGGCCACAGACGGAAGGCCAGTGACGAAGGTCGCTCGAGAAGGTGTGAGCCGTCGGCGAAAGCACATGGGCGGCGGCTAGAAACAACGGCCGGAGGTCCTGATTCACATGTAGTCCGCGAATCCCAATCGGTTTCTGCTTCGCGCAGCGTAAATCCCCTGGGTCGGTCGCCAATCTGGCTCGCCTGTTTCGATGCAATCCAAATTCCGATGAGGTCATTCACGTGCAAATTATGAACAGGTTGATTTTCGGTTCGCTCGCCTTCGGCATCTCCGCGCTTGCTTTTGGTCAGGGGATCATCACGGGAACGGTCACAGGAACAGTGACCGATCCATCCGCGGCTGTCGTTCCCGGTGCACAGATTCAGATCACCAATCTGGCGACAGGCGTCAAGCTCGCGGTGAAGTCCGGCGGCGACGGCTCATTCAAGTTTTTTGCAGTTCCCATCGGAACCTACCGTGCGCTGATCACGGCAAGCGGCTTTGCCAATGAGGGGGTCGATAACGTATCGGTTGCGGCAGGAGCCACCACCAATCTGGCCGAGATAAAGCTCCATGTAGCGGCCGGCGAAGTACAGGAGGTCGAGGTCAACGGTTCCTCCGCCGCCTTACTTGAAACCACCGATTCTCAAGTCACCACAACATTCGATACCGAGACCGTGAAGAACCTGCCCCTGAATAACGGCTTCGATACAGCCGCCGAGCTCATTCCCGGTGTGACCGGCGTCGGTGATGACAATTTTTCCAACTCCAACGGCGACAACTATTCTGTCAACGGCCAAAGCTCGCGTTACAACAACTACGAAATCGACGGCCAGTCGAACAACGATAACTCAGTCGGTGGAACGCTGGTGTTCTTTGGCAACCAGGACGCAATACAGCAGATCCAGGTCATTACCAACCAATATGGGGCAGAGTATGGCCGCAATGCTGGAGCGGTAGTGAATTACATCACCCAATCCGGAACCAACTCGTTCCACGGCAGCGCCTTCGATTTTTATCAGAGCCAGTTTCTCAGCTCGTTAACCAACAGCGAAAAGAACCCGCTCCTAGGCATTTGCCCCGCCGGTCAGGCAAGTAATTGCTTGAACAATCGTGCATCGCCATTTTACGGAGAGCCGATTCCGGCCTTGCCACGCTATGTCGAGAATCGCGCGGGAGGCACTATTGGCGGTCCGGTATTACGCAACAAGCTCTTTTTCTTTTTCAGCACTTATTGGGACAGGCAGCGCACCGGCGTGGCGCCTTCGCAATCGTTTCCCTTTCTGAGTCCGGTTCCTGGGGGCGCCGGCCTTGGAGCGATTCAATCGGTATTTGCGGGCGATCCCGGTGCAGCCACGATCGCAGGCTTCGGCCCTTACTCAATCGCGGCAGGGAACCCGCAGCCTATCCCGGTTCCCGCCAGCCTATGCCCCGCCTCAGACACTTACACGGGCGGTGGCGCTTGCCTGGAAAGTGTCACCGATGCCAATGGCGCTTCAGCCAACATTCAGGTTGCCGGCGTCACGCGGTCCATCGCCGAGCCCACAAACGACCAGGAGGAACTGGCTCGACTTGATTGGCAGCCAACCGAAAAGGATCGCCTTTTCTTACGGTTTCTCTACCAGAACCAGCTGGCCTTCGGTCTTCCCGGCGCGGACGGAATCGGCGCCGGCGACTGGTACAACGAACCCTCGGCAACTTACGACATTGGAGCCGATTGGACGCACAGCTTCACCTCCAACTTTGTTGATCAGTTGCGCTATAGCTACCAGGATTCCAA
The DNA here is from genome assembly GCA_036489735.1 of Occallatibacter sp. Lineage (GTDB taxonomy): Bacteria > Acidobacteriota > Terriglobia > Terriglobales > Acidobacteriaceae > Telmatobacter. The sequence continues at coordinate 53,257 of DASXFF010000059.1, read as the reverse complement.
AGTCGATTTCGAGGGGGGCCCATTTTCCGATTGTGTAGTCACCAATTTCGGCGCGTGCCCCGCAGAAGTGGCCTTCCTTGGTGGCACGGATGATGCGAATTTCGGCGGCGATGCAAACTTTCCGCAAGGCAATACGGTGAAGGTAACCCAAATTCAGAACAATGCCACATGGACGCATGGCGCCCAAACGTTTCTCTTTGGCGGCGAGTTCGATTACCAGAATTCACCTGACACAGGGATTTTCTACTACAACGGCCAGCCCAACTACGGAACCCTCAGCAACCTGCTGGGAGCGCCCGATCAAGAGCTCATAGCACAGGGCGCGCCTCCGGACACATCCAGCTTCGCCTATTTGGCAGATGGTGATCTGACCGTCCCGTTCACCGAGCCCGACGTTGCCGCCTACTTCCAGGACGACTTGAAGGCCCTCCCAACTTTGACGCTCCATCTGGGCGTTCGCTGGGAGTTCTTCAGCGACGTGATCGACAAACTGCACTCTCAAACCGTCGCTCGCGAAAGCAATCCATCCACAGCATTTTGGGATCCTTCGTTGCCACTTAGTGTTCGAACGGTACCCTATGTCCCTCAGATATATACAAACTTCGAGCCGCGCATCGGCTTTGCCTGGAACCCGGAATTCGACAAGAAGCTGGCCGTCAGCGCCGGTTACGCAATCAATGCCAACCCGGCGTTCTATAACCTTGCTCTGCTCGTCGCCGACGGGGCACCGGTGACCAATGACGGTGCTTTTCTCTGCGGTTCCGACGCCTGCCTGCCTTCAAACGGCTCAATTTTGAACACCGATTTTCGCGCGCTAAACTTGCCGTCACTGCCCACTGGCGGAGATCCTGGCCAGGACGTCGTAGACTCCTTCCCCAAGAACTTCCGTACGCCATACGTACAGACCTGGACCCTCGGAATCCAGCACCAATTGGGCAACGCCGCTGTCGGTGAAGTGCGCTACGTTGGCTCCAAGACCACCAAGGACTTTCAGTCGATCGACTCCAATCCTTTCCTGCTTCCCGTGGTCTCGGCCTTCCCGAAGTTCTACACGGGGCTATCCCTCTGCACTGACCCTTCAGCCGACGGATACGGACGCCCCAATTGCAATTCTGGAAATCTTATCCAGACCAGCAACGGCGGCTGGGCCAACTACAACGCCCTCGAGCTGAACCTAACCACGCAAAACTATCACGGACTGAATTCGACCGTTTCCTACACCTTCAGCAAGGCCATGAATAACGCCACCGACGGTTTTCGCAGCACCGGAGCTGGAGGAAGCACCGTCGCTTTTCCCCAGAATCCTCTTGACCCCGGCGTTGGCGAGCGTGGCCTCAGCGGCAACGACTTCCCCAACACACTAGGTCTCGGGTTCACCTACGACGTGCCCAAGTTTGTGAAGGGCGATACGCTCCTTGGCCGGTTCGCAAACGGCTTTCTATTGAGTGGCGTCTACCGCTATCGCAGCGGCCAGGTTTACACTCCTTATCAACCGATCGATCTGGATGCGAACACAGGCGACACCAGCTTTTGCGATGGGGCCTTCAACCAGAATGTGACTGGTATCGATACTTGCCGGCTAGTGCTCTCAAACAAGAGCGCGCCGATCGATACTGTTGCTTATCTCAATCCTTATGTTTCAGACCCATCTACAGGAGCTGTGACTCCCGGTACTCCGCATTACATCGTCTACAACAGCGACAGCACCGACCAGAACACCGGCGTCTACAGCCCCGGTACGCCAGTCGATCCTGCCAACACGCATTGGATCATTAACAATCAGGCCTATGCGATGGCGGTCAACAATCCCTATCCGGGTTCGAGCAGAAGCTTGCTCCGCGGCCAGCCTTTTAGCGACTTCGACGCCACCGTTGTAAAAACCTTCCCCATCAACGAGCGCGTTAACGTGCAACTGTCGATGGCGGCCTACAACGTGCTAAACCAGCAGTTCCGCGGCGTCGGCAATACGTTCGTGGGAGCAAGCAACTTCACCAGCAACGCTGAAAACGTATCCGGAAGCGTCTCGGGCGCGACGTCCGGCAACCGGTTCGTGATCCTTGAAGGCAAGCTCCAGTTCTAGATTCGACAGCAAGCTCGTGAGCCGCGAAGCGTGCCGAAGGAGTCATGCCTCGTCGCGCTTCGGGGCTACGGGGCGATCGGATTTGGGCTCCGTTTGCCGGCTCGTCAAAGTCCCCAGAGCACGTCGGCAGGATTCTTGATCTGTGATGGAATTTCGAAATTGTGACGAAGCGTATTTGATGCGTGACCGACGGCGCCTGAGTGCTTTGCGTCGATCAATCTCAGGGGCGAGATAAGCCCGCAAGCCATTCTAAATAAATAGCTTTCTGAGATACTGGTCGTCTACACAGCATTCGCGGCGCCTACTTCGGTATGCCCTGCGATTCTGGCCCCGACCTCACAATGTATTGGATGAATGATGCGCATGCGAATCGATCACGGGCGAGCTCTCATTCTGGCCCTCGCCTTCGGCATCCCTTTCCTCTTCGTGTCAAGCGCGCTTGCTGACCCATTAGGGGCGGGCGATATACCTGCCGATAAAGCGGCGCCGCAGCCGCGCTCCGTGCAAGAGCAGATCAAACTTGCCAACGACTACTTTGCTGGCCGCGGTGTCGCTCAGGATTTCGCGCAGTCCGCCCACTGGTTTGAAAAAGCGGCACTGGCCGGAGATGCTGAGGCGCAGATGCAGATCGGTTATTTTTACGACGCCGGTATCGGAGTTCCCAAAGATCCGGAACGCGCGGTTCACTGGTATCAATTGGCGGCATCGAATGGGTGGGCGCGGGCAAGAGTGAACCTGGCTATCCTGTACTTTTGGGGCAGCGGTGTGAAAAAGGATCAACAGCTGGCCGTTCAGCTCTTTCGCGAGGCGGCAGCCAAGGGCGTTGGGCTTGCTGCGTGTTATCTCGGAGATATTTACTACTTGGGAGTGGGGGTTCCGCAGGATAAGGTGGCGGGCGAGCGTTGGTATCAGAAGGGTGCTGAAATGCACAACCCGCAGGCAGAATCTGATCTAGGGTTGCTCCTTTTCGATAATCCGGATCATGGGCACGATCTGCCCAGAGCTGCAGCTTTGCTCCGGGAATCAGCTGCCGCAGGCTATGTCCCAGCAATCTATTCCATTGGGCTGCTTCTGGTTCGCAATCCGGGCCTGGCGAAATCGCCGGATGAAGCGATCGCCTTTCTGAACGATGCGGCGAACGCCGGTTCTTGGAAAGCCTCCACGATGCTGGGCGTGCTGGCCCGGGATGGCGAGGGCGTTCCGGTTGATGCAGGCGCGGCATATTTCCATTTCCGGGTTGCCGAACTTCAAGGCGGCGATGATGCCAAAACACTCCTGAGGTTCGACCTGAACAAGCTTGCCTCCAGTCTCGGTCCAGCTCAAACTGCTTCCCTCGATTCACAGGCGCAGAACTGGCATCAACAGCATCATAATGTCCTTGAATTCGTCCATAGGGAAGGGGAGAATCATTCCAGGTATTCCGAATACGCGCTTGCTGAACCGGCAAATGGAACGCATACCGTGCTGATCTTGCCTGCTCTACCAAATTAAGAGTGGCAGGAATGCTCCACCGAAGATTCACTTACGATCGATTGAGCGTCCCATGACAAAGGTGCCGATTGCGATCGTTCATTTTTGAACGGAGACCTGTGCCAGGACCCGACGAGCAGAGCCAAGGGGATTCTCCATCGTCAAAGTTGACGGGCGTGCCGCGCCGCCAGTCGCTGTTGATGCATCCTGTCATCTTCGTCGCAGCATTCACTCTGTTAGGCAGCTTAATGGCCTTGCAGGAGTGGCTCAACATCCATCGAGCCGGCTACCGCATTGGTCCCGCAATCGTATTCGAGTCCTGGGGGGCACAATACTTTCTTTGGGGGGTTACTGGTTGGGTCCTCTGGCGCCTGTTTCAGAACTTTATTCAACATGCGAGCGGCGTGCAAATAGCGGTTATAGTCGCCCCGCTAAGCCTCCTAACCTGCTTGGCCGAGGAAATGGTGTGGGTGATTTTCTTCCCGCATTTGCCCGTTGATCACGCGCCGATGCCCTATTGGCAACGCGTCGGATACAACTTCAAGGGCGACCTTGTTGAGAGCATGGCCATCTTCTGGTGTGCATTCTTCTTCTTGCGCGGAATTGGCTACTATCAGCAACTCCGCGAAAAGGAACACGTCGCCGCGCAGCTTGAAGTGGAGCTGGCCAACGCAAGACTTGCCGCGTTGCGAATGCAACTGAATCCACACTTCCTCTTCAACACCATGAACGGAATTTCCAGCTTGATGCGTAGCGATATTGACGCCGCCGACGGTCTGCTGGAACAACTCGGCAGCTTGCTTCGTATGACCTTGGACCGGGGAGATATTCAGTTGATTCCTCTTCACGACGAAATCGAGTTCACAGAGACATACCTTGCCATGCAAGACCGGCGATATGCCGGACGAGTGACACGGATGCTTACTGTGGACCCGGAGCTCCATGATGCTTTGGTGCCCGCCATGATTTTGCAACCGATTATCGAGAACGCCTATGTCCATGGTTTGTCAAAATTGGACCGCGACGGATATCTCTGCGTTGATGTCTCAAGGAACGGTCAGGAGGTTCGGGCTGTTGTTACAAATACAGGCCGGGGCTTGAAGGGCAAGCCGGGAGAAGAAGCGAATGGATACGGCCTCGGATTGGCCAATGTCAGAAACCGGTTGCGCTTGCACTACGGTGAGCGCTCCGCGTTCTCCATTCGCGAAGTCGATCGCACGCAGGTTCAGGTATCCATTGCATTTCCCTTGCAGTTTTCGGCCGACCCTGCAGAAAGTCTCACAAGGTTTGGTGCCTGATGATTCATGCAGTAGTAGCAGACGATGAAGTTTTGGCGCGGCAGAAATTGCGGCAACTACTTCGCGACGACGCGGACATTGAAATTGTGGGCGAGTCGGCGACCGCCCTTGAAACCATCGAGTTGGTGCGAGCCGCGAGTCCGGAGCTCTTGTTTCTCGATATCCACATGCCTGGCATGGATGGATTCGACGTCCTGGGAGCTTTATCGGAGCGGGCCGAAACGCCGCCTCCGCGCGTGATTTTTACGACTGCATATGACCAATACGCGGTGCGCGCGTTTGAAGTCAACGCGGTGGACTACCTTCTGAAACCGTTTACGCCCGAAAGGCTCCGAGCGGCCATTCAACGAGTTCGCGAACAGTCTGTGGCCCGCCATCCGGGAGTCAGCTCGGGAGATAAGTCGGGGCCATCCGTTGGCCTCTACACGAATCGCATCGTCTTCAAATCGCGAGGTCGCATTCTGTTTCTTCCGGTCTCCGACATTCGTTGGATTTGCGCTGAGGGAAACTATGTACGGCTTTGCACGGCAACCGAAACACACCTTCTGCGAGAAACCATGGCTCGCCTGGAGGAGCGTCTTGACCCTCGCGGCTTCCTGCGCGTGCATCGCTCGTCCATTGTGAATCTGAAATATGTTAAAGAAGTGCGCCGCGAAACAAATGGCGATTCTGTGGTGATCATGGATACCGGCCAAAAAGTAGCATTGGGTCGGAGCTATCGGTCGTCGCTTAATCAGCAACTCCATCGCTCGTGAAAATCCGGTTTTCAGAAGGTTCCGCAAAGCCCCTGCGTGTTGCTGAACCGAAAGAGTCGACGTCCGGCTCAAAATCCATGCATTTCGTCACGAGTTTTCCGTCTTCCAACCCAAATTCTCTTCATTGGAATTCGGAAGCAAGTAACTCCGTAATCGAGATGTGCGACTTGGGCGAACTCTAAGATATCTCCCTCACGGTTATGCATCTGCCCCCGGAGGATACACCTCATCCCTTCGCGCAGTATCTTGGTCACTCTGTTGCGTCCAGTCCGATGTTTGGCCTCTGGTGTGCACCTTACGGAACAGAGGTCTTTATGGAAAGCGTGCTCGATTCCCCCGAGCTGGCGATCCCCACAAGCGATGAGCTCGCGGGGCAGCAGTGTGATGAGAAGTGGAATATTGCCATGTCCGTTAGCTTGGATGCCGATACACGCCGTATCTTCCAGGCTTTGACGGTTCCGGAATATCTGGAGACATGGATCGATATGCCCGATCATACGCCGAGTTCCAGGCTGTTGGCATCGCCGGATGCAAACGGCTACCGGCTCGACTATTTCTCCGCGAACCATATCTCCGTGAGCATTTTCTGTTCTTACCTTTCTTGCCATCAGCGCAAGATGCGCTTGCATTGGCGACGGAATTGCCATCAGGGGCCGACTGGGAGCATTGTCGATTTCCGCCTTCGCGGAAACTTCCGCACGAGCATACTGGAGCTGCGCCATATTGCGCTCGGCTCCTCCGAGGAGTTCCGCTGGCATCAGCAGCTTTGGGAAGGTTCTCTCGCAAAGCTGGCCTCTCTACTGAGGTCAGCCTGAGACCGACAGCCAAGGGAGTCAAAGCTCATTCTGGAAAAAGGATCGCCTCTCGATTGAAGGCCAATTGATGGATTCAAGCCGAGGCTGTGCCAGAGTCTCGTATCTCCAATTTCCGGAGGAGGCGTGACGCGTTCCGCGTCAATATGGTTGCCTTGTCAACAGGAATTAAGCGAAATCCCGATTTCGCTCGTGTGATGGCCTTCTATTTTATTCATCCTAATGACCTATCCAGCTCGCCAACCCCGACAATCCGTTCGAATGCAGATAGAGTGAACGCTGGTCGATTGTTTATGTGAAATCAAGCCTGACATGTCGTTCTAATTGGAATTGCTTTTGACGGTACGCACAGATAACTTAATCCGGCAATTCTGCGTCTGTACTTTTGTAACTGCGGTTAGACGGACTTCCGATTCAGATGAGGGGCTTCAAAAGATCGGGAGCCAAAGGCCATACGTGTCGCAAAAGATAGGCGGGGGGTGACGATGCGAGTCGGTTCAAAGCGTCGCCTCTGTTTCTCAACGTGTAAGGCTGCAAGTGACTGCGGAGATTGTTGCCGGAAAACTCTCGCCGGCAGACGGTGTCAAAGGCTTCATGGGCTCCCGTCTTGAGGAGTTTTCACGCCGGGTATGCCACGTCGCCGTCCGCTGGGAATTTCACCCCACCCAAGTGAGGAGGGCGAAGCCATGGCTAAAATCGGACCGCGATTCGATGCCCAGGATGCGAAGAGAATTGTGAATTCTTCACTGCACTGGTTCGCGGTCTACACGACCTGCCGACACGAAAAACGAATAGCATCTCACTTTGAAAACAAATCAATCGAGCATTATCTGCCGTTATATCGTTCACTGAGGCGATGGAAAGACGGCTCCAAAGTGATTTTGGACCAGCCGCTTTTTCCGGGTTATGTTTTCGTCCGCATCGGACGTGAGCAGCGCATTCCAGTTCTTGAGGTGCCCGGAGTGCTTTGGATCGTGGGAAAATCGGGATCGCAACCGACGCCGCTGCCGGAATTCGAAATCGATACTTTGCGCTCCGCTCTTGATCCTCTGCGCGTGGAGCCCTATCCGCTGCTCGCAGCTGGGCAGCGGGTTCGTATTCGCGGCGGCACACTGAGCGGAATCGAAGGGATCGTCGTCCGTCATAAGAACAGCTTTCGCGTCGTCATCACGATGGACCTGATTCAGCAAAGCATCGCGGTTGAAGTGAATGCGGACGATCTTGAAGAGATCCATGGTGATTCAGGCACTTTGCCGATGACGCAAGTAGCAGGTGCTTGTCAGTCAAAGTTTTTCGAGCTCTGTCAATCATGATTAAGACGGATCGATATCGACTTGCGGTACTGCGTCGATTCTGTTTCGCCGCATGCGGACTGAGTTCGGAAACGAACTCGGTTCAGGCGGCACCGGACTATTGCACCCGTTCAGCTTTTCGTAGAGCGCAACGACTTGGGCGCGATTCATGCCAGAAGGTGCGTTGAAGATTTAACTCATTACACGTTTAGGAATGAGGACTTTATTGTATGAATGCAGGCAACGCAGCACGCGTTATAGAATCCGGTGAACCGGAGGCCCACTTTGAAAGCTCCGAGCCGCTTCAACAGGGTGCACTCATCTACTCCTGGAAGCCGGCTTCAGGTTATCTTGCCGCGGCATTTCAACACGCATTCTCATTTCGCTATCAATTTTTGAAGCGCTCAATTGATATCGCTCTTTCTCTCTTCCTCTTAGTCATTCTGTTCCCTCTCGGAGTCGCAATTGCTCTGGGGGTTCGGATCAGCTCCCCGGGCCCCATCTTCTATTGCGAAGAGCGCTCAGGGAGGTTTCGCGTACCCTTTCGCATCCTCAAGTTTCGATCGATGTTTAGCACGCAGCCGCCGTCAAATGTACTTAATATCAGTACCGCACAACAGTTGCATCCGGCTGCAGATCGTCTCAGAAAAAAACTGCACAATGCGCGCATCACGCCGATTGGCCGCGTTCTGCGTCGAACGAGCATGGATGAACTACCCCAGCTTTGGAATGTGCTCGTCGGCGACATGTCGCTGGTCGGCCCGCGGCCGATTGTGGAGGCGGAACGGATGCTCTACAGCCGGGACCTGCCCTATTACGATCTCTTTCGCCCTGGGATTACTGGTTTGTGGCAGGTAACAGGACGTAGTGATGTGGAATATGACCGGCGAGTCTTGTGCGATAGGGAGTATGCAAGCCAGTGGAGCTGTCTTCTCGATTTCGTAATCCTTGCGCGGACCATTCCAGCCGTGATCTCGATGCGTGGGGCTTACTAGCAGGTATGCAAACTAGCTGAGCAGAAGGCCCATGTTTCCATTGAATGACTTTTGGAAGAAAATCTGTTCAACAAATACAACAGAACGCTGAGAGAATGACTGCACGAATTTGTTTGTCCGCCACGATCTTTCTTGCTGTTGCCGCCGCCGGTACGTGTGCGCAGACGGGTTCATCCTCCTTGGGAGGCCAATCTCCTGGCTCCGCAAACCAAGGCTGCTCGCCGGCTACAGGGGACGAGTCAGGGTGCAATTCAATCGAGAACCAGCCAACGGGCTATGGCGGCGTCCAGCCGCCGTTGCCTGACCTTGCGGGCAGTTCTTCAAGCCGGAACAGTCAGAGAGTATACAGCGACGACGCGGGCGAAACAGGAAATCCGCGAGCCAATGAGACGGCGCGGCATATCCCCGCCAAGGCGCAGCCGCTGACCGAATTCCAAATTCTCGTCGCCGGATCAGTTGGCTATATCGTTCCCATCTACGGCGAAGATCTTTTCACTGAAGTTCCTGACACGTTCGCCCCGGTCGAGCGAATTCCTGTGGGGCCTGATTATACGATTGGTCCCGGCGACGAAATCCTAATTCGTACCTGGGGACAGATCGGCCAGAATCTGCACCTCACGGTGGATCGTTCAGGGTCGATATTTATCCCGCAAGTGGGTGAGGTTCATGTTGCGGGATTGCAATTCGGCCAACTGCAGGATTTCCTCAAATCGCATTACGCGTATGTGTTCCGCAACTTTGACCTGAATGTGAATCTCGGCCAGCTTCGGTCCATCCAGGTGTTTCTTACCGGAGAGGCGCAGCGCCCAGGTAGCTATACCATTAGCTCGCTCAGTACGCTCGTCAACGCCATCTTTGCATGCGGTGGTCCCTCCGTCGCCGGGTCCTTGCGGCATATTCAACTTCGGCGCGGTGCCACGGTGGTCACCGACTTCGACCTCTACGACCTCCTGTTACATGGGGACAAATCGCAGGATGTGCCGCTTCAAACCGGCGACGTGATCTACTTTCCTCCTGCGGGACCGCGGGTGGCAGTCGTAGGCAGCGTTCAGCTTCCCGCCATCTATGAACTACGCGGAAAAGAAACCGTAGCCGAAAGTCTTGCCCTTGCAGGCGGCGTGTCTTCGGTGGCTGACCATTCGGCGCTTGAAATTGAACGCACCGAGAGTCAGCCTGGCGGCGACAATGCGCGCATTGCAATGGACGTGGCAATGGACAGCGGCGGCCTTGCGCTTCCTCTCGTCAACGGCGATTTGGTGCGCATCCGCGAGCGCGCCCCAAGCTTTGCAAAAACTGTTACCCTGCGCGGGAACGTGGCGGAGCCGGGACGCTTTGCTTGGCGCGCTGGCATGCGCATTCGCGACTTGATTCCAGACCAGGAAGCGCTGCTCACGCACGACTATTGGTTGCGCCGCGAGCAACTCGGTTTGCCTGTTGCCGATTTTCAGCCCTTGCTTCCCCCGACCATGCCAAAACCCTCGCAAGGAGATGGGCAAGTCGAGCACTCCGCGCAGAGGACATGGGTGGTTCCGCAGGATACCCAGGCGCTGCCCAGTGGTCTCTTTCCGCAGCTTACGCGAGGCGTTCCCGTGGATTCGCAAGCAGCGGGCAGCCCCCACGCTCAATATGGGCCGCTCGCGGCTTCCAGCGACAAAGCGGTGGGATCAAACAACGGCGGCGTCGTTCCAGCCTCTGCTACTGGTGCTGTTCCGGAGACTCTTGGCGTAGGCCCGCATCTGGTCACCACGCCGCAGTTTCCAATTGAGACACAGGTCGTTCGCAACACGCCAAACATCGATTGGAGTTACGCCGTTATAGAACGCATTGATCCACAGACTCTTCAACCGAAATTGATCCCGTTCAATCTCGGAGCGGTAGTTCTTGAACACGATCAAAGCGCTGATCTGGATCTCGAGCCGGGAGATGTTATCACCGTTTTCTCCGATGCGGATATTCGGGTTCCACGAGCTCAGCAGACCAGGTATGTACGGCTGGAGGGAGAATTTGTTCACGCCGGTGTGTATAGCGTGCAACCTAACGAGACTCTGCGCCAGCTGGTATCTCGCGCCGGCGGCTTGACGGATCAAGCATATCTTTACGGATCTCAATTTACACGTGAGAGCACGCGGCTTGAACAACAGCAGCGCCTGGATGAGTATGTCTCGGCCCTCTCCTATCAAATCCAAATTACTGGATCGAACCTGGCTGCTTCAGTGGTAAGTCCGCAGCAGGCGGCGGCCGCCAGCGCATCAGAGGCGAGCCAGCGCGAACTCATCAACAGGCTCCGCGAAGTGCGCGCGACAGGCCGCATTGTGCTCCATGTCAACCCGTCGCATGCCACAATCGATTCCTTGCCCGATATTTCCCTTGAAGACGGCGATCGGTTCGTTGTGCCTCCAATTCCATCCACGGTGGGCGTGGTCGGCTCGGTCTACGATCCAAATTCGTTTGTCTATCTTGCGCGCCACGATACGGGCAGTTATTTGCAGGAGTCGGGCGGGCCGAACCGCAATGCGGATCGGCGCCAGATATTTATCATCCGCGCCGACGGTTCGGTCGTCAGCCGCCAATACCTTGCACACACACTTTGGGAGGGCGACGAGTTTGCGAGACTGCCGATTTATCCGGGCGACACTATCGTTGTGCCTGCTTCAATTAACAAAGCGACATTCCTGCGCGGGCTTACCGACTGGTCGTCGGTCTTTTCTCAATTTGCTCTCGGTGCAGCCGCAATTCAAATCCTGAAGTGACTTCCCGAGCATGAAGAACCCTCTCCCACCCTCGATGCAGGATCTTGACCCTCCTCGCGGACCGAGCGCTGCCGGCCTGCCGCTCCACGAGTCTGCATTTCTCGCCGTCCTGGTGGTCCTCGCTCGCCGGAAGAAGTTCATCTTGTGGATGACCGCGGCCTTCGCACTCGTGGCGTGCGCTGTTTCATTCATCATTCCCTCGGAGTACACAGCGACGGCTATCATCATGCCTCCGCAGCAAGGCTCGTCGCTGAGTTCGGCGCTCGGTGAGCTTGGTGGTCTGGGATCGATTGCGAGCCTGGCCGGCGAAATGGGCGGCAAGAACATGACTGAAATGTATATTTCGATGTTGAAGAGCGAATCGGTCGAGGATGCTGTCATCCAGAAGTATGGTCTGCTTGTCGAGTATCACAAGAAGTACTACTACGACGCGCGCAAAAAGCTCGAAGGACGCGCCACCATTGACGGCTCAAAGAAGGACGGCTTGATTCGTCTTTCCTTTGAGGATCACAATCCTGCGCGGGCTGCGGAAATTGCCAACGGCTACGTCGAAATTCTCCGCTCGCTCTCCCAGCATCTGGCGATCACGGAAGCCGCGCAGCGCCGGGTGATCTTTGAGCAACAGTTGGAGAAGACGAAGAACGATTTGGCTGCTTCGGAGGAGGCACTGAAGCAGACGGAGCTCACAACCGGCTTTGTGCAGATTGATGCTCAGTCTCGCGCGTTGATTGGATCGGCGGCGACCCTACGTGCACAGATGGTTGCGAAGGAAGTGCAAATCGAAGCCATGAAGGCCTACGCCGGTGAAGGAAATCCGGATCTACAGGAACAAGAAACCGAACTGGCAGGCCTGCGTGCCCAATTCAATCAACTTACAGGCTCCAGCGACTCTTCGCCCGACGATCTGTTTCTCTCCAAAGGAAACGTGCCAGAAGCTGAGCTCGAATACGCGCGCAAGCTGCGCGATGTGAAGTACAACGAAGCGATTTTTGAAGTTTTAGCTCGCCAACTCGAGATCGCCAAGGTTGACGAAGCCCGGGAGGGCGGCTTCCTGCAGATCGTGAATCCTGCCATCACTCCGGAGCGCAAATCGTTTCCCAAACGCGCCTGGATCGCCCTTGGAGCGGCGGCGTTTGGCCTTTCTCTTGCGATGATGATCGCGCTTCTGCAAGTTCGAGTGGCAAGGATGCACGCGAATCCGGTCGAAGCAGAACAGCTCGCGCAACTGAAGGAAGCGATGTTCCGAGGTTCGAGGTCCGCTGAGGCACAGAGCCGAAGTATCGGCTTTCGCCCGGCGCCGGAAGAGCGAACGAGCGCGTCGGCAGAGGATCCTCGCTATCACGATACGATCCATCGATAATGCCCGCGTGACTATATTGTGCATTCAAGGTCCGTAGATGCTACCAGTAGGAACAAGTTTGATATCAGAGGCGGCGGCAGCATCGCCGGCGGCCGCGTCGTCCATGATCGGTCGCATGGCGCACGCTATTGGATTGGATCGCGCGGTTGGCTTCACCGTATTTGGGCGCATATTTCAGGGGCTCGGCAGCGTTGTGAATGTATTGCTGATTCTGCACTTCCTCACACTGCCGGTGCAGGGCTACTATTACGCGCTCTGGAGCGTGGTTGCGCTTCAAAGCGTTTTCGAACTTGGATTCTCGTTCGTCATTCTTCAGGTCGCGGCGCACGAGCGGGTCCATCTTCAATTACTCCCGGACGGCGCCGTTACCGGTGATCCAGTAGCCCGCTTCAGGCTCGCCTCACTTTTGCAGCTGACCGTTCGTTGGTACTCTGTCGCATGTCTGCTGATGGGTGCCGCGCTCCTGACTGGAGGAATGCATTTTTTTCGCTTGCATCAGCTCGCCGGCCACCCTCGCATTTGGCTCTGGCCGCTCCGCATGTTGGTTCTGGGCTGCATGATCGCTTTTGCCCTCGCTCCGGTTCTTTCGTTTCTTGAGGGGTGCGGTCAGGTCGCGGCCGTTGCACGCGCACGTTTCTTTTCATCGCTGTTGTGCATGCTTGCGGCATGGACGGCGATGCTCTCACATCACGGCCTCTTCGCTCCGGCCGTGGTTCTCTTTGCCCAATCAATCGTCGCCAGCGCGATGTTGTGGTCACGCCGCTCGCTTCTGTGGCCTCTGATGCGTATGCGCGTCGGTGATTTCGGAATTCACTGGCGCGATGAGGTCTGGCCGTTCCAGTGGAAGATCGCCGTCACTTGGCTCTGCGATTATTTCATCTTTCAACTCTTTACCCCCGTGATCTTCGCGTTCCGGGGTCCCGCTGAAGCAGGGCGTATGGGTCTTTCCATGAACATTGTCATGCAGATGAGCGGAATGATGCTCGTTTGGATGACGACCAAGGCAGCGCCTTTTGGCAGTTTGATTGCAAAGAGCGATAACATCGGCCTCGATGCGCTCTTTTTCCGCACATTTCGCCAGTCGCTGCTGCTCTTGTCCGCCGCCGCCGCGATGGTTATGGCCGGTGTGCTGGTGGTTCCCTACATTGTGCCCGGACTCAGCCATCGCATTGTTTCCTGGCCCGCGTTTCTACTGCTCCTGCTAACTGCCATCGGCGGGCATGTGGTCCAAAGCGAGGCCATTTATCTTCGAGCGCACAAGCGCGAGCCGTTTTTGATGCAATCGATCCTGATTGCAACTGCGACGGCGGCGGGGGTGATCCTTTTTGCGAAGACGTCAGGGACGCTCGGCGTGGCAATAGCATCCTTCGTCGTCCTCGGTATATGCGGAACGGTCTCAGCGACGGCAATCTTTCTTTCCAAACGGAGATCGTGGGGCTACGCGTCATGATCCTCGTACAGCGCAGCACGAATGTTCGTTGAAACTGTGATGAGCGATCTTCCTTTCAATCCGAACGCGAATTCTGGCGCAATGTGGCCATCGCTTTCTGTGGCAGGCAAGTGGCCCCATGCTGGCGGAATACGCACATCTCATGCAATGGCGGAAGGCGTTTTCAGGCCGCGGCGTGAGCTTCCGATCTATTGCAATCCGATTGCGCTTTTTGTTGCCGTATGGATACTGATGCTGGTTTGCCTCAGCTTCCACGTCTCCTATGTGATCTATCCGCAGTTCGGCACTCCGATCCTGATCTGCGTCGTTTCCATCGGCTCGCTGCTTCTCGGCTATTTCGCGAGTTCGGCGATCCTGGACCCTGACACATCGAACAATGCAGCGGTTGCTTATGGTCTCGATGTCACTCGGCTATGGCATTTGAACCTGCTCTTTTGCGCGTTGGCTTCCGCTCTGATCGGGTTTAACTGGTTCACGTCCGGGCCGCCGCCACTTATCGGCGATCCAGCTTCCTATCTAATCTACGGTAAGCTCAAGCAGATTCTATTTCCGCTGCTTGCCTGTATTGCAGTCAACGCCACACTCGATCCGTCGCGGCTGCGACGGGCGTTTTTCGTCACATTTGGATTCGTTTGGCTAGCGCTCTATGTAACGCGCGGCATGATGCTGGCAACATTTTTGCAGATGTTTTTCCTCTTCTCGCTCAGATCGAATATGAGCCGGAAAAAACAATATTCGATGTTCCTTGGAGCATTGGCAATTGGTATTGCCGGGATGACCGTTATTGGAAACCTGCGTACGGCGCATGACGTATTCATCGGGTTCCTGCAGATCAGGAACGAATACTCTGATTGGCCCATGGCATTTCTTTGGCCCGTCGCTTACATATCGATCCCATTTTCGAACCTCTGTTGGGTCGTTTCGCACGGGGCCTCGCATGGGCCGACACTGTCATTTCTCTACCCACTACTGCCATCGTTCATGGCGCCTTCTGACCCATTTACCGACGTTTACAGCGGCTTGAACATGATCGACAATGCGAGCACCTATTTGCAGGCGTATGCCCTTAATTTTGGCTATTTAGGGATCTACTTTGTGAACCTTTTGATCGGCCTTGGCTTCGGCTGGCTCGTTCGGCGGGCCTTTCCAAGGCACATTCTGATCCTGACGATTTTCCTCACCGCGACTACACAGGTTTTCTTTAGCGATAATTTTCTCCTCCTTTCAACTGGCGTTCAGGTTTTTCTCCAGTTTTGGGTTCAACAAAAATGCCTTCTATGGGACAAGCGAGTGTGTTTTGGTGCAAATTCACTTGATACTGGAAGATGAAATGCCCATAACTACCTTCCAGTTTTGGAGGTTGCAAGAAATGCAAGCCGTATTCCAGCTCCATGGTCTGAGGACAAACGCTAGCCAAGCACACAAGATCGAACCCATGCTGCAAGCTGGACACCCGATTACAGGCGTTGTATGGGCGAGGCGATCAACGTTTTGTGTTGGCGAGCTTGATATAGTTCCGACTGCGAAAATCTCCGGCGGATCGTGATTCCGTCTACGGAGGGATCGCCCATGGAAAGCTTGCCGATCGCCGCCGCGGATTAGTCGCTTAGTGCGCAAGGGCGGTTCACGGATTCCAACCAACGCATCCGCCCGTGACAGCATCCCACCGGGATGCCGGGAGTTATCTATTCTGCTGCTTCCGGGTGGTCAACCACGGGTGTCAATGCAGCCAAACCAGCATGTCCTTCGAGATTCTGAGAGCCCGCTTCATGTCACCGCCGTGATTGTGCTTTATGGCATGACGCCCGAAGAATCGCCCGCATTCCATAGCCTGATCGAAGCTCGCGTGGAGGCCGCTGCATCCCGGGCCAACGTATCCATTGTTCTATGGGACAACAGTCCATCCTGGCCGTCGAGAATGGTTCTTCCCGAAGGCGTCGCCTATTTCCACGATGCGCGCAACCTTGGTCTGGCATTTGCGTACAATCAGGCGCTTGAGATTGCCTTTCGTCAGGGATCAGAATGGCTTATTACGCTCGACCAGGACACGACGATCCCAAGAGACTATTTGCTGTCCATGGCTTCCGCGGCGCGGCATTATGCCAGTCACCCGGATGTCGGCGCCATTGTTCCGCAAATCGCGGTTGGCCGAAAGCGGCTCTCCCCCAATCGATTCGCATTAAATGCGGTTCCTCAGTGGTTTTGTTCGGGATTTCGCGGGATCCCGGACGAGCCGGTTTTCGCAATGAATTCCGGCGCAATGGTCCGCATGGATGCGCTCAGGCAGATCGGAGGCTACGATTTGCGTTTTCCCCTCGATTACAGTGATGCGGTGGTATTTCATCTCCTGCACCAACATGGAAAACGCGTTTACATCGAAGGCAACCTTCAGCTTCATCATGAGTTCTCCATGATGGACATGAACCGTCTGGTGAGCGAAGGGCGTTACCGACGCGGGTTAATGACAGAAACAGCTTTTTGGGATCTGCATATGAACTGGCTGGCCGGTTGCGAGCGGACGGCCCGGCTCGCCCTGCGCATGGTCCGCCACCGGCTGCGCGGCGACCGCAAAGAGTTGCAACAAGTGACTCTCCAATTCCTCAAGTGGAGGCTCTTTCGATCGAAGAAGACTCGGCTCCGCCGATGGCAGGAATCGCTTGGATCGCAATCTCAAAATGACAACGCGGCTGCAGATGCGACCAAGCCACGCCCAAGGGTCTCGGTGTGCATGGCCGCGTACAGCGGCGCAAAATTCATCGAGGCGCAGATCGGTTCGATCCTTTGCCAGCTTGCCCCCGATGACGAGATCGTGATTGTCGACGACTGCTCGCAAGATGACACGGTTTCCAGGATTCTCCAGATGCGCGATTCCCGGATCCGGCTTTTTGTGCATGAGAAGAACGAAGGAGTCGTCGCCACGTTCGAAGACGCCCTCCGCTGCGCCACAGGAAACATCCTGTTTTTGTCAGACGACGACGATCTCTGGGCCCCCAACAAGGTCGAGCGCGTGCTGCAGGAATTCGAACGACATCCGGAGGCTCAGTTGGTTGCAAGCAGAGTGGCATTGATCGATGAACGCGGCCAGGCGCTGCCCGATGATCGTGTCAATCGTTACGGAAGATTTCTTCCGGGGTTCTGGCGCAACATCATTAAGAATCATTACCAGGGTTCGGCAATGGCGATCCGCGCCGCGTTCCTCGGCCGGGTTCTTCCGTTCCCTCGCGGCAAGCTGTTTCTGCACGATGCCTGGATTGGTACCCGCAACGACGCCCACGGCGGTAAGACGGTGTTTATCAACGAGCCTTTGGTTTACTATCGCAGGCACTCACAGAACTCCAGCCAGCGACACGATCCCCTGCGGCTCCTCAAGGTCCGAATCAATCTACTGATCGCACACTTGATCCACGCATTTTAATTCGCCGCAAGCCGCGACCGCTTCCTCCCAAATTCTCGACGTTAAGCTCCCAGAAAACCGGATTCGATCTTGCCTCATCTATCTTCCTATGAAGGTTGCGCTGATCATCCCCACGTTGAATGCCGCAGGCATTTGGGAGAGGCTTTTCCGTGGCATCATACGCCAGAGCCTTCGGCCCGACGATGTGATTGTGGTAGATTCATCGTCTAGCGACGGTACTGCGGACCTCGCCCACACCGCTGGGTTCAGGGTCATTCAGATTGCTCGGAATGAGTTCAGCCACGGCGGTACGCGCCAGGCGGCGGCACTCTGCGCACCACACGCCGACGTTTTGATTTATCTCACGCAGGATGCATTTCCGCACGGCGCCGAATCTTTTCGCCATCTTGCGGCCGCATTTCACGATCCGGCTATCGGGGCGGCCTACGGGCGCCAGCTTCCCCGGCGCCAGGCCTCCGCAATCGAAGCCCACGCGCGCCTTTTTAACTATCAATCCACGTCACAGTTGCGCTCGTGGGAGTCTCGAACGACGCTCGGCTTCAAATCGATCTTTTTTTCCAATACCTTTGGTGCTTTCCGCCGAGATGCGCTCATGAGCGTGGGTGGCTTCCCGTCCGATGTGAACTTTGGTGAGGACACGCTTGCCGTCGCCCGGCTCCATCGCGCCGGCTGGAAAACCGCATACGTGGCAGAAGCGCTTGTGGAGCACTCGCACGCATTCTCAATCAGGGCCGAGTTCCGCCGCTACCTTGAGATCGGAGTTCTGCACGAGCGCGAGCGCTGGCTGATAGAGGAATTTGGAGCTGCGGACGACGAAGGGTGGCGATTTGTTGCCTCGGAGCTTCGTTACCTTTCAAGGTCTGCTCCTTTGCATATTCCTGCAGCGATTTTGCGAACATTGACGAAGTACATAGCCTATCGCAGCGGCCGGCTGAGAGGCTCCGCGGAGCAGCCGGCGAAACGAAAACTTGCCGCATAAATCCAAACCTCAGTGTTCGTTTCCGCTCGCTGTCCCTACCTCAATCTTCCGCAACCATCTCATCGTTCGCTTCAGTACCTATCCCGCCTCTCGAGTTCAACTCCTTTCATTTCAGTCTTTGTCACGGCAGTCAGCACAAGAAGCGCCGTCGTTGCGGAGGCGTGCCCACAATACTATGTGCAAAGGCGATACGCCTTCTGTGCCAAGTCTGCTTCGGTGGTATAGAACTGATTAGCCCCTTGCGCAATCTCGAGCAAACACGCACGGATATTCGGGAGACACTCGCCAAGCCCATTCGCGATCTGGGCCTCAAGCTCGAAGGGTCTCCTCTGGAACGTTTCGTCCAACAGCTCTATCGGGAACTGGAAGCCAAGGGCATTCACAGATTTCGTCCGCTCTGCTATCTCACCGATGAATGGGGATGCCCGTCGGGCGAGCCCGTTATCGGAATGCCGTTCTACCTTGCAAATCCCGAACTGGCACAGTTGGAGCGCGAGATGAACGACCTCGAAGACACTCGCGAAATCATGATGTATATGCGTCATGAGGCAGGACACGCATTCAACTACGCCTACCAGCTTTACAAATCGGCAGAGTGGCGCGACCTCTTTGGACCGTTCCGGCGTGCATATCGCGATCACTATCGTCCTATACCGTTCTCGCGGAAGTTTGTTCGCCACATGGCAGGCTGGTACGCGCAGAAACACCCCGACGAGGATTTTGCAGAAACCTTCGCGGTGTGGCTGACTCCTCGCTCACAATGGCGAAAGCGCTACAAAGGTTGGGGCGCGCTTGTTAAGCTCCGATATATCGACCGCATGGCACGAAAACTGGGCGATACCGAACCCACACGGCGCCGCGGCCGCACCGACATCACCGTCGACGAGATGGAATCCACAGTCGGTGAGTTCTATCGTCTTAGCCCGCCTGAGGATGTTCCCGTTCAGGAGTTGGCGCTCGATGCCGACCTAGCGGACATCTTTAATGTCTCCCGCAGGCGAACCAAGGGCGTGCGACTCGCTCATGAATTGTTGCGGCAACATCGGAAACCCATTATCGACAAGGTCGCCTATTGGAGCGGGGTGCAGCGTCCCATCGTCAAACGCCTGGTAGAAGCTATTTGCAAACGAGTTGAAGAACTGAATTTGCGGATGGACGCTCACCGCGAGGCCGAGCATCTGACCGAATTCACGGTGTACACAACCGCACTGGCCATGAATTATCTGGTGCGTGGGAAGTTTACTCACCCCTGAGGCGCGCTGGCGTCAGCTGTCGCTCCGATTGGAGTTTACATGACCGGAAGAAAGTTGAAAGTGACTGTCCTGTACGATCTGTGGGAAGAGGGGCCCACTGAAGAGCCTGAAGAAGCCCCTCGTCCGCGAAAGCGCAAAGGACAAAAGAAAAGACCCGTCAAGCACGACCGCGAAGAGATCTTCGAAGCTTTGGAAAAACTCGGTCATGAGCCGTCCTATTACGTTCTCGACGGGCGATTGCAGTCGCTGCTTGGTCTCGCAAAATGCGGCGCAGACCTCATTTTCAACCTTACCGAATCCTACGCGGGCGATGACACCAAGGAGATGCACGTTACCGCGTTTCTGGATATGCTCGAGATCCCGTACACCGGCGCGGGACCGCACGCGCACATTCTGGCGCAGGATAAATCGATCGCCAAAAAAATGTTCGCATTTTATGGAATCCAGTCACCATACTTCGCCACCTCCTATCGAGGCAATATCGATCACGCGCACGACATTTCATTTCCGCTCATCGTGAAACCCACCTCGGAAGACGGCTCCATCGGCATCGATGCCGCCGCCGTGGTGAACAGCGTGAAAGAGCTGATGGAGCGTGTTTCCTATATTCAGACGGAATTCGATTCGCCCGCGTTGATCGAGGAATACATTGAGGGGCGCGAAATCTACGCAGCCATCCTTGGCAGTTACGAGAGCGCTCATTCGCTCCCGCTTGTAGAGCTCGATCTTTCCAAGCTTCCCAAAGGCGTACCCAGGATTGCCAGCCAGGACGTGAAGTTTGAAAAAGAAACGGAAGTCTATAAGCTAACGAAATCGGCAATCGCCGAAGACATCGATGAGGAGACCGAAGCAAAGCTGACTGAGATCGCGGTCAAAGCCTATCGCGCCGTCAAACTTCGCGATTACGGCCGCATTGACATGCGCTTGTCGAGGAAGGGCGATGTGTATGTAATCGAAGCCAATCCCAATCCCTGGCTCTCTAGCGGTCAGGAATTTGCTATGGCCGCGAAGAAATCGGGCCTCTCCTACACTCAAATGATCGGCGAGATCGTGGAACTTGCGATGGCACGGTACGCGTAACGAAAAGCCGCGTAATGCCATTATCTGCCCGAGTGGTTGTGGGAACTCGATCCCGCGCCCGGTCGCCGCGCCCGGTGTGAGGGATGTCGCAGATGCTCGATAGCCCGCTCCATTTCAAGCAGAAGTTCTTCTGCCATTTTGCGCGTAAAACCGTGCCTGACGAGGATACGCTGAATCACGAGGTCTTCGCGGTTTGGAGGCATGGAATAGGCGGGAACCAGCCAGCCGCGCTCGCGCAACCGATCGGCGACGTCATAGAGAGTGAAAGGCGTTGAAGCGGGGTCTTTCAGCTTCCAGCAGATCCCTGGAATGCCGCCGATACCGTCATAGATGATTTCAAACGGCCCGAGCGCAGCGATTTTGACGGCGAGGTCTTGCCCGATAGTAGAGCACTCCGACTGAATCTCGCGGTAGCCGTGCTTGCCGAGCCGCAAAAAATTATAGTACTGGCAGATGATTTCGCCACCGGGTCGAGAGAAATTCAATGCAAACGTCGGCATATTGCCGCCGAGATAGTTGACGTCGAAAATGAGTTCTTCGGGTAGATCGTGCTTCTCGCGCCATAGCGCCCAGCCCACGCCCAGAGGGGCAAGGCCAAATTTGTGGCCTGAAGCGTTGATTGATTTGACTCTGGGCAAACGAAAATCCCAGAGCAAATCGGGCTGCAGAAACGGCGCGAGGAACGCACCGCTCGCGCCGTCAACGTGGATCGGAATGTCGAGCCCAGTTTCCGCCTGTAGCTTGTCGAGCTCCATGCTGATCTCACGAACCGGCTCGAACTGCAGGGTGAACGTGACTCCAAGAGTCGCAACCACCCCGATGGTGTTTTCATCGCAGCGCCTCAGCACTTCTTCAGGCGTAAGCAAAAGCCGATCGCCTTCCATGGGAACTTCGCGAATCCCCACATCAAAGTAGCGGCAAAACTTGTGCCAGCAAACTTGAACCGGGCCCATAATCAGGTTCGGTGAGTCTGTGGGTTTGCCCTTCGTGCGTTGCCGCTTGCGCCACTTCCACTTCAGCGCCAGCCCTCCAAGCATTGCCGCTTCACTGGACCCTGTGGTCGAGCAGCCAATGGTGCTCGCTGCCTCGGGAGAGTTCCAAAGGTCGGCGAGCATGTGAACGCAGCGCTCTTCGATTGCAGCGGTCTGCGGGTACTCGTCCTTGTCGATCATGTTCTTGTCGGCAGATTCGTCCATGATGCGCTCGACTTCGGGCTCGATCCAAGTGGTGCAAAAGGTTGCCAGGTTGTGCTGCGAGTTGCCGTCAAGTACGAGTTGCTCGTGAATGGTGCGGTAAACGGCCTGCGGGTCACGCGAGACTTGAGGGAATACATACGTCTGCCCGTTGCGGTGCAAAGCCTCCGATTCGATTGCACTGGTCGGTTTGGCGTTTAACTTGCGAGTGTTGTGCAGGGCCATGTGCTCTCCTGGTTGCGGGTTCTCATCCGCGGCTTTACACGGGCCGCAGGGAAATCTCTTTGTATGTCGTTCTCAGCCTTTGACTTTAACCGCGTAGAGCGCGTGGTGAGCGAGTATGAACAGCGTGCGCCTGTCCCCGCCACCGAAGAGGATATCAATCGGACGTTCGGGCACGTCGATCTGTCCGATTAATTTACCGGAAGGGCTGTAGACAAAGATCTGGCCGTTCGCAACATACACATTGCCCTGGCCATCGACCGCAACGCTCTCGCCGCCGCGCTCGGCGAACGGTTGGAGATCGGTCAGGGTGCCATCGTCAGCGACGCGCGCGGTGTAAATGCGATCCTCTGACTCGCTGCTGACATACACGCGCTCTCCGGGACTGGCGCTGATAAATCCGTAGGTGTCTAGATTGTCAGAGAAGCGCCAGCCTGTTGAGTCAGGCGGGCCCTGCTGAAAGACTCGCCCAGCGGACAGAAAAACGCTTCCGTCGGGCGAAACGTATTCCCTGGCCTTGGGAGTCGAAACATCCTCGGCAAACATTTCGGCGAGCGTCCTGTAGGTGAGCGAGTTGAAGTCAAGCTGATTGCGGAATTCGCCGTTGTTCCAAAAATTGCCCGGCAGAATTACCGCCGCCCGCGGATGCGCAACGGAAGTTTGAGGTTCGAGGACTGTGATCTGATCCTCCGGGGATCCAGGGCGAAAGGAGTAGACAGTTCCCTCAGGGCCGGCAGAAGAGACGACCAGCAGGTCTCCCGCTTTATCGAACGCGAGATTCACCGGATCGAGCGAATTGTCGCGTTCAATCGTGAGCCCTTCGCCCGATGACCAGCCGTAGATGTTCTGACAATGGTGATCGACAAAATATAGCTTGCCATCCGCATCGACCGCGGCACCCGAGATGGAGAAGAAGCCGTCTTCCAGCTTTTCAATCTTGGCGCCGGGCGCAAGAACGGCAGAAGCATCGTTGGACGCGGGCACAGGTGGATCGTCCGGAATGTCGAGCACCGCGAATTCCCGTTCGCGAACCTCCAGGTTGTGAGTGACATCCTGGATGGCATTTTCGTAAGGAAACTTGCTGACGCGGAGAAATGTTCCGCAACCGTTGTCGTCGCAAATCGGATAGCCGCTTTCGGCATTGACATGCACATTGCGGAAATGAATATTCCGGGAATGATAAAGCCGAACGGCAGCCGGGAAGGGCGCGCGGGAACGCGTGACGCGGTAGCCGTGATAGTTGGCGATGGTGATGTTGTGCGACCACCTAAATTCGAGCGACAGCGATTCGGGGCTTTCGCCGGCCTCTTCTTCTGTTTGCGGTGCGTTCAAGTCCCAGTTTTCAACGTGGTCGAAGATGATTTCGTTCCGCACGTGATGCTCGTTCGAAAGCTCGTAGACATGGCCCGGCGTCTTCGTGTCCGAAACAAAGAACCCGGCCTGCGCAAAGGTGTCCGGAGTCCAGATGTCCGCGAAAGTTCCGCCCCCGCCGTGGGTTACCCAGAGGCTTGGGTATTGTCCATCCCAACGTTTGCCCAGAACAGAATCGGCGGTGTGGTTATTGTTGTACGGATTAAATCCGGTTCCGTGGCCGCCGAGAAAGCGCACATCGTCGATCAGCGATCCTTCGCCCGATTGCCACATCACTCCGGCAGCGCGCGAGTTGTTACCGCCCGTGTAGATGCCGAATCCGCTGATGATGTTGGAACCACCGGCAGGCGCTGAAATAACCGGCCTTGGCGCGCCCACGCCCTGAAATCCCGGCGTGGAATCTTCGAGATCGAACTGCGTCAGCGTGGGATGCAGGCCAATGAAAATCGTGTCGGGCTTCAAAACGAGCGTATCCCTCACACGGTAATGCCCGCTGGGAAAATAAAGCACGCGATGCGTATCGATGGCCTTTTGAATCGCTGCGGTGTCCTCGGTAGTTTCATCTCCCACGACGCCAAGCGAATGAACATTCACCCATTCGGAAACCGGCGGTAGCGCGGGAATTGCACGCGGAAGCGGAGCGGGCATCGCGCTCAGCGCGACGGCATCGTATCGCACGCCGATGGTTCCGGTCATGCCCTCCCCAGGGACAATCAGACCATAATTGAAATTCCCGACCTGATAGGTCTCGCCTTTTCCGGCGATCGTTTTGCCACTTTCGCGAAAAAGGGCGAAGGCCGGCACATCCTTGAGCACCGCATTCTCGAATCCAATTTCAGTGAGAGGACTTTTCTCGTTGCTGATGATGACGGCGGCTTTTGAAACCTGCTCGAAGCGGCAATCTTTGGCCCACATTTCGTCGGAGTAATGAGGATCGATATCGACGGCGACTGGCACATTGCGAAAGGTGTCGCGGATGAGTGTCAGGCCGACTTCATGCTCGCGGATCGCGGCATCGCGCTGGCCTTCAAACGCAGAGTCGATCAGCGTGAATTGCCAGGCCGGAGAGGTTTTATCGGTGAGAATACCGTAGCGCCCGCCATAAAAATGAAGATCTTCTGCCTCGTTGCCGACCTCGGTGAGCCCGGCGAGACCTGAGCCAATATGAAAATCCATGTGGCTGAGATAAGCGTGCTGCGCAACGTGGAATCGGACGGCGATCGCCGCAGGATTGCCGTCGCCAATCTCAAAATCGATATTGCTCATCGCGGAATAGAATGTGTCCTCGTCGGCATCCGCTATATGGTTGTTCGGTGGCACGCTGCCAGGCGGAGGAAACGGTACGCGCTTTCCAAAACGCTCGATGGTGGCGGCACTTGCGCCTGTAAACATGACCATCACGCCCTCGCCGGTTTGAAACCCCGGAGTGTTGTCAGCCAGAAAAAAAACGGGGCGCGTGTTGCCATATCCGATAAGCCGGACGCCCGGCCAAAGATAGATGGTGCGCGTAAGCCGGTAGCGGCCGGAAGGAATGAAGACAATTCCCTCGCGACCGCCCCCTTCAGCCTTATCGATCGCCGATTGTATCGGCTGCGAATCGTCGCCGACGCCGTCGCCATGCGCGCCGAAAGCCTGCGCCGTGAGATAGGTCGCTTTGGGGTCGTCCATCCGCGAGGCAAAAACGGATTGCGCCGAGACACAGGATGGTACGCAAAGCAATAGGATGCTGCACAGCAAAGGTTTCTTCATGGGCGTGTTCCTTGCGAGTGTTCTGGTAGCAGCGTTGCGTTAGGCGCGTTCGGCAGCTTGATACTCGCGGCGAATGTTTTCAAGGTCGACCGTGGGCTTGGGGTATTTCATGCGCAGCGATTCCAGGTGCTCGACCACGATGCGCGCGATGGCAAGATTGCGAAACCATTTGTGGTTGGATGGAATGACGAACCAGGGTGCGTGCGCGGTGCTGCAGCGCGAAAGCGCATCCTCATATGCCGCCGTGTAGTCTTTCCAGAAGGCTCGCTCTTTGTAGTCGGCATCGCTGATTTTCCAGTGTTTGGTCGGATCGTCGAGCCGTTCCTTAAAGCGCTTCAGTTGTTCTTCTTTAGAGATGTGCAGAAAAAACTTCAAAATATGGGTGTCGTGCCCGACAAGTTCTTTCTCGAAACTGTTGATTTGATCGTATCGGCGCGACCAAACATCTTTGGGAACAAGGTCGTGAACGCGCACCACCAGAACGTCTTCGTAATGCGATCGGTTGAAGATAACGACCTCGCCGCGCGCCGGCGCATCCTTGTGTACGCGCCATAAAAAATCGTGAGATGCCTCTTCCACTGAAGGCTGCTTGAATGCCGCTACCCGGCAGCCTTGCGGATTCATGGCGCCCAGAACGTGATTGATGACACCGTCTTTACCGCCTGTGTCAACGGCTTGCAGGCAGATGAGCAGAGAATGGCGGTGCTCGGCGTAGAGCAGGTCCTGCAACTCGCGGAGCTTCTGCTGATAGTGCTCGATCTCGTTGGCCGCGGACTTCGGGCTCTTGTGGCCGCCGGTGAATGATGGATCGAATTTCTTGAGCCTCACCTTGCTTTCCGGCTCGATCTTGAATTTCTTGAGGTAATTCATTCTGATTCTCCGACGCAGATTCGATCCCGCAGACGCAACCGCACGACCAGCCCGATAGCCGACTGACAGAAGAAATGCTATCAGGCTGGGAAGGCGAAGTCGGCTTTGCGGCCAGACCAAATTGCGTGGCGGACTTTCACGCGCCTAAAACAGAACTAGACTATAGTCGAGGTGCGCCCGAGTGGAATGGGCGCCGCGCACCGAAACCCATTGGCCGGAGGCAGGCAGCTAAAGAGCAAGAACGAAGGGGATGGATCATGGAATCGACTTTATCGCCAGACTTATTGCGAAGAATGGACGCCTACTGGAGAGCCTCGAATTATCTCTCTGTTGGCCAGATTTATCTCTACGACAACCCGCTTCTGAAGCGTCCGCTCGAGATCGGGGACGTGAAGCACATGCTCCTGGGCCATTGGGGAACGACTCCCGGCCAGAACTTCATTTACACCCACTTGAATCGGGTCATCAAGAAATACGATCTCGACATGATTTATGTTTCCGGTCCTGGACACGGGGGGCCGGCCGTGGTTGCTCACACCTACTTAGAGGGCACTTATACTGAGGTTTATCCCAATATTACTCAGGATGAAGACGGACTTAGGAAGTTGTTTATTCAGTTTTCATTTCCAGGCGGCATTCCGAGCCACGCCTCGCCGGAGACTCCCGGCTCCATCCACGAGGGCGGAGAATTGGGCTATTCGCTCAGCCACTCATTCGGGGCGGTGATGGACAACCCCGAATTGATCGTGGCCTGCTGCGTTGGCGACGGAGAGGCGGAGACCGGGCCGTTGGCGACCGCATGGCATTCAAACAAGTTTATCGACGCGGCAACCGATGGCGCCGTCCTGCCCATTCTTCATTTGAACGGGTACAAAATCGCCAATCCAACTGTGCTGGCGCGCATTCCGCACGAAGAGTTAGAGCAACTGTTTCACGGCTATGGTTGGAAGCCATATTTTGTCGAAGGGCACGAGCCGGAACCGATGCACGAGGCGATGGCGGGGGCGCTCGACCGTGCCGTGGAGGAGATCAAGAGAATTCAGCTCGAAGCGCGCACGGGCGGGCGAACGGCACGTCCGCGCTGGCCGATGATTATTCTCAACTCTCCCAAGGGCTGGACTGGGCCAAAGATCGTCGATGGACTGCAAGTGGAAGGCACGTTCCGCTCGCATCAGGTGCCGCTCTCGGATCCGGCGGCGAATCCAAAGCACCTGAAGCAACTGGAAGAATGGCTGCGCAGTTACCGCCCTGACGAGCTTTTCGACGAAAAGGGCGGCTTGAGGCCGGAACTGGCCGAGCTTGCACCGGTGGGTGCGCGGCGCATGGGCTCTAATCCCAATGCGAACGGCGGCATACTTCTCCGCGATTTGAGGATGCCAGATTTTCGCGACTATGCCGCGAAGGTACCCGCGCCCGGAACAGAGGGCATTGGCGACACGCGGGTATTGGCGCCGTTCCTGCGCGATGTGGCCAAGCTGAACAAGGAGCGAAGAAATTTCCGGATATTCGGCCCTGACGAAACCATCTCCAACGGATTAGCTGCTGTCTTTGAAGCCAGCAATCGGCAGTGGGATGCGGAGACTCTAGCCATCGATGAGTTTCTCGCCCCCGAGGGGCGCGTGATGGAGATGCTCAGCGAGCACCAATGTGAAGGCTGGCTTGAGGGCTATCTCCTCACCGGACGTCACGGGCTGTTCAACTGCTATGAGGCGTTCATTCACATTGTCGATTCCATGTTTAACCAGCACGCCAAATGGCTCAAGGTAACCGCCGGATTGCCGTGGCGGCGCAAAATCGCATCGCTTAACTACCTGCTGGCATCGCACGTTTGGCGGCAGGATCACAACGGCTTCACGCACCAGGACCCTGGGTTTATTGATCACGTTGTCAACAAGAAAGCCGAAGTGGTACGCGTTTATCTTCCGCCCGACGCCAACTGTCTTCTTTCGGTAATGGATCACTGTCTGCGGAGCCGGCATTACGTCAACGTAGTGGTAGCGGGCAAGCACCCGGCGCCACAGTGGCTCACGATGGACGCGGCCATCAAACATTGCACCGAGGGCATCGGCATCTGGCAATGGGCCGGCAACGACGAGGGCGGGCCGCCCGATGCAGTCATGGCGTGTTGCGGCGACGTGCCTACATTGGAGACGCTGGCTGCGGTAAGCATTCTGCGGGAGAAGTTGCCGGAATTGAAGTTGCGGGTGGTCAATGTTGTCGATTTAATGAAGCTGCAGCCGCAGACCGAACATCCGCACGGATTGAGCGATGCCGACTTCGACACGCTCTTCACCAAGGATAAGCCGGTCATCTTTGCATTCCACGCCTATCCATGGCTGATTCATCGCCTCACCTACCGGCGCAACAACCATAACAACATTCATGTTCGCGGCTACAAAGAAGAGGGAACGATCACCACTCCATTCGACATGACGGTGATGAACGATCTTGACCGCTTCCACCTGGTCATGGACACCATCGACCGCATCCCGCGCATTTGGGAGAAGGGCGCGTACCTGAAGCAGGAGCTCAAAGACAAGCTGGTGGAGCACAAGCAATACATCAGAAAAAATGGTATGGACCTGCCGGAAGTGCGCGACTGGAAATGGAAAGGTAATTAGGATCGCCCAGGATCGCGCGGAGAGCCGGCGGTAAAGCAGCGCGGGCATGTTTGGTTCTATACGGCTGCCGATGCGACCATTTGCTCTTCGCGCGATTCTTGCGTGTCGAATTCGAATCGGTCGAAGATATGCGCGAACTCGCCCACGATCTGCGCCCGGCTGAAGCCCATGGCTTCGTAACTATATTCATGCGAGCTGGAGTGAGCCTGAGCGTTGGCGACCGCATCGCGCAAAATCGTTTCCAGCTCCTCGCTCACGGGATAGCCAAGCCGGCTGTAAATGGATCGAGAGATGGCACCTGGCGATGGTTTGGGGCCGGTCCGGAGTTTGTTGGGGGTCGAAGACTTGATCCACAGTATAAGGGTGAGAAGGGTGGAACAAGTATCAGCGCCGGCGTGATAGTCTTCCGCCAGCGCAGTTTCCTCGACCAAACCACGATGAAAATCCAATCCATCTTTCTTGCGGCGTCTCTCGCCATCAGCGTACCTTCGGCCACATTACCAGCCCAACAACCAACAGCAGAAAAGCAGGATCCGTGCGGTGCGAGGCATTGCCCCTATATGAACCCGGACCTGTCGCCGGAAAAGCGCGCCAAAGATCTGGTGGGCCGCATGACGCTCGAAGAAAAGGTAAGCCAGATGCAGGACGTGGCGGTGGCGATACCGAGACTTGGCGTTCCCGCCTACAACTGGTGGAACGAGGCCTTGCACGGAGTGGCTCGTAACGGATTCGCAACCAATTTTCCGCAATCGATCGGCCTGGCGGCAACATTCGATACAGCATTGATGCACCGAATCGCAACCACTATCGCCGTCGAAGGACGCGCCAAGTATAACGAGGCGATTCGCCATGACGATCATAGCCGGTTTGCGGGACTTACATTCTGGTCGCCGAACATCAACATCGATCGCGATCCGCGCTGGGGCCGAGGGATGGAAACTTTCGGCGAGGACCCCTTTCTGACCGCGAGCTTGGGCGTGGAATTCGTCAAGGGGCTGCAGGGCGACAATCCAAAGTATCTAGAACTCGTGTCGACACCGAAGCACTACGCCGTGCACAGCGGCCCTGAGCCATTGCGGCACGGTTTCAACGTCGATGTTTCCGAGCACGATCTTGAGGACACGTACCTGCCCGCATTTCGCGCCACCATCGTTGACGGCCACGCCGATTCAATCATGTGCGCCTACAACGCGATTGACGGTGCGCCGGCGTGCGCGAATCCAATGCTGCTCCAACAGCATTTGCGCCAGGATTGGGGTTTCAAAGGGTATACGGTTTCCGATTGTGACGCGATCGGAGACATCGCGCGCGGCCATCACTTCGCTGCAAGCACGGAAGAGGCTGCCGCGGTAGCTGTGAAGGCGGGCACTGACCTCGATTGCGGCCGGACTTACGCAGCGCTGACCAAAGCCGTCGGCGAGCACCTGCTGGCTGAATCCGACATCGACGCGGCCGTGGTCCGGCTGTTCACGGCTCGCATGCGCCTGGGGATGTTTGACCCGCCGGCCGCGGTGCCATTCAACAAGATTCCTTATTCCGAAGTGAATTCGGCGGCGCACCGCGAGCTGGCGCTCCAGGCGGCTCGCGAGTCGATCGTGCTCCTCAAGAATCGCGACAACATGCTTCCCCTGAAGGCATCGATCCGGAAGATCGCGGTCGTCGGTCCTACCGCCGATTTGCTTGAGGCCATTGAAGGCAACTACAACGGAACCGCGCCAGATCCGGTGTCGCCGCTCAATGGATTGCGGAAGGCGTTCGGAAATAAAAACGTGATTTACGCTCCCGGCTCGATTCTTGCCGACGGAACGTCGGCGCCGATTCCATCGGCATATTTGCGCACAGATTCTTCCTTGAAGACGACAGGCCTGAAAGGCGAGTACTTCGACAATTCAGATTTCAGCGGCACACCAAAGATCGTTCGCGTTGACGTGAAGATTAACTTTGACTGGAATCGCATTGGGCCCGCAGCAGACTTTCCGAGCAAGACATTTGCGGTGCGTTGGACCGGCGAGCTGATCCCGCCCGCACCCGGTGGTTATGTACTGAGCGTGCGCGGCCCTCGTCCATTCATGGCAGCTGCGATGACTGGTGAGGTGAATGGAGGAACGCCGGCTGCAGCGAGGATCGCGGATCGCGTCCGGCTTTATATCGACGACAAGCAGGTGATGGACGGTTTGAGCAATCCCGCTGAGGTGAGGCTGAATTTCACGGATACGAATCCACACGCGATTCGGGTGGAATACAAGCATCAGCCCAACGATCGCAATGTCGGTCTCAATTGGGAACCTCCGGCAAATAGTTTGCTGGGGCAGGCAATCGATGCCGCGAAGAGTTCGGATGCGGTGGTCGCCTTTGTGGGCCTTTCTCCAAACCTCGAAGGCGAGGAGATGAATGTCCATGTCGATGGATTCGAGGGCGGCGACCGGACCAGCATCGAACTTCCGCCGGCCCAGGAGCACCTGCTTGAGGCAATGGGCGAAACAGGGAAGCCGTTAATTGTTGTGCTGACTGCAGGCAGCGCGCTGGCGGTGCAATGGGCCGACGAACACGCGGACGCGCTGATCGATGCATGGTATCCGGGTGAGGAGGGCGGGGACGCGATTGCCGAGACGCTGACCGGCAAGAACAATCCCGCGGGACGCCTGCCAGTCACGTTCTATGCGTCTACGGGCGATTTACCAGCGTTTACCGACTACTCGATGAAAAACCGGACCTATCGCTACTATCGTGGCAAGGTTCTCTACCTTTTCGGGTACGGCCTGAGTTACTCGCATTTCAGTTTTGGCGCCCCGGCAGTGAAAGCCAGGAAAGTCTCGGCTGGCTCTTCAGTGATTGTGACTGCGATGGTGCACAACACCAGTGCACGCGCAGGCGATGAAGTGGCCGAGCTTTACATCAAGCCTCCACAGACCACGGTCTCTCCCGCACTGGAACTCGAGGGTTTCAAGCGAATTCATTTGGCGGCGGGCGAATCAAGGCGCGTGCAGTTCACACTTTCTCCGAGGCAATTGAGCGAAGTGGATGAGAAGGGAAACCGGGCAGTCACGCCCGGTGACTACAAGATTTTCGTTGCGGGCTGCCAGCCGGAAGCGGAAACTCCCTCAGCCACGATCAGCATCTCAGGGACGATGACGTTGCCGAAATAAGTTCAGACGGAGACATGGGCTCCATCGAGAAAACCTCAGCGTCCGATTGCCTGAATTTGCGATGCGACAAAATCATGTACATACATCAGGCTTGTAGGTGACGCCTCGGTTTTTGCATCGCTCTGTCCCGCTGCGTGAATCAAGAGCAACGGGCGCGGATCCCATTGGCCACCGTCTGAAATGCGCTCGTCTTCATCGCTCCATCCGGGAGCGGTCCGCCAAATCTTGGTGCGCCATGAGTGATCTCCCTGAATGATCAGAGTCGTCTCGGGCCAGCGCGACTCGGCTTCGAGCACGCCAAGTATTTTCCCGAGAAAGCGATCGGAATAATCCAGCGAGTCGAGATAGGATCCACCCACGCCATAAGTTTGCGAATGGCGATTCCAAAACGCCGGCGGGTGTGGAATGGGCATGTGCAGGTAGATGATGTCGGCCTGGCTGTTAGCAAGTGTGGCCAGCGCGTGCTGCGTCAAATCCTTCACAGTCGCCACATGGCTTAGAGATTCCCAGTGGGCGACATGGGCTACAGCCACGCGGGGAGCAACCAGTTGCTCGGCCACGATGCGCAGGGGAAACAAGAAGTCATCGGCGAACGCTGCATCAATCTTCGGCGGAGCGCCATCTTCAGTGTCGTCGTTGCTCCAATAGCACTGAGCGGCGACGCTCGTAAAGATCGGACAATAAGGCAAGTACCACCCGACGATTGAAGTTGAGACACCGCGCTGTCTCGCCATCCCGAATAGAGACGCACTCGTGTCAAAAGGCTCCCAATGAGAATCGTCTCCGGTGCGAACCAGAAATTGATTCTTCGCAGTAAATGTCGAGCTCGTTACGACGCGGCCCAGCAGCAAACTCGGCACAACCAGCCGCGTGTGATAGCCGATCGGCTTCACATTTGTATAGACCGTACTCTTCGAACGCAGACGATCGAAATTCGGCATATTGAGAGAGCCGTCGCGTGCTTCAAATACGGGTCTATACGCCAACTCATCAAAGATGATCCACACCACGCGTGGCCTCGCGGCCGCCTCGGTGGGAATAGCTCCGGTAAATGTCTGAATGCCTGGGCGCCAGAAAGCCGCGCTCACCAGTTGAGCCGTCATGACAAATGCAAATACTACGGCGCCCGCAAGAAATGCGTCACCAAAGCTGTAGAGCTTTTGTGCGATGCCGGGAACGCGCAAAACAAGCAGCGCGAGCGCTGCGAACCAGAGCAAAGCGACGACCGCAACGCAGACGTACGGAACTTGAAAGGGAAAGATTCTGAGATTACAGACCAGCAGGTAGATTGGCAGGAGCGCAAGAGCGAACCACCGGATCTGCGTCCACGCCTTCAGGCGGCGGAGGGTTGCGAACAGACCCGCGAAAATGAGACCCACGATCGCAAAGTCGACGAGCTGAGCCAAAACCAAGCGCGTAAGCGGCCACGGAACGTGCATGCGTTCATCGCCCAATGAAGAAGTCAGGTCAATGTAGCCCGGTAGAAGGACAATGGCGGCGAAGCCCCAGGCCTGGGCAATTCGTTTGATCATCCCTTGCTCCCGCCAGAGCGCTCGAGTTCCGCCATTACACCGATGTCACTTTGGCTGGGAAGCCGACCAAAAAGAAGAAGAACGCGGCCATTGCCCAAAACGGCTCGGTTAACGATGGCGAAATGCGCAGCGAAAGCACGCGTCAAATCATCCTCAGTCAAATGACCGTAGAGGTCGTCCCGGCCGCGCAGCCACTCCTGAAACATGGGATCAGACGGTGGGACCCACTCCAACAATAGCCAACGCCGGGTGAGGGTTGCGCTGAGATCGGCGATGTGGGTGAGCGGCAACTGATGGCGGAGAATTAAATGATGCACAACCGCGAGCATCAGAACCATGTCGAATTTACCACTGAGGCGATCGAGTAAAGACAGATGCTCGCGATTGCGCCAGCCTGCCGCAGGTGTGGGGCGCGCAATGTCGGCAACCAGCGCAGTGATCGTCTTTTTTCGGTCTGCGGCCGTGCGCCAGAGTTGCTCCAGTGCGGCAGAGTCGCTGTCGAGGGCGACGACTCTCGCGCCGGCTTCGGCGGCCAGCAACGAATATGTGCCGGTATTGGCTCCGATATCGAGAACCTGCTCCGGTTGACATCGCGCGAGTACGCTCTTGACGAATTTCTGCTTCTCTTCAACGTCGGCAGACTGATAGTGGGCGGCTGTCTGTTCGTACCGGCTCCATTGGCTTTTTCCATGCTCGCCGGCCGCGTAGTGGATCTGCTTGCCAAGGCGCGCGATGCGTTTTTTGAGCAAATGCGTGGCGAGCTCGGGATCGGCAGTGGATGGGGCGTTGCTCTTCGTGGCACGCCGCTGGCCCGGCCGCTCAAGCACGGTGGCTAGAGTGACCACATCCAGCAGCTTGGGATTCAGCCGCCGCCAGCGCGGCAAAGCCTCGTAAATTTGGCGCGGCTCGTAGCCATCGCGTGCAAACAACGTTGCCGTGAGCGGCCAGCTCAAATACTTGGCCGCCAGCAGAGGCAGCAGGAACGTCCGTACGAATTGGCCGTAGGCCAGCCAAACGCTGGAATGAGGATCGCGGCGCTCGAAGGATAAAACGTCCACGAGAACTGGGTTCGGACCCGAAAAGACAATGTTCAGAGGCGTCGCGTCCTTAAGCGTCCAGCCTGCGTCAATCGCTTTGCCGGCGACACGCAGCGTCAATTCGGCGGCCGCACGCCATTGTGCGGGGGCCCATTCCCATGGGTAGCTGATCGGGTCGACCCGAGGATGTTCAAGCCACAACTCGCCGGGAGAGACGCAGGCGTGGGAGCCGGGTTCGGCGATGCGGCTTGGAATCAGATCGCCGCTCTGTTCGAGAGTCTTGCGCAATGGGGACGTGAGAAAGGCCCGCGTCTCTTCCTCAGCAGAGGGGCGAATTCTTCGCAATGCAAACCCCGGGGTAAGCCGGAGCTCGCCAGCCGGATCGCGAAACGTCGATTCAAGTTCAGTGTGTATGGGGGAGGGAGCAGGCTCTTGGTGAGAGGGCTTTCGAGGTCCGTTCACGGATTTGGCGATTCCTCACCATCCGCGTTGACGGCCTGTTCAACCGGTGCCGGTGTGGGCTCGTTGCTGGAGCGGAAAAGTGAATAAATTTTCCGCCGCAAGTACCATCCGGTCGCAACCAGCGCCGATCCAGCCGCCTGAACGGCCAAAAGGCCTGTGCCAGGGTCGGCGTAGGCGTATGCAGGGCGCTCGAATGCCAGCGCGGCACCCACGAGCATCAGGACAACCGGAAGAATCTCGAGCAGTTTTACGCGGCTCACATGCGGCTCCAGGGTATGGACGGCAACCTCGTTCGGGGCTCCACTTTGAGGAACCCGAGATCGAACTGGAGCAGCCATCTAATACTTGGTAGACGGCAAACCGCCCGTCTCCGTTTACAGAATTGCAAACATTCTATCGTGAAGGAAATGCGACTTTCGCATAAAGAGTACCCAATAGATAAATTCGGCACTCACATAAAAGGATTCCCGGAGTACGGGCAACTGAAACGGATCTCCCGCAGCTCCGGTGAAAACAGCACTCCACTAGGCTTGCGGAGAGGTCGCTGGGGAATCGGCCCTGGGCTTGGGCGTGTCTTTACGGCCCGGGGCGAGGATGGCATGCAGGATGGTCCCTTCCATGCGGGGCATGAATTCGACCACCCCGGCAGCGCCAATGTCCTGGATCAGCCGGTTGATAATTTTATAGCCAAGCTCGCGGTGAGCCATTTGGCGGCCGCGGAAGCGAAGGCTGGCTTTCACTTTGTCGCCCTCGGAGAGGAATCGGACCGCCTGATTCTTTTTGGTCTGGTAATCGTGCTCGTCGACGGTCACCGAGAACTTGACTTCCTTGAGGGTGATGACTTTTTGCTTCTTACGGGCAGCGCGTTCGCTCTTTTCCTTCTCATAGAGATAACGGCCATAATCCTGAATCCGGCAAACAGGGGGCACCGCAGTGGGCGAAACTTCAACCAGATCAAGGCCGCGCTCGCGCGCGATGCGGAGTGCCTCAAAGGGCTGAAGGATGCCAAGCTGCTCGCCGTTTTCGTCGATTACGCGGATTTCGCGCGCGCGAATCCGATCGTTGATGCGAATGAAGGACTTTGCCGAACGTTTATCGAATGCGATGGTACTCCTCCGAATGCGTGCCGCACGGGCCGAGGCAGGGCGCCCCATTGGGCCGCGGAGCAGCGACGCAAACTGAGTATAGCATTGGCTTGGCCTTGCGATAAAAGAGGTTAGCAGGCTGCGAGGCCGGTCAATGAGCCGTCTGGATCAAGGCCGATCACGCGGACATCGAGCAGTTCGTTGGCCTGGAAACAACCGTCGAGACTGATCGGCAGAAAGTTCTCGGAAATCGCAGAGGTGCCTCCAGCTCCGGCCATTGCTTCCGGCGTGTGAAGGGTAATGGCAGTGAGAGTGCGGCCAATAAAGCCGCGCCGATGAGCGAGCATCTTTTCTTCGCCGACGGCTCGGAGTGCCGCCATACGCTCCTCAACGGTAGCCGACGGAACCGGTGAAGCAGCATGCAGGGCCCATCCGGGTGTGCCAGGGCGCGGCGAAAAGGGAAACAGGTGAAGGTAGCCGAATGGCAGCTCGCGCACAAATCCGAGTGTCTCTTCGAATTCGCGATCGGTCTCTCCGGGAAAACCGATCATCACATCAGCCCCCAGTGTGAGGCCGGGTCCGCAGGCGGAAACCAGCGCGGATACCTTCTCCGCATAGTGCCAGGGGCGATAACGCCGATGCATACGGCGCAGCACGGCGTCAGAGCCCGATTGCAGCGGGAGATGGGCGTGGCGTGCGAGACGCCGACCGCCGAACTCTTGTAGCTGGCCGATTAACTCGTCGTCCCAATCCATCGGTTCGATGGAACTGAGCCGCAGGCGAGGCAGGCTGGTTTGCTCGATAATTGCGCGAACCAGCCCGGCCAGAGATTCTCGTCCCAAACCAGGAGAAGAACCCCAACGGCCAAGGTTAATTCCCGACAACACCAGTTCCTTGCCGCCGCGAGCGACGAATTCGTGAACCTGACGAAGGACCGACGCCTGCGGAAGGCTTTTGGACGGTCCACGAGTTTGAGGGATGACGCAGAAAGTGCAGCGATTCCCGCATCCCTCCTGAATCTTCAAATTGGGGCGCGTCTGCGCACCGGGCGTCAGTTGCACGTCTTCAAGGAAGGAATGGGCGAAGTTGTCGTCAACCCAGATGGGAACTAAGCCTGGGATTGGCCCGGAGCGCGGTGCCCAGCGGACCGCTTCGACCGGAACAAGCGCGGGCAGATCGGAGTTCGCAACTGAAGCCTGCGACATCGTCGATGCATGCGTCATCTTGAAAATGATCTCGGGCGCCAGTGCCTTGTGGCTGTTGCCTACCACTGCGACCACTCCAGGCATGGACGCGAGTTCCTCGGGCGCACGCTGCGCATAACAGCCGGTGACGACAATTTTTGCCGCTGGATCTCTGCGGTGTGCCCGGCGAATAAAAGCACGTGCAGCGCGGTCAGCTTCGGCCGTCACACTGCACGTGTTTACCACCACGACATCGGCCGCGAACGGCTGCCCCGCACAAAGCGCACGCAGATTTCCGGCGATCGCTTCGCCGTCGGCCCGCGCCGCCCTGCAACCGAAATGCTCAATGTGAAACCCGGCCATATTGTTAGTTTATGGGCAATTTCACGGCCGAGTCGTGGATCATGGCCGAGACAGATGAAGTTCGAGGCGCAAGGTGGAAAGGTCGCCAACCATCGAGCAGCCTCTCCGCCTGTATTCCCGATGGAAAACAGTTTCAAAACTCGGAAAAAGAACTCTTCGGTATACTGGTGAAGAACAGTTTTTTTCATAGGTTTCATTGGCTGATATGTCACTCTCCTCGACTGCCTATGTGCCGGTTGCTGCCCGGTCCGATACGCGAGGCCGGACGTGGCGCCTCACTGGTTACGTTTACTTCACCTTTATCTGCTATGTCTCCATAGGCTTGCCGCTGGCGGTGCTGCCGCCCTTCGTGCACTTGCGGATGGGTTACAGCACGGTGCTCGCGGGCCTGGCCATCAGCATCCAGTACATTGCGACTCTCTTGAGCCGTCCCTGGGCCGGTCGCATCTCCGACCACATGGGGGCCAAGGTATCGGTCATGTGGGGCATGGCCTGCTGCACGGCAAGCGGCGCGTTTCTCATTGGCGCTGCAGCTTTACTCCGTTTGCATTGGCTCAGCTTCGCCATCTTGATCGTAAGCCGATTAGTGCTTGGCGTCGGCGAGAGTCTGGGTTCAACCGGCGCCACGCTGTGGGGCATTAGCAGCGCGGGGCAGGAGCATACAGCAAAAGTCATCGGACTGAACGGCATCAGCACTTACGGCGGAATGGCTCTGGCTGCGCCGCTTGGCGTGATTCTGGACCAGCAGTGGGGCCTGGGATCAATCGGGCTGCTGACAATCCTGATTGGCGCGGTTAGCTTCGTCATGGCGTGGCGCAAGGCTCCGGTTGCAGTCGAACCCGGCGAGCACATGCCCTTCGCTCACGTTCTGGGGCGCGTGGCGCCGCATGGCATGGGACTCGCGCTGGGCGGCGTGAGCTACAGCGTGCTGGCCACATTCGTCACCCTGTTTTATGTCAGTCGTCACTGGAGCGGAGCTGCCCTGTGCCTCACCGCGTTCGGGATCGGGTTTATCGTCGTGCGCCTCCTCTTCATCAAAACGATCAGCCGTTTCGGCGGCTTTCAGGTGGCTATCGCCTCGCTTTTCACTGAAGCTGTGGGCATGATTCTGCTGTGGCAATCCACCGCGCCATGGATGGCGATGGTGGGCGCGGCAGTCGGCGGGCTGGGGCTGTCGCTGATTTTTCCGGCGATCGGCGTGGAGGCGGTGAAGCAGGTTCCGGAGTTCAATCGCGGGACTGCGCTCGCCGTGTATACCGCTTTCGCCGACGTGTCGTTCTTTTTGGTCGGCCCGATCGCCGGCGCCATCATTGGGTTCTACGGCTACGCCAGCGTCTTTTTGTTTGCGCTCATCAGCGTAGTCGCTGCGCTGGGGATTGTCATCGTGCTCAAACAGATGCATCCGGGATCGCCAATGAACTCGGCACGCGGTCCGCTTTAATACGGCTGACGCCGATGGCTACGGCAGCCAGCGCTGCGACCAGCATGATCACATGGCTCATCAGGACAATCTGCTTCGGCGCCGGCACGACCGGCCCCTGCAGGAACGCGTGCACCCCATAAAAAATCGCGCCGGCAGCGCCGATCGAGAATGTATGCAGAGCCGTCCAGCCAATGCAACGCGAAAACACCCAAAGCAAAAGCAGAAATAGAAGATCTGCGGCGAGGATCCACCCCACCGCGACCCAGTTGAACTGAATCGGCGCAAGAAAGACCGCAGCGGCGAGAAGAAATGTGGCCACGCCGAAGAGCCATGGGGACGGCACGGGTTCCGTTCTGGACTTCGATGTGGGCTTCGGGGTCAGCAATGCGGCGGCGATGAACAGGATAGCGATGACGCCTGTGACGGTAAATTGTGCGGCCGAAGCGATGAAGTGGTAGCGCCGGATGGAAAAAACCGTGCTGAAATAAACGGCGGCGGCGAAAAGCACGGCGGCAACCGAGACGCCGATGTTGCCGAGCCAAGGGGTGCGGGCGCGCGAAGGGAACAGGCCTTCGACCAGCGCAATCGAAACGCCAATGCTCCAGAAAGGATGGACATTGAGCATGAAGAGCGTCCACCAGGCGCTGATGCCGAGGGCGGGCATCCAGGCATGGCTGAGCAGGTGCATGTGCAGCCCGAAGGCGTCGGGATTAAAGAGCGTCTGCGTGGTGTAGCCTTCCTCAATCAGGCAGTAGGCGCAGCCGAGAAGAAGAATCGTGGGCCAGCCGCGGCCTGTGCGACGTGTGAGCTCGCGAATGATCAATGCGCCGCCGCCGTACATCGGCGCCATCATGATCATGGGCGAAAGAAACGTGATGGAAAAATCGCCGAGCAGATATTCGGCCACGAGAGGCGCGACGAAGAACAGAGTGACAGCGGCGAGAAGGGAACGTTGCGAGTTCGACATGAAAGTCTCTTTCCTGATCCAGAAATTCGGAATCAAAAAACATCGGCGAGAGGGTGAATCCGAAGTTCGTGGAGAAACAACCGCAGATCCTTCGACTGCGTTTGCCGCAAGATACGCGGCAAACTTCGCTCAGGATGACAATGCGTTCCTAAGC
Source organism: Occallatibacter sp. (assembly GCA_036489735.1). Lineage (GTDB taxonomy): Bacteria > Acidobacteriota > Terriglobia > Terriglobales > Acidobacteriaceae > Telmatobacter. Next base: position 12,889 of record DASXFF010000059.1, on the reverse strand, counting down.
GGACTTCAGATTCAAAGCTCTAGGCCGGTTTGAGACCGTAGAGAGTGCGAACGTCCGGCATACTCGATCGCATTTTGTGGCTGACGGCGCGCCCCAGGAATTTTGTGGCGGCTTCAAAGCGCAGCAGCGAAGCCTCTCTGTCGCTGGGGTCGAGACCAAACGCCTCGAGCATCCGGTCCTGATCTTCGTGCGGCCAGTTCCGGTGATCATTCCACGCCTTTAGATTGCCGTCCCTGACGGCCTCGTTGCCGCCGTGCGCGTTTTCGGCGAGCTGCAGCCATTGGCGGGTCAGGTCCTGGGCGCGGTCGCTGGCAGGGTCAAGATCGATGTTGGCTTCGATTTCGTTGAAGACGGCCCGCAGCGCGAGTGCGTTCTGCTTGCGCTTTTCAGGGTCGCTTTCGCGATTGATGCGCTGCTTATCGAGCCACGCTTGCTCGGTGTAGTACTTCCGCATGAAATTCTCCTGGGTCTGCATGTCAATCACCTCGATAATCTTTCGCAAAATGGATGCGTCGGTGGTTTGGCCGGATCGAATCGCCTTCTCCGCTGCTTCAATGGCCACCACGGCGCGATCGATCAGCCTGCGCTTTTCGGCCAGTGCCTCGCGCTGCATATGGAGTGAGTCGCCCAGCGTCAGCGGCCCGTGCTTCAGCAGCAGCTTGATCTCCTGGAGCGGGATGCCGAGGAACTTGAGCGCTGCAATCTGCTCCAGGCGTTCGAGGTCCTCCATGCGATAGAAGCGGAAGCCGGAGTTTCCACGCTGCGGCTTAAGCAGGCCGATGCGGTCGTAGTGGTGCAACGCTCGAACGGTTACGCCGGCCAGTTTCGCGAATTCGCCGATCCGATACATGGCTTTCGATCATAGTCGGGCCTGACGCAGGGTCAAGGTCAAGCGAAAGGTTTCAGGGGTCAGGTTTCAGGGGTTAGCTCTTAGCCGTTAGCCTTCAGAGCGTCCGGGCCTGAAGGCCCCTGCTCCTTCCGTCGCCCCTACGGGCTCTGTTTTTTGGGGACACGTTCCCAGAACTGCGTCCTGGGCTAACTTCCACCCATCCTCCGGATGGGCACAGTCCGTTGGGGGGCGGATTTGGTGATTAGCTTCACAAGGGGAAGCACATCGCCTGATTCGTAGGCGTTGCGGACGGACTCGAGGCGTTTGACTTCGGCGACGAGTTGCCGAGTCGTCTTGCCATCGACGGCCACCTCGTCATCGGCCTCGAGACTGTCAACTTCTTCCAAGCGACCTTGATCGCCGCCATCCTCGTTTATTGCTGGGTTCTCTCCGGAGCTTCGCTGTCCTCTTGTTTAACATCCTCATCGCCTTCTTCTTCGCTGTCTTCGGCGACGTCGGGGGCGGGCTCGCCGGTGTCTTGGTTCTCGTATTCGTAGCCTTCGTCTTCGCTGCTGAACTCGTATCTGCTCTGGTCAAAGTGGACGGAGTGCGAGCAGTATGCTTTGTGGCTGCAGGTATCGCAGTCGTCGCCGGGATCGCAGAGGGCGAGCGGAGATGCGATGTCTTCCCCGTGGGCCGACCGCGCGAATTGGCGGATGGAGTCGCCGTTGTTGCTTTTCCTGCTGCGGGCGATCTGGATGGCAAGCTGCTGAATCCAGATGAGCTGCGCGGCGCGTTTTGAGTCGATGCGGGAATCGAGGATGGCGGCAGAGATGCGATTGAGCGCGAGCAGGATCGAGGCCAGGTCCTCGGAGACCGGAAGCCCGAGAGTTTCGAATTTGGCGCCCAGCGCGTCAGTATGGAGCCTTTCGTGGAAGAAGCAGAAATGGCTTCCGTGAAGTGCCGGAGATTTGCAGCGGCAACCGCTGGACTTGATGTGGCGGCATGCGTTGTACATGGTGAACTCCCCTCCCCCTCCCCCTTGTTCGGGGCTAAGAGGTTTATTTTCAGCGACTTGTATCTTTTGTTAGGGTACCGTAACCCTATGATTCCAAATGGCTTGCACACAACCTTAGCCTTCTAAATAAGTTAGCGCCGGGTTTGGCCGTGCCAACGGTGAACGGAAGCGCGGTTTTCTCAAAAGGTGCATGGCTGAATCTCATACGAATCCAGTATGCGCTGAAAGGCGGTAATTACCGGCAAACTTGGGGAGAAAGAGACCGAAGAATAAAGATCAGATAACAAAGGAGTTACGGGAGGCTGGCGGAAATATTTTGAGCGGAAGGGCTTGACAACTTTTTTGGCGCAAGCCCGTGAGCGCCACGGGACCCCAGGCCTGAAGGCCGCGGTTTTTTCTTCGTCCGTGGAATTCAGGGGGCTGGAAGGCCTGTGCTCTGTCCATTTGTTCGCTGGTTTCAAGGACCTGCCATGCGGCGGTTCTTTATTTCCTAATGCGAATTCTGGAACCGGCTCGAGCCGGAGAGCCGTTTCATCTGAAAATGCCGAATCGGATGCGGATGATGGGTGTCGTAGTCGTAATCGGCTCCCTTTTGCGAACGGTTTTTTGCGCTGCGCTGATGTACAGAGGATTCACGCCGGAGCCAGGCGTCTGGATTTCCTGGGCAATCGATTTCGACGGAATCTTTATGGGAGTGGTGGTCATCGTGCTCGCCGAGGTTTTCCGGCGCGGCTACGCACTCAAGACCGAAAACGAGCTCACTGTCTAGGTAGGGAGTTATGGGGATTCGTGTTCATCTAGACCGAGTGATGCTCGAGCGAGGCATTTCTCTGACGGAGCTTGCCAGCCGTGTCGGGATTACGATGGCGAACTTATCTATTCTGAAAAGCAACAAGGCAAAGGCCATTCGATTCTCCACCCTTAACGCTCTATGCAAAGAGCTGAACTGTGCGCCGGGAGATCTATTGAAGTATGAGGCAAGTGGCAAAGAGAAGGAGTGAATCGGGATCGTGGTTTCCCACCCATTCGTCCCGCTGCGGCGGGACGAATGGGTGGGGCACGGACTGTTGGTGCTGAGTCGGAAGCGGAAAGACAACCGCAGGTCCTTCGACTCGTCCCGCCAATGCGGGACTCGCTCAGGATGACGAGTGGTTGGTTGTGATTTGTGGTATCCCACCCTTTCGCCAAGAACGCGAAAGGATGGGGCACCCCATTTTTTGTGGTGGGTGGAGATCGCGGGTGGATGGGTTCGTGGTATCCCCCCATTCGTCCCGCCAATGCGGGAGTCGCTCAGGACGACCCAGAGGCGGGTTTGAGATTTGTGGTATCCCACCCTTTCGCAAAGAACGCGAAAGGATGGGGCACCCCTTGTTTATGCGAGAGCTGCGCAAAGCAAACGCACAACGGCCACCCCGGAGGGTGGCCGTTGTGGTTTCGCTTTTGCGTGACCGGTTAGCGTTCGTTCTTCCAGTTGACCAAATCGCCGAGAGTCGTGGTGGAGCTGGAGACGGGCGGCTTGTGCGGTTCGCGCCTGGACTCCTGCCGGGGGCTGGAGCTTTCGCGCGCCGGGCGCTCGGTTTCGTGAGCGCTCGATGTGCGCAGGCTGAGCCCCACCTTCTTCTCTTCGACGTTGATCTTGATGATCTTGAAGTCGTGCTCCATTCCCTGCTCGAGCGGGGAGTGGCCGTCGACCGGATCACCGGCTTCGGAGATGTGGCAGAGGCCCTCGACGCCCTCGGCAATTTCAACAAACGCGCCGAATTGGGCGGTCCGCAGGATTTTGCCGTGAACCACGTCGCCCACGCGGTGGGTGGCGAAGAAGCTCTCCCAGACATCGGGCTGCAACTGCTTGATGCCGAGCGAGAGGCGGCGATTTTGCGGTTCAACGCCGAGAACGACGGCCTTAACCTTTTCGCCTTTCTTCACGATCTCAGAAGGATGCTTGACGCGCTTGGTCCAGCTCAGGTTGGAGACATGGACGAGGCCATCGATACCATCCTCGATTTCGACGAAGGCGCCGAAGTCGGTGAGGTTGCGCACGCGGCCTTCGACGATTGCGCCCACGGGATACTTCTCGATCAGGCTCTCCCAGGGGTTCTCGAGGAGCTGCTTCATGCCGAGCGAAATGCGGCGGTCGGCGGGGTTGACGCTGAGAACAACCGTGTCGACCTCGTCGCCGGGCTTGACCAGCTTGGATGGGTGCTTGAGGCGCTTGGACCAGGTCATCTCAGAGAGGTGAACCAGACCCTCAATGCCTTGCTCGAGCTCGACGAACGCACCGTAATCGGTGACCGAAAGAACGCGGCCGTGCACCTTGGCGCCGACGGGATAGCGCTCGATGGCGTCGAGCCACGGATCGGGCGTGAGTTGCTTGAAGCCGAGCGAGACGCGCTGCTTTTCCTTGTCGAACTTGAGGACCTTGACCTGAATCTCGTCGCCGACGTTGACCAGATCGCGGGGATGGGTGAGGCGTCCCCAGCTCATGTCGGTGATGTGGAGCAGGCCATCGATGCCGCCGAGATCGACGAACGCGCCGTAGTCGGTGAGGTTCTTGACCGTGCCGGTAAGGACGCCGTCTTCGGCGAGATGTTCCATGGTGGCCGAGCGCTTGGAGTTCTGCTCTTCTTCCAGAATCTCCTTGCGGCTGACCACGACGTTGCCGCGCTTCTTATTGAGCTTGATGACGCGGACTTCGATTTGCTGGCCGAGGTAGGTATCGAGATTGCGGACGGGGCGAATCTCAAGCTGCGAGCCGGGGAGAAACGCCTTCATGCCGATGTCGACGGTGAGGCCACCCTTGACGCGGCTGACGACGGTGCCCAAGACGGGCGTCTTGTCGTTAGCGGCTTTCTCAATGGTGTCCCACGCGCGGAGGCGCTGGGCCTTCTCGTAGCTGACGAGGTAGCCGCCTTCGGGCTCCTCGCGCTCGATGACGACGTCAATAATGTCACCGGGCTGGAACTTGACGGCGCCGGTGTGGTCGACGACCTGCTCGAGAGGCACGAGGCCTTCGGACTTGAGGCCGACATCGACGACCAGATATTTTTCGGTCTGCTTTTCGACTTTGCCGGAGACGACTTTGTCTCCATAGGCCTCGACGGCGGCGGCTTCGGCGGCTTGTTCGCGCTCGAATGCAGCCAGGGCCTCGGAAAAGTCATCGGCAGGCTCAGAGTGCGCTGCGGCGCGGGCGGGCGCGGGCTCAGGCGCGGAGGCCTGTGGCTCGGCGGCTGCGGCAGGCGGGGCGGGCGTGGCTTCAGGCTCGTATGATGGCGCGGCTTGAGCGACAGGCTCGGTTAGGGCATCGGCGTCCAGCGAAGTGGTTTCGGCAACTGTGGAGTTGTCGATATTCGATGAAGAAAGGTTGGACGTGGATTCGGGCAACGGCTGGTCATCGCTCGACAGGTTGTCGAGTTCCGTCGCAGGGTCAAGGGTTGGGGTTTCCAATTCGGTGTTCAGGGTTATGCTCTCGGTTTCGGGATTGAGGACGTTTGCCATTACAGGCTGCTCCGGGACTGCGTGCTCCAGTGAGAGGATCGCTCCCGCCGCTGGGTGGCTTCCGTGCCGCAATTCCGGGTTCCGGTCGCCTTGAGTCCTAGACTTGCCCTCGCGCCGTGTGACGCGCCGGTGCTGTCTTCCGAAGGAAGTGCCGTCGTCCCCAACGTGGTGCATGGGGTTGGATCACGGCGGGTTTCCTTGGGAAACGCCGGCAGGCAACGGCAAGCTGGGAGGGCGGCCGCAACTCACTGCAGGAATCCGCGCAGGAAGCTACGCCTTGAGTGTAGCAATCTCTTCAATCCAGCGTCAATTCAGTGGATCAAAGCAAACGGGTTAAAGGCGGCGTGGATTCACGACGGCGTTGGTTGAAGGCGCGATGGTGTGCGGGGCGGCGCTGAGTGGGAGCGCGAGCGGGTTGAAGATGCGAGGGGGTACGAGCGGGTGCGGCCGAGGCCGAGATGGGGCGGGTTGCCGGTGTGGCGGGGAGCGAGCCGATGAGGGTTGGGGGCGGCGCGGGGTGCGAGATGGCGCGGAAGCGCGGCTTCTATACTGGATCGACTGGATTGGCTGGGGCGGATTCGACTGATCGGACAGGATCGACGGATCGGTCGGGATAGGCGGCGATGGATCACCTTTGGACTCCGTGGCGTTATGCGTATGTGACGGCAGCGGACAGCCGGGCGCGGCGGGGAGTGCCCGATGCACTCGAAGCATGGACGGGTGACCTGGGCTGCGTGTTCTGCAACCTGATGGCTTCGATTGATTACGCGATCGCGATTGGAATGGACCGCGACAAGGCCGAAGCTGCAGGCGGGTTAGTTCTGCGCGGGAAGAGCTGCTTCATTTGTTTGAACGCTTACCCGTATACATCGGGACATGTGATGGTGATGCCGTATGCGCACCTGGACAGGTTGGCCGTGCTGCCGGCGGAGACTGCGCATGAGTTGATGGACCTAGCGCAGCGGACGGAACGCGTTCTGGAACGAGTGTATTCGCCGCATGGATTTAATTTTGGCCTGAATGTGGGCAAAGCGGCGGGGGCCGGAGTGACGGGGCACCTGCATATGCACGCAATGCCACGCTGGGTCGGCGACACCAACTTCATGACGACCGTGGGAGAGACCCGCGTTCTGCCGGAGGATCTGGAGACGACGTGGAAGCGGCTGCGGGAGGCGTTCGCAGAGAAACAGTGACCAAGGGAACGAAAAACAGGGAACAAGGGACGAGAGATTTGGAACGGAGGCGACTGTCCAGGTTTCACATTTGCTCTGTATGATGAGTGAGCCGGGAAGAGGGCAAGGGCATGCTAACACTTCCTGAGATGGTGGGCGTTGCGCGCGGAAAAGCGCTCTGACGAGGCGGAGGGAACCGATGAGGAAATTGCTTTCGATTTGCGCAGGATTGGCGATGACGTTGAGCGCCGCGACCGCGATGGCCGCCGACGTGACGGGCACATGGACAGGTACGACGAGCGCCCCCGATGGCACCAGCTTTCAGCTGACTTTCACTTTTAAGCAGGATGGCGCCACGCTGACGGGATCGGTGCAACTCGCCGGACAGGACCCCATCGCGATCAGCAACGGCAAAGTGGATGGGGACAAGTTCACTTTTGACGATTCGTTCAACGGCATCACGATTCACCACAACTGCACGGTGGCCGGGGACACGATCAAGATGGCGACCAAGACCGACTCGGGCGATTTTCCGGGGATGGAGTTGACGCTGACGCGTGCGGGAGCGACGCCTGCGGCACCGGCAGCACCAGCCGCGCCGGCAACGCCAGCCGCGCCGGCAGCGCCGACGGCTCCTGCGGCACCGCCGCACTAGCCGCGCCGGCAACGCCGACGGCTCCTGCGACACCGCCGCAGTAGCAATAAAGCGGATCAGCAAGTTAGCGAGTCAGCGGGGTTCGTGCTATCCAACCCAAGCAGAGCTTGGATGGGCGCCCGGCCGCAGCGATAGAGCGAGTCGGAGTCCACCCTGCAGCGGACGTACTGAGTTCGCGAGTTGGAGGGGTTCGTGCTATCCCACCCAAGCAAAGCTTGGATGGGGCACGCTGGTGGATAATTCGATTTTGAGGAATGGAATCGCCCGGCCCTACGGGGCGGCGGTTTCTTTTTGTGCGTGATCCCAGGGTTTCGCCACGCTCCACCCTGGGCTATTCTCGGCCCTCCCTACGGGAGGGTTGCGGGGCCGAGTTCCACACCGCTGGGATCTACTCACCTGCAAGAGGAGCTTGAGCATCACTTTCTTGTGGTTCCTCAGCTTCTTCGCTTCCCTCGGAGTCTTCCGTCGACGATTCCAATGCTAGGGCTCCGGAGTTGGCAATCGTGGTATCCAGCCACTGCCTGGGGATGACAGCTTGGATCGCTTTTTTCCCTTTTCTTTTGACTTTTGGAGAGACTCCCAGCTCACGCAAGCGTTCGACTTGACGCACCAGGCTGGTATCGCTCTCTTTCAGTTTGCTTCTGGCTCCCTGAAGCCCCTGCAGCGCGATCTGCAATCCACCGCCGACGCTGTCGAGATCGGCGAGGAAACCCACAAACTTGTCGTATAGCTTGGAACCGCGATCAAGTATTTCTCTATAGTTCTCCGCCTTCTTGTCCTGGTCCCAGAGTTCGTGAACCATCCGGATCACGAAAAGAAGCGTGGACGGGCCCACCAGAAGGACTTTCTGGTGATAGGCGTCCGACCAAAGTCTATCGTCGCCCTTTATCGCGGCGAAGAAGGCCGGCTCGATCGGAACGAACATGACCACGAATCCTAGAGTTTCCAGCGACGATAGTTCCTGATAGCTCTTTGCGGCTAGTTCGCTCACATGCGTGCGGACGCTAGCCACATGTAGTCGAATTGACTGCTGGCGCGATTCCTCATCTGAGGCATCGACGGAGTCAGCATACGAGTTTAGCGAGACCTTTGAATCGATGACCAGGTGCCTACCGCCGGGCAAGTTTACGACAACGTCCGTGATGGAAACCCGGGGCGAGTTCTCATCGTCCGGCTCGGCGAATCGCTCCTGAAACGTGTACTGATCGCCCTCGCGTAATCCCGATTTCTCCAACAAATCGCGCAAAATAAACTCGCCCCAATCGCCTTGCGCTTTCGCCGAGCCCCGGAAGGCTGTGGCTAGGCCGTCAGCTTTGTCCCCGATGTCTTTGCATTGCCTAGCTAACTCGCCGACAAGTGTCTCCAGTTTGGTTACGCCAGTGTTGGATTCGGTCTGCGCTTGTTCCACTTTGCCGCGGAATTTCTCGATTTCATCTTTGAGGGGAGTGAGGATCGCGTCGATTTGGGTTTTATTCGTCTCGGATAGCGTCTGCTTCTCCCCTTTTAAAACGTCCCCCGCCAGTGTTTTGAAATGCTCGCTAAAGGTGCCCCTCGCAGCTTCAAGCAGATGCAGTTTCTCAGGGAGCGTCCTGCGTTCGCCTGTCAGCGTCGCATTCAAGTCGGCGATCGTGCTGGCTGCGGCGCGTGCCTCGTCTGTTTTTTGTTGGAGTTCTGCACGCGAGATGGCGAGATCGTTTACCGCGTGTTCGATGGTGTGCGCGCGCTCCTCTGCAAGCCTCTCAAATCCTGCTCGTGACGCTGACTCGGATTGGGCCTTGTTCAATGCGTCGGCAAGTTCGCGGTTTCGCTCGAGGAGCAAAGATTTTTCCGGTTTGCCGGAGGCGGCGCCAAGCCAGAATCCAGCTATTAGCCCGGCGACGGTGGCGATGGTTGCGATGACCCAGACGGGCATGTTTTTCTCGGCTCCTTCTCGCTTAGGATTACCTCATTACCGAAATGAGCAGAACAGCAACTAAGGCAACGGGAATCATGAACAGCGAATACAGGAGCATTCCCCGAACTACGCCCCACTGAATGTTGCGGCGCAAGCGTCGGTCCTCGAGTTCCGAAGGCGAGTTTGACCCTGACGTTGTGGAATCATCACCAATGTAAGTGTTGAAGATTGGCATTTGAGCTCCATTCGAAAGAAATTTGCTTGGAAGTGAAGACTGCGCGACGACGCCGTCTGTGGGGTTCAAGTTTCCGAGTTCTCCTTCGCCAAATATACGCCTGAGGGTTGTGCATTTCGCCGCAGGGTTGGGGTGACGAATCCGGTTCGGTTTATTTCCTGTTTCTTCAATCGTTTCCCACCGATCAGAAGCCTTTACACCCCGGTGTCCTGCCGGTAGACTTGGAGATTCGGGGCCATGCGCTGATTTCTTAGCGCGGTGGTTGTCATTTCCCGCTGCGGGCCGTTATTGTAGGCACGCGGGGCGGTGGTTCCAAAATCCCGAAGCGTTTTCTTAAGTTCCCAATACCACGAGGAGAGGTACGCATGGCTGTTGAAGAAAAAGTGAAGCAGATCATCGTCGAGCAGTTGCAGGTGGACGAAGCCGAAGTGACGCCCGGCGCCAGCTTTCAGGAAGATCTGGGCGCCGATTCGCTCGACGTAGTCGAACTGGTGATGCAGTTCGAAGAGGCGTTTGACATGGAGATTCCCGACGAAGATGCCGAGAAGATCAAGACGGTGAAGGACGCCATCGACTACATCGACAAGAACGCGAAAGGCGGCAAGTAAGCGTTGACCCAGGCAATCAACCGCAGAGTGGTAGTAACAGGCCTGGGGCTGATCTGCGGTGTAGGCAACACCGCTCCCGAGGTATGGCGGCAAATCCTGGCCGGCGCCAGCGGTGTGGCGCCGATCAAGGCATTTGACGCTACCGGTTTCCCGGTTACCTTCGCCGCTGAGGTGAAGGACTTCGACCCTCTGAAATTTGTAGACAAGAAGGAAGCGCGCAAGATGGGGCGCTTCATCCACTACGCCTTTGGCGCGACGCAAGAGGCGATGGAACAGTCGGGGCTGAAGGTGACGCCGGAAAATGCCGAGCGCGTAGGCGTGTTCATCGGCTCGGGAATCGGCGGATTCGAGGTCATCGAGCGCGAGCACAACAACATGCTTGCCGGCGGCCCGAGAAAGATGTCGCCTTTCTTTATTCCCGCGGCCATTGTGAACATGGCTGCGGGGCATATCAGCATCCGCTATGGCGCGCAGGGGCCGATCTCGGCCACGGCCACGGCCTGCGCCACGAGCGCTAACTCCATCGGCGACTCGGTACGCATGATTCTGCACGGGGACGCGGACGCGATGATTGCCGGCGGCACAGAGGCCGCGGTCACGTCGATGTCGGTGGGCGGATTCGCTGCCATGCGGGCGCTCTCCACGCGCAACGACGACCCCACGCACGCCAGCCGCCCCTTCGATAAAGATCGCGATGGATTTGTGATCGGCGAGGGCGCGGGCATTCTGGTTCTGGAAGAGCTGGAATTCGCGAAGGCGCGCGGAGCCAAAATTCTGGCTGAAGTGATCGGCTACGGCATGAGCGCCGACGCCTATCACATGACGGGAATTGCACCCGAGGGCGCGGGGGCGCAACGCAGCATGCGAGCCGCGCTGAAAGACGCGGGAATTCGTCCCGAAGAAGTGGGATACATCAACGCGCATGCAACGTCGACGCCGGCGGGCGACGGCAACGAGTCGATGGCCATTGAAAAGGTATTTGGCGAGCACGCCCTCAATCACACGCTCAAGATCAGCGGAACGAAATCGATGACCGGGCATTTGCTCGGCGGCGCGGGTGGTCTGGAGGCGGGCATCACGGTGCTGGCGCTGGTGAATCAGCAGATTCCGCCGACCATCAATCTCGAGAATCCCGATCCCGAGTGCAGGCTGGACTATGTGCCGAACAAGGCGATTGCGCACAAGTTCGATGTGGCGCTGTCGAATTCGTTCGGATTCGGCGGCATCAACGCGAGCCTGATCATGCGGCGGTGGGAGTGAAACAGGGAATCGAGTGCGGGCGAGGACGCCCGCGCGACAGCCGGCGGGACGCCGGCGCTACCAGGGACTACTAGGGACGTAGGAACAGGGAACAGAAAGATACTCATTGAGGCCCGGCTGGGATTGCCGGGCTTTTGAATTTTGGCGGCGTGGCGAGAAAGCAGCAAGCGGTAAGCTGTTCAACAGGCCTGGCGGAAGCTGGGCCTTTTTATTTTTTGCCGAGACACCTTTTGATCAATTCAGCGTGAGCGAGGGGTCGGCCGAGAGGTCGGGCGGGGCGAAGTTCTGCGTGAGCAGGCGAGGCCACGCGGCGGCGGCGATCATGGCGGCGTTGTCAGTGGAGAGCGCGAGGGTGGGGAAGGCGACGGAGTAATGCAGGTCTGCGTTCGGCTCCGATCCCTCTCGCGATCTCCGCTCTGGGCCGACTTGCGGCTGCGCTACGCTCCGCTCAGGATGACACTCGTTGCGGCGCGCGGCTTCGGCGGTGAAGCGGGCGCGAAGCTCGCGGTTGGCGGCGACTCCGCCAGTGACGAGGATACGCCGAACGCCGAGCGATTCGGACGCGGCGAAGGTTTTCTTCATCAGATCGCCGATGACTGCGTGCTGAAAGCTGGCGATGAGGTCGAGCGTGGGCTGCGGGCATAGAGCCAGGGCCTCTTCGCGGGTTTGCGGAGGACGGAAGTTGGACAGGACGCGATCGACACGGGCTTTTGCTTCGCCGCGCAAGCCGTGCAATTCGACGTAGCGAAGCACGGCGGTTTTGATTCCTGAAAACGAAAACAGAAAGTGTGGATCGAGGCTGGCGATTGGGGCGGTTTTTGCGGCCTTGGTGCGGGCGATGGCCATACCGGCCAGGTGGGCCTTTGGTTTGAATTGTGCGAAAGCAAATGGGACCGCGTGCGGGTTTCCGAATTTGGCGAGCGCATCGATCCAGGGACCGCCGGGATAGCCGAGGCCGAGAAGTTTCGCGACTTTGTCGAAGGCTTCGCCGGCGGCGTCGTCGACAGTGCGGCCAACGAGTGTGTACGACCATGTGCCGTTAGTCGGACGCGCAAGAAAGAGGTGGGTGTGGCCGCCGGAGACGACGAGAGCGAGGGCTGATCGGAGATTGGGGTCTGTGCTATCCCAGGTCCCAAAATCGGGACCTGGGGCACCCAAACCCTTTGGCGAATCGGATGGGCCTTTGCCCGCCCCGTTGTGAGTCTCGACTAATGTTTGAGTGGCCGACTCGCGCTCCTGAAGGAGGACGGCGTGGATGTGGCCTTCGAGGTGGTTGACGGCGATGAGGGGCAGTTGATTGGCGTAAGCGAGGGCCTTGGCGTAGGTGATGCCGACGAGCAGTGCTCCGGCGAGACCAGGACCTGACGTGACGGCGATGGCGTCGAGATCGGCAAGGGTCAGATCGGCTTCAGCGAGTGCGGCACGCACGACGGGAACAATGGCGCGAAGATGCTCGCGGCTTGCCAGTTCGGGAACGACGCCGCCATAGCGGGCGTGCGTGGCGATTTGCGAGGCGACAACGGAGGAAAGCGTACGCGAGCCGCGCTCGACGATGGCCGCGGCAGTTTCATCGCATGAGGTCTCGATACCGAGGATGAGGCCGGAGCCGGGCATAATCTCAGTGTAGCCACCTGCGGTGGGGCAGACGCGCTTGCGCGCCTGAAGGAGATTGGCGAGTCAGCAGTCGGCAAGGCAGCGAGTTGGCGAGTCAGTAAGCTAGCGG
>DASXFF010000005.1:0-3604 GCA_036489735.1 Occallatibacter sp. | reverse complement strand
CAGAAGCGGCCGACCGGCTTTCCGAGATGCCTGCCCAAGAGTGGCCGTTGCGTTGATCGAAACGTAACTGCAGTGTTCAACGCGATCATCCTTTCAAGTCAGCCTTTCAGCTTGTCTTCAGCGTGTCGCCTTGAAGGGAGGTTGGCGCCCGACTCTCGGAATTAACATTGGCACCGAGCGCCGATACCGTTCGTACGAATCCCCATGTTCTGCGACGAGGTCCCGCTCTTCGAATTGGATGGCGAGAATGATGTAGGCCGTTGTTCCCAGCGCAAATAGCAGGTGCGCCGCCGTCATGGTTGGAGTGCTCCAAAAGGCGAGTAAAAAGCCGAAGTACAACGGGTGACGAATTAGGCGATACGGCAGCGGGGTTCGAAACTCGACGGGTGTATAAACCTTGCCAATGAGTGGCATCCAGACCTGCCGCAGACCGAACAAATCGAAGTGACTGATGAGAAACGTCACACACAGCACGGTCGTCCAACCTAAACCGAAAATGGTCCAAAGAAAGACGCGCCCTACCGCAGTTTCCACCGTCCAAATCTCTCCTCCCAAGGGGCGCCATTGCCAAAATAGCAGCAGCAACGCGAGACTCGCGCATAGGACGTAAGTCGATCGTTCAATGGCCCACGGTACGATCTGGGTCCAACGCTCCTTGAACCAAGGCCGGGCCATGACGCTGTGCTGAACGGCGAACACCATCAAAAGGATTAGATCGATCGTGACCCCTGTGATCGCCGACCCGCTCAGCGGCCCGTCGAGCCGGTTACGGATGCCGATGCCCCCGACGAAGGCTACGGCGTAAAGGAAGGTCGCCAAAAAAACGAGGTACGCAGCAACCCCGAAGACAAAGTAGCCAAAGCGCTTAAGCATGTTGCCGTCTCCCTGTGAAAGGCGAGATCATGTTACCGAAGCAGATCGCGGCACATCGGCGTTTTGTCCCGACAGCCGGTCAATTTCACTAGTAAGGCGGGACGTTCGTCCCAATCAGGAGAGGCAACTGCGCCAACAAGTCCGCTTCATTAAAGCCACGGATGGCGTCCGGCTGGCATTGGCCGAATCAGGTCTGGGCCCAACCCTGGTCAAGGCTGCCAACTGGCTAACCCACCTCGAGTACGAGTGGCAGAGCCCTGTTTGGAAGCACTGGATCCAGTTCTTTTCAGCTCACACTCGCTTCATACGATATGACGAGCGCGGATGCGGAATGAGCGACCTGCAGTTAGGAAACCTCACTCTCGACCAATGGACGCAGGATCTAGCCTCGGTCATCGATGCGGCGCGGTCGGCTGAACCGGTGACGCTGCTCGGAATCTCACAAGGCGCGGCGGCCTGCATCCGCTTCGCCATAGAGCATCCCGATCGAGTTGCGTGCATGATCCTCTACGGTGGTTATGCGCACGGACCATTCAAACGGGGCACACCCGGCCCAGAATCGACTTATCGGGCGATGATCGACCTGACGAGGAATGCTTGGGGACAAGATAATCCTGCTTTCCGTCAGGTTTTCACCTCGCGATTTATTCCTGGAGGGAGCGCCGAGCAGCTGCAATGGTTTAACGATTTGTGCCTCAAGACCACGGTTGGAGAAACCGCGGCCCGTCTATTCGAAGCGCGCGGTAACATTGACATCGAGGAGCTGTTGCCACTGGTGCGGGCGCCAACCCTGGTACTCCATGCCCGGCGGGACGAAGTGGTGCCCATTTCTGAAGGACAGTTGCTAGCGAGCCGCATCGACGGGGCGCAGTTCGTGGAGCTGGACTCTCGCAATCACGTTCTGCTGGAGCATGAACCGGCTTGGGAGAGATTCAAGGAAGCGGTGCTCGCGTTCATGCAAGTTCTTCAGCCGCAGACGAGCCACCCGAAGTTCGCCGCGCTGTCTTCACGCGAACGACAAGTGTTGAGCTTGATAGCCCGAGGTTTGAGTAACAACGAAATCGGAGAGGAGATGCACATTAGCGAGAAGACGGTGCGAAATCACGCTTCAAACGTCTTCGACAAGCTTGGCGTCTGGTCTCGCACCCAGGCCATGGCGCTGGCTCGCGACCATGGATTTACGGTATGAAGCCCGGCAATAGCGCAGACCAACGTGCGCCGTTTAGCGGTTGAATTTGCGGCCTAATTGGGTGCAACACTTGGAGAAGAGTCGTGGCCAATGGCGCGGCGACAAACGGCGATGCCCGAACAAAATCTACAGCACCGAAAGCGGACGGTCACGAGTGGCCGCGACGGGCAAACTGCCGCTAGGGAAAATCGTGGCCATGCTCCCGAACCGCTACATAATTCGGTAGATGACTATCAAATCATAGTCGCGAGGCCAAACAGCTGCATCGGCTCACCCACAGAAAACCGAAGCTGGAGATTTTATTCGATAGGATTGAGCGCCAACTCGAACGCCAGGGGTTCACGCCCACCCATCCGTTCATCAAGGCGCCGGTCTATGCCAAGACCCGACGACTCGGGCTTGAGGTGTTCGTCACCGATCCGGATGTGCCGATCGACACCAACCACCTCGAGCGCGCCCTCAGAGTGATTCCCATGGGCAGAAAATCATGGTTATTTTGCTGGACCGAACTAGGCGCCAAATAGGTCGGCATCATCCAAAGTCTGATCGTCACCTGCCGGCTGCACGGTATCGATCCCTACACCTACCTGATCGACGTCCTGCAGCGTGTGGGCCAGCACCCCGCCTCGCGCGTCGCCGAACTCACGCCCCGCCTCTGGAAAACACTGTTCGCAGACAATCCTCTACGCTCCATTGCATATGGGCTGACCCGATAAGACAAGACGCCGCAGGGTTAACGCTTACATCGGCCGAACAGGCGCCAGGGCCGACGTGGTCTGATTCTCGGCGCCCGGAAGCAACCGCTCGCGACCGGCAGGTTTGGGCGTCTTTTGATGCTCGTACCTCGATCACATTCTATGTTGAGAGTGACGGCAAGCATGTTGCGGCCATAGATGCCCATGGCAGGGTACTTTGGGTTCGCGACCCGTCCGAACAGGCGAAGCTTAATAATTCGATTCCAATCATTCTGCTTCTGGACGTGATGCAGGGATCGTTCACTGACGAGTTCCGCAAATATGTACAACACGAGCGCATCGATGCCGATGACCCGTTCCTCCAGATTACGTTTGCATCAAATGTTTTCGGCCCGATGGACGAAAAGACCAGACAATTTCTACTTATCGGAATCAACTAGCCGCGCCAGCGGTTGTGCCCCTACCCGATAAGGAGTCTCTGCCGGAGGACAGACAGAATCCAGCTCAGGGGAGGTACACCTAACTACCGAACAAGTGTCTACCACGGACGCAAAAATCAGCGCGGAAATACAGATACGACTGGGAAACTCATAATCCCTTGGTCCTTGGTTCGAATCCAAGCAGGCCCAGAAGGACCCCTGGGGTCCAGTTACTTCACTTTGCCGTCCAGCTTGTCGAGCAGCCGCAGGCCCGTTGCCGGCTTGCCGCGAGCGCTACGCAGCCGGTAGCGGTTCTCGGCATCCGCCTGAGCAAGTGCCACCGTGGCCAGTTCCTCGACCAGTTTGTTGACGCTCACGCCGCGCATCCGCGCGAAAGCTTTCAGCCGCTCGTGCTTTGTATCGGGCAG
>DASXFF010000191.1:0-10936 GCA_036489735.1 Occallatibacter sp. | reverse complement strand
GGAACAGTTTAACAATCGCGGAGCCTCAGACCATGACGAAGCTTTCAAGCCAGAGCCACGCCGTTCAATCCGGCGATGGGCGCGGGACCGGATCTCACGGTCAAAAGGGCCGTGGCGCGGGTGAACGCATTCTGACGACTGCGACAGAACTGTTTGCGCGCTACGGCTATAACGGAGTCAGCACCAGAGACGTGGCTTCCGCGGCGCAGGTGAATGAAGTTACCGTCTATCGGCACTATCCGCGCAAACACGATCTCTACCTTGCGGTGCTGGAGTCGGAACTGCAGCAACTGCGCTTCCGCGGCGATTTGCTTGCCCTCGTAGCCGCTGCTCCCGACGGACGGACAGCGCTTGTCCGCGCATTTGAGCTGCTGGCCAAGACACTGATGCAACGGCCTGAGATTCTCCGTCTGCTGCAATACAGCGCCCTGGAAATGAAAGAGAGTTTCGATCCATTGGTGCGCAAGCATCTGGGCGAGCTTATAGAGGTGGCCGCGCGCTATCTGGAACCATGGATCGAGAACGGCGAGTTACGCTGCGCGAACGCAAAGACGGTGATTCTCACGCTGATTGGAATTGTCATCAGTCATAACTCACTGCAGCGAGTTTTTCTCGGCAAGGAAATTGGTCCGGAAAGAATGTTTGAGGCGTACGCAAGCTTTGCGTTTCTGGAGTCGGCGGAAAGCGCAGAGCCGGCGATCTAATCGATATTCACTCAGTCACGAGCCGCAATTCCCACTTACTGAAGTCGATTACTCAACCATCTCTTCCAACAGCCCAGCGAGTTTGAATATAGCCTATGCCAAAGATCGTTGGGAGCGACAGAGCTATTGACTTCGAGCTTGAAAGTCTGCTCGGAAGAAAACCGATCCAACTCGATCAGAGCCCGGCGGCTGAGTATATCCAGGGACGATCGGTGATGGTAACCGGCGCTGCCGGATCGATAGGGTCGGAGCTGTGCCGGCAACTGGCGGCATTCAATCCGCGAGAGCTAATTGGAATGGACCAGGCGGAAACGCCCCTCTTCTATCTGGAAAACGAACTGAAGCAATGTTTCAGCGGGTTGAAATTTCAAACTGAGATTTGCAGCGTTTCCTGTGCCGAGGATGTGAATCGGGTTACCGCTCGGTATCGGCCCTCCGTCGTTTTTCACGCAGCAGGATACAAGCACGTTTCCCTGCTGGAAAGGCATCCGCTCGCCGCGGTCGAAAACAATATCTTCGGCACCTGGAACGTTGCGCAGGCGGCAGCGCTTCACAGTGTCGAACACTTTGTCTTAATCTCGACCGACAAAGCTGTTCGTCCGGTGAGCATCATGGGCGCGACAAAGCGCGTGGCTGAACTGGCAATTCGAGCGCTTAGAAATTCCGGACCCACAAAATTCGTCGTCGTTCGATTTGGAAACGTGTTGGGAAGCAGCGGCAGCGTGGTCCCTATTTTTCTTGACCAGATTGCGGCGGGCGGACCGGTGACAGTTACCGATCCTGAGATGACCCGCTACTTTATGACCGCGCACGAGGCTGGCCAGTTAGTGTTGCAGGCAGTGCCGCACGGCAAGAGTGGAGAGATTCTTGTGCTGGACATGGGAGAGCCGACGAACATTCTTGACCTGGCGAGAAAACTCATCTCGCTCTCAGAACGGAAAATCGAGATTGAATTTATCGGCGCCCGGCGGGGGGAGAAAATATCGGAGGAACTCAGCTTCCCATCGGAGCTTCCTGTGTCTATTTCGAACTCCCCGTTACTCAGCATCGCACCTTCTGAAGAAGACGGCCTGAGCAGATTCGAGGTCTTCCTACATGAACTCGGCGTTGCCAAGCGCTCCGGAGAAGTTCTTCGCGTGATTGCTGCGCTTAAAGAGATGGTTCCCGAATATGAACCGGCATCCGCGCCTCAATGCGGCGAAAGGTCATTCGCGGAGAAGCCGGTTGGCAAAGAGATGACGATCGCAAATCATTGATCGGAATCGCGCCGGCGAGCAGTTGCAGAACCAGCCCTGTATCATAATTCCATCAACCCATAGCGGGAGAAAGATACACCCTTGACCGATCAGAATGAAAATCAGTCCGTGCAACCGGCAGGTCTGCCCGTTAACAGGGGTTCTTTCTTCGACAGCGAAGACGAAGTGTCATTGAGGAAGCTTGCGATTGTCCCACTCAAGCGCAAGCGAATCGTGATTGGCGCCGCTCTCACCGGCCTGCTTCTGGCGATTCTTGTTACGGTAACAATGACGCCGAAATACAGGGCCACGGCCACGATTGAACTGAATGAAGATAAGTCGAGCGGGGTAAGTGCTCTCTCGGATATTGCATCAATGGCCGGTGGCGGGGCAGACGAACTCAAGGTGAAGATTCAGACCGAGACTGCGGTGATCGAAGACGATACGATTGCTCTGAATGTAATGAGCAAGCTAGGCATGCTTCGATTGGCGGGAAAAGGGGGATGGTTCCAGAAGAAAGAAGAAGGACCCCTTGTAAGTCTCGATGCGTTACCGCCGCGGAGGCGTGAGGAGCTTATCGCCGGATTTGAATCCGGCTTAAAGGTTAAAGAGGTTGAGAGCTCCCGCCTGATTGCGATTACTTATACGAGCACCGATCCCGTAAAAGCCGCTGACATCGCCAATCAGATCGTAGATGAGTACAAGCTATACCTTCTAAGCTCAAACTTTACTGCATCTAAAGAGGTCTCAAAGTGGCTTGGGGATCAGCTTGCCGGTCTATCAAGCAGGGTAACTTCCTCTGAAGAAGCTGTGGCCGATTATGAGCGGATGCATAACCTTTCAGCAGCCATGCCGGGCCTCGCGTCGCTTGGCGGCGGTGGAGGCGGAGGAGCGGCGATGGCCGCGAAGGGCGGCGGAGGCGGCGGCGGAGGAGGCGGCGGTGGTGTCCGCATTCCTGAATTGGACAGGCTAACTGCCTTGAACGAAGAAGTAACTCAGGCTGAAGCCCAGCGTCTTTCAGCGGAGGCAATTTACCGGCTAACTGCGACGCAAGACCCTGAAGTTGTTTCATCGCTTGGTTCTAGCGCGCTGCCGGGAATCTCTACCTCGGCTGTGATGTCACAGGGGAATGGCCTGGAATTGCTGAACGCGCTTCGCGGACAAGAGGCGACGATCAAGGTAGAGTATGCGGACGCTTCGACGAAATACGGGGCGCGGAATCCGAGATTGACCGAACTGCAGAATCAGATGAAGTCTCTCGACGACCAGATTCAGGCGGAAATGGGCAAGATCAAGCAGCGGGCGAAGAACGACCTGACTCTTGCAGAAGCCACCGAGAAGTCGCTCGAAGGCGCGTATGAAGCGCAGAAGGTCGTCACCAGCAAGATGAATGACGATGTTGTGCAGCTTGGAATTCTGATGGAACAGGCGAATTCAAGCAGGGAACTCTATGACCTGCTGGACGCCAAACTTCAAGAGGCAAATATCGATCAAGGCAGCAGCGCTGTCAATGTCACCGTTGCGGATCCAGCGCGGCCTCCGGGGCGTGCATGGGTTCCCAAGCGGACCCTCTTTCCGTTGGTGGGCCTGCTCGGAGGCATTGTTCTGGGAGTTGGCCTCGCATATCTTATTGAGAGCCAGGACGACACCGTAGCCGATAGCTTTGAAGTTGAAGAGATGGCGCACGTGCCTGTTCTTGGCCTGATTCCATTTCACAGGCGGGAAGCACGTTCACGGTCGGACGGCGCGTTCGCTACAGAGTCGAGCCCCTTCCTCATCGATCCGGAGGGCGCGACAGCCGAGTCGCTAAGAAGCCTGCGATCGGGCTTGACACTTTCCGGGGTTGGACGCAGGCTGAAACTGCTTGCTGTGACGAGCGCACTGGGCGGCGAAGGCAAGTCATACACGATCTACAATCTCGGCATAGCTTTTGCAGCGACGGGACTGAAGGTGCTCATCATCGATGCCGATCTGCGGCGGCCGCGTCAAGACTCGCTGTTTCGCGTGTCGCGGAAAGAAGGCCTGTCAAACCTGCTTGCGGGTATCGGGACTTTTGACGAGGTGCTTCAACCGCACCAGGTGGTGCCGAATATGTTCTTGCTTTCTGCAGGACAAAGCACGCCTCTTGCTTCAGAACTTCTGGAGTCGGGCGAGATTGCGAAGATACTGCAGACGGCCAGGGAAAAGTTCGACTTGGTGCTGGTCGATAACGCGCCGGTTCTGCCTGTTGCCGATCCGGTTCAAGTTGGTTCCCACTGCGACGGGACCATCGGCATATTGAGGTCCGGTCAAACGTCCCGCAAGGCTCTACGCCGTTTCGTCCAGATTCTTGCCAGAAACAGGATTCATCTTCTTGGAATGGTGATTCAGGCAGTGGACATGTCAGCAAGCGAGTATCGGAGCGTATATGGCTACAATGTGGAGAAATACTACGGTGAAAAGTAGGCTCACGTTTGGTCGCGATTCCATGCTGTCTCTGTTCGCAGTTGCCGCGCTAGCTGCCGCACTGGCTGCACCAGGACAGTCGCAGAGTGGCGGGGCATCAACTCCCAGTTCAGGCGGAGCGTTTGCAGCGGGCGGCTCGGCTTCATCTGCGACCAAAGGGGCAGGCGCGGCTTCGGGCGCAGGACCAATGGCTCTTCCCAAGGACTTCTCCGAGCTTCGAATTGAGCCGGGCGATCTGTTAAGTGTGAGCGTCTACGACACGCCGGAATACACCGACGCGCTTCGCGTTGACCCGCAAGGGAATGTAACTCTTCCACTGTGCGGAAAAGTGAAGGTAACAGGGCTCACTCCGGTTGAAGCAGCGACCCTGTTTGCGACGACGCTTAAGAGTGACCAGATATTGAATGACCCGCAGGTCAATGTAGATGTGGAGCAATATGCCGGCCACTTTGTCACCGTGCTTGGTGAAGTGGCGAATCCGGGCAGAGTTACGATTATCGCTCCCATGAAGCTAAGTGAGATTCTCGCTCAGGTGGGCGGCCTGACTGCCATGGCTGGAACTCGAATCAAAATCCGGCATGGGGATGATGAGTCTGCGCCTGAGGAAGATGCGCCGTATTCGCGGGTCGAAAGCAACCGGCAAACGGGGTCGATCCTGGTACGCCCCGGCGATACGGTTGTCATTCCAAAAGCCGGCGTTATTTATGTGCTTGGGGCCGTGTTCCGCCCGGGCGGTTATCTGATGCAGGAAGATGGCAAGTTGAATGTTGCCGAGGCGTTGGCATTGGGGGGCGGAACTGTATTGCAGGCCAGGACGAGCGGTCTGCGCGTGATTCGCCGCAACCCGGACGGCACAGTATCGGACTTTTCGCTCTCCTATGACGGCATAGTGGTGGGAACGCAGAAGCCGCTTGAGCTTCAGGCTCAGGACATTGTTTATGTTCCGATCAGCAAGGTGAAGGCCATGCTGTCAGATACGACCTCGCTGATTTCGACTGCAATTTCTGCGACTATTTACGCAGCGCGCTAAGAATGGCAGCACGAATCGGCGCCCAATATTGAAACTGGATTCGGCATTCGCATTCAACTGCCCGGCAGATCCGGCCCAAGACCATCGCCAGCGCAAATGGGGGTAGGATGAGAGCGAGCAGCGCGCTCCGGGAGCGACTTAGCGGCAGCTTGCTTCACCGACTTCTTGGGCGCGAGGTTTGGGCGCTTTTCGACCAAGCGGTAGTAAGTGCAACAAATTTTGCGACTAACGTGATGCTCGCGCGATTTATGGGGCTGCGCGAGTTCGGTGTTTTTGTTCTGGCATGGATGTCTGTACTTTTCGCGAACAGCCTGCAGACCGCATTGATCATCGCTCCGATGATGAGCGTTGGCCCCAAGCAGGAAGAAAAAGACAAGCCTTTGTACTTTGGCGCGGTTGTCTTTCAGGAACTGGTGCTGGTTGTTGTCTGTTTCGTGCTGGTCTTTGTGGGGCTTAAGACTTCAAGCAGTCTGTTTCATCATGCGGAACTTCAACAGTTGGCGCTACCGCTCGCAGTAGCCACAGCCGCATATCAAACGCAGGATTTCATACGGCGGTATTTCTTCTCTGCGGGCCGCAGCCGGTACGCGCTGGCCGATGACTCATTCAGTTATCTCACGCAACTCCCGCTCATCTTCCTGCTCCATCGAGGCGGCCACCTAAATAGCGCAACCGCATTATGGGCGATGGCCGGAACTTCGATAGCGGGTGTGTTTGTGGGTTGGTTCTGGGTGGAGCGGATTGAATTTCAATGGGGCTGGATCAAGGCGACATGGGCCCGGCATTGGAAGCTATCGCGATGGTTGACCGGTTCGGCTTTGATGATTTGGACATCGAGCAATATTTTCATAATTGCTGCGCCCGTGTATTACGGCGTCGCCGCCGCCGGCGCATTGAAGGCGTCACAAAACCTCATGGGAGTAACGCATGTCTGGTTTCAGGGGCTCGATAACATAGTGCCGGTTGAATCGGCCCGGCGGTTCAGGCAAGGCGGAATCCGCTCGTTGAAGGCTTATATTCGCTCAATCATTTTGAAGTGGGGCGGCCTGACGCTGGTATTTGCAATTGCGATGGCCGCAGCGCCTGGCTTCTGGCTCAAATTGATGTATGGCCCTCAACTGGTCCAATACGGATATATCCTGCGGCTCTATGCGCTTTTGTATGTGATTGTTTTTCTCGGCGGACCACTCCGCGCCGGTCTACAGGCCCTGGAGTTTACTGCACCAATCTTCTGGTCTTATCTGGTCATGACGGGGTTTGCATTCGTGTTTGCGGTACCCATGGCAAAATGGCTCGGCTTGGCCGGCACAATGCTTGGTCTTATCGTCACCCAGGTTTTGTTCCAGGGCATTGTCGCCGTCGCTTTAAAGACGAGATCGAACCGGCTATTGCGCGAGACTATTGTTCCTGCGTCAGGTCCAGCGCTATGAATCAGCGAAGCCGGAATGTTATCGAATAACTAAGAAATCGCGAATGCAGAAAACCAACATAGCCGGGAACCTGAATTCGAACGAGACCGCCCTAACTTCTCCTGTAGCCAGTTGGTGGGATAGGAGGCTATTGGCGCCGGTTATTGCTGCGGCGGTTATGCGATTTGCATTGCTGGCGATCTCTCTCGTTCAGAATGGAAGCCGGGTTCTTTTCCAGGCGGACACAGTGAGCTATCTCGACCCTGGCCGCAACCTGTTGCTGCACGGCCGTTTCATAGCGGACGGTGTCCCGGACCTGGTGCGTACGCCCGGATACGCCTTGTTCCTTGGACTTACCAGTCTTGCCGGCCTGCCATTTGCCGGGGCGGTCAACGCCGTTGTCTCGGTGTTCACAATTGTTCTGGTTTGGAGACTCGCCCGGGCGCTCTTTCTCGACGATCGCGTTGCAATTGCGGCAGCATGGATATTCGTTTTTGAACCGATTTCGGTTGCGTTCTCTTCAACCCTCTTGTCGGAGACATTGTTCCTGGTGCCTTTTCTTATCTGCATGGAAAGGCTTGTCACTTTTCTTCGTAGTTACGATCTTCGTCTTCTTGTAACTGCTGGGCTTTCCTTAGCCATCGCTACATATATTCGGCCCATTAGCTACTATCTCCCCGTCTTGATTGCGATGGGGCTAATTGCAGCCTTGGCTCGGGTCCCGGAAATTCGTTGGAAGGCGCCAGCCATTCTTCTTCTGAGTGCGCTTCCATGGCTCGCATTGTGGCAGGTGCGTAATCGGGTCGAGACCGGCTATAGCGGGTTCTCAAGCATTTCGGATATTAACCTGTACTTCTACGATGCCGCCGGTATAGAAGCGCGGCTTAAGCACGAGGCATTCTTCGATCTACGGCGGGAGTTAGGTTATGTGGATTTTTCCGATCGCGACGGACAATCCTATATTTATCAGCCATATCTCGCCTTGCACCCGGAGCAGGCTTCCTGGACGCAAGGGCAGCGGCTGACCTATATGCACGCCGAGGGGCTTCAGGTCATCAAAGCCCACATTGGCATCTATTTCCAGAATGTCAGGTCAGCTCTGATAAGTGCAATATTCAGCCCCGGGTCGGGCTATCTTTATCGGCTTGTGGTTCGCGGAGGGTCACAGAGTAATCCCGCCTTGATCGATGAGGGCACAGCGAGCGGCGGGATTCAATTGGTTAGAAAGTCGCCCTGGGAAGCAACGGAAAAGATCGTCTTTGAGGCGGCCCTTCTGGCCGCGTACGTGCTGGCGATATTGGGCATCGTGCAGGCACTTCGCGGCAGGTTCAAGGGCAGCTTTAACATTGCTTCGCTCTGGCTGATTCTTGGAGTATCGACATACCTTTTGTGCGTCGCCGCAATGTCAGATACCGCCGCGGACTCCCGGCTTCGGATGCCTGTTATGCCGTTTATTTGCATCTTCATGGCCGCGAGTATCTGGCGCACGAAGCGCGCATCCACTTAGAGGGGATGCGTTGACCGTCCGCTGAGTATGCGATGACAAAGATCGATGTTAGTTAGAGTCAATATCAGGACACCGCTTCGCGGCAGGGCTAAATCGGCGTAGTGAATGGAGCAAGGGTGATGCAAGAGAAGTGCTTATCGGTGGTTGTGCCGGTCTTCAATGAGGAAGATACCGTTGCCACTATCGTCGCGCGATTGTTTGAATTGCCGCAGTTGCTTGAGATTGTGATTGTGGACGATTGCTCGACCGATAAGACGCCGCAGATTCTTGAGGAACTGAGGCTTGCACATGACCGGATCAAAGTAGCGCGGCACGAAAAAAATCAAGGAAAAACTGAAGCTCTGAAGACAGGATTTCGCCTGACTCAAGGAGAGATTGTGATCGTGCAGGATGCGGACTTGGAATACGATCCGCACGAAATTCCGGATGTAATTGGCCCCATCTTATCTGGAAATGCGGACGTTGTATTTGGTTCCCGGTTCCTGGTTCGAAAAGCTACTCGCGTGTTGTACTTCTACCACTATTTAGGTAACAAGCTTCTGACGTTCCTTTCAAACTTGGCCACGAATATCAATTTGACCGACGTCGAGACCTGTTACAAGGCGTTTCGTGGCGATATTATTCGGCAGATGAAGATCAACTCCAGCGGATTCGGCTTTGAAATCGAGGTCACGGCAAAGGTCGCCAAGCTTAAATGTGCCATTTATGAAACGCCGATCAGCTACTATGGCCGAACCTATGAGGAAGGCAAAAAGATTACGGCCTTAGACGGCGTGGCGGCAGCGTATTACATCGTCCGCTATAACTTGTTTTGTAGCTTGAAGAACAGCTTTCATCAGATACCCCGCTTTGGCAGCGGCTCGTTGCCTTCTCAAAGCTCTCGGGAGACGGCGCAATGATGTTGAGCAACGGTCAATGCTGCATGACCTTTCTGTGCGCATACGAGCCAGGCGACGCAGGTAGTTCTATGCCTTTAACTAGCCGTCGCCGGAAGGGAACCCAATGCGCATCCTAGTGGCCGGCGGCGCTGGATACATCGGTAGCCACACCTGCAAAGCTCTTTCTCGCGCAGGCCATATCCCAATCGTCATAGACGATCTGAGTACGGGCAACGAGTGGGCGGTGCGGTGGGGAAAGTTGGTGCGCGGAAATATCGGGCATCAGGATCTGGTGACTCGGGTTCTGCGAGATGAGCGCATCGATGCCGTCATGCACTTCGCAGCCAGTGCGTATGTGGGTGAATCGATGTTGGAGCCCGCGAAGTACTTTCAAAATAATGTTGTCAATACGCTGGGATTTCTGGATGCCATGCGCAGCGCAGGGGTCAGGGATATTATTTTTTCTTCAACCTGTGCGACGTTCGGCGATCCGCTGCGGCTTCCCATTGACGAATCTCATCCGCAAAATCCCGTCAATCCGTATGGAGAGTCCAAACTGATTGTGGAAAGAATTCTTCGCTGGTACGGCGGAGCGTATGGTGTTCGTTGGGTCGTGCTGCGGTATTTCAATGCGGCTGGCGCCGACGCGGATGGCGAAATTGGCGAGGCACATGACCCTGAACCGCATGTTATTCCGCTCATTATGCAGGCGGCCAAGGGAGACCGCGCCAACTTTGCGATCTTTGGAACCGACTACTCCACTCCAGACGGAACGCCGATCCGCGATTATGTTCATGTGGAAGACCTGGCCAAGGCGCATATTCTCGCGCTTCAGTATTTGGCCGCAGGTGGGGAGAGCGAAGCTTTCAATCTCGGAATGGGTGAGGGGTTCAGCGTTCGCCAGATTATAGCGATGGTTGAGAGGGTTTGCGGGCATACGATTCCGATTCTTGAAAAGCCTCGGCGCCTCGGGGATCCTGAGAGACTTATCGCAGGCGCAGCGCACGCACGGCAGGTGTTGGGATGGCAGCCGGAACATAACTTCGGATCCATTATCGCTTCCGCCTGGGCATGGGAAGGACACAGAGTTACAGTGCAATCGTCTCTTCCTGGTAAAGAGTAAGGTCGATGCATATTGTACACATTCTCTTTGGCAAAGTGAACCCCGACACGCTCAATGGAGTGAGCAAACTCGGGCACTGGATGGCCACTTACCAATTGCGGCTTGGACACGACGTAGAAGTTTGGGGGTTAGCTGAGTCCATGAACCTCACGCCAAGAGTGCGTGAGTACAAGATGCGTTTGCTCCCAATCACGGCCCTGCGCTTTACTTTGAGCGGCGAAGTCAAAGACGCGATCCGTAGCCTCTCGACTGACACGTGGGTGCACTTTCATTCCGTATTCTGCCCGGAGTTTTCGAGCATTGCACGTGTGCTGGGCAAGCGGGGTTTGCGCTATGGTGTAACTCCACATGGAGGATATTCGCCGGGAGTAATGAGGAAGGATCCGCGAAAGAAGCGGTTATATGTCGCACTGCGCGAGCGCCGCTATCTGGCCGGCGCAAGCTGGGTGCAGGCCACCGGCAGCGGGGAAGTTAACGATATCCTCGGCCTCGCGCCGGAGGCGAATGTCGGGCTGGTGCCGAATGGCCAGCGGCTTGATCTGCTTGACGGAAACGATGCACCGAAGATGCCCGCGGAGCATCCTGTATTTGGGTTTTGCGGGCGC
>DASXFF010000172.1:0-9276 GCA_036489735.1 Occallatibacter sp. | reverse complement strand
GGGCGCCTGGAATTGACCGTAGGCGACGAATGGAGCGGTGGAGCACAGAAGCAACACACCTGGAAATAGAGCTCTATGAAAACGCATGGGGTCCCCTTTGGTTTTTGCGCCAGGTCCGAATCGAACAGGAAAGAGATGGCGGCATGGGCCCGCGCTGGCGCGGGAACTACTCAAATGAAATCGTAAATCATTTGGTTGGACTTGGAGATGCAGGGGAGAGTTAGGACAATATGGCAGAGAATTTAGCGCGCGGCCGGGGTGAGGCCGGTTTGGGGAGCGATAGCGAGCTGCCAGCCGGAGTCCTTCCAGACCTTTTCCCAGTTCCAGAAGCCGGCCGATACGCTGCCGGACAACGGAAAGCCCAACTGGTGAGCCAACAGGCAAACCTGGCCACGGTGGTGTGCTTCATGGGAAGTCATGTAGCACAGCATTTCGACGCCTGCGGGCCAGGAACTGCCGATGGCGTCGCGGCGAAAAATGGGTACGAGGCCGTCGTTGTCGAAGGCCTGGCCGATCATCTCGGAACAGCGGACGGAGCTGGCGGCGAGCCCGGCGGCAGCTTGCCCAGGGGTGCAGCTTGAGCGGCTAAGCCTGGACGGCACACCGAGATGAGGCGCGGAGAGCCTGATCCATTTGCAGCGGACATTGTGCATATGGGTGAAGATGGCGACGATGGGGCGTACGCCGGTTGCGGGTTGTGCCCGCCACGCCGCCGGGTCGAGGACGGAGATGAGCTGCTGGTTGATGCGGTCGCCGGCCATGAAGACGCGAACTGCCGCGGAAGCGAGTTGCGTTTCCGGCTTGGGATCGCGCTTGGGCACGGTTGGGGCTCCACGGACATCGTAACTCTGAAAGGCCATGGTCACATGAGGCCGTTGAAGCCTGGGAGGCCGGTTCAGCAGTGTCTGGTGTAGTCTGACTGCCGGGAGACGAGCGGGAATGGGAGTTATCCGGCGGCCGGTTTGGCGGGGAGTTTTTCTGGCTGCGGGTTGGTGTCTGGGCGGCGCGGCGGCGCATGCGGCCTGCGACGGTCCGCCGGCGATGACGGCCAGGTTTCAGATGCTTCCTACGGAGGATAATGCCGTCGCGCTGGGAGGGTGGTTCGCCAGCCACAAGCAGTATGACTGCGCCGTGGAGACCTTCCAAACCGCATTGAAAACGAACCCGGATTCGGCGCAGCTTCATTACCTGGAAGGGCTGGCGCTGATCGGCGGCGGCCATACCGCCGAAGCGCAGGGACCTCTCCAGGAGTTCGAGCGGCTGGACCCGGATGAGATCAAATCCCACCTGATGCTGGCATTTGTCTTTGATCAAACCGCCGAGCACGACAAGGCCAGGGACGAGTGGACACGGGCGCTCAAGATCGATCCCAAGTCAGAGCAGGCGCTGGAGGGGTTGAGCGGAGAACTGCTGGGCGAGAAAGACTACATCGGCGTGGTGAAGCTGCTGCAATCGGCGGCGCGCAATGAGAAGCTGGACATCGACCTGGCCCAGGCGCTGGGACTTCTGAATCATCTGGACGATGCCAAAGCTGTGCTTGCAGACGGGCTGAGCGAGAATCCCAACTCGGTAGGCCTGGCGAGCGCGATGACGGTGGTGCTGGTGAAGCAGCTTCGCTACCAGGAGGCGATCAACCTGCTGCAGCACACCGTAGATGCGAACCCCGGCAGCCAGGAGGCGGAGGTGGAACTGTTCCGGCTTCTGGTGCTCACCAACCACATCAATCAGGCGCGGCCCATGGCGCCCAAGCTGCTTGCGGAGCGGCCGGGCGATCCGCAAGTGCTCTATCTGGCCGGCATTGTGGAGCGCACGATGGGCGACTACACGGCGGCCAAAGCGCACCTGGAGCAGGCTGTCTCTCTTGAGCCGGACTTCTTCAATTCCCGCTACAACCTGGGCATGGTGCTGGTGTTTCTGAAGGAGTGGCAGGCGGCAGCGGTGGAGTTGAACAAGGCTATCGAGCTGGGTGCGATTGAGCCTCAGGTGCACTTCGAGTTGGCGAAGGCGTATCACGGGCTGGGTCAGGACGCCAAAGCCGGCGAGCAGATGAAGCAGTATCAGGAATTGAAGAAATCGGAAGAGGCCGGCCTCGAAGCCTCCGAAAGTGCAGGACAGGGCGATAAGGACCTGGCAGCGGGCGATGTGAAAGAGGCAATCGTGCATTACCGCGAGGCGTGCGACGCCGCGCCGGACAATGCGGGTTACAAATTCCAGCTTTCGATTGCGCTTCACAAGGCAGGCGACACGGACGGGGAGCGCGCCGCGCTCGAGCAAGCTGTGAAGTTGAACCCCGATCTGGCGGGAGCGCAGAGAGAGCTTGGATATCTGCTATCGCGGAGCGGCGACAGGGCAGGAGCGATTCAGCATTTTCGCATGGCCGTGAAGGCCCAGCCGGAATGGACGGATGCCTGGATCAACCTGGCGGCGGCGCTGGCCGAGGCCGGTCAGTTTGCAGAGGCGCGTGAAGCCGCGGGCACGGCCCTCAAACTGGAGCCGGCGAATGCCCAGGCCAAGGAGCTGAGCGACGAACTCGCTCGCGACCCTGCGGCGGCCCACCAGAACCCCTGACTGGAAACTATTGCCGTCCAAATGCTGGAAATGAGAAACTCATTGCCACAATGACGGAGCGATCAACTCAATGGACCCGGCGTAAGCTTCTCAAGACGTCTTCGGCGATTTGTGCCTCATCGCTGGTAGCCGGCGTGCCGGCAATCGCGGCGCTCGGCGCTGGTCATGCGGCTGAGGCCGTCGCCGCCCCGGAGGAGTCCGAAGTGCTGGTTGCGGCCGCCGGTGCGGCCCCCTTCTCGAAATTCGTCGACGTTGCGCAGAGCGCGGGACTGACCAGCACCATGTTCTACGGCGATCCCGATAAGGTGACCTACATCGTGGAGGAGATGGGCGGGGGTTGCGCCTTTTTCGATTACGACAACGACGGCTGGATGGACATTTTCATCCTCGGCGGCCGCCGGCTGGAAGCAGTCCCGCCGGGAGCTTCGAACCGGCTTTATAAGAACAACCGCGACGGGACTTTCACCGACGTGACCAGGAAGGCGGGGCTGGAAGATGCGGGATGGGCCGTGGGCGTGTGCGTGGGCGACTACAACAACGACGGGTTCGAGGACCTGTTCGTCACCTACTATGGCCAGAACAAGCTCTATCACAATAATGGCGACGGCACCTTTACCGATGTGACGGAGAAGGCCGGACTGCTGCACGACGGAACGCGCTTCGGCTCCGGCTGCACGTTTGTGGACTATAACCGCGACGGGCTACTCGATCTCTTCGTCGCAAACTATGTGGACATCGACCTCGCCCACGCGTTGAAGCCATCGCTCGACATTCTGAATTGCAACTACGAGGGCGTGCCCGTAGCGTGCGGACCAAAAGGCCTGAAGGCTCCGCAGCACTCCCTTTACCGCAACAACGGCGATGGAACGTTTACCGACGTTTCCAGGGAGTCCAAGATCGATTCGTTCCGCGGGTCGTATGGGCTGACGGCGGTGACCTTCGACGCGGACGATGACGGCTGGCCGGATATCTACGTCGCCTGCGATACGACTGCGAGCTTGCTGTTGTTGAACAACCACGACGGCACCTTTCGTGAAGACGGCTTGATGCGCGGGGTGGCCATCAGTCCTGAAGGGCAGGATATGGCGGGCATGGGCGTGGGAGTGGGGGACTACGACCTGGATGGGCGGCTGGACATGATCAAGACCCATTTCCAACTGCAGCCGGAAGGGCTTTTTCACAACCTCGGCAAGGGGGAGTTCGAAGACCAGGCGCAGGCGGCGGGCATTGCCGGCGAGCGCCAGTACGTGAGTTGGGGCACCGGGATCGTGGATCTGGATAACGACGGCTGGCCGGATATCTTCTGGGTGACGGGCAATGTGTACGCCGAGATCGAGCGGGTGAACCCCAAGTTTCCGTTCAAGGGCCCTCGGATTCTGTTCCGCAACAAGGGGAATGGGAAGTTCGAACGCGCGGGGCTGGAGCCGGGAAGCGCGCTGGTCGCGCGCCACGTGAGCCGGGGATGCGCTTTCGGGGACTTCGACAACGACGGCGATCTGGACATCGTGATCATGAACCAGAATGAGCCGCCGTCGCTGCTGCGCAACGATGCGCCAAAGCAGAACCACTGGATCAAGGTGCGGCTGGAAGGGACCAAGAGCAACCGCAGCGCGATTGGCGCGCGGGTTGTGGCGCGCTATGGCGGCAAGGTGCAGGCCCAGGCGATGCTGAGCCAGACAAGCTATGTTTCGGCGAACGACCCGCGCCTGCACTTCGGGTTAGGCGCCGAGAGCCGGGCGGATATCGAGATTACATGGCCTTCCGGAGCGGTGGAGAAGTACCCCGGACAGGCTGCAAACCGGCTGGTGACGATCGTCGAAGGGAAGGGAATTGTCGCCGGCCGGCCGTTTTCGCCGGCCTGAGCCCCAGGAGCGAACAAAACCGGTTCGATCAAGCGGAAATTCTGTGAGCTGGACCCGGACAGGCCGACCTGGATATATGCTAGAAAACCCAACGCAAAACTGCCGCTCGGCGCCAGAAAATTGCGCACCAATTATGGGGCGTTCTCATTCGGATACGAATGAGCCGGAAAACCGGCAAAAAGCCCTGAAGTCTCGATAAATGAACACTTACGGAACGGTTTTAGTAAACGGTTTTAGCTGGGCTTACTAAATTGTTTTAGCAAATGCCAAGTTGCGCTAAAAAAGTGCTTGCAAGTGGCATCTTGCATGTGATATCGGTACCAGGATTCACAAAAATAGTTCTGTGGCCACGACTAGCCTCGAACACCGTACGCATGCACCTTGCCTGGGTCACAAGAACTAAGGGACTAAGTCACGTTGGCTGGGTCA
The DNA here is from genome assembly GCA_036489735.1 of Occallatibacter sp. GTDB lineage: Bacteria > Acidobacteriota > Terriglobia > Terriglobales > Acidobacteriaceae > Telmatobacter. Next base: position 4,417 of record DASXFF010000172.1, on the reverse strand, counting down.
CAACAAGAATGTATTTCAGGAGGCAACACCCAATGTTTTCAATCAGCAGGAAGGCGTCGAGTTCAGGCTCGAAGTCAAATTGGCGCCGGGGGATACCATGGCTACTACTTCCAGTCCTGGTTCTGTCTCTCGGTTTCGCCAATGCGCAGGTTTTGACTGGCACGCTGAGCGGAACCGCTGAAGACCAGACGGGAGCTCGAATTCCGGGCGCCATCGTCACCGTCGTCAGCGATACCACAGGCGACAAACGCGACACCAAAGCGGACAGCTCCGGCTTGTTCTCGGTGACCGCATTGCAGCCAGGAACCTACACCGTAACCGTTTCGTCCAAAGGCTTTTCATCGTGGAAGGAAACCGGGATTCTCCTGAACCAGGGCGATTCTCGTACGATTCCCAACATTCACCTGAAGATCAGCTCCGACGTGAACTCGGTCACGGTTGTTTCGGGGCAGGACGCCGAAGTGCCTGTGGATACGGCCGAAATCAGCACCACGCTCAATAATGAGCTGGTGGATTCCGCCGTTCTGACAGGCCGCAACGCCGCCGAATTGATCAAGATGATGCCTGGCATCACCTTCAATAACGGTGGCGGCGTGGGTTCCTCCTATAACAGCCAGGTCACGGGCACCAACAACGGGCCTGCCGGACAGTTCTCCGCCAATGGCACGCAGCCCTACGGCTCAACAGCGATTATCCTGGATGGCGCCAACCTGATCGATCCGGGCAATGCCGGAACGCAGATTGCGAATATCAACCAGGACATGACAGACAGCGTGAAGTATCTGTCGGCTTCCTACGGCGCTGAATACGCCAAGGGCCCGGCGATCCTGGAAGCCTTCAGCAAGAGCGGCAGCCAGAAGTTTCACGGTGAAGCGTATCTCTATGCCCGCAACACGGGCATCGGTTACGCCAACGACTGGAACAACAAGTCGATCCAGGAAGCGGGAGCGGCTGGCACGCCAGGGGCCACTTCGTCTTCCATCGCGGCAGCCAATAAGCTCACCCCGCAGTCCTACTACTACATCGGCGGCAACGTGGGCGGTCCCATCTCACTTCTCGGCTTCAACAAGAACAAGGACAAGTTGTTCTTCTGGGGCGGCTACGAGAAGATGATTCAGCATCCGTTCAACAGCCCGGTGGAAATGAACGTTCCGACTGCGGATCAGCAGGCCGGCGACTTCAACAATGCCGGAATTCCGACCGCGATCTTCGATCCGAGCAACAACAGCGGCATTTACCAGCCCGCGTATGCGCTGCCTTGCAACACGGACGACGGCTGGCAGGGTTGCAGCTCGGCGAATTCACCCTGGGGCCAGTATCCGAAGGGTGGAAAGATTCCCAACCTGAAGTCGTATTTCGATTCGAACGGCTCGCTTCTGAGCGGCTTGAACCCGCAGCCCAACCAGACGCCCAACGCGGCCAACGGATGGAACAACTGGGGCTACTCCCCGGTGACTCCCACCGATCGCTGGGAGGCCACCGGTAAGGTGACTTACGCCTTCAACGACAACAACAAGCTTTGGGGTTCTTACGCATATCAGACCGAAACGGACAATCATCCGCTGTCAGTCTGGTGGGCTCCGGAATGGACGATCCCTTATCCGTCCGATCCTGTGGGCAAAGAAACCGCAAACGTCTATCTGGCGAACTACACCCATGTGTTCAACGCGACGACGACCAACGAGTTTGTCTTTTCGTACTCGAAGTTCATCAACGCCGTTTCGCAGTCCAATCCCAATGCCTCTCTGCGCTCGACGGTGGGTTTCCCGCTTGAGAGCCTCTTCGGCAACTCCAACCCGCAGATACCGAACGCAACGGGCGGATGGGCTTCCGGCTTGACGGAAATCAACGAGTTCTCGTTCTATGGCGGCATCTACGGCAAGAACAGCTTCGGCAAGACTGCCAAGGCGCCCGCTATCAGCGACAACTTCACCAAGATCGTCAAGACGCACTCGCTCAAGGGCGGCTTCTACTGGGATGCGGAAGAGAACCTGCAGTCCGCCGGCAACCCCACCAACGGCAACTTCGACACCGAAACCTGGGGCTCCTCGTCTACTTACAACCTGACGCTGGATCGTCTCATGGGTCGCAACTACAGCTACAACGAGCAGAACACCGATCCGGTTCCCGACGAACTCTTTCATCAGTGGTCAATCTGGGGCCAGGACTCGTGGAAGCTCAACCCCAAGACGACCATCAACATCGGTGTGCGCCTCGATCACGAAGGACAGTGGTACGACAAGCTTGGCGGTACGCAGGTTTGGGATCCCGCTACCTACGTCAACACACCCAACCCGCCTGCCAACACCGGCCTGCTCTGGAACAAGATCAATTCGAAGATACCCACATCCGGATGGAGCAGCCAGTTGTTCCTGGTCGATCCGCGTGTAGGCTTCGCTTATGACTTCTTCGGTACAGGCAAGACAGTCATTCGCGGCGGCTTCGGAACCTATCGCTATCAGGTTTCCGACAACGATGCCGGCGCAGCCATGGGCGGCCCGCTGGGTTCCTTCGGGTTCTCAACGGCAAGTCCCGCGAACGGTTTCTACGGCTACACCTTCGCCAACAACACTCTGAACGAAGGCGTAGGCGGATCGCCGGTCAAGCTGTCGGTCCCGTCTGGTCTGAACCAGGTTGGTGCAAACCCACTGAATGCCGATGCGGAAGGCGACAATAAGATTCCGTATGCCGACACCTGGAGCTTCGGTGTGGCGCAGGCGCTGCCTTCTCACACGGTGATGCAGGCCTCTTATGTAGGCAGCATGAGCCGCAACCAGCTCCTGAACGGCAACAACGGTCACATCGAAGACGCCAATCCGGTTCCTTACGGCGCGTTCTTCCTTCCCGACCCTGATCCACACTCGGCAGCTTACGGAACATACGGGAACGCTTCTCCGATTAGCGGAACCGGATTGACTTCGGCTGACTATCAACCTCTCTACAACTATGGGCACATCTACCTCCACACGCATGGCGGATATGCCAACTACAACTCACTCCAGGTGGCCGCACAGAAGCAGTCCGGCAACCTGTTCCTGTTCACCAACTTTACCTTCGGCAAGGTGCTGGGAACCCGCGACGGTTCGACCTCCAACGGAAACGGCAACGGTTCAGTCGTCGATCCCTACACCCTGGCGAACAACTATGGACAACTTGAGTACGATCACAGCAAGGTGTTCAACGTTTCGTTCAGCTACAAGCTGCCCAGCTTCATTCACAACAACTTTGTGTTGGGCGAAGCAGTCAACGGCTGGCAGGTATCGGGATACACGACCTATCAGGATGGCGTGCCCTATCAGGCCGTCAACCCTGCGATGAACGTGTCTTACAATACACTGACCTGCGCGACGACCGGAACGGGTGGAAGCTGCCCGAACGGTTATTCGCAACCGAACATCACCATGCCGGATGGACTGCAAACTCAGTCCGTCTCAACCAGCACTTGGTTCGGTCAGAACCAGGGCGGCCAGGTCATGCCTCTGCTCACTTGCGATCCGAGGAAGGGCTTGAAGAAGGGGCAGTACTTCAACCCCAACTGCTTTGCAGAGCCGCTTGAACCCTCCGTGGGGAATTTCGGTCAGCAAGGTCAGCTTATCTGGCCTTACATCCGTACGCCCCACTACATTGGTAGCGACCTTGCGATCTTCAAGGCTTTCAAGGTCACCGAGTCTCAGAGGTTTGAGGTTCGTGTCTCTGCCACCAACTGGCTCAACCACCCGAACGCCGGTTTCGGTATCAACGGAAACGGCGACAATACCCTCCAGTTCTCAGGACACGATGAGGGAACATTGCTCACAAACCAGAATGCAACCACCACCGGTACTCCGCAAGCCAAAGAGGGATACCGCTGGATGCAGTTCGCCGGGAAGTACTACTTCTAGATCTCAGCGAGCAAGTACAATCGGAGAGGGGTGGCTTACCGCCACCCCTCTCTTTTTCTATGTGGAATGCGCGCGATCTCATGAATATTCCAAAAGCGATAACGATCGCGGCAGTGGCGGTGTGCGCATCTCTGGCTGGCGAGCAGCCAGTCCCCGCGGCCATTCAATTCAAACTGGAGAAGCTTCCATTTCATTTGGAGAGCAGCCAGACACCGGCGCGCAACGCACCGGAGTCGATGGCGGGCGGAGTGGCTGTTTTTGACTACAATGGCGACGGCAAGCCGGATATTTTTTTCACCAACGGGGCCGATATTGCGACCCTCAAGAAGACTTCGGCAAAGTATTCAAACCGGTTGTTCCGCAACGACGGCAACGGCGTCTTCACCGATGTGACCGCCCAGGCCGGACTCGCAGGAACCGGATTCGACATTGGCGCCGCTGTGGGCGACTACGATAACGACGGTCATCCCGACCTGTTTGTCACCGGCGTTCACGGCAATACGCTTTACCGCAACAACGGCAACGGCACCTTTACG